>NZ_JBIAMU010000025.1:0-109855 GCF_042874215.1 Streptomyces sp. NPDC004111
CGCGCGGCCTCTCGGCCCGAAACCAAACCGCCCCGGCGGCATGATGACCCCGGTGGCCGGGTGGGGGTCAAGCCTGGGGCGCCCCCCGCGCGTCCCGGGGGGCCCCCGCCCCTCTTCGTGCTGTCCGCGCTCAGCGCGTCACTTGCGCATGACCTCGGGCTCGTGCCGGCGCAGCAGGCGGGCGACGGCGAAGCCGCAGATCACGCCGAGGGCCAGCAGGACCGCGATGTTGATGCCCCACTGGGAGGCGGTGTGCTCCCACAGCGGGTCGAGGTCGGTCGGGTTCTTCTGGTCCCACGGCGGCATCAGGTGCGCCAGGTCCAGCGTGGTGCCCGCGGCGCCGATGGCCCAGCGGGACGGCATCAGCCAGGCGAACTGCTCCAGGCCGATCTGTCCGTACACCTTGAAGAGGATGCCGGTGAAGACCACCTGGACGATGGCGAACATGACCAGCAGCGGCATCGTCTTCTCGGAGGTCTTCACCAGCGAGGAGATGACGAGGCCGAACATCATCGAGGTGAAGCCGAGCGCGATGACGGAGACGCAGATCTCCGCCGCGGGCGGCATGATCAGGCCCTCCTTCGGGAGGTCCCGGGTGGAGAAGCCGATCGCGCAGATGATCACGCCCTGGATGGCCGTGATGACGCCGAGGACGATGACCTTGGACATCAGGTACGCGGAGCGGGAGAGGCCGGTGGCCCGTTCGCGCTCGTAGATGACCCGTTCCTTGATCAGCTCACGGACCGAGTTCGCGGCGCCGGAGAAGCACATGCCGACCGCGAGGATCAGCATGATGGTTCCTGCGTCGCCGTTGAACCTCGACGGCGGCTTGGGCGGGCCGAGGCCGAAGTCCGCCGGAATCACGACGCTGACCAGGCCGAGCACCGCGGGCAGGATGACCATCAGGCCGAGGAAGCCCTTGTCCGACGCGATGACGGAGACGTACCGCCGGATCAGCGTGATCAGCTGCGCGCCCCAGCCCTGCGGCTTCGGCGGGCGCATCTGCTGCGGGGGCGGCATGTGTACGGACTGGGCGGCGACGGCGTCGATGTCCGCCGCGTACATCTGGTAGTGCTGCGAACCGCGCCAGCGGCCCGCCCAGTCGTAGTCGCGGTAGTTCTCGAAGGCGGAGAAGACGTCGGCCCAGGTGCTGTAGCCGAAGAAGTTGAGGGCTTCCTCCGGCGGACCGAAGTAGGCGACGGAGCCGCCGGGGGCCATCACGAGGAGCTTGTCGCAGATCGCGAGCTCGGCGACCGAGTGGGTCACGACCAGGACGGTGCGGCCGTCGTCGGCGAGGCCGCGCAGCAGCTGCATGACGTCGCGGTCCATGCCCGGGTCGAGGCCCGAGGTCGGCTCGTCGAGGAAGATCAGGGAGGGCTTGGTCAGCAGCTCCAGGGCGACCGAGACGCGCTTGCGCTGGCCGCCGGAGAGGGAGGTGACCTTCTTCTCCTTGTGGATGTCCAGCTTGAGCTCGCCGAGGACCTCGTTGATCCGCTGCTGGCGCTCGGCCTCGCTGGTGTCCGCGGGGAAGCGCAGCTTGGCGGCGTACTTGAGGGCCGTCTTGACGGTCAGTTCCTTGTGCAGGATGTCGTCCTGCGGGACCAGACCGATGCGCTGGCGCAGCTCGGCGAACTGCTTGTACAGGTTCCGGTTGTCGTAGAGGACGTCGCCCTTGTTGGCGGGCCGGTAACCGGTGAGCGCCTTGAGGAGGGTCGACTTTCCGGAGCCGGAGGGGCCGATGACCGCGATGAGGGACTTCTCGGGGACGCCGAAGGAGACGTCCTTGAGGATGTCCTTGCCGCCGTCGACCGTCACCGTGAGGTGGCGGGCGGAGAAGGAGACCTCACCGGTGTCGACGAACTCTTCCAGCCGGTCGCCGACGACGCGGAAGGTGGAGTGGCCGACGCCGACGATGTCGTTGGGGCCCAGCAGCGCCGTGCCCGACTTCTGCATCGGCTGGCCGTTGATGTACGTGCCGTTGTGCGAGCCGAGGTCGCGGATCTCCATGCGGCCGTCGGGCGTCGAGTGGAACTCGGCGTGCAGCCGGGAGACCTGGAGATCGGAGACGACCAGCTCGTTCTCCAGCGCACGGCCGATGCGCATGACCCGGCCCAGTGCCATCTGGTGGAACGTGGTCGGGCTGCGGTCGCCGTACACCGGCGGGGCCCCCGCGGCACCACCGGGCTTGTTGCCCTGCGCGGGCACCTGGGCCTGGGCGGCGGGCTGCTGCTGCCAGCTCGGCTGCTGCTGCCCCTGCTGGGGCTGCGCGGGCCTGCCCTGCTGCGGTGCCTGGTGCGGCGCCTGCTGCTGCCAGCTCGGCTGCTGCTGGGGCGGCGCTCCCTGCGGTGCCTGCTGCTGCCAGCTGGGCTGCTGCGACTGCGGCGCCGCCTGCTGGTGCGAGGGCTGCGGCTGCTGTGCCTGCTGCGGCGCGGCTCCCGCTCCCGCGCCCGTGAGGATCAGCTGCGGTCCGTCGGTGGCGTTGCCCAGGTGCACGTCGGAGCCGGGGCCGATCTCCGTGTGATGGATCCGCTGGCCCTGCACGTACGTGCCGTTGGTGCTGCCGTGGTCTTCGATCACCCAGCTACGGCCGCCCCAGCTGATCGAGGCGTGCCGCCACGACACCCTGGCGTCGTCTATGACCACATCACCCTGGGGATCGCGACCAAGGGTGTACGACCTGGACGAGTCGAGCGTCCAGGTCCTTCCATTCAATTCCAGTACGAGTTCCGGCACTCCATGCCCCACTAGTTGTCCCCCGTAGTTACGCCCGTCACCGGGAGTCTAGGGATGGTGAACATCGTGGGGAACTATTTCAGGCTCCGGCTCGAATCCGAAAGTCGGGCCATGTGAAAAGGGGGTGCGCACGACCGGTACGCGCCCGTTGACTCAGTCGAAACACCCCCGGAGAGTGGTAAGCGCCCATGAGTCCGTATGTCTGCGTACGGATCATGCGCGAGCTGGGCAACTGGGATTTACCGGTACAGATCGGGTGGCCAGATGGATGCGAACGGCCGGGTCGGTGTGCGGTGGGGCGATGTCCTGCTGGCCTCGATTGCCTCTGTGAGCTGGGCTTTGGCGGGAATGGCGGGCGTCGCCGCGCTGGGGCTGCATCTGCTGGGGGCGGACGCCGCCGGGTCGTTACGGGCCCTGACGGCGGCCGTGGTGGTTCTCGCGGTGGGCGGCTCGGTCACCCCCACCGGAAACGTCTCGGCCTTCGGGATCGAGGGCGCCGCGGCACGAACAGCCGTCGATATTGCGCCACTTGGGGTGGGTCTGGTCGGCGCGCTGCTGCTCGCCTTCTTCTTCCTGAGGTCGCTGCGGAGTGCGGGAAAGGTGATACCCGGCACCGAACTGGCGGTGCGCGCCGGTTCGGTGGCGGTGTTGTTCGTCGTCACTCTCGGTGTCATCAGCTGGGCGGGTCACGACGTCATCACGATTGACGGCGGGAAGCTCGGACTCGACCGGATTCCCGGAAACGATCTTCCCGGCGACATCGCGGACAAGCTCCCGGACGCGCTCGGCGGCATCGGCGGACTGCTGCCCGACCGGCTCTCCGATCTGGTGGATGCGAAAGCGACGGTCGGATTCGGTGTAAATACGGGGCCCTCGCTGCTCGGCGGTGCGGTGTGGGTGGTGGGGGTGCTGCTGATCGCGCTGCTCGCCTCGCGCCGCACACCGCTGCCGCAGGGGTGGGACGCGGTGCACCGGGTGCTGCGGCCGGCCGCGTCCGCGCTGGTCGCGGTGTTCCTGGTGGCGGTACTGGCGGGCGTGGTGGCGGCCCTCTACGCCGCGATCGGGGACGACCACCCGGGGCGGGTGCTGGGAGCCGCGCTGCTCGGAGCGCCGAACGGGGTGTGGCTGGCGGTGCCGCTCGGGCTGTTCGTGCCGTGGGAGGGGCACGCGACGGGACAGCTGGTGAACGTGCTGCCCGCGCCCTTCGACGAGCTGCTCTCCGCGACCGCGGACCGGCCGCTGTCGGTGTCCCGGCTCGCCGAGCTGGACGGGCGGGTGTGGCTGCTGGCCGTCGCCGCCGCGCTGCTGATGCTGTACGCCGGTGTGCTCGCGGCGGCCCGGACCCCGCGCGACGGCCTGTCGGTGGCGGCGTACGCGGGGCAGGCCGCGGTGGCGCTGGGCACGGTGACCGGGTTGGGGCTGCCGCTGCTGGTGTGGCTGACGGGGGTGTCGGCGGACGCGTCGCTCTCGGTGCTGGGCTTCGACGCCTTCGGGGCGGGCATCTCGCTGCGCGGGAACGTGGCGATGGCGCTGCTGCTCGGGGTGGTCTGGGGCGCGGCGGCCGGGGCGCTCGGGGCGCTGCTGGCGTGCGCGGCCGGGGCGGACGGCCGCCGGGCGGCGGTGCTGGCGCGGCCGTGGGGCGGGGTGCCGGGGCGCGGGGACCGGACGTATCCGGACCTGGCGTACGTACCGGGTCCGTACAACCCGTCGCCCCGGTACGGGGAGGGCGGGGACGAGGGGACGAACCCGTACTTGCGGGAAGTGGGGGACGGGGGTCGCGGGAGTTCCGGGGCGGGGTCGGGGTCGGGGTCGGGGACGGCTGCCGGGGCGGGGGCGGGTGCCGGGTCCGGGGCCGGTGGTGGTCCGTCGGCTTGGCCGCCCACGGAGCCCGTACCGCGGGACGGGCGGCCCGCGCCGCGGGACGGGTGGCGGTCGGAGCGGACACCACCGCCCGCGGGGTCGCTCGGGTCCGTGCCGCACCGCAGGACGAAGGACGGGAGGCATGCGGCGCCGACGATCACGGGGATGCCCTCGCCGCCGGGAGAGCCGCCGGCGGCTCCGCCGGGGAGTGGGGGGAGGCGGAAGGGCGCTCCCCCTCCGCCGCCCCGGCCCTCGTCCCCGCCGGAGGAGGAGGGGCCTCCGCCGCCGGGGAGGCCGGGCCCGCCGAGGAGGAAGTAGGAGGGGTGGGGGTGCGGTTCGCGCGGGGTGGGGTGGGAAGCGTGCGGGCGGGGGACGCCTGCGGCGGGCGCTCGCCCCTTCCCTGGACCGCCGGCCGCGCGGCCGGTGTTTGCCTGCGGACGCGTGGGTGGCTGCTCGCGCAGTTCCTCGCGCCCCTGAGGGGGCTCGCGGATTGTTTGTCCGGTGGGCGGGACGGTGGGTGAGGGCGGGGCGGGGGGCCGATACGGTGGGGGGACCATGAGCGTATTGCCGAATACCGACGTCCCCACCCTTCTCGTCAAGATCTTCGGGAAGGACCGTCCCGGGATCACCGCCGGGCTCTTCGACACCCTCGCCGCCTACTCCGTCGATGTCGTGGACATCGAGCAGGTCGTCACCCGGGGCCGCATCGTCCTGTGCGTCCTCATCACCGAGCCGACCGTCGCCGCCGCCGGCGAGCTTCGGGCGACCGTGCACAGCTGGGCGGACTCACTCAAGCTCCAGGCCGAGATCATCTCGGGTACGGGCGACAACCGGCCGCGCGGCAGCGGCCGTTCGCACGTCACCGTGCTCGGCCACCCGCTGACCGCCGAGTGCACGGCCGCCATAGCGGCCAGGATCACCGACACCGGCGGCAACATCGACCGTATCTTCCGACTCGCCAAGTACCCGGTCACCGCGGTGGAGTTCGCGGTTTCCGGTGCCGAGACCGAACCTCTGCGGACCGCGCTGGCCACCGAGGCCGCGGAGATCGGCGTCGACGTGGCCGTCGTGTCGGCCGGGCTGCACCGGCGGGCCCAGCGGCTCGTCGTCATGGACGTGGACTCGACGCTCATCCAGGACGAGGTCATCGAGCTGTTCGCCGCGCACGCCGGGTGCGAGGCTCAGGTCGCCGCCGTCACCGAGCAGGCCATGCGCGGGGAGCTGGACTTCGAGCAGTCGCTGCACGCGCGGGTCGCGCTGCTGAAGGGGCTCGACGCCGGGGTCGTGGAGAAGGTGCGCTCCGAGGTGCGGATGACGCCCGGCGCCCGGACCCTGGTGCGGACGCTCAAGCGGCTCGGGTACCAAGTGGGTGTGGTGTCGGGCGGTTTCACCCAGGTCACCGACGCGCTCAAGGAGGAGCTGTCGCTCGACTTCGCCTCCGCCAACACCCTGGAGATCGTCGACGGCAGGCTCACCGGCCGGGTGACCGGCGAGATCGTGGACCGGGCGGGCAAGGCCCGGCTGCTGCGCCGCTTCGCGTCGGAGGCCGGTGTTCCGCTGGATCAGACGGTGGCGATCGGCGACGGCGCCAATGACCTCGACATGCTCAACACGGCCGGTCTCGGCGTGGCGTTCAACGCGAAGCCGGTGGTGCGGCAGGCTGCCGACACCGCGGTGAACGTGCCGTTCCTGGACACCGTCCTCTATCTGCTGGGCATCACGCGCGAAGAGGTCGAGGCCGCGGACGGGGACGCCGTCCATCTGCACTGAGAATGCCGGGCCGGCCGGGAGTCGGCCGCCAGGTACGTCGAAAGGGCCCCGGGAGCCGTTCCCGGGGCCCTGCCCTGTGGTGCTGACGATCGGTGGGACGGGGCGGGCCCGTCAGTCGTGCGGCGCCCAGTAATCGGTCAGCCTGCCCACACCGTGCTCCACCGACTTCCAGGAGCCGGTGAACTCGATCACCGCGTACGTCGCGGTGGGGAAGCCGCCCTTGGTCATCCGGGACAGCGCGTCCGGGTCCGCCTTGCCCGCCAGCGCGTCGGCGACCGCGTGCATTCCGGGGTTGTGGCCGATGACCAGGAGTTCGGCCACCTCGTCGGGCACCTCGTTGAGCAGGGCGAGGATCTCGCCGAGGGAGGCCTCGTACAGCCGGTCCTCGTAGACGGTCCTGGGCCGTTGCGGCATTTCCTGGACGGCCAGCTTCCAGGTCTCCCGGGTCCTGGCGGCGGTCGAGCACAGGGCCAGGTCGAAGGGGATGCCGGTGTCGGCCAGTTTGCGGCCTGCGGTGGCGGCGTCCCGGCGGCCCCGGTCGGCGAGCGGCCGGTCGTGGTCGGACACCTGCGGCCAGTCGGCTTTGGCGTGCCGGAGAAGGACGATCCTGCGGGGTGTATCGACGCTCATGCACTCCAGCTTCGCACGAAATGCACTCCGGGGCCCGGGGTGTTGACGCGCTCCCCCGGCACGGGTGAACGGCGGGCCGGGCGGGTCACAGGGGCAGCAGCGAGAGGATGCGCTCCAGCAGGTAGGCGACGCCCGTGGCGTCCGCCGGGCCGGCCGCGGCACTGGCCCGGCCGGGGCCGGTGACCAGGGTGAGCAGGACGACGAAGGCGGCGACCGGCAGGGCTACGGACCACCACGTCAGACGCCTGCCCGTCTCGGTGGTGCGGTGCGCGGTGTGCGTGGGGGCCGACATGGCCGCCTCCGGGGGTGAGCGGTATCCGAACGGGACACCTCGAACCTACGGAGTGCGGGCGCCCGCGCCCATCCGGTGGACTCCCCACTCGACCCTGATCCCAGCCCCCTAGGGGATGGTGGGGACAACCCCACCCCTGCGGCCCTGCGAAGGTCCGCCGGGCGGGGCCGACCGGGTGCCGGCCGGGCGCCGCGGACCGTACGGGTGCTACGGCGAGGCGAGCGTCGCGATGACGGCGATGATCACGGTGACGGCGAGCATCGCGCCGAGCACGATCAGCAGCTTCTTGTGGCCGTTCGGGGGGTTCGGGTCGAGCACAGGCATGGGGTCAGTCTCGCACCCTTTGTCACGGCCCGTGCCGCCCCTCCCCCGTACTCCCCGTGCTCCCGCCGGGCGGCGCCCCGGTCAGGCGGCGGCTTCGGTCTCGACCGTGCGGTTGCGGCCGGCCAGGACGCCGACCACCATCTGCGGCACCATCAGCGTGGCCATCAGGGCGATCGGCACGCCCCAGCCGCCGGTGGCGTCGTGCAGCATGCCGATGAGCAGCGGGCCCGGGATGGAGATGAGGTAGCCGATGCTCTGTGCGAAGGCGGAGAGCTTGACGACACCCGCGTGGGTCTTGGCGCGCAGCCCGATCATGGTGAGCGCCAGCGGGAACGAGCAGTTGGAGATGCCGAGCAGCAGCGCCCATGCCCAGGCGCCGCCCGCCGGGGCGAGGAAGAGGCCGGCGTAACCGGTCAGTCCGCACAGGCCGAGGACCAGCACCACCGGGCCCTGGTTGGTGAGCCGGGTCGCGACGCGCGGGATGACGAAGGCGAGCGGGATGCCCATCGCCATGGTGAGGGCCAGCAGGATGCCGGACGTGCCGGCGGAGATGCCGGCGTCGCGGAAGATCTGCGGCATCCAGCCCATGGTGATGTACGCGGCGGTGGCCTGGAGGCCGAAGAAGCAGGCCAGCGCCCAGGCGGTGCGGCTGCGGGCCATCGACAGGGCCGGGGCGGCGGTCCTGGCGGGGGCCTCGGCGGCGGATTCGAGGGCCTCGACGTCCGGGGTCTCCTTCTGTGCCCGGGTACCTGCGGCGCGCCGGTCGCGGCCGTGCCGGACGGCCAGCGGCAGCCAGACGCAGAGCGCGAGCACCGCGAGGACGCCCCACACGGCGAGGCCGGTCTGCCAGCTGCCGCCGAGCGCCTTGGTCAGGGGCACGGTGGACAGTGCGGCCAGCGAGGTGCCGATGGCCAGTGCCATCGAGTACAGGCCCGTCATGGTGGAGACCCGGTCCGGGAACCACTGCTTGACGATGGCCGGCAGCAGGATGTTGCTCACGGCTATGCCGACCAGGGCGAGGGCGCTGGCGGCGAGGAAGCCCGCCGTGCCGCCGGCGAAGGGGCGCAGGAACAGACCGAGCCCGATGGCGGCCATGCCCGCGCAGACGATGGTGGCCGGGCCGAAGCGGCGGGCCAGCCGGGGGGCCATGATGCCGAAGATCGCGAAACACACGGACGGTACCGAGGTGAGCAGGCCGGCGACGGTCCCGCTCATGCCGAGCCCCTGGCGGACCTCCGCGAGGAGCGGGCCGAGGCTGGTGATGGCGGGGCGCAGGTTGAGCGCGGCCAGCACCAGTCCGACGACCATGAGCCGCACGAGCCAGACGGAGTACGGGGCCGTCTGCTTCGCGGGGGTGGCGGTGCGGGTCTTCTCGGTGGTCGCGGGCTGCTGTGCGGTGCTGGGCTCGGGGCTCAGGGTCCGGGTTTCGTCGACTGGCATGGAGCCATCATAGAATCATGGGATGATTGGTTGTCCAATCGATCCCGGACAGACCGCACACTCGTAACCGACCGCTTCCTGCCGCGCCCCTACCGACTTCGACTCCGAACGAGGAGCACCATGACGCTGACCTCTCCCCGGCGTTCCGCACTCTCCGACCAGGTGATCAGCGCGCTGCGCAACCAGATCACGTCCGGCGAGTGGCCCGTGGGGTCACGGATTCCGACCGAGCCCGAGCTGGTCGAGCAGCTGGGCGTGGCCCGCAACACGGTCCGCGAGGCGGTGCGCGCGCTCGCGCACAACGGGCTGCTGGACATCCGGCAGGGCTCGGGGACGTACGTACTGGCGACGAGCGAGCTGGCCGGGGTGATGCACCGCCGGTTCGCGGACGCCGATCCGCTGCACATCGCCGAGCTGCGCTCCACGCTGGAGTCCTCGGCCGGACGGCTGGCCGCCCAGCGGCGTACGGACAAGGACGTACGGAACCTGGACGGGCTGCTGGCGCGGCGCGAGGAGGCGTGGGCCTCGGGGAACGCGGAGCAGTTCGTCACCGCGGACGCCTCGCTGCACCTGGCGGTGGTGGCCGCCTCGCACAACGACGTGCTGATCGGGCTCTACGCCGATCTGGGCGATCTGCTGCGGGACTGGCTGCGCGAGGACATCGGGCAGGAGCTGCGGCCCGAGGACCACATGGACCACGCCCGGCTGATCGAGGCGATCCGGGCGGGCGACGCGGAGACGGCCGCCGCCGAGGCCGCCGGGTACTCGCTGAAGTGCCTGGCCGACCGCAGGTGTCTCACGGGCTGAGTTGGGGCCGCACTCGCTCGCGGGGTCCGTGTCCGGCCGCGCTCACGGGGCGGGTGCGGGTCCGGCCGGGGTGTCCGGCCGCGCGCCCGGCGCGGGTGCGGGGCCGGCCGGGGTGCGGGAGTGGGTGACCCAGGCGCTGCCGATCTCCTTCCAGCAGCGTCCGGTCAGCCGCACGGTCTGGGCGGGGCCCACCGCCGTGGCGGCCGAGTCGCCGTCGATGTCCCACCAGCGCACGCATTCGGTGTGCAGCCGGACGTGGTCCGGCTCGGGGTAGGGGTTGTGGCAGTAAGAGACGACCCCCGAGCCCTCCACCGCCGTCCGGCAGGTGGCGCCGAAGGGCCTGCCGGGGTCGGTCGCGGCGGCCCGCGGCGCGGACCCGGCGGGTGCCGCGCCGGGGAGCGCCGCGTAGGAGACGGCCCCCGCGAGGGCGACCGCCAGGACCGAGGAAGCGACCAGCACCGCCCCTCTGCTGCCGTGGCCGGGCATCGCGCTCCACCTCCTCCCCGCACCGGATGAGCGGCCGGGATCGTCCCGGTTCGCTCAGTCTGCGGTGATTTCGTGGGGTTTTCGACTTGAAGGGCTCCTGACGAGCACGTTCCGTCGGAGAGGGTTGACAGGCCGAAAGGCCTGAATACGTTACATGCAACATTGAGCATGTCGCCGACCCTCCGGGAGGACTTCCATGCAACCCACGCGTCCCGTGGACCCCGCACGTCCCTTGGAATGCGATCTGCTGCTGTCGGGCGGCCGGGTGGTCACGGTCGACGGCCGGCGGTCCGTGCACGAGCCGGGCTCGGTGGCGGTCCTCGGCGGCCGGGTGGTGGCGGTCGGTCCGGCCGCCGAGGTCGACGCCCAGTGGCAGGCCCGGCGGACCGTCGGCTGCCGGGGCCGGGCGGTGCTGCCGGGCTTCGTCGACGGGCACTCCCACCTGTTCCAGGCGCTCGCCCGGGGCATGGGCGAAGGGCTCTCCATCTGGCCCTGGCTCTGCGAGTTCATGTGGCCGTACTCGATAGCCGTGGACCCCGAGGACGCCCGGGTGGCGGCCACGCTGGGGGCGGTGGAGGCGCTGCGTTCGGGCATCACCACCGTGATCGACAACCACTACGCGCCGACCGACCCGGAGACCGTCCTGGCCGTCGCGCGGGCCGTCGAGTCGGCCGGGCTGCGCGGCGCCGTCGCCCGCGGCATGCTCGGCCGCAGGACCGCGGTCGCCGAGTCGCGCGGGCTGCCCGACGCGCTGTACCGCTACTCCACGCAGGAGGAGCTGGACATCACCCGCGATTGCATGCAGCGCCGTCCGCCGCGCACCTCGATGGTCGAGGTCTGGCCCGCACCGCTCAATCTGAGTTACGTGGACCAGGACCTGGTCCGGGGCGCGGTGGAGCTGGCCGCCGAGTTCGGCACCCGCTGGCACACGCACTGCTCGGAGGGGGCCAAGGACCCGGCGAGCTACCTCCAGGCGTACGGGGTGCGGCCGGTCGAGTGGCTGGCCAGGGAGGGGCTGCTCGACGAGCGGGCCACCCTGGCGCACGCGATCTGGCTGGACGACGCCGAGGTCAAGCACATCGGCGAGCGCCGGGCCGGAGTCTCCCACAACCCGACGTCCAACGCCTATCTGGCCTCCGGCACGATGCGGCTGCGGGAGCTGCGGGACGCGGGCGCGGTGGTGTCGCTGGGCACCGACGGACCGAGCGCCGGGCACCGGCAGGACATGTTCGAGGTGATGAAGCAGACCCTTTTCGGCCAGCGGCAGCAGCACCTCGACCCGGCCTCCGTCCGCTGCGAGGAGGCACTGGAACTGGCCACCCGCGAGGGCGGCCGGTACGCCGGTACGGGCACCGGCACCCTGAGCGTGGGCGCGCCCGCGGACCTCGTGGTCGTCGCCCTCGACCGGCCGCACCTGCGGCCGGTGCACCGCACGGTCGCCACGCTCGTCTACGCGGCGCGCGGCAGCGACGTGGAGATGACGGTCGTCGACGGGCGGGTGGTGTTCGAGGACGGCCGCTGCGTGCTCGTCGACGAGGCGGCGCTGCTCGAAGAGGCCCAGGAGCGGGCCGAACGCCTGGTCTCCCGGGCCGGGTTCGACGCGCTGCGCGCCTCCTGGCACCACTGACCCTCCGCCGGGCCCGGCCCCGCGACCGGGCCGGGCCGGGCCGGTGCCCGAACGGGGCCCCGTACCTCCGATCCCCCGCCCGATCCGTCCCCGACCCCGACCCCTGTCCCCGATCCCCGACCCCTGTTCCAGACCCCTGTCCCCCGACCCCGACCCCTGTTCCCGATCCCCGTCCCCGACGCTCCGCCCAAGCCTCCCGAAACCCAGCCTCCCGAATCCGCAGACCCCACGGAAAGCCCCCCACGAAGGACCCCGGCTGCCCGTCCGCGGCCTCGTACGTGCGCATACAAGGACCCCCGCCGCCGAGGCGGGTGGAGGGAGAACGCACATGTCCCGCACCACAGATCAGGGCTGTACGGACGACCGGAAGGACGACCGGGACCCGGCCCCGCACGCGCAGGACCCGGTGGAGGCGGTGCCGTCGTTCTGGCGGCTCGCGGTCTACGGGTTCCAGCACGTGCTCGCCTTCTACGCCGGCGCGGTGGTGATGCCGCTGCTGGTCGCGCAGGGCATCGGGCTGCCGGACGAGGACATCGGCCTGCTCGTCAACGCGTCACTGCTGACCTGCGGCATCGCCACGCTGATGCAGGCGGTCGGCTTCAGGGGGGTCGGCATCAAGCTGCCGATCGTGCAGGGCACCTCGACCACGGCGGTGCCCTCACTCGTCTCGGTGGGGCTGGCGGCGGGCGGCGCGAAGGCCGGGATGCCGACGGTGCTGGGGGCGGTGATCGCGGCCGGGCTCGCCCTGTTCGTGATCGCCCCCGTCTTCAGCAAGCTGGTGAGGTTCTTCCCGCCGCTGGTCACCGGCACCATCGTGACGATCGTCGGGATCACGCTGCTCGCGGTGGCCGCCCGGCAGGTGGGCGGTGGCGATCCGAGTGCCCGCACCTTCGGCTCGCCCGCGCAGTTGGGGCTGGCCGCCGTGACGTTCGTGGTCATCCTGCTGCTGCACAAGTTCTCGCGCGGCTTCCTGGCCACCGTGGCGGTGCTGGTGGGGCTGTTCGTCGGCACCACGGTCGCGGCGCTCGCGGGGAAGACCGACTTCTCCCGGATCGGGGACGCGTCGTGGCTGGGGATGGCGGCGCCGCTGCACTACGGCATCCGGTTCGACACCCTCGCGATCCTGGCCGTCTTCATGGTGATGATCATCGTGGCGGTGGAGTCGATCGGGCAGTTCTTCGCGGTCGGCCAGATCGTCGGCCGTGAGGTGGACGGCAAGGGCGTCACCCGGGCGCTGCGGGCGGACGGGCTGGCCACGGCGGTCGCCGGCGCCCTCAACTCCTTCCCCAGCACGGTGTACTCGCAGAACATCGGCCTGATCCGGCTGACCCGGGTGAAGAGCCGGTGGATCATCGCGTCGGCCGGCGTGATCATGATGGTGTTCGGCCTGGTGCCGAAGGTGGGCGCGGTGGTGGCAGCGATGCCGGCCTCGGTGCTCGGCGGCGCGACGATCGTGCTGTTCGCGACGATCGCGGTGGTGGGCATCCAGATCCTGCTCCAGGCGGACCTCACCGACCAGCGGAACACCATCCTGGTGGCCGCCAGCATGGGCATCGGGTTCCTGCCGACCGCGTTCCCGCAGTTCGCGGAGCAGATGCCGAACCGGCAGCTGCATGCACTCTTCGAGAGCGGGATCATCCTCGGCACCGTCACCGCCGTGCTGCTCAACCTGTTCTTCCACCACCTGCGGCTGCCCGGCAGGAAGAAAGCGGCGGTCGAACCCGTTGACCCGCCGGAACATTACATGCAACATGAAGTCTACACGGAGAAGGACCCCGTGTAGACCGGCCGACGGCGCACCGCGCGACACCCCGCGCGGCGCGCCGGGAACCGGGAAGCACGGACCGAAGGACACAGGGATGGGGAGGCGAGGATGGCGACCGACAAGGCACAGCAGGCTGTGAATCCGGTCGCGGCCGGGAGTCTGCTGGCGGACCGCGCGTACGACGAACTGAAGGCCGCCGTGCTGGCGAACCGCCTCAGGCCGGGCGACGCGCTGTCCGTGCCGGCGCTCGCCTCGCAGATGGGCATCAGCCGCAGCCCCGTCAGGGAGGCCGTGCAGCGGCTCATCCACGACGGGCTCGCCTCCCACGTCCCGCACCGGGGCGCCGTGGTCTCCACCGTCGACCTGGAGGACGTGCGTCAGCTGTACGTGGTCCGCGAGGTCATGGAGGGGCTGGCGGCCCGCCTGGCCACCGAGCGGCTCGACGCCACCAAGGTCGGCGAGCTGCGCGACCTGCTGGAGCGGCACGAGCGCGTGGTCACCTCGGACTACGACGAGCGCGCGCACATCGAGATGGACATGGCGTACCACAGCCTGATCCGCGAGGTGGCCGGAAACACCCACCTCTCCTCCGCCCTGGACACCATCCAGGGCAAGGCGCACCTGGCGCTGCACTCGCTGTGGCGCAGTCCGGAGGGGCCGCGGCTGGCGGTCGCCGAGCACCGCCGGATCTTCGAGGCGATGACGACCGGCGATCCGGACGCCGCTGAGCTGGCCGCCCGGGAGCACATCAGACGGCTTCGCATCCGGCTCTCCCAGGCGGTGGCCGCCGGGCCCGACCAGGACGAGCCGCGGGGCCCGGGGATCCATCCGGTCGCCTGAGCACCGCCGCCCGAGCCCCGCCGCCGCACCCGGGCGGTACGCACCTCCAGCACCTCCAGCACCTCCAGCACCACCCGCACCACATCGCACCACATCGCACCACCCAACCCCATTGCCGTGGAAGGGAAGTGATCGATCGTGAGCACCGCTACCGGAATCCGGGACGGGGTGGGCGAAAGCGTCCGGCGGCCCGACGGCCGGCTGAAGGTCAAGGGGGACTTCGCGTACTCCTCCGACCTGCACGCGGACAACATGGTGTGGGGCGCGACCCTGCGCAGCCCGCATCCCTCCGCCCGTATCGTCCGCCTCGACGCGAGCAGGGCGCTGAAGCTCCCCGGCGTGGTCGCCGTCCTCACCCACGAGGACGTCCCCGGGCATCCGCTGTACGGCATGAAGGTCGCCGACCAGCCGGTGCTCGCCCAGGACGTGGTCCGCTACCAGGGCGAGCCGGTGGCCCTGGTGGCCGCCGACCACCCGGAGACCGCACGCCGGGCGCTCCGGCTCATCGAGGTGGAGTACGAGATACGCACCCCGCTGACCGACTCCGAGCAGGCGGTCGGCGGCGAAGGGCCGCGGGTGCACGCCCGGCGGGTGGACGGCAAGGACGAGCTGGGCAACGTCGTGCGCCATGTGCGCATCCGGCACGGCGACATGGCCGAGGCCGAGCGGCTCGCCGAGGTCGTCGTCTCGGGGACGTACGAGGTCGGCATGCAGGACCAGGCGTTCCTGGGGCCCGAGTCGGGCCTGGCGATACCCGCCGAGGACGGCGGCGTGGACGTCTACGTCTCCACCCAGTGGCTCTACGACGACCAGCACCAGATGTGCTCGGCGCTCGGCCTGCCGCCGGAGAAGGTCCGGCTGACCATGTCGGGCGTCGGCGGGGCGTTCGGCGGACGTGAGGACGTCTCCGTACAGATCCACTCCGCGCTGCTGGCCCTGCACACCGGGCGGCCGGTGAAGATGAGCTACAACCGCGAGGAGTCCTTCTTCGGGCACGTCCACCGCCACCCGGCGAAGATGTGGTTCGAGCACGGGGCGACCCGCGACGGCAGGATCGTCTACGTGAAGGCGCGGCTGGTCTTCGACGGCGGCGCGTACACCTCCACCTCGCAGGTCGTCATCGCCAACGGCTCGTACTTCGCTGCCGGGGCGTACGAGGTGCCGCACGTGGAGATCGACGGCTACTCCGTCTACACCAACAACCCGCCCTGCGGCGCGATGCGCGGCTTCGGTGCCGTGCAGTCCTGCTACGGCGTGGAGTCCAACATGGACAAGCTGGCCCGCGCGCTGGGCATCGAGCCGGTGGAGCTGCGGCTGCGCAACGCCATGACGACCGGGACGATGCTGCCGACCGGCCAGCAGGTGGACGGTCCGGCGCCCGCCGCGGAACTGCTGGAACGCCTGCGCGCCCGGCCGCTCCCGCCGCCCGCCGAGGGCGCCTTCGGTCTGCCCGGCGGGCTCAACAACACCAGCCACGGCGAGGGCATCAGGCGCGGTGTCGGGTACGCGATCGGGGTCAAGGCGATCGGTTTCTCCGGCGGCGTCGACGACCGCTCGGTGGCCCGGGTCCGGCTCTCGCTGGCGGACGGCGAGCCGGTGGCGCAGGTGCACACCTCGGCGGCGGAGTGCGGGCAGGGCATCGTCACCGTCCAGGCCCAGATCGTACGGACCGAACTCGGCGTCCAGCAGGTGACGGTGCTGCCCGCGGACACCCAGGTCGGCGACGCCGGCTCCTCCTCCGCCTCGCGCATCAGCTGGATGAGCGGCGGCGCGGTGCAGGGCGCCTGCAAGGCGCTCCGGGAACGGATCACCGAGCTGGGGGGCGACGGTGACCTCGGCCGGCTCCTCGCCGCCCACGGCCCGCTGGAGGAGGAGTACGAGTACTCCCACCGGCGCACCTACCCCGTCGACCCGGAGCGCGGGCAGGGCCAGGCGCACATCGCCTTCGCGTTCGCGGCGCACCGCGCCGTGGTGGACGTCGACACCGAACTCGGCCTGGTGAAGGTCGTGGAGCTGGCGACCGCGCAGGACGTCGGCAAGGCGATGAACCCGCTGGCCGTGGAGGGGCAGATCGAGGGCGGCAGCGCCCAGGGGCTGGGACTGGCCCTGATGGAGGAGCTGCACGTGAAGGACGGCAAGGTGCGCAACCCCTCCTTCACCGACTACCTCATCCCCACCATCGCGGACATGCCGTCCGTGCCCATAGACCTTCTCGAACTGCCGCACCCCGACTCGCCGTACGGCCTGAACGGGGTGGGCGAGCCGCCGACCCTCTCCTCCACGCCGGCCATCGCGAACGCCCTGCGCGACGCGACCGGGCTGGAGCTGGGCAGGGTGCCGGTGCGGCCCGACGACTTCACGCACACCGAAGGGAGGTGAGGCGGGCCCTGCCCTGGGTCCCCGAACGGTTCACCACGGTCCACACACAGCACCACGTACGACCAGAACCAGCAGGGAAGGAACAGCACCTTGATCATCGACACCCACATGCACCCGACGAACATCGTCGACCAGGCCTGGCGGCACGACGGCACGCCGTTCACCGGCGAGCGCACCCTGGAGATGATGGACGGCCCCTACATGATCAACGGGAAGCCGCGCAGGATCGACATGGGCTGCATCATGCCGCCGCCCGGCAACTCCGTGTGGCAGGACGGGATGCGCGGTGGGCGGGAGGGCATCCGGGACTACATGTCGTACATCACGCACCTGGTGACGACGTACCCGGACCGCTTCATCGGGAACTTCATGTACAACCCGCGCTTCGGGCCGGAGAACGGCGCGGCGGAGCTGCGGCACCACGTCAAGGAATACGGCTACAAGATGGTCAAGCTGCATGCCAACATGCACGCTTACCGTCCGGACCGGGCACTGGACTGGCTGCGTCCGGTGCTGAGGGTCTGCGACGAGCTCGGTGTCCTCGTCCTGATCCACACCGGTGACGGGCCGTACTCGATCCCGACGCAGTTCTACCCGATCATCCGCGAGTTCCCGAACGTCAACTTCATCCTCGGCCACTTCGGTGTGCAGACGGGTGGCGTGTACTGCTTCGAGGCGCTCTACATGATCCTCGACTCGCCGAACGTGTACGGCGAGTCCGGCTGGCTCCTCCAGTCGCGCATCGTGGAGTTCGCGCAGCAGATGGAGAAGCACCAGCTCGTCTTCGGCACCGACTCGCCGCCGAACGAACCCGGCATGTGGGCGCGGGAGCTGGAGGTCCTGATGGGCCCGCCGCCGCAGGGGATGAACCTGAGCGAGGAGCACCTGGAGGGGTACCTCGGCAACAACGTGGCGAAGCTGCTGGGCATCGACCCGACGCCGCCGCCGCGGGACCAGGAGGAGGCGCAGCTGCGGCTGAAGAGCTCGTACGCGACGCTGGAGAACCCGTCGGCGAAGTCGGCGGCGGAGATGCGCGCGTAGCTCCCCGGGCCGGGGGTGGCTCCGAAGCTCGGGAGGCTCGGGGCCACCCCCTTCTTCGTACAACTCTCCGTTTGAGAAAAGTTCCGTCTGAGAAAAGTGGTGTCGCCATGCAGCAGCGCATCGGTCATCTCGTTCCCTCCACCAGCGTCGGCGTCGAGCGCTGGGTGGCCCAGATCTGCAAGCCGGTCTCCGTCGAGGTGGCCCATCCGATCGCCCGTGCCTCGCTGCCCGAGGTGATGAGCGGCCCGGCGATCGCTCCCTCGCAGTCCGGTGAACTCACCCGGGCCGCCTCCCAGTTGGCGGACGCCGGGGTGAGCGCGGTGGTGTGGAGCGGCAGCTCCGCCGATCTGCACGGCGCGGCGCACGGGCGGGCGATGGCGCGCTGGGTGGAGGAGGTCACGGGGGTACGGGCCTCGACGGTCACCCTCGGCCAGATCGACCTGCTCTCGCGCCGGGACATCGTGTCGCTGGCGCTGGTGTCGGCGGGCAACGAGCAGACGGCAGGGCGCCTCGCGGACACCTATCTCGCGGCCGGCTTCAAGATCGCCTCGGTGACCGCGCTGGGTCTGGCGAACGCGCGGGAGGCGGCGGAGCTGCCGGTCTCCCGGGTGCGCCGGGTGCTGAAGGCGGCGGACTCGCTGGACGCGCAGTGCATCGTGGTCGCGGGGACGGAGCTGCCGGTGGCACCGGTGGCGGCGCTGATGGAGCGGGAGCTGGGCAAGCCGGTGTACGACGGGGCGCGGGTGGCGATCCGTACCGGACTCGACCTGCTGGGGCTGTCGGTCACGGCGCCGGAGTGGGGCGAGATGTTCGGCGCGGAGAAGCCGGCCGGGGTGTGCTGTGACGCGCACTGAGTCCGCCGCGGCGCAACCGTCGCAGGACCTGCGGGAGTTCCTGCGCGCGTACGCGGCGGAGCACCCCGGGGACGTCCTCACCGTCGAGGAGAAGATCGAGGGCGAGGACGTGGCGGCGCTGGTGGCGGAGCTGGCGCTGCGCGGCCGGCAGGAGCTGATGGTCTGCCGGAACGTGGCCGGGCTGGGCACCCCGGTCGTCACCAACGTCTTCGCCTCCCGGCGGCGGGTGGCCCGGCTGCTGGGCACCGACGCCGCGGGGCTGCACGCCGCGTACCAGGCGGCCTCGGCCCGTGCGTGCGCGCCGCGGGTGGTGGCCGCAGGGCCCGTGCTGGAAGTGGTCGAGTCCGGGACGGACGTGGACCTGAGCGCACTGCCGCTGATCCGGCACTTCGCCTCCGACCGGGGCCCGTACATCACCAGCGGCATCATCGCGGTGGAGGCGCCGTCGTACGCGCCGCCCGGCCGGGCCGGCAATCTGAGCTACCACCGCTCGATGGTGCACGGCCGAAACGAACTGGCGACGAGCCTGCACTCGCGCGGCCACCTGTGGCAGCTGCTGCGGATGGCGGAGGAGCGCGGGGAGCGGCTGCCGGTGGCGATGGTGATCGGCGGGCATCCGCTGTTCATGCTGGCCGCCTCGGCGAGGCTGGGCGCGGACCGGGACGAACGGGACGTGGCGGGCGGGCTGTTCGGCGCACCGCTGGAGGTGGTACGGACACCGAAGTACGGGATCCGGGTGCCGGCCGGCGCGGAGATCGTGCTGGAGGGGTACCTCGATCCGGCCCGGCACGCGGAGGAGGGCCCGTTCGGGGAGTTCTCCGGGTACTCCTCCGACCGGTCGACGAACGACGTGCTGACCGTGGAGACGGTGCTGCGGCGCTCCGACGCGCTGCTGCTGGACGTGGTCGGCGGGAACACCGACGAGCATCTGAACCTGGCCCGGATTCCGCGCGAGTCGGAGATGGCGCAGAAGCTGCGGGAGCGGTTCCCCGAGGTCACGGCCCTGTACTACCCGACGTCCGGGACGCACTTCCACGCGTACGTGGCGATGCGGGCGTCCCGCCCCGGGCAGGCGCGGCAGATCATGCTGGGGCTGCTGGGCTGGGACCCGTACCTGAAGACGGTCGTGGCGGTCGACGCGGACGTGGACGTCACGCAGGACTCGCAGGTGCTGTGGGCGATGGCCACGCACCTGCAGCCGCACCGGGACGTCTTCGTGGTGGACGGCCTCCCCGGCAGCCCGCTCGACCCGTCGTCGACGGCCGACGGCACCACGTCCCGGATGGCCCTGGACGCCACCCGCGGCCCGGACTTCCACGGCGTGCGCATCCGCATGTCGCAGGACCGGCTGGCCACGGCCCGAAGACTGCTGGACGGCTGACCGCCCGCGAGCGGAGCCGTCGCCGGACCCGCCGGACAGGGCACGGCTCGCGCAGCGCGAGCCGTGCCCGCGGCACATGGGAGCAACCACCAGGGATGCGGCGCCGATTGTGGTGGTCCGCCACATGGGAGGCGGGCGGGCGCCTCCCTACTGTTCCCGCCATGACGAGCGACTCCTTTGCCCCGGCCCCTCTCCCGGCCGTCTCCCTGCCCGGCCGCACCGCCCTGGTGACCGGCGGCGGCAGCGGCATCGGCCGGGCCTGCGCGCTGGCCCTCGCCGGGGCAGGGGCCACCGTGCACGTGGTGGACCGCGACGGCGAGACCGCCAAGGCGGTGGCCGGGGAGACCGGCGGACAGCCCCACGTGGTCGACCTGGCCGACCCCGCCGCCGTCGACACCCTCCCCACGGCGGTCGACATCCTGATCAACAACGCGGGACTCCAGCACGTCGCCCCGCTCACCGAGTTCCCGCCGGAGCGCTTCGAGCTGATCCAACGGGTGATGGTCACCGCACCGTTCCTGCTGCTGCGCCGCACACTCCCCCACATGTACGCGGGGCGGTGGGGGCGGGTGGTCAACGTCTCCAGCGTCCACGGCCTGCGCGCCAGCCCGTACAAGAGCGCCTACGTCGCGGCGAAGCACGCGCTGGAGGGGCTGAGCAAGGTGGCGGCGCTGGAGGGCGCCCCGTACGGCGTGACCAGCAACTGCGTCAACCCCGGCTATGTGCGCACGCCCCTGGTGGAGGGGCAGATCCGCGACCAAGCCGCCGCCCACGGCATCGCGCCCGACCAGGTGCTGGCGGACGTACTGCTGGCCCGCTCGCCCGTCAAACGGCTGCTGGAGGCCGACGAGGTGGCGGCGGCCGTGCTGTGGCTGTGCGCCCCGCACGCCGCGTCGGTCACCGGTGTCTCGCTGCCGCTGGACGGCGGCTGGACCGCGGGCTGAAACGGCCCACCACAAGCGATTCCCGCTCTTCCCGGCTCCTACCGCTCGCCCCTGCTCGTCCTTTCTCGGTCCTTCTCGTCCCGGCTCCTCCCTTCTCCTTCTTGCTCCGCACCCGCCCCGCCCCGTCTCCGCACGCCCGTCCCCCACCTCTCCCGAAACGGTGACCCGCCATGACCGACACCTCCGCCCGGGGCCCCGCGGCCGAAGACCCGGCCGCCGCGCCGCGCACCGGCATCGCCCGTATCGTCGGCGCGAGCCTGATCGGCACGACCGTCGAGTGGTACGACTTCTTCCTCTACGGATCGGCCGCCGCCCTCGTCTTCAACACGCTCTTCTTCCCCACGAGCGACCCCCTGGTGGGCACGCTGATCGCCTTCGTGACGTACGCGATCGGCTTCGTCGCCCGGCCGCTCGGCGGGGTGGTCTTCGGGCACTTCGGCGACCGGATCGGCCGTAAGAAGCTGCTGGTGCTCAGCCTGCTGATGATGGGCGGCGCGACCTTCGCGATGGGTCTGCTGCCCACGTACGGGACGATCGGCGTCGGCGCGCCGATCCTGCTGACGGTGCTGCGGCTGGTCCAGGGCTTCGCGCTGGGCGGCGAGTGGGGCGGCGCCGTACTGATCGTCTCCGAGCACGGCGGCGACAAGCACCGCGGATTCTGGGCGAGTTGGCCGCAGGCGGGCGCGCCGGGCGGCAACCTCCTGGCCACCGGCGTACTCGCCCTGCTGGCTGCCGTGCAGACGGAGGAGGCGTTCCTGTCCTGGGGCTGGCGGATACCGTTCCTGCTGTCGGGCGTGCTGGTGGTGATCGGCCTGTGGATCCGCGTCTCGGTGTCGGAGTCCCCGGTCTTCCTGGCCGCGCAGGCCAAGGCACAGGCCGAGGCGGCGCGCGGCCTGAAGGAACAGCCCCCGGTGGTCGAGGTGTTCCGCCGCAACTGGCGCGAGGTCCTCACCGCCATCGGCACCCGCTTCGGCGAGAACATCTCGTACTACCTGCTCACCTCCTTCCTCCTCGTGTACGTCACCACCCACCTCGGTCTCCCCAAGTCCACCGCCCTCAACGCGGTGCTGATCGGTTCCGCCGTGCACTTCGTGACGATCCCGCTGTGGGGTGCGCTGTCGGACCGGATCGGCCGGCGGCCGGTGACGCTGATCGGCTCGGTGGGGATGGCGGTGTGGGCGTTCGTGTTCTTCGCGGCTCTGGACGGGAAGTCGTTCACGGTGATCACGCTGGCGGTGACGGCGGGGCTGCTGCTGCACGGGGCGATGTACGGGCCGCAGGCGGCGTTCATCTCCGAGATGTTCGACACCAAGGTGCGCTACTCCGGGGCGTCGATGGGCTCCCAGCTCGCGTCGATCGTGGCGGGTGCGCTGGCGCCGATCGTCGCGGTCGAGCTGCTGAAGGACTTCGACACGACGCTGCCGCTGAGCCTGTACCTGGGCGGGGCAGCGCTGGTCACCTCGGTGACGGTGTTCTTCGCCAGGGAGACCAGGGGCCGGGACCTGTCGCAAACGGCACCGGAGCGGACCCCGGCGGCCCCGGCCGCACGGGCGGGCACGGCGGCGGGGCGCGGCTGAGAAGGCCGGGCGCGGCTGAAGGGTCGGCCCTTCGGCAGCGTCGGCTCCACCGGCACCCTGGTCCCCCGCGTCCGCCCCGGGCGCGGGAGGCTGGGGTGCCTGCCGTTTCCCCCTCCCGTGCGAAGGGACCGCCCGCCGCCATGACCGACTTCCCCCCGCCCGGGGCCACCGGCCCCTCCGGGCCCGCCGCCGCGCTGCGCGAGCTGCTCGACCTGCTGGCCGCCGGGGCGCCCGCCGAGCAGCTGGCCGGTCCCGCCGCACGGGCGCGGGCCGCCGACGCGTCGGGGTCCGCCTGGCTGGCCGAGGCCACCGACGCCGCGCTCGCGGTACGCCGCACCCTGGACCAGCACCGGCGGCGGGAGGCGGAACTGGCCGCGCTGTTCGACACCGCGGGCGACCTGGCGGCACTGCGCGGGCTGGACGCGGTGCTGCGGGCCATCGTCCGGCGGGCCAGGACGCTGCTGGCGGCGGACGTGGCGTACCTGACCCTCAACGATCCGACGGCCGGCGACACCTACATGCGGGTCACCGACGGTTCGGTGTCGGCGGCCTTCCAGCAGTTGCGGCTGGGCATGGGGGACGGGCTCGGCGGGCTGGTGGCGCAGACCGCGCGGCCGTACGCCAGCCGCGACTACCGCACCGACCACCGCTTCCGGCACACCGGGACCATCGACGTCGGGGTGGGCGAGGAGGGGCTGCGCGGCATCCTCGGGGTGCCGCTGCGGCTCGGCGACCGGGTCATCGGGGTGCTGTTCGCGGCCGACCGGGCGCCGCGCGAGTTCACGCCCGACGCCATCGCGCTGCTCGGCTCGCTCGCCGACCACGCCGCGGTCGCCATCGACGGGGCCCGGCTGATGGAGGAGACCCGGGCGGCACTGACCGGGCTGGAGGCCGCCAACGCCACCGCCCGCGCGCACAGCGAGGCCCTGCGCCGCGCCTCGGACGCGCACGACCGGCTCACCGAGCTGGTGCTGCGCGGCGGCGGGGTGGCGGACGTGGCCGCGGAGATCGCCGCCCTGCTCGGCGGCGGGCTCGCGGTGCACGACGCGGACGGTACGGAGCTGGCCCGGGTGGGCGGGGGCGAACCCGCGCCGCCGGCCCGCGGCCTGGCCGAGTCCCGCACCAGTGGGCGGGCGGTGTACGCGGACGGCCGCTGGACCTGCGCGGTGGTCGCGGGCACGGAACTGCTGGGGTGCCTGGTGCTGACGGGGCGCAGTGGGCCGGGTGACGGGGACGGGGTGCGCGGCGGTATCGCGTACGGGGCCCTGCTGGCCGACGCGGACCTGCGGCTCTTCGAGCGGGCCGCGCTGGTCACCGCCCTGGTGCTGCTGCTGCGCCGGTCGGTGGCCGAGGCCGAGGACCGGGTGCGCGGCGAACTCCTGGACGACCTGCTCACCGCCGCCCCGGCGGGGCGCGTGGGCGGCGGGAGCCCGGTGCTGCTGCGGGCCCGGCGGCTCGGTGTGGACCTCGCCGGACCGCACGCCGTGGCCGTACTGGACTGTGCGCCGCGGGTCAGGGCCCGGCTGTCCGCCGAGGCGACCCGGCGGGCGAGGTCGACGGGGGCGCTGGCCGGGCTGCGGGACGGGCAGGTGGTGCTGGTCGCCCCGGCGCGGCGCGGCGGAGTGGCGGGGCTCGCCCGCGAACTGGCCCAGGAGCTGGGCAGGGTGCTGAACTCCCCGGTCACGGTGGGCGCGGCCGGTCCGGCCGACGGAACGGAGGATCTGCCCCGTACCCACGCCGAGGCGGTGCGCTGCCTGAACGCGCTGCACGCGCTGGGCCGGGCCGGCGAGGGGGCGGACGTGACGGAGCTGGGCTTCCTGGGGGTGCTGCTGGGCGACCGGGCGGACGTGGGGGCGTACACCGGGCACGTGCTGGGGCCGGTACTGGAGTACGACGCGAAGCAGGGCACCGAGCTGGTCCGCACGCTGGAGGCGTACTACGCGCACGGGGCGTCGCTGTCCCGCGCCAAGGACGAGCTGCATGTGCACGTGAACACGGTCACGCAGCGGCTGGAGCGGGTGAGGAGGCTGCTGGGGCCGGACTGGAACTCGCCGGCGCGGGCGCTGGAGCTGCAGGTGGCGTTGCGGCTTTGGCGGTTGGCGGGGCGGGGCGTGTGAGGCGGGGGGTCCGGGGGGGGTGGCTCCGCCGGGGCGTCCGGGGTGGGGGTTCGGCTCCACCGGGGTGGGCGGGGGCGAATGTGCGGCTCCGCCGGGGGCCGCCCCCTTGCCCGCCCGTTCCGCCCCCGGGGGCGGCCCCGCCGCCCAAGGGGGCGGGGGGAAAGGTGCGGCCCCGCCGCCCAGAAGGGTGGCGGGGCCGTGAAGGGTGGGGTCAGGCGCCGATCATGTGGACGCCGCCGTCGACGTGGATGATCTCGCCCGTCGTCTTCGGGAAGAAGTCCGACAGCAGGGCCACGATGCCCCGGCCGGCCGGCTCCGGGTCGCCCATGTCCCACTTCATCGGGGAGCGGGTGTCCCAGACCGCGGCCAGCTCCGAGAAGCCCGGGATGGACTTCGCGGCCATCGAGCCGAGCGGGCCCGCCGAGATCAGGTTGCAGCGCAGGCCCTCGGCGCCCAGGTCGCGGGCGAGGTAGCGGGAGGTGGCCTCCAGCGCCGCCTTGGCCGGGCCCATCCAGTCGTACTGCGGCCACGCGAACTGCGCGTCGAAGGTCAGGCCGACGATCGAGCCGCCCTCGCTCATCAGCGGGCGGCAGGCCATCGTCAGGGACTTCAGCGAGAAGGCCGAGACGTGCATGGCCGTGGCGACCGACTCGAAGGGGGTGTTGAGGAAGTTGCCGCCGAGCGCGTCCTGCGGCGCGAAGCCGATGGAGTGCACGACGCCGTCGAGCGAGCCCAGCTCGTCGCGGACCAGGCCCTCCAGGCGGTCCAGGTGCTCCTGGTTGGTGACGTCCAGCTCGATGACCTTCGCCGGCTTCGGGAGCTTCTTGGCGATGCGCTCGGTCAGCGTCGGGCGGGGCCAGGCGGTCAGGATGACGTTGGCACCCTGCTCCTGGGCCACCTTGGCCGCGTGAAAGGCGATGGAGGACTCCATCAGGACACCCGTGATGAGGATGTTCTTGCCTTCGAGGATTCCACTCATGGCGATCAGTGACCCATGCCCAATCCGCCGTCAACCGGGATGACGGCTCCAGTGATGTACGACGCGTCGTCGGACGCGAGGAACCTGACCGCCGCGGCGATCTCCTCGGACTGCGCGTAGCGGCCGAGCGGCACCTGGGCGACGATGCCCTTGCGCTGCTCCTCCGTGAGCACCTGGGTCATGTCGGTGTCGACGAACCCGGGCGCCACGACGTTGAAGGTGATGTTGCGCGAACCCAGCTCGCGGGCGAGCGAGCGCGCGAAGCCGACCAGACCGGCCTTGGAGGCGGCGTAGTTCGCCTGCCCGGCGGAGCCGAGGAGGCCCACCACCGAGGAGATCAGCACGACGCGGCCCTTCTTGGCGCGCAGCATGCCGCGGTTGGCCCGCTTCACGACGCGGAAGGTGCCGGTGAGGTTGGTGTCGAGTACGGACGTGAAGTCCTCCTCGGACATGCGCATCAGGAGCTGGTCCTTGGTGACGCCGGCGTTGGCCACCAGCACCTCCACGGGACCGTGCTTCTCCTCGATCTCCTTGTAGGCCTGCTCCACCTGCTCGGTGTCGGTGATGTCGCACTTGACGGGCAGCAGGCCCGCCTTTTCGAGCTCCGCGGTGTCGCCCGAGCGGTACGTGATCGCGACCTTGTCGCCGTTGTCGGCGAAAGCGCGGGCGATGGCGAGGCCGATGCCCCGGTTTCCTCCGGTGACGAGAACCGAGCGGCTCAACGGATCACCCTTTCGATAGCGGTCTGGTACCGACCGAAACTATCGGTACCCGGCCTCGTACGGAGAATCGGGCCCTGACAGCGACGTCATCCGACCACTGTCGGGTCTCTACAGAAAGGCACTGGGCATACCGGCCCCTGGCACGACATGATCGTGCCGACCCGTCCCGACGACAGGAGACATTCGTGCCCCTGCAATCCCCCCGGCCTCCCTCGTCCTCCCCATCGCCGCACGAGATCGACGCCTCCTTCCTGGCGCTCCCGCTGCGCGCCCTGGCCGACGCCGCCCTCGCGCGGGCCCGTGCGCTGGGCGCCGACCACGCGGACTTCCGGTTCGAGCGGGTGCGCAGCGCCTCCTGGCGGCTGCGGGACGCCAAACCCTCCGGGTCCTCGGACTCCACCGACCTGGGCTACGCGGTGCGGGTGGTGCACGGCGGGGCCTGGGGGTTCGCCTCGGGCGTGGACCTGAGCATGGACGCCGCGGCGCGGGTCGCCGGGCAGGCCGTGGCGATGGCGAAGCTGTCGGCGAAGGTGATCGGGGCGTCCGGGTCCGACGAGCGGGTGGAGCTCGCGGACGAGCCGGTGCACGAGGACCGCACCTGGATCTCCTCGTACGAGATCAATCCGTTCGACGTGCCGGGCGAGGAGAAGTCGGCGCTGCTCGCCGACTGGAGCGCGCGGCTGCTGCGGGCGGACGGGGTGGCGCACGTCGACGCCTCGCTGCTGACCGTGCAGGAGAACAAGTTCTACGCCGACACGGCAGGCACCGTCACCACGCAGCAGCGGGTGCGGCTGCACCCGCAGCTGACCGCGGTCGCCGTGGACGGGACGTCCGGCGAGTTCGACTCGATGCGGACGATCGCACCGCCGGTGGGGCGCGGCTGGGAGTACCTGACGGGCACCGGCTGGGACTGGGAGGGCGAGCTGGCTCAGATCCCCTCGCTGCTCGCCGAGAAGATGCGGGCGCCGAGCGTCGAAGCGGGTTCCTACGACCTGGTGGTGGACCCCTCCAACCTGTGGCTGACCATCCACGAGTCGATCGGGCACGCCACCGAGCTGGACCGGGCGCTGGGCTACGAGGCGGCGTACGCCGGGACGTCCTTCGCCACCTTCGACCAGCTGGGCAAGCTGGCGTACGGCTCGAACATCATGAACGTCACCGGTGACCGGACCGTCGAGCACGGGCTCGCGACGGTCGGCTACGACGACGAGGGGGTGGCCGCGCAGTCCTGGGACCTGGTGAAGGACGGGACGCTGGTCGGCTACCAGACCGACCGCAGGATCGCGAAGCTGACCGGGCTCGGGCGCTCCAACGGGTGCGCGTACGCCGACTCCCCCGGCCACGTCCCGGTGCAGCGGATGGCGAACGTCTCGCTGCGGCCGGATCCCGGCGGGCTGTCGACGGAGGACCTGATCGGCGGGGTGGAGCGCGGGATCTACGTGGTCGGCGACCGCTCGTGGTCGATCGACATGCAGCGCTTCAACTTCCAGTTCACCGGTCAGCGTTTCTTCCGCATCGAGAACGGGAAACTGGCGGGCCAGCTGCGCGATGTCGCCTACCAGGCCACGACCACCGACTTCTGGGGCTCGATGGAGAAGGTCGGCGGCCCGCAGACCTACGTCCTGGGCGGTGCCTTCAACTGCGGCAAGGCCCAGCCCGGCCAGGTCGCGGCGGTGTCGCACGGCTGCCCGTCCGCCCTCTTCAGGGGCGTCAACATCTTGAACACCACGCAGGAGGCCGGTCGATGAGCCGCGCGAGCAGCAAGCCGTACGAGATCGTCGAGCGGGCGCTGGAGCTGTCCACCACCGACGGGTGCGTGGTCATCGCCGACGAGGAGTCGTCGGCCAATCTGCGCTGGGCGGGCAACGCGCTCACCACGAACGGGGTGACCCGCGGCCGGTCCCTCACGGTGATCGCGACCGTGGACGGTGGGCGGGGCACCGCGTCCGGGGTGGTCTCGCGGTCGGCGGTGACCACGGACGAGCTGGAGCCGCTGGTGCGGGCCGCGGAGGCTGCGGCGCGCGCGGCCGGGCCCGCGGAGGACGCGCAGCCGCTGGTCGAGGGGGTGCCGGTGTCGCCGGACTTCCGGGACGCGCCGGCCGAGACGTCGTCGGCCGTCTTCGACGCGTTCGCGCCCGCCCTCGGCGAGGCCTTCGCCCGTGCCAGGGCCGGCGGCCGGGAGCTGTACGGCTTCGCGAACCACGAGACGACCTCCAGCTACCTGGGTACGTCGACGGGGCTCAGGCTCCGCCACGACCAGCCCAACGGCACCCTGGAGCTGAACGCCAAGTCCCCCGACCGCGCCCGGTCGGCGTGGGCGGGCCGCTCCACCCGGGACTTCAAGGACGTCGACCCGGCGGCCCTGGACGAGGAGCTGGCGCAGCGGCTGCGGTGGGCCGAGCGCCGCGTCGAGCTGCCCGCCGGGCGCTACGAGACGCTGCTGCCGCCGACCGCGGTGGCCGACCTGCTGGTCTACCAGATGTGGTCGTCGGGGGCACGGGACGCGGTGGAGGGGCGGACGGTGTTCTCCCGGCCCGGCGGTGCGACCCGGATCGGCGACACCCTGTCCCGGCTGCCGCTGACGCTGCGCAGCGACCCGGCCGAGCCGGGGCTGGAGTCCGCGCCGTTCGTGCTGGCGCACTCGTCGGGCGGCGACTCCTCGGTCTTCGACAACGGGCTGCCGCTGGCCGCGACCGACTGGGTCAGGGACGGGAAGCTGGAGCGGCTGATCACCACCCGGCACTCCGCCGCCCTGACCGGGCTGCCCGTCGCGCCGGACGTCGGCAACCTGGTGCTGGACGCGGGCGGCACGAAGTCGCTGGAGGAGATGGTGGCGGCGACCGGCCGGGGGCTGCTGCTGACGTGCCTGTGGTACATCCGCGAGGTGGACCCGGCGACCCTGCTGCTGACCGGTCTGACCAGGGACGGCGTCTATCTCGTGGAGAACGGCGAGGTGGTCGGCGAGGTGAACAACTTCCGGTTCAACGAGTCGCCGGTGGACCTGCTGTCGCGCGCCTCGGAGGCGGGGCGCACGGAGAAGACGCTGCCGCGCGAGTGGGCGGACTACTTCACCAGGGCGGCGATGCCCGCACTGCGGGTGCCGGACTTCAATATGAGTTCCGTGAGCCGGGGCGTATAACCTCGAACAGGAAAGTTTTACGTACATCCGAGGAGATACGAGAATCGTGACGGACATCGTCGACGAGCTGAAGTGGCGCGGCCTCTTCGCCCAGTCCACCGACGAGGACGCCTTGCGCAAGGCGCTCGCGGACGGCCCCGTCACGTTCTATTGCGGCTTCGACCCCACGGCGGCGAGCCTGCACGTCGGACACCTCGTGCAGGTGCTCACCATGCGCCGGCTCCAGCGGGCGGGCCTGCGTCCGCTGGCGCTGGTGGGCGGGGCGACGGGCCAGATCGGCGACCCGCGGCCGACCGCGGAGCGCACGCTGAACGACCCGGAGACCATCAAGGAGTGGGTGGACCGGCTGCGGTCGCAGATCGAGCCGTTCCTCGACTTCGAGGGCGACAACCCGGCGACCCTGGTGAACAACCTGGACTGGACCGCCGGCCTGTCGGCGATCGAGTTCCTGCGGGACATCGGCAAGCACTTCCGGGTCAACAAGATGCTCACCAAGGACTCGGTGGCCCGCCGGCTGGAGTCCGAGCAGGGCATCAGCTACACCGAGTTCAGCTACCAGCTGCTCCAGGGCATGGACTTCCTGGAGCTGTACCGCCGCTACGGCTGCACCCTCCAGCAGGGCGGCAGCGACCAGTGGGGCAACCTGACCGCCGGTCTCGACCTGATCCACCGGGTCGAGCCGGAGGCCGAGGTGCACGCGCTGGCGACGCCGCTGATGACGAAGGCGGACGGCACCAAGTTCGGCAAGACCGAGGGCGGGGCCGTCTGGCTGGACCCGGAGATGACCACGCCGTACGCGTTCTACCAGTTCTGGCTGAACGTGGACGACCGGGACGTCTCGAAGTACCTGCGCATCCTCAGCTTCCGCACCCAGGCGGAGCTGGAGGAGCTGGAGGCGCAGACCGAGGAGCGTCCGCAGGCCCGTGCCGCGCAGCGTGCGCTGGCGGAGGAGCTGACGACGCTGGTGCACGGGGCGGACCAGTGCGCGGCCGTCATCGCCGCGTCGAAGGCGCTCTTCGGGCAGGGCGAGCTGACCGAGCTCGACGAGCCCACCCTGCGGGCCGCGCTGTCCGAGCTGCCGCACGCGAGTGCGGAGGGTCTGGGCCAGGTGGTGGACCTGCTGATCGCGGCCGGTCTCGCGCCCAGCAAGGGCGGCGCCCGGCGCACCATCAAGGAGGGCGGCGCCTACGTGAACAACGTCAAGGTGACCGCCGAGGACGCGGAGATCACCGCCGACCAGCTGCTGCACGGCCGCTGGCTGGTGCTGCGCCGGGGCAAGAAGAACCTGGCGGCGGTCGAGGTCACCGGCGTCTGATCCGCTCCCGGTACGCGGCGGGTTCTAGGTGGTGCGTCTGTTGCCGCGCAGCGACGCGTAGATGGCGTCGCCCACACCGACCACGACCACGGCTCCGATCAGCTGGAGCAGGTGCCGGCCCCAGTCGATGCCCTTGGTGTCGTTGATGCCGAACTTGGTCGCCAGCCAGTTGCCGAGCACGCTTCCGACGATGCCGAAGACGGTCGTCAGCCAGAGCGGGATCTGCTGTTTGCCCGGGATGATCGCCTTGGCGATCAGGCCGAGCACCAGCCCGACGATGATTGCCCACAACCAACTCATGTCGCCTCCTCGTACCGGCGCGGATGTGCGCTGCGATCAAGTCTGGGGCTGTCCCCCGTACGGCGCATGTCGGACACCGCCATACGCGGTACGCCGGAACGGTCCCGGTCGGGCCGGGCCGCCCCCGGTCTGCCGCGCGTCGCAGCACGGGCGTACCGTGGACAGGGTCCGGGCCGGGGAGCGCCCGGTGCGGAAATCGGGTGGTGGAACGTATGCGGAAGCTGCGCGGAGCCGAGGTCGTCCGGATCACCGGGGCACGGCAGGGACTCGCCGAGGACGTGCGGGGCAGGCAGCGCCGTTACGTCATCTCGATGGGGATCAGGACGGTCGCGGTCATCGCCGCGGCGGTGCTGTGGAACGTGGAGCGCCATGTGGCGATCGTGGCGCTCGCCCTGGGCGTGCTGCTGCCGTACGTCGCGGTGGTGATCGCGAACGCGGGACGGGAGACTGTGAAAGCGCTCCCGACGACCTTCGTGGCGCCTCCCGTGCGGCCCGCTCTGGGGCCGCCGCTGGAGGGCCGGATCATGGACCCGGAGCCCGCCGAAACGGTCAACGACCCACAGGGGCGGACTACTTAGCTCCGCCCAAGCTCAAGAAAAGCTCAGATCAATCATGAAGTTCCGGTGCACCGCACCCCGTACCCCATGACATACTTCGTAGGCGCTCCGCATCCCCCGTCGGAGCGACGGACCGACGCCGGGCAGCTCCCCCCGTGGCTGCTCGGCGTCGCCTTTGTGAGGGCCCTTTTCCGGTGGCCCCTGTTGGGAAATCTGCTGTGAGTGACGAAACCCCCATCTGTTCCGGCAAGGGCTGCCGTGCGCCCGCCGTGTGGGTGCTGGCCTGGAACAACCCGAAGCTGCACACCCCGGAGCGCCGCAAGACGTGGCTGGCGTGCGAGGAGCACCGCGAGCACCTGTCGCACTTCCTGGATCTGCGCGGTTTCCTGAAGGACGTCGTGCCGTTCGCCGAGTGGGTGCGGCGGGAGCACCCTGCCGAAGAAGGGCGCTGACCCGCTCGCGGGTGTCAGCCGCCGATCGCGGACATCGGCCGGTCCGGCTGGAGGAACGTCGGGTCGTCGAGGCCAGAGCCCGCCTTCTTGCCCCACATGGCGACCTTCCAGCGCTCCGCGATCTCCGCGTCGGTGGCGTCCGAGCGCAGGGCGGACCGCAGGTCGGACTCCTCGCGGGCGAACAGGCAGGTGCGGACCTGGCCGTCTGCGGTGAGCCGGGTGCGGTCGCAGGCGCCGCAGAAGGGGCGGGTGACCGAGGCGATCACGCCGACCCGGTGCGGTCCGCCGTCCACCACCCAGCGCTCGGCGGGCGCCGATCCGCGCTCGCGCTCGCCCTCCTCGGTGAGGGTGAAGCGAGTGCGCAGGGAGGTCAGGATGTCACCGGCGGTGATCATGCCGTCGCGCTTCCAGCCGTGCTGGGCGTCGAGCGGCATCTGCTCGATGAAGCGCAGCTCGTAGCCGTGGTCGACGGCCCAGGCCAGCAGGTCGGGGGCCTCGTCGTCGTTGAGGCCGGGCATCAGTACGGCGTTGACCTTGACCGGGGTGAGGCCGGCGGCGCGGGCGGCGGCCATGCCGTCCAGGACGTCCTGGTGGCGGTCGCGGCGGGTGAGGGTCTTGAAGACGTCGGGGCGCAGGGTGTCCAGGGAGACGTTCACCCGGTCCAGGCCGGCCGCCTTGAGGGCGGCGGCGGTGCGCTTGAGGCCGATGCCGTTGGTGGTCAGGGACATCCGGGGGCGGGGCTCCAGGGCGGCGCAGCGCTCGATGATCCCGACGAGTCCGGGCCGCAGCAGCGGCTCGCCGCCGGTGAAGCGGACCTCGGTGATGCCCAGGTCGGTGACGGCGATGCGGATGAGCCGGACGATCTCGTCGTCGGAGAGCAGTTCCTGCTTGCCGAGCCACTGGAGGCCCTCTTCGGGCATGCAGTACGTACAGCGCAGGTTGCACTTGTCCGTGAGTGAGACGCGCAGGTCGGTGGCGACCCGACCGTAGGTGTCGATGAGCACTGTGGGCCCCCTCCCCGATTGGGTGTCTGTTGCTTTCGACACTACGCGACGGCACTGACAACCCCCGTGGGCCGATTGCCACGAGGCACGGCAGGGCCGCGTCGTAGGACTCTACGACGCGGCCCTGGTGAGATGTACGAGGGACGCGGTCAGTGCGCCCCGGTGCCGGTGAGGGACTTGACCTCCAGCTCGGCGTACTTGCCCTTGTCGGGGGCCTCCTTGGAGAGGACCGAGCCGAGCCAGCCGAGCAGGAAGCCCAGCGGGATCGAGATCAGGCCGGGGTTCTCCAGCGGGAACCAGGCAAAGTCGACGCCCTTGAACATCGAGGTGGGCTTGCCGGAGACGACCGGCGAGAACAGCACCAGGAAGACCGCGGCGAAGAGACCGCCGTAGATCGACCAGAGCGCTCCCTGGGTGGTGAACTTCTTCCAGAAGAGGCTGTAGAGGATCGTCGGCAGGTTGGCGGACGCGGCGACCGCGAAGGCGAGCGCGACCAGACCGGCCACGTTGAGGTCGCGGGCGAGCGCGCCGAGCGCGATGGAGACGATGCCGATGAGGACGGTGGCCCAGCGGGCTGCCTTCATCTCCTCCTTCTCGGTGGCCTTGCCGCGCTTGATGACGTTCGCGTAGATGTCGTGGGCGAACGAGGACGACGAGGCGAGGGTGAGCCCGGCGACCACCGCGAGGATGGTCGCGAAGGCGACCGCCGAGATCACGGCGAGCAGGATCGCGCCGCCGGTGGAGCCCGCGCCGCCGCCGATTTCGAGGGCGGCGAGCGGGGCCGCGGTGTTGCCCGCCTTGTTGGAGGCGGTGATGTCGCCCGGCTTGAGCAGGGCGGCGGCGCCGAAGCCCAGCACGATGGTCATCAGGTAGAAGGCGCCGATGATGCCGATCGCCCAGTTCACGGACTTACGGGCGGCCTTGGCCGTGGGCACGGTGTAGAAGCGGATCAGGATGTGCGGCAGGCCGGCGGTGCCGAGCACGAGCGCGATGCCCAGCGAGAGGAAGTCCAGCTTGGACATGGCGCTGACGCCGTACTTCAGGCCCGGTTCCAGGAAGCCCTCCTTGCCGCTGTTGGTGGCGGCGGCGCCCAGCAGGTCGGAGAGGTTGAAGTTGAACTTCAGCAGGATCAGGAAGGTGATCAGCAGGGTGCCCGCGATCAGCAGGACGGCCTTGACCATCTGCACCCAGGTGGTGCCCTTCATGCCGCCGATGGTGACGTACACGATCATCAGGACGCCGACCAGGGCGACGATGGCGACCTTGCCGCCGTCGCTGGTGATGCCGAGCAGCAGCGAGACCAGTACGCCCGCGCCCGCCATCTGCGCCAGCAGGTAGAAGATCGACACCACGATGGTGGAGGTGCCGGCCGCGGTGCGGACCGGGCGCTGCTTCATGCGGTAGGCGAGGACGTCGCCCATCGTGTAGCGGCCGGAGTTGCGCAGCGGTTCGGCGACCAGGAGCAGCGCGACCAGCCAGGCGACCAGGAAGCCGATGGAGTACAGGAAGCCGTCGTAGCCGAAGAGGGCGATGGATCCGGCGATGCCCAGGAACGAGGCGGCGGACATGTAGTCGCCGGAGATCGCCAGGCCGTTCTGGAAGCCGGTGAACTGACGGCCGCCGGCGTAGAAGTCGGAGGCGCTCTTGGTCTGCTTGCCGGCCCAGACGGTGATGACCAGGGTGGCGACGACGAACAGGCCGAAGAGGGTGATGATCAGGCCGCGGTGCTCGCTGGCCCCGCCGCCGGCGGCGAGCTGCCAGCCGAAGTTGTCGGGGGTGGCGTGCTGCCACCCGAGGTTCTGCAGGGTCATTCTCCGGCCTCCAGGCGCGACTTGATCGCTGCGGCCTTCGGGTCGAGCTTGTTCGCCGCGTGCCGCGAGTAGAACCAGGCGATGAGGAAGGTCGTCAGGAACTGGGCGAGTCCGAAGACGAGTGCGACGTTGATGTTGCCGAAGAGCTTCGTGCCCATGAAGCCGCCGGCGTAGTTCGACATCAGTACGTACAGCAGGTACCAGGCGATGAACGCGATGGTGAGGGGGAAGGCGAAGGAGCGGTGGGCACGGCGCAGTTCGCCGAATTCCGCGCTCTCCTGCACCTCGACGAACTGCTCCGTCGTGGGCCCGGCAGGGCTGGTGTCCGGGCCGCCCTGGGGCGGTGGTGCATCGGTGGTCACGGACTCTCCTCGCGACGCGGGTGTGGTGGTGGGGTGGGGCAAGAGGACCTCACTGGGAAGGGGCTGATGGTGCTGCCTCCCCCTGACAACGGCACGGCGCGCGGCGCGACTCGGTTCAACCCGGCCGTTTTCTTTTCCGAACTCATTGATCCGGCGGTTCGATCAGGGATAGTTTCGCTGGTCATGTACCCGTCCAACCGCAGTCGTGCGGTGGGACGTTCGGCACGGATGATGTGGAGAACCCATGGCTCATCTGGGAACCAGACGGTCGCGCGCACTGGCGCTGCCCGTCGGTCTGGCACTGACTGCCTCGCTCGGCTTCCTGCCGATGACCTCGGCCACGGCGGCGCCCGCGCAGGACGCCGCGGCAGCCGCTCCGGCGCCCCGGGCCGATGGCCCGAAACTGTCGTACGTGGTGAACGTCGACGGCGGCCGCTCCACCGCGAAGTCGGTGAAGAAGGCGATAGCCAGGGCCGGCGGCACGGTCGTGGTCAGCTACGACAAGATCGGCGTCATTGTCGTCACGTCCCAGAACCCGGACTTCGGGAAGCAGATACGCACGGTCCGCGGCGTGGAGTCGGCCGGTGCCACCCGCACCGCGCCGATCAAGACGGCCGGCACCACCGACGAGGGCGCCACCGAGCGTCTGTCGGCGAGCGAGGCGCAGGCCGCGGCGAAGAAGGCCACCCGCGCCGAGGACCCGCTGGAGCCGCTGCTGTGGGCGCTGCCCGCGATCCGCGCGGACAAGGCGCACCAGAAGACCCTGGGCAGCAAGAAGGTCAACGTCACGGTCATCGACACCGGCGTGGACGACACCCACCCGGACCTGGCGCCGAACTTCGACGCCAAGGGCTCCGCGAGCTGCGTCGGCGGCAAGGCGGACACCACGGCGGGCGTCTGGCGTCCGAAGGCCGACGAGTCGGACCACGGCACGCATGTGGCGGGCACCATCGCCGCCGCGAAGAACGGCGTCGGCGTCACCGGTGTCGCGCCGAACGTGCGGGTCTCCGGCATCAAGGTCGCCGACGCCACCGGCGAGTTCTACACCGAGGCCGTCGTCTGTGCCTTCGTGTACGCCGCCGAGCACGGCGCGGACGTCACGAACAACAGCTACTTCACCGACCCGTGGATGTTCAACTGCAAGGACGACCCGGACCAGGGCGCCCTGGTGGAGGCCGTCGACCGGGCCCAGCGGTACGCGTACAACAAGGGCACCATCAGCGTCGCCTCGGCGGGCAACTCGAACTACGACCTCGACGCCAAGGAGATCGTGGACGCGTCGAGCCCCAACGACGGCACGCCGGTCTCCCGCACCATCGACCCGAAGAAGTGCCTCGACATCCCGATGCAGCTGGACGACGTGGTGACGGTCTCGGCGACCGGCGCCAAGGGCATCAAGGCGTCGTACTCCAGCTACGGCAAGGGCGTCGTCGACATCACCGCGCCGGGCGGCGACCAGACCAAGTACCAGGCCCCGGACGGTCCGGCCGTGGACGGCAACATCCTCTCGACCCTGCCGGGCGGCGGCTACGGCTACAAGCGCGGCACCTCGATGGCGTCCCCGCACGTCTCGGGCGTCCTCGCGCTGCTGAAGTCGACGCACCCGAACGCCACCCCGCGCCAGCTGGAGCGGATGCTGACGACGCAGGCCGAGAGCGTGCCGTGCGGTGACCCGTACGACATCAACAAGGACGGCAAGATCGACGCCGTCTGCAAGGGCTCGACCAACGACAACGGCTTCTACGGAGCCGGTCTGATCGACGCCCTGCGGGCCGTGCGCCAGTAACGGACCGCGGGCGACCGCACGACGTACGAGGAGGGGCCGGCCGGTCCGGGACCGGCCGGCCCCTCGCGCGTACCGCTACGGCTTGACCAGCACCTTCAGGGCGCTGCGGCCGTCCATCGCCCGGTAGCCCTCGGGCACCTCGTCGAGGCCGACGGTGAGGTCGAAGACGGGCGACGGGTCGAGGCTGCCGTCGAGCACGTCGGCGAGCAGTTCGGGGAGGTAGGCGCGGACCGGGGCCACTCCCCCGCGCAGCGCGATGTTGCGGCCGAACATGACGCCCAGGTCGAGTCCGGTGGCGCTGCCGTGCGGGACGCCGACGTAGCCGATCGCGCCGCCGTCGCGGGCGACGGCCACGGCGGTGCGCATGGACTGCTCGGTGCCGACGGCCTCGATCACCGCGTGCACGCCCTGGCCGCCGGTCAGCTCGCGGACCGCGTCGACCGCCTCCTCGCCGCGGGCGGCGACGACGTCGGTGGCGCCGAAGGAGCGGGCCAGGTCGGTACGGGTGCGGTGGCGGCCCATCGCGACGATCCGGTCGGCGCCCAGCCGCTTGGCGGCCAGCACCCCGCACAGGCCGACCGCCCCGTCGCCGACCACCGCGACGGTGGAGCCGGGGCGCACGGCGGCGCCGACGGCGGCGTGGTGGCCGGTGCCCATCACGTCGGCGAGGGTGACCAGCGCGGTCAGCAGCCGGTCGTCGGACGCGGCGTCGGCGGGCAGTTTGACGAGGGTGCCGTCGGCGAAGGGCACCCGGACCGCCTCGCCCTGGCCGCCGTCGGAGCCCACCGAGCCCCAGAAGCCGCCCTCGGGGCAGGAGGTCATCAGTCCCTCGGCGCAGAAGTCGCAGGTGCCGTCCGACCAGACGAAGGGCGCCACGACCAGGTCACCGGCCTTGAAGGCCCGCACCTCGGCGCCCGCCTCCTCGACCACGCCCAGGAACTCGTGCCCGATGCGCTGTCCCGGCCTGCGCGCGGACTCGCCCCGGTAGGCCCACAGGTCGCTGCCGCAGATGCAGGCGCGGAGCACCCGTACCACCACGTCGGTCGGCTGCTGGAGGCGTGGGTCCGGTACTTCTTCGATCCGGATGTCGCCGGGGGCGTGGATGACGGTGGCCCGCATGTGGTGCGTCCTTGCTGGTCAGAGGGCAGTGCTCCGTTCACCGTACGCGGTGGGGGCGGGCTCGGCGCGGCGTGCGGCGCGGGCCGGGCCGGGGCCCGCGCCGAGCACGCCCAGGGCGAGCAGGAGCTGGGCGGCGGCGTAGGTGGCCATCACCCAGAAGTCCGGGGCGGGCAGCTGCGGCCAGTCGGCGACCCCGGTGGCGATCAGGGTGTCGGAGAGCAGGAAGAGTGCTCCGCCGATGCCCGCCGCCGAGAGGAACGGGGTGCGGCCCAGGCCGCTCGCCCGGAACGCCATGAAGGTGAGCAGCAGGCTGTACCCGGCGACCGGGATGCGCAGCTCCGCGGGGAGGCCGGGCCACAGCAGGACGACCAGCGTGACGAGCGCCAGGGCGTAGAGGGCGCCGAGCGGGCGGTTCATCGGCGCGCCCCTGAAGAGCAGCAGGTAGCAGACGTGGCCGACGGCGAAGGAGGCCATGCCGATCATGAAGGCCGGGTCCGCGTCGAAGAGCAGGGCCACGTCGCCGCCCCAGCCGAAGAGGAGCGCCGCGATCAGCAGGCGGGGGGCGCCGCGGGCGGCGACGTGGCCGACGAGCAGCGGCATCAGCAGCGGTTTGGCGACCGCGTGCACCGTCCACACGTCGGCGAGGAGTCCGGCGAGGTCGACGGCGGTGGCGAGCAGGAAGGCGCCGAGGAGGACGCGGGCGAGGCGGTCGCGGCCGGGCCCGGGGGCCGGGGGGCCGCCGGTGGTGCCGTGCGCCGCGTCGTCCGTGGTGCTGTCGGCGTCGGCGGGGCCGCCGGTGGGGGTGCTCATGCGGCGGGCTCCGGCTGCTGCGGGGCGGTGGTGGCCGGGGTGCCGGCGGAGGCGGCGGCGGTGGCCGGGGCGGTGACGGGTTCGGCGGCGGCCGGTTCGGCGGGCGCCGGGGCGGTGGCGGGCGCGGGGGCCGGGGCGGTGCCCGCGGGCTGCCAGCCCGGACCGCCGAAGACCCGGCCCGCGCGCTCGCGCCAGGAGTTGGCGGCGCGTACGTCGCGGGCGATGGCGGCGTACTCGTGGGTGGCGACGCGCAGCGGGTTGAAGGTGCCGATGTTCTTGGTCAGCCCGTACACCGGGCGCTCGGTCTCGCTCACGAAGGAGCCGAAGAGCCGGTCCCAGACGATCAGGATGCCGCCGAAGTTGCGGTCCAGGTAGCCGCCCTGCGAGGCGTGGTGCACCCGGTGGTGGGAGGGCGTGTTGAGGACGTACTCGAAGGGGCGCGGCAGCTTGCCGACCCGCTCGGTGTGCACCCAGAACTGGTAGACCAGGTTCGCCGAGGAGCAGAACGCGAGCGCCGCCGGGTGCACGCCGCAGGCGATCAGCGGCAGGTAGAACGGCCAGACGGTGAGGGACGTCCAGGGCTGGCGCAACGCGGTGCTGAAGTTGAACTTGCGGCTGGAGTGGTGGACCACGTGGCAGGCCCACAGGATGCGCACCACGTGGTGGCCCCGGTGCGACCAGTAGTAGAAGAAGTCCTGGGCGAGCAGCATCAGCGGGATCGTCCACCAGAGCACCGGGATGCGGGCGGGCGTCAGCTCGTACACCGCGGTGTAGATCGCGACGATCGGGATCTTCCACAGGAAGTCGAAGCCGATGCTGCCGAGCCCCATGGTGATGCTGGTGGCGGCGTCCTTGGCCTCGTACCCCTCGGACTCGTCGTCCGGGTGGAGGCGGTAGCTCACGATTTCGAGCACGGTGAGCAGGACGAAGGCGGGTATCGACCACAGCACGACATCGGGCAGGTTCGGCATGTCCGCACGATAGAGGCGTGGACGGGGGCCCGACTAGAGGTTGTTACCTATGAGTATGTAAGAAGTTCCGTCAGGAGTGTGTGCGTCCTCTGGGGGCCGGTGTGCCTCAGGGGTGGGGGCGGTCGGTGTGCCGGTTCTCGTGGTACGTCGGTGAGGTGACCAGGTCGAGCAGCCGCTTGTCGACCTGGGCGGGGTCGGCCAGTTCGGCGAGCACCTGCGTCGGTACGGCGTCGGGGTCGCGCAGCAGGGCCAGCATCAGGTGCTCGGCGCCGGTGTGACTGTGCCCGAGGCCGACGGCTATCCGGCCCGCCTCGGCGACCAGTGCCTCGAATCGCGGAGTGGGACGGGGAGTTGTCTCGTTTCGCGCGTGGTTCGGCATACGTCCCATGGTGGCCGAACCCAGGCCGGGACGGAACCGTGCGAACAGCGCCACGGGCCGGTACCGCCGTGCTGCCGGGGCGTGCCGTCAGGCCCCCACCGCGCCCAGCAGGGTGCCCGCCAGGTACGTCACACCCATCGCGAGCGCACCGCCCGCCACGTTGCGCCACACCGCGGGGCGCACCGGGGCGGCGCCGAGGCGGGCACTTCCCCAGCCCGTGACGGCCAGCGCGGCCAGCACCGAGAGGACCGTGACCGGCAGCCGCCAGGACTGCGGGGGCAGCACGATCGCCAGGAGCGGGAGCAGGGCGCCGACGGTGAAGGCGATGAAGCTGGCCCAGGCGGCGTGCCAGGGGTTGGTCAGCTCGTCGGGGTCGATGCCCAGCTCCACGCGCGCGTGGGCGCGCAGCGCGTCGCGCTCGGTGAGCTGCTCGGCGGCCTCGCGGGCCAGCTCGGGGGCCAGGCCCCGGTCCGTCAGGAGCCGGGTCAGTTCGTCGAGCTCCTCCTCGGGCTGTTCGCGCAGTTCGCGCTTCTCCAGGGCGATGGCGGCCTTCTCGGAGTCGCGCTGGGTCGACACCGAGACGTACTCGCCCGCCGCCATCGACAGGGAGCCGGCGAGCAGTCCCGCGAGTCCGGCCGTCAGGAGTGCCTCGCGGGAGTCGGTGGCGCCGGCCACGCCGACGACCAGGCCCGCGGTGGAGACGATGCCGTCGTTCGCACCGAGGACCCCGGCCCTGAGCCAGTTCAGGCGGGAGCCGAGGTCCTCGTGGTGCGGTTCCACCGGGCCGCTGTCCGTGCTGGTGTCGTCCGTCATGCCGGGGACGATGCCAGGTGCGGGCCCGCCGGGGAGGTACCGACACCGCGGGGTGCGTGCCGGGCGGTGCGAAGGCGCGTCACCGGGTCACCAGACGCGCACCGATCCGCCGGGGGCGAAGGCGGGGCTGGTGGCGTCGGCGGGCACCTTCTCCAGCGGCCGGGCGATCTCCGCCACGGTGGGGCCGACCTTGGCGGCGAGCGCGTCCAGGGCCGCCAGGTCGAAGCCGTAGACCCGGGCGGCGTTGCCGCCGACCATGGCGGCGACCTCCTCCCGGGGCAGTCCGGCGTACGCGATGCGCAGGCCCTCGCGGGAGTAGGGGGCGGTGCCCTCGTCGTGCGGGTAGTCGCTGCCCCACATGATCTTGTCGAGGCCGATCCGGTCGCGCAGCGGCACCTCGTGCGGGCGCATGAAGCTGGCGCCGACGAAGCAGTTGTCGCGCCAGACCTCGCTGGGGCTGGCCCCCATCGAGCCGGCGAGCCCGGCCCCGAACTTGGACTCGGCGGTGGCCGCCCTCGTCGCGGCCGAGACGAGCCGCGCGTGGTAGTAGTCCAGCATCTCGACGATGCCGGGGATCCAGCCGGAGCCCTGCTCGGTGAGGACCAGTTTCAGCCCCGGGTGCCGTTTGAAGGCGCCGCCGAAGATCAGGTGCCAGAGCGCCCGGTGGGAGAACCAGGTCGTCTCCACCATGAACACGGCGCGGGCCGCCGGTTCGTCGCCGAGCGGCGGGGACGCGGAGCCGCCGTGGTGGTTGACCGGCACGTCGAGTTCTTCGCAGACCGCCCAGATCGGGTCGTAGACGGCGGAGTAGAGCTCGGGGACGCCGGAGCCCGGCGGGGCGCCCGGCAGCAGGACGCCGCCGGTGAGGCCGGCCTCCTTGGTGCGCCTGATCTCCCGTACCGCCTCCTCCACGTCGTTCAGCAGGATCTGTGCGACGCCCGCCCGGCGGCCCGGGGCGTCCGCGCAGAAGTCCTCCAGCCACCGGTTGTGGGCGCGCAGTCCCGCCCAGCGCTGTTCGTACTCGGCGCGGGTGGGCGCGGGGGCCAGGAGAGCCGCGGCGGGGAAGAAGGGCGGGATGGTGTTGGGGAAGACGACCTCGGCGACGATGCCGTCGGCCTCCAGCTCGGCGAGGCGGCGGGCGGAGTTCCAGTTGCGGTCGGCGGTGTCGGCGAGGAGGTCCTCGTAGGGGTTGACGTAGGTGGCCGCCCAGGCGTCGAAGTCGGCGTGGTGCTTCTTCTCCAGGTACGGCCTGTAGTCGAGGAGGTCGGCGCCGGCGTGGCAGTCGGCGGAGATGACGGTGTAGCGGTCCATCACAGGACCCCGATCTGCGGGAAGTCGTGCTCGGTGATCCAGTGGCGGCCCACTTCGCGGGACCTGGACCAGCTCAGCTCGACGGCCGTCTGGTCCTCGGGCTGGCCCAGTTCCCCGGGGGTCGGGCCGATCCGGCGGGCCAGCGGGGCCAGCTTCGCGGTGTCGAAGCCGAAGACGTCGGCCGCCGCGAGGCCCAGCATGCGGCGGGTCTCCGCCACCGGGATGTCGTGGAAGGTGTTGCGCAGCCACTCGCGGGTCCTGGGCCAGGTGCCCTCGGGGTGCGGGAAGTCGCTGCCCCACAGGATGTTGTCGACGCCGATCTCGTAGCGCTGGGCGAGTTCGCGGCGCTTGGTGTTGGTGGCGCAGACGAACACCTGGCGGTCGAGGTACTCGCTCGGCGGGCGCTTCAGCTCGGCGAACGGCGACAGCTTCTTCCCGCCGTGCGCGCCCAGGTAGAGCCGGTCCATGAACCACAGCTGGTTGGGCAGCCACCAGCAGCCCGACTCGGCGATCCCGAACCGGAGCCCGGGGTGCCGCTCGAAGACCCCCGACCAGAGCAGGAACCACAGCGGCCGGGACGGCCACCAGGTGACCTCGCTGACGTAGATGCCCAGGTGGTCGCCGTACTCGTGGCGGGGCGCGGCCCCGGAGTGGGTGACCACCGGCATCCCGGTCTCGGCCGCCGCCGCCCACACCGGGTCGTACCTGCGGTCGTGGTACGGCGCCCGGTCCACCCACATCGAGGGGATCATCAGCGCGCCGAGCCCGGACTCCCTGGCCCGGTGCACCTCCGCGACCACCTTGTCGACGTCGCCGGTGATCGGCAGCAGGGCGACCCCGCAGTGCCGTTCGGGGTGCTCGCCGACGAACTCGGCCAGCCACCTGTTGTGCGCCTGCGCGCCCGCCATGCCCAGCTCCGGGTCCTGGTCGCCGGAGAGCCCGAGCCCGACGCCGAAGGGCGCGGCGGTCTGGCTGTCGACGGCGTCCGCGTCGGGGAAGACCACCTCGGCGGCCACCCCGTCGCCGTCCAGTTCCTTGAGCCGCTGCGCGGTGTCCCAGCCGCCGCGCAGCCCTTCCTCGTTGTCCTTGAACCACTTGTCGGCGAATGCCTCGTTGCGGATGCCGAGCCGGGTCATCGCCTCGCGGCGGGCGTCGCGCTGCCCGAGGAACTCGTCGAACTCGCGGTGGAAGGCGCTGTCCAGATAGGGCCGGTACTGCTCGGTGGGGAGTCCGGCGTGGCAGTCGGAGGAGATGATCAGGTACGGGTCGCGATCGGCACTCACGGTGCCCACCTCCTAATCGAGGATGAACTTTTCCAGGTACGCGGGGTTGGCGCGGTCGAGCATCGACTGCGACCTCGCCCGGATCTGCCGGTCGCTGTGCTCGCCGGCGGGGAGCATCCAGAAGCGGTCGGCCCGGATCCCGTCCACGACGGTGGCGGCGACGTCCTCGACGGGGGTGAACTCGATCTCGTGCCCCGCCTCCTTCATCGCCGCCTCCCACTGGTCGAGGCTGCGGTACGGCGTCCTGCGCGGGCGCTGTTTGGCGTACCGCTCGGGGCGGTTGCGGTGCGACTCCCACAGTCCGGTGCGCAGCATGTGCGGTCCGGGGAACAGCACCGAGGCGCCCACTTCGGCGCGCTCCGCCCTGAGGTGGGCGTACAGCGACTCCGTGAGGGTCACCACCGCCGACTTGGTGACGGCGTACACGGACGCGGTGGGCAGCGGTGCGATGCCGCCGTCCCCGGAGGAGGTGTTGACGACGTGGCCCGCCTCGCCGCTTTCCAGCATCCGGGGGACGAACGCCTGGACGCCGTGGAAGACGCCCCACACGTTGACCGCGAAGGCCCACTTCCAGTCGTTGGGGTCGTGCTCCCACATGCGGCCCTCGGCGCCGGAGCCGACGCCCGCGTTGTTGCACAGGACGTGCACCGCGCCGAAGGCGTCGTACACCGCGTCCGCCAGCGCGACGACGGAGTCGCGCTCACTGACGTCGACGACCCTGGCCAGCACCCGGGCGCCGTCCGCGCGCAGGTCCGCGGCGGCCTTCTCCAGCGCGTCCTCCTCCACGTCGGCGAGCACCACCCGCAGCCCCTCGGCGGCGAACCGGCGCACCATCGCCAGCCCGATGCCGCTCGCCGCCCCGGTGACGACGGCGACCTGATCCCTGCGCAGCTCCATCAGACGCTCCCTTCCGGCGGGCCGTCGAGGATCTGCTGCGGGTCGTCGTAGCGCTGGTGGATGTACGGCAACAGGGCCTGCGCGTCGACCCGTTCGACCACCTTCCCGCTCTGGTCGCTGGTCTTCTCACCGATGGTGATCTCCACCAGCCGCCGTACCGGGAGGTCGGCGACGGGGTCGTACATCGACTCGCGGAGCACCACGTCGCCGGAGACCCGCTCCAGGCTGCGGACCTTCTCGTGGCGGGTGCACTGCACCAGGACCGGGTCGGCGTCGAAGCCCCGCCCGTCGACGGCGGGCAGGAACTTGAAGTAGAAGTCCAGTTTCTCCACCGGCTCCGGGGGAACCGCCAGCCGCTCGCTCACCGCGCCGCGCACCTCGACGAAGGCGATGCCGTGCCGGGCGAGGGAGGCGCTGACGACCAGGCCGTCCCGCTCGACGGTGACCTCGCCGAGCTTCTTGGGCTCGCCGAACACCTCCCGGCCGCCGATCAGGGCGCGCTCGTGGGTCATCGGCATCACCAGCGGGTACCAGCCCTCGCGGCCCCCGTACTCGGCGGCGACCGCCACCGAGCCGGCGCCGAGCGGGTAGCCGGGGAGGTCGACCTTGCTGATGTTGGCCCGCACCAGGGGGCGTCCGGTGGGTTTGAGGGGCGGCGGCAGGACGGCCGCCACCACGTCGGGGTCGCTCTCCCACACGGCGACCACACCGGTGGACCAGATGTCGGGGAGCTTGGAGCTCTTGGCGCGGGCCTTCGTGATCTCGGCCTCGGTGCGCGGTCCGTACCGTACGCGTGCCATGCCGTACCACCCTTGTCCTCGGGTCGTCCGGGGCTGCCGCCCCGGACAGGTCGGGTCTGCTGTAACACTGTTACAACAGCGAGCGTGAAGGGTAAAGGCCCGTGCACGAGGGAGAGTTGGGGGAAGCGATGGCCAGATCCGCACTGACGCGCGAGGACGTGCTGGACACCGCGGCACGGCTCGTGGTGCAGCACGGCCCGCAGCACCTCACCATGCGCAAGCTGGCCGCCGAGCTGGGCACCGCGGTGACCTCGATCTACTGGCACGTCGGCAACCGCGAGTCGCTGCTGGACGCGCTCGTCGAGCGGACCGTGCGGGAGATGGGCGCACTCACCCCGCGCGGCCGCACCCCCGTCGAGAGGGTCGTCTCGGTGGCCCGCGCCCTGCGCCGGGAGCTGCGCGCCCGGCCGCACCTGATCGCGATGGTGCACGAACGCGGGCTCACCGAGCGGATGTTCCTGCCCGCCCAGCGGGCCCTGGTGCACGAGGTGCACGCGGCCGGGCTGCGCGGGGCGCGGGCCGCGCAGGCGGTGCGCGCGGTGCAGTTCCAGGTGGTGGGGCACGTCCTGGTGGAGCGGAACCGGGAACGCTCCCCCGTGCAGTCCCCCGCCGAGAGCGACCTGTGGTCGGCAGGCCGCGCGGAGACCCTGTGGTCCTCGGACCACACCGAGCACGATCCGGCCCTGGCCCGCGCCCTGGCCCGGCCTGCCGACCCGGAGCGGCTGTTCGTGCTGTCCGTACGGGCGTTGGCGGGGGCACTGCTGGAGGGGGCGGGAAGCGGGGGCGGGAGCCCCGCAGACCGGGCGGAACAATAAGGGACGAGAAGGAACAAACGGGGCGGCGCGTACGGGGCGGCCCCGGCGGGCCCCTTTCGGGTGGCCGCCCCGGCCGAATAGGGGACTGTCAGTCCCGGCCCGTATTCTCTGTGACCATGCTCGATGACCAGACCACCGCGGCAGCAACCTGGCCGACCGCCTACCCGGACGGGTACGCGGTCGTCGACGTGGAGACCACCGGTCTCTCCCGCGACGACCGGATAATCTCCGCCGCCGTCTACCGCCTGGACACCCACGGCGACGTCATCGACCACTGGTACACCCTGGTCAACCCCGAGCGGGACCCCGGACCCACCTGGATCCACGGGCTGACCAGTGAAGTCCTTGAGGGCGCGCCGCTGTTCCCGGAGATCGTGGGCGAGCTGTCCGCACGGCTGGACGGCCGGGTGCTCGTCGCGCACAACGCGATGTTCGACTGGTCGATGCTGGCCCGGGAGTACGCGAGGGCCGGGCACACCGCCCCGGTGCGGCAGCGGCTGTGCACCATCGCGCTCGCCAAGGAGCTGGCGCTGCCGCTGCCCAACCACAAGCTGGCCTCACTGGCCGCGCACTTCGGCGTCGTGCAGCAGAACGCCCACCACGCGCTCGACGACGCGCGGGTGCTCGCCGAGGCGTTCCGCCCGAGCCTGCACGCGGCGGCGCAGGGCGGGGTGCGGCTGCCGCTGCTGGAGTGCCGGCCGCTCACCGAGTGGTCGGACGCGCCCGCCAGGCCCCGGATCGGCTACCAGGCCTCGTACGGCGGGAGCGGCTCGGCGGGCGGCGGGTTCGGCGGCACCCCGGCGAGCTGGCGGCCGTCCCGCAAGCGGCCCGCCTGCCCCTACCCCAACCCCGGCCGCTACCAGGCGGACAAGCCGCTGATGCAGGGGATGCGGGTGGCGTTCTCCGGCGACACCTCCGTCGACCGGGACCTGCTGGAGGACCGTACGGTCGAGGCGGGGCTGCACGTCGCGACGAGTGTGTCGCGGCTCACCAGCCTCCTCGTCACCAACGACCCCGACTCGGCGACCTCCAAGACGGTGAAGGCCAAGTCCTTCGGCACCCCGGTCGTCGACGAGGCCGCGTACACACACCTGCTGCGCGACGTGGCGCCCGCACCGTCGGACGGGTGACGGCCGGTTCCGCACCGTCGGACGGGTGACGCGCGGGTGCCGGCCGGGCGTGCCCCGCGCGCCTTCCCGGGGCCCGCACTGCACCCTGTGGCGCATGGCACGTTGCGAGGTTTGCGGAAACGACTACGGCATGTCCTTCGAGGTGCACGCGCAGGGCGCGATCCACGTCTTCGACTGCTTCTCCTGCGCCATCCACCGGATGGCCCCGATCTGCGAGCACTGCCGGTGCCGCATCATCGGCCAGGGCGTCGAGGTCGAGGGCCAGTGGTACTGCGGTGCGCACTGCTCCCGCGCGGAGGGGAAGGTGGGCATCGTCGACAAGGTCTGAGCCCCCGCCCGTCCCTCCCACGGCCCCCGGGGGCAACCCGCCCACCGGGGGCCTTTCCACGCCAGGTACCGTCAAAGCGTGTACCGCTTCCTGTTGTCCCGGCAGTGGGTGATCCTCACCCTCCTGGTTCTCGTCCTCGTCCCCACGATGGTCGAGCTCGGCTTCTGGCAGCTCCACCGCCACGAGCACAAGGTCGCGCAGAACCAGCTGATCGCGGGCAACGTCGCGGCGAAGCCGAAGCCCGTGGGCGAGCTGACCTCGCCGGGCCACACCGTGCCGCGCGCCGACTACTGGCGGACCGCGACCGCGACGGGCACCTTCGACACCGCGCACGAGGTCGTCGTACGGCGCCGCACCTCCACCGACGACCAGGTCGGCTTCCACGTCCTGACCCCGATGAACCTCAAGGGCGGCGGCACCGTCCTGGTCAACCGGGGATGGGTGCCGTTCGGCCCCGACCAGCAGGCGTTCCCGCACATTCCGGCCCCGCCCAAGGGCGAGGTCACCGTCACCGGACGCCTCAAGGCCGACGAGACGGCCGCCGGCAGCGGCATCAAGGACCTCAAGGGGCTGCCGCCCCGGCACGTCATGCTGATCAACAGCGCACAGCAGTCCGCGCTGCTCGGCCACCCGGTGCTCGGCGGCTACCTCGAACTGACCGACCCGGCCCCGGCGGACAACAGCCCCGAACCGATCGCCGAGCCGGACTCGGAGTCGATCGGCCCGCACATGGCCTACGCGATCCAGTGGTGGCTGTTCGCGGCGGCGGTCCCCGTGGGACTGGTGGTTCTGGTGCGCCGGGAGAAGCGCGACCGGGACGCCGCCGCGGCTGCCGGGGACGCCACCGGTGCGGCCGGCCCGACGGAACCGGCCGACCCGGCGGACCCGGCCGACCCGGCGGAGAAGCCCGCCACCACTTCGGCGTAACGCCTCCGCCCGGCACGTCCCGGGCCCCCGCCCACCGCCGCACCGGCCCGCCCGTCCCCCGCTGCCGCCCACCCCTCGGACGTACTGGTTAATCCCGTCCGGCACCGGGAAGACGCCTGAGCGTGACCCAACGCATCGAGGACTACGCGCTCATCGGGGACCTCCAGACCGCGGCCCTGGTCGGCCGCGACGGCTCCCTCGACTGGCTCTGCCTGCCCCGCTTCGACTCCGCCGCCTGTTTCGCGGCGCTGCTCGGCGACGAGGAGAACGGCCACTGGCGCCTCGCTCCCGAGGGCGAGGGCGCCTGCACCTCCCGCTCCTACCGGGGCGACTCACTGGTCCTGGACTCGGTGTGGGAGACCCGTCCGGGCACCGGCCGGGGCGGCACGGTCAAGGTCACCGACTTCATGCCGCAGCGCGACACCGCACCCGACGTGGTGCGCATCGTCGAGGGGCTGTCCGGCGAGGTCACCATGCGCTCCACGCTCCGGCTGCGGTTCGACTACGGCAACATCGTCCCGTGGATGCGGCGCACCCACGGCCACCGGGTGGCGGTCGCCGGCCCCGACGCGATCTGGCTGCGCACCGTGCCGCAGCCCGACGAGGTCAAGGTCAAGACGTGGGGGCAGCAGTACAGCACCCGCTCCTCCTTCACCGTCCGCGAGGGCGAACGGGTCGCGTTCGTCCTCACCTGGCACCCGTCCCACGAGCCCCGCCCGGACCTCATCGACCCGTACGAGGCTTTGGAACACAGCCTGGAGGACTGGGAGAAGTGGTCCGGCACCTGCGCGTACACCGGCCCCTACCAGGACGCGGTGCGCCGCTCGCTGATCACCCTCAAGGCCCTCACGTACGCCCCCACCGGCGGTATCGTCGCCGCCCCCACCACTTCCCTGCCCGAGGAGATCGGCGGCGTCCGCAACTGGGACTACCGCTACTGCTGGCTGCGCGACTCCACCCTCACCCTGGGGTCGCTGCTGTCCGCCGGGTACCTCGACGAGGCCGCGGACTGGCGGGACTGGCTGCTGCGCGCGGTGGCCGGCGACCCCGCCGACCTGAAGATCATGTACGGGCTGGCCGGCGAGCGGCGGCTGCCGGAGCTGGAACTGCCCTGGCTGAGCGGGTACGAGGGCTCGGCCCCGGTCCGCATCGGCAACGTCGCCGCCGACCAGCTCCAGCTCGACGTCTACGGCGAGGTCGTCGACTCCCTCTACGTGGCCCGCAAGTCCGGTCTCGCCGCCAAGCCGCACGCCTGGAACCTCCAGCTCAGTCTGCTCGGCTTCCTGGAGTCGATGTGGCGCGAGCCCGACGACGGGCTGTGGGAGGTGCGCGGCCCGCGCCGCCACTTCGTGCACTCCAAGGTGATGGCCTGGGTGGCCGCCGACCGTGCGGTGCGCACCCTGGAGGAGGACCCCTCGCTGCCGGGCGACGCGGCGCGCTGGCGGGCGATGCGCGACGAGGTGCACCGCGAGGTGTGCGAGAAGGGCTACGACCCGGAACGCAACACCTTCACCCAGTCCTACGGCTCCACCGAACTCGACGCCGCGACCCTCCTCATCCCCCAGGTCGGCTTCCTGCCGCCGGACGACCCCCGGGTGGTGGGCACGGTGGAGGCGGTACGCGCCGAACTCGGCCGCGAGGGCGGCTTCATCAGCCGCTACAGCTCGGACGAGGGGTCGCGCGGCCACCGGGTGGACGGGCTGCCGGGCGGCGAGGGCGCGTTCCTGGTGTGCTCGTTCTGGCTGGCGGACGCGCTGCTGCTGATCGGCCGGGTGAAGGAGGCCCGCGCGCTCTTCGAGCGGCTGCTCTCGCTGCGCAACGACGTCGGGCTGCTCGCCGAGGAGTACGACCCGGTGGCCGGCCGGCAGCTGGGCAACTTCCCGCAGGCGTTCAGCCACATCGGTCTGGTGGGGACGGCGCTCGCGCTGGCCCGCGAGGAGGCCCGGCAGGCGGCCGACGACGCCGAGGGTGCAGGATAGCGCCATGGATCTTGGACTGAAGGACCGTGTGTACGTCGTCACCGGAGCGAGCCGGGGTCTCGGTCTCGCCTCCGCGCGCGAGCTGACGGCGGACGGCGCGAAGGTGGTCATGACGGCGCGCGACAAGCAGGCACTCGCGGACGCGGCTGCCGAACTCGGCCCGAACGCCGAGCCGTTCGCCGCTGACAACGCGGACCCGGAGACGGCGGAGCGGCTGATCGCCGAGGCCCGGTCGAGGTTCGGCGGCTTCGACGGCATCCTCATCAGCGTGGGCGGACCTGCGGCGGGGTCCGCCGCGGACAACACGGACGCCCAGTGGCGGGACGCCTTCGAGGCGGTGTTCCTGGGCGCGGTACGGCTGGCCCGTACGGCCGCGGACGCGCTCGGCGAAGGCGGTGTCATCGGCTTCGTGCTCTCGGGCTCCGTCCACGAGCCGATCCCCGGCCTGACCATCTCCAACGGCCTGCGGCCCGGACTGGCCGGATTCGCCAAGTCGCTCTCCGACGAGCTGGGGCCGCGGGGCATCCGGGTGGTCGGACTGCTGCCGGCCCGCATCGACACGGACCGCGTCCGCTCGCTGGACGGCCTGGCCCCCGACCCGGCGGCGGCCCGCGCCCACAACGAGTCGCAGATTCCGCTGCGCCGGTACGGAACGCCGGAGGAGTTCGGCCGGACGGCAGCGTTCCTGCTGTCCCCGGCGGCCTCCTACCTCACAGGAACGATGCTCCCCGTAGACGGCGGCGCCCGCCACGGCTTCTAATCCCCCACCCCCGCCCGCCCCGCCCCCTTGGGCGGCGGGGCCGCCCGAGCCCCCTTGGGCGGCGGGGCCGCTCCCCGGGGGCGGAACGGGCGGGCAAGGGGGCGGCCCCCGCCGGAGCCGCACCCCTTTCCCGGTCCCGCCCGCCACCGGCACCGGCCCCGCACCCCCCGCCCCCGCCGAAAAATTCACGCGGTCCGATGCGGATTCCGCCGCCCCGCCCGCACCCGAACCTCCGTAGGCAACCGCTCCAGCCCCACCGATCCCCGCGCCCGCACCACCCCGACCCTGGCCAGCTCCGCCACCACCTCCGCCGGTGCCGCCGAATCGCCCAGTGTGAGCCCCATCCGTACCTGCGGCGTGTCCCGACGGCCCGTCAGGGCGACGTGGGCCCGTGCCACACCGGGCATCGCCCCGGCGTCCTCGCCGAGCACCCGTTCCAGCGCCCGGCCGCGCAGCAGCACCGGACCGGTGTCCCCGCCCTGCACCCGTACCACCGCGAGCCGCGCCCGGCCCAGCTGCGCCAGCAGCCACCACGCCGCCAGCAGGACGGCCACCGCCAGGACGGCGATCACGGTCGGCCACCACCAGCCCTCGTCCCGCCACCGGGTCCGGTCCGCCGCGCTCAGCAGCACGTCCTGGCGTCCCGAGAAGGGCCACCAGGACGGCACGTCCACCCCGAGGCCCGCCACCAGCGCCGCCCCGCCGCCAGCCAGAAGCACCAGCCCCAGCAGACCCAGCAGCACCCTGTTCACCGTTTTCAGCATGGCCGCCTCACCGCTTTCCGCCCGCCGTGCCCCGCTCCACCCGCACCGCGAGCCCGGGTTCACGGGCGAGACCCAGCTCCGCGATCCCGGCCCGCATGGCCTCGCCCAGGTCCTCGCGCACGTCGGCGATCTCCCGGAAGTGCGAGACCGCCCGTACCGTCACCCGGCCGCGCCCCACCCGTACCCGGGCGCCCTGCACCCCGGGCACCGCCATCGCGCGGTCCCGCAGCAGCAGTGCCGCCGCGCCCCGCTGGAGCCCGGCCCGTACCTCCGCGTCGGCGCTGTCCGCCCGCATCGGCAGCAGCGACCGCAGCCCCGGCGTCACCGCGAGCACCACCAGCCACAGTCCGAGGGCGACCGCCAGTCCCGCGCCGACCTGCACCCACATCTGGTCCAACGGCCGCTGGGACAGCGAGTGGGCGAGTTCGCGGCGCCAGCGCATACCGGGCTGCCCGGACCGTACCGACACCACGTCGTAGAGCAGCAGCCCGCAGCCGCCGAGCAGCACCGCCGCGGCGAGCAGGGCAGGAACGCGGCGCGCGGACCAGAACCGCCGGCCGCCCGGCCGCCGTTCGGACCCGGGCTTCTTCTCCGTCCCCAGCGTGGGCACGTGCTCGCTCACCGCGTCCTCCCGCTCTCCGGGGCCACCCGGTGCAGCCGCTCGACCGTCACCGTCACCTCGGGCACCTCCATGCCCGCCAACTCGCTTACCCGGGAGACGACTTGGCGACGCACTCGGGCACACTGCCCGGCGATGTCCGCCGGGTAGCCGAGTTCGACACCGAGCCGCACCCGCGCCACGCCATCGCGCACGGCCACCTCGGCGTGCGGCGCGCCGCCCTCCTCGGGCGGTGCGTCGAGCACCTCGCGGGCCGCCCGTCCGGCGATCTTCGCGACGACCCGGTCCGCGATCCGCAGCGCACCGCGTTCACCGGGCGGCACGGCGCCGTGGGCGGCCGTGGGCCCGGGTGCCGCCGCCCCGTCGGCCGCCACCGGGGTCACCGCGGCCGGGGCCTGGTCCGGGGCCGGTCGTCGCGGTCGCGGTCGCGCGACCGGAAGAGGTCGCCGGGGTCGAGGTCGCCCTCCAGGTACCGGCCGACCAGGAAGCCGATCAGGCCCAGTGCGGCGACGATCACGAAGGCGCCGAATCCGCCGAAGTAACCGGCGAAACCGAGCGCGATGCCGACCGCGAGGCCGACCAGGGACAGACTCATCGAACCGCCCTCACTCCTGTGTGTGCGAAGTGCTCGTAGTGGTCGTGATGCCCATGGACGAGGTGCCCGTGGACGGAGTACGCGCGGCCGGGGCGCTCAGGGAAGGAGCGCCGGTACGCGCGGTGGACGAGGCCGCGGTGTCCCCGCGCGGCAGCCGTGGGGCGCCGTACGCCGGGATCCGGTGCGGCGGGACGTCACTGGAGCCTCGGCTCCGGCTCGTCCTCCTCCTCGTCGGGCAGTTTCACGTCGCCGACCGCGATGTTGACCTCGACGACCTGCAGGCCGGTCATCCGCTCCACGGCGGAGATCACGTTCTCCCGGACCGCGCGCGCCACGTCGGCGATCGAGACGCCGTATTCGACGACGATGTCCAGGTCGAGCGCCGTCTGCACCTCGCCGACCTCGGCCTTCACGCCCCGGGTGACGGCCTTGGCCCCACCGCCGGGCACCCGGTCGCGGACCGCGCCGAAGGTACGGGAGAGGCCGCCGCCCATCGCGTGGACGCCGAGCACCTCGCGGGCGGCGAGCCCGGCGATCTTCTCGACCACGCCGTCGGCGATGGTGGTGCGGCCCCGAGTCGCCGGATCGCCGCCACCGCGCTGCGGAGTGCTCGCCCCGGAGGCCGCCGCGGACCGGCCGCCGCCGGGTACCTCCTTCGCCAGGCCGCCGGGCCGGGTGGCGCTCTGTCGTTCGGTGTCAGCCATCGCCGTTCATCCCTTTCCTAGGGGTACGCGGTACTGGACTCCGTTGCCACATTAGGTCCGATTGCCCGATATCGCGCCGGGGATGCGGCAGGCTGGTGACATGGCACCCACAGCACCGGACAGTGGACTGGCACGGGCGGTACGGCAGCGGCTGGGCCTGGGGAGGCTGCTGCCACTGGGCGGTGCGGCGGACGGCTGCTGGCTCGCGGAGAGCGCGGCCGTGGAGGTGCTGCGCCGTGCCTGCGCGACGGTGGACGGCGTGGTCCTGGGCCCGCTCAGGGTGGGCCCCGCCGAGCCGGGGGCGGAGCGGGGCAGCCCCGTCGTCCCTCCCCCGCCCGGCTCACTGCCGCCGGGCCCGCTGGCCGTACGGGCGGAGTGCGAGGCGGCGCCCGAGGAGCCCCTGCCGGCCACGGCGCGGCGGCTGCGGGCCGTGCTGCACACGGCCGCGGCCGAGCGGCTGGGCCTGGTGGTTACCGAGGTGGATCTGCGGGTGACGGGGCTGCTGGACGCATCCGGGGAAGGGCCGCCCGCCACTGGGCCGACCGGGCGATCCGGCCCGGCGCAGGCACCGCCCGGGGCCCCGGCCGGCCCCGAGGACCCCGCCGGGGGCGAAGGACCCGAGGCCCTGGCCGCTCGGGCCGCCGCGGCCGTCCCGGGGGTGGCCCGGCTGTCCCCGGTGCTCGGCGGCCGCCCGGTGCACCACGACGCGGCGGCGCCCGCCGGGCCGCACGTCCGGGTCGAACTGGCGGTGACCGGCGGGCACCGGGCGCTGGACGTGGCGCTGGCGGTCCGTGCCGCGGTGGCGGACGCGGTGCCGGGACGTCCGTCGGTGTCCGTGCTGGTCACCGATGTGACGGAGTGAGGCCGGAGAAGGCACCGGGGCGGCCCCGCGGTCCGGGCGGGCGGAGCAGTCCCGGTCCGGGGCCGCCGGGTCCGGTGGCCCCGGGTGGACCGGTCCGGCCCGTTTTCCGTGGATCAGTCGGAGAGGCCCGCGAGGTCGCGCAGGCGGCGTGCCTGGGCGGCCCGCTCGGCGGTGCGCTGCTCCTCGTACGTACGGCCGGCGGCCCCCTGGAGGAGGGCCTTCGTCTCGACGACCGCGTCGCGCGGTGCGGCGAGGAGGGCGGCGGCCAAGTCGCTGACGGCGCCGTCGAGTTCGTCGCCGGGCACGACGAGGTTGGCCAGGCCGGTGCGCTCGGCCTCCGCCGCGTGGACGAAGCGGCCGGTGGCGCAGATCTCCAGCGCACGGGCGTAGCCGACGAGACCCACCAGGGGGTGGGTGCCGGTGAGGTCGGGCACCAGACCGAGGCTGGTCTCGCGCATGGCGAACTGCACGTCCTCGGCGACGACCCGCAGGTCGCAGGCGAGGGCGAGCTGGAAACCGGCCCCGATCGCATGGCCCTGGACAGCGGCGATGCTGATGAGGTCGGGGCGGCGCCACCAGGTGAAAGCCTCCTGGTAGGCGGCGATCTCCGCGTCGAGGTCCGCGTCGGAACCACGCGCGAGGTCGAGGAAGGACGGCTCACCGTCGAAGCCCTCAGGAGTGAACGCCTGCCGGTCGAGACCGGCGGAGAAGGATTTGCCCTCTCCGCGCAGCACGACCACCCGGACATTCCCGGGCAATACCCTCCCGGCCTCCGTCAACGCCCGCCACAGAGCGGGAGATTGGGCGTTGCGCTTGGCCGGGTTGGCCAGGGTCACCGTGGCTACGGCGTCCTCGACGGTGAGTTGCACGCCGTCTTTGTCGAGTACGGGGTCGAGCGAAGCCATGGGGTGCCTCCGGGATCGGTTGACTGTGCCGTCACCAGCTAAGTGACTGCACAGTAACCACCCGGCCGGCCGCGCGAGCGACCGGCCCCACACACTGCGACCACGCACCTTCCCGCGTAAGCGCGTACATGTGGTGCCGTACGCGTCACCCGGTACAGGTAAATCCCGTCATACGGGTAAAGCAGCAAACGCGACGGTCAGGCCGAGGCCTTCTTGCCACGCGTCGCCCCGCCGCGTCCCCGCAGCGTGACTCCGGATTCACTCAGCATCCGGTGGACGAATCCGTAGGAGCGGCCGGTTTCTTCGGCCAACGCCCGGATGCTCGCACCGGAGTCGTACTTCTTCTTCAGGTCTGCCGCGAGCTTGTCGCGCGCGGCGCCGGTTACCCGGCTGCCCTTCTTCAGAGTCTCGGCCACCCGTGCCTCCTCAAGGAAGTGCGCTCTGGTCTTCTCATGATCACCCCTACCGGGCTTCCTGGCCACCCATTCGGCAATGTCCGTACAACAAGGTTCGCCGTGGAGGAAGTGCGAACCCGGCCCGGAATTTCGAATTCCGCGTGTCGTTCGCCATACCGGAATCCGGGCACTCCCGGGAATGTCCAGGTCAGCGCCGTAAAACGATCAGTGGCACAGGAAAGGCCCGCCCCGGGTGGGGGCGGGCCCGCGGTTGTCCTGTGACGCGCCGGGGTACGAGAGGCACTCACTCAGATGAAGGATCACGCGTAGGCCGAATGATCCAGCCGAAGTGGATCAGACGGCACGCCGGGCGGGGCCGCCGACGGGGCCATGGCCAGGGCCTTTGCCACCGGGTTATGCCAGTGCCACCCGCGTCACGCGAGCGCCACGAGGTCCGCGTAGTCCGGGCCCCACAGGTCCTCGACGCCGTCGGGGAGCAGGATGATCCGCTCCGGCTCCAGCGCGTGGACGGCGCCCTCGTCGTGGGTGACGAGGATGACCGCGCCCTTGTAGGTGCGCAGCGCGCCGAGGATCTCCTCGCGGCTCGCCGGGTCGAGGTTGTTGGTGGGCTCGTCGAGGAGCAGGACGTTGGCGGAGGAGACGACCAGGGTGGCCAGCGCCAGACGGGTCTTCTCGCCGCCGGAGAGGACCCCGGCCGGCTTGTCGACGTCGTCGCCGGAGAAGAGGAAGGAGCCGAGCGTCTTGCGCACCTCGACCAGGTCCAGGTCGGGGGCGGAGGAGCGCATGTTCTCCAGGACGGTGCGGTCCGGGTCGAGCGTCTCGTGCTCCTGGGCGTAGTAGCCCATCTTGAGGCCGTGGCCCTCGATGACCTGCCCGGTGTCGGGCTTCTCGGCGCCCGCGAGCAGCCTCAGCAGGGTCGTCTTGCCCGCGCCGTTGAGGCCGAGGATGACGACGCGCGATCCCTTGTCGACGGCCAGGTCGACGTCGGTGAAGATCTCCAGCGAGCCGTACGACTTGGACAGGCCTTCCGCCATCAGCGGGGTCTTGCCGCAGGGCGCGGGCTCGGGGAAGCGCAGCTTGGCGACCTTGTCGGAGACGCGGACGGCCTCCAGGCCGGAGAGCAGGCGCTCGGCGCGCTTGGCCATGTTCTGCGCGGCGACGGTCTTGGTGGCCTTGGCGCGCATCTTGTCGGCCTGCGAGTTGAGGGCCGCGGCCTTCTTCTCGGCGTTCTGGCGCTCGCGCTTGCGGCGCTTCTCGTCGGCCTCGCGCTGCTGCTGGTAGAGCTTCCAGCCCATGTTGTAGACGTCGATGGCGGCGCGGTTGGCGTCCAGGTAGAAGACCTTGTTGACGACCGTCTCGACCAGTTCCACGTCGTGGGAGATGACGATGAAGCCGCCGCGGTAGGTCTTCAGGTACTCGCGCAGCCAGACGATGGAGTCCGCGTCGAGGTGGTTGGTGGGCTCGTCGAGGAGCAGGGTGTCGGCGTCCGAGAAGAGGATGCGGGCCAGCTCGACGCGGCGGCGCTGACCGCCGGAGAGGGTGTGCAGCGGCTGGCCGAGCACCCGGTCGGGCAGGCCGAGGGCGGCGGCGATGGTGGCGGCCTCGGCCTCGGCGGCGTACCCGCCCTTGGTGAGGAACTCCGTCTCCAGGCGCTCGTACTTCCTCATCGCCTTCTCGCGGGTGGCGCCCTGCCCGGTGGACATCTTCTGCTCGTTCTCGCGCATCTTGCGCAGTACGGAGTCCAGCTCGCGGGCGGAGAGGATGCGGTCCTTGGCCAGGACGTCGAGGTCGCCGGTGCGGGGGTCCTGCGGGAGGTAGCCGACCTCGCCGGAGCGAGTGATGGTGCCGCCGGCCGGGGTGCCCTCGCCCGCGAGGCACTTGGTGAGGGTGGTCTTGCCCGCGCCGTTGCGGCCGACGAGGCCGATGCGGTCGCCCTTGGCGATACGGAAGGACGCGTTCTCGATGAGGATGCGGGCGCCGGCGCGCAGCTCGATGCCGGAGGCGGTGATCACGGAAGTACTCCTGTGCGGTTCTGACGGCGGAAGTGTGTGGGGGCCGCGCGCGGCTCACCGGGGAAGGCGACGGCGCGTTGCGGGCGGGCGGACTGCTGCTTCGACGCCGCTAATGCGCAAGGAGAAGAGCCATACGGCTCAGTCTAACGGGCCTGTGCAATCGCTTTTCGGGGCCCGGCTCCGCGCGACGCCCGTGCGGGGCCCTCGGCACCGGCCGCGGGCCCGTTGCCCAGCGGGTTGCGGTCCGGGGTGATGCGGCCGAGGGCGTCGACGGCGACCAGTTCCTCGCTCCAGACGGTGGACCCGCCGCAGGGCTGGGCGAGCAGCAGGGTGTACGAGGGGCCGGTGGTGCGGCGGACGTGGCGGTGGGCGGCGAAGGAGCAGCCGGGAGCGGCGGGCAGTACCCAGCGGAGGTCGCCGTCGGCGGTCCGGTAGCCGGCGACGTGGTGCGGGGTGACCACGGCGAGCATGCGGGCGGCGGCGTCGAGCGGCTGGAGGACGCCGTCCGGGCGGCCGTCGAAGGCGGGGATGGCGCGGTGCCAGCGGACCGCGCTCCCGTCGGCGCGGACGGTGTCGGTGACCAGCCCGTCGTCCCAGAGGGCGAAGGCGTGGCCGGGGGCGGCACGAACGGCGAGCGGCCGGTGCCCCGTGCGGGTGTACGTCCAGCGGACGCGTCCGGCGGCGGGGTCGTGCGCCTCCACGGCCAGGGCGCGGATCCTCAGCGCGGGGTCGGGGTCGGCGCCCGGCGCATGGGTGGTGAGGCGGTCGCCGTAGGGGGTGGGGCGGGCCTGGTGGGCGGCGGTGAGGAGGGGGACGGCGAGGGCCGCCGCGAGGACGGGGAGCAGGAGGCGGGCGGGGCGGGGAAGGCGCGGGCGCGGCCGGGCGGAGGCGCGCGGGACGGGGCCAAGGGGGCGCTGGGACATGGAGCGGAACGTATCCGCGGCGCACCGCGCGGGGGCCGGGCCGCCGGGCGACGCGGCCGGACCGGGCTCGGGCGGTCCCCCGTTCGGCGGGCGGGGGCCGGATGCGGGTGCCGGTCGGCCGGCGGCCGTGGTCGTGGTCGTGGTTGTGGCATGCGCGGGTGCGGCGCGACCGGCGGTCGTGGTCGTGCAGGCGCGGGTGCGGCGCGGCCGGCGGCCGTGGTCGTGGCGGGCGCGGGTGCCGCGCGGCCGGCGGCAGTGGTCGTGGCGGGCGCGGCCCCGGTCACGACGGGCGCGGCCGTGGTCACGGCACAGGCAAAGGGCGTAACGGGATGAATTGGCAGATACTCGGCGCAGGGCGGCGGATCGCCGTCGCCGGACCTGTTGTGGCGGCGGAGGCGTCGCCCGGCCGGTTGTGGCAGCGCGAGCAGAGGGTGGTGTGGCCCCGTGCAGTTCGACGACGACGCCAATCTGGACTCCTCGGAGGTCCGGGATGTCCGGGGCAGCCGCATTCCAGGCGGCAGGGCCACCATCGGCGGAGGCATCGTCGGCTTCGTCGCGCTGATCCTGGGGGTGCTCTTCGGCGTGGGCCCCGAGCAGCTGGGGCTCTCCTCCGGCGACGAGGAGCCGGCCACGTCGGCGTCCTCGCAGGCCCAGGTGCAGCAGAACTGCCGGACCGGACGGGACGCGAACACCAAGGAGGACTGCCGGATCCTCGGTGTGGTCAACAGCGTGCAGGACTTCTGGCGGCAGGAGTTCGCCCGGCGCGGCTCGACGTACACCGACGCGAAAACGGTGTTCTTCACCGACCGGGTCGGCACGGCGTGCGGCACGGCCTCCTCCGCCGTCGGCCCCTTCTACTGTCCCGGTGACCGGCAGGTCTATCTGGACCTGGGGTTCTTCAACGAGCTGCGGACCAAGTTCGGCTCCAGCGGCGGGCCGTTCGCGCAGGCGTACGTGGTGGCGCACGAGTACGGGCACCACATCCAGAACGCGATGGGGACGCTGGCCCGTTCGCAGGACGGCAGGCAGGGCGCGAACAGCAACGCGGTGCGGGTGGAGCTCCAGGCGGACTGCTACGCCGGGGTGTGGGCCAGGCACGCGACCCGTACGCCGGACGAGAAGACCGGGAGGCCGCTGATCACGCAGCTGACCGACGAGGACATCCGGGACGGGCTGGACGCGGCGGCGGCCGTCGGCGACGACCGGATCCAGGAGAAGTTCCAGGGCCGGGTGACGCCGGAGTCCTGGACGCACGGGTCGGCGGCGCAGCGGCAGCAGTGGTTCTACACCGGCTTCAGGACGGGTGACATGGGGCAGTGCAACACCTTCCGGTGAGCGGCGGGCCGGGCGCCGGTGCCCGCGGTGAGCGGCGGGCCGGGCTGTCAGCCGGGGCGTCCGCACCCCCGGTGAGCCGGGCGGGCGGTGCAGCGGAGGCGGATTGTCAGTGCCGGGTGCCAGACTGAGACACAGGTCACATCGCCCGGTGTGGCAGCTGATCGAGGGGGACCTCATGTCCGAGTTGGCGCAGCTCAGTCCGACCCTTCTGTACGCCGACGCGAAGGCGGCGATCCGGATGCTGAAGGAGGCGTTCGGCTTCCGCGAGATCGCGGTGTACGAGGACGAGAACGATCCGTCGGTGGTGGTGCACGCGGAGCTGGCGTACGGCAACGGTGTGGTGATGCTCGGCTCGAAGGGCCGTCCGGGCCTGTTCGCCCAGCTGATGGACCACGCCGGTCCTGCCGGTGTGTACGTGGTCGTGCCGGACACCGACGCGCACTTCAAGCGGGCCGAGGCGTTCGGCCTGGAGGTGCTGATGCCGCCCACCGACCAGGACTACGGCTCGCGCGACTACCTGGTCAGGGACGCGGAGGGGAACCTCTGGAGCTTCGGCACCTACCAGCCGGGCGCGCACTCCCCCGGGGCCGCCTGAGCTGCGGCGCCGAGGGGGTGCAGGCAGCCGCTCAGACCCCGCCGGTGTGCACCTGGAACGCGGCGCGGCGCACGGCCTTGGCGAGGGCCGGGTCGGGGTGGGCGGCGGCGAGCGCGACCAGGACCTGCACGGTGCGCGGGTGGCCGACGGCGCGGACCGCGTCGAGCAGGGCGGGGACGGTGCCCTGGACGGCCGATTCGAGGTGGCGGACCAGGAGTTCGCTCTCGCCGTGGTCGGCGACGGCCGCGGCGGTGTCGACCCAGAGCCAGGTGGACTCCTCGCGGGTGAGCCGGTCGTGGGCGTCCTCGGGGTCGACGCCCTCGTGCTCGGCGAGCCAGAGCAGGGCGTAGGGGCGCAGGGCCACCTCGTCCGCGGCGGCCCGGACCTCGGCCTCGGCGGGGGCGCCGACGACCCGCAGCGCCTCGAAGGCGAGTCCGCGCAGCAGGGCGTCCTCGCCGCGGGCGACTTCGAGGAGTTCGAGGACGGCGGTGCCGGTGGTGCGGGCGGCCAGCCAGGCGCGGTATTCGGCGCGGGCCGGGCCGGGGGTGAGCCGGGCGCAGCCGCTGAGCATGGCGTCGGCGGACTGCTCGATGTTCCCGGCGGGGCTCTGCGCGGCGACGCAGATCTGCTCCAGCTTGACCCAGACCGCCCAGCTGCCCAGCGGGGTCAGGGTCGCCTGGCCGTCGCCGAGGGTGAGGGCGCCGACGGCGGCGAGGCCCGCGAGGGCCCAGTCCAGGAGGGAGGAGAGCGGGACCGGAGCGGTGTGCGGGGCGGACTGCGCGGGGATGCCGTGCAGGTGCGGCGGCACCTCGCAGCGCTCCTCGTGCAGTTCGGCGACGCGCTGTTCGAGCAGGTCGAGCAGGGCCGGAACGAGGACGGGGCCGGCCGAGAGCTGGAGGAGGGAGAGCACCTGGGGGACGGACTCCACGACCTCCGCGACGGTGACCGGGGTGATGCCCTCGGGCGCGGGGTGGACGATCGACCAGGCGTCGAAGAGGGCGACCCAGCCGCGCAGCACGGCGGCGTCGTCCCGGTCCCAGGCGCGCAGCCGCCAGCCGGGGCGGGCGTTGGCGCCGTGGATCTCGACGAGTCCGGCGAGGCGGGCGCGGTCCCAGCCCGCGCGGACCTGCGCCTCGGTCAGGCGCAGGGCCTCGGCGGCGCGTTCGGCGGAGGCGTCGGACAGGGTCCCGGCCGGGCCGGGGCGGGGGGCGGCACCGCGGGCGCGCTCGGTGTCGGCCCAGCGGGCCACCCGGGCGGCGTCGGCGAGGACGGCCCTGGCGTGACGGGCCAGCTCCGCCTGGGCGGGGGTGCCCTCGGGGGGTCGGGGTGCCGGGCGGGTTCGCCGGTTCGTCACGGCCCGGCGGGCGGTGGCGAGGGGTCGCGGGCGGACAAGTCGGAGCCTGGAGTCGCGCGGTGTACGGGACGTCACGTGGAGCAGTGTCTCCGCTGACTGCCCGAAAGCCCAAACGGAACCCGCGCCGCCGCCGCGGGTCGCGCCCGCCGGGCCGGGGAGCCGCACCGTGACGCGGGGCCGGAGGGGGGTTTGCGGCGGGGTTACATCAAGGGGGTGAGGAAGCGGCGCAGGGCCTCTTCGTAGCCGGCCGGGTCCGCGTTCCACATCGCGGCGTGGGCCGCGTCCGGGACCGTGTGCAGGGTGACCAGGTCCGGGCGGGCGTCCGCGAGGGCGCGGGAGGGGCCCCAGGGGGCGACCGTGTCGCCGGGGCCGTGGAAGATCAGCGCGGGCACGCGCAGCCCGTCGGGGGCGGCGGCCTCGCGCAGCCGGTCCCCGTGCGGCCCCGTGCTGCCCCGGGCGGCCCGGACCGCGAGCGGCAGGACGGCCGCCGGGGTGCCGCGCGACGCGGCGAGCGAGCGCACGGTGGCCTCCCAGTCCAGGACCGGGGAGTCGAGGATCAGCCCGCGCACCAGGTGGCGGACGGCCGAGGAGGTCGCCGCGTGCAGTGCCATCGCGGCGCCGGTGGACCAGCCGTAGAGGACGACTCGCTCGGCGCCCTCGCGCACCGCGTGCCGGATCGCCGCGTCCAGGTCCCGCCACTCCGAGTCCCCGAGGTGGCCGAGGCCGTCCGGGGAGCGGGGCGCGCCCGGGTCGCCGCGGTAGGCGAGGTCGAGCACCGGGAGCCGGTAGCGGTGCAGCAGCCCCAGGACGTTGAGCGGGTGTTCGCGGGTGGCGCCGAGTCCGTGCACGGCGATCACCCAGGTGGCGCGGGAGCCGGGGACGAACCACGCGGGCAGCGCCCCGAGTTCGCCCATGACGTCGACCTCCTGGAAGTCGAGGCCGAGCGCGGTGCCGGGGTCGCCGGTGTGGACGAAGGGGGTCAGCCGGACCTTGGCGCCCGGTTCGAGGGAGCCCCGGGTGACCCGCTCCAGCCGGCGGACGACCGTGTGGGGCTCGTGCGGGGCGGCCTCCAGGACGGGGCCGACCACGGCGTGCACCCCCTCGCCCTCCAGCCCGTACACACCGGGCCTGAGGGTGGCCAGACCACGGGTCAGGGTGACCTGGCCGGCCGCCGTGGAATGCACGGTGACGCGGGAGTCGCCCGCCGGCGGGCGGCCGGGCGAGGCCTTGAGGGCCGCGTCGCCGGCGTACCGGGCGGCGGCGACAACGGCGGCGCCGATGCCGATCAGGGTGGTGACGGCCGCTGCCGTCGCTTTAGCCGGGTGCACCGCTTCAGTGTCCGTACACCCGGCCACAACTGCCAGTGGGCGGGGTCCGGTGGAGGCAGCCGCGGCCCGGCGCCGCGCCCGGCCGCGCCGGCCGCCCGCACCCCGCCCGGCCCCGGTGGTGGTCACTTCCGCTGGCCGTACCCCTTCAGCCGTTGGCCCACCTCGTCCAGTTCGGCGGCGGACAGCAGGCTCGGGGAGCGGCCGGGGACGGCGGAGGCGGTGAGCCACAGCCGGCACATCCACTCCAGCTGGGCGGTCCGGTCGTAGGCCTGGTCGAGGGTGTCGCCGTAGGTGAGGGTTCCGTGGTTCTTCAGGAGGCAGCCGGTGCGGTCGCGCAGCGCGCACAGCACATTCTCGGCCAACTCCTCGGTCCCGTACGTCGCGTAGGGCGCCGTACGCACCTGGCCTCCCAGCATCGCCGCCGCGTAGTGGACCAGCGGCAGCCGGTCGACCAGGGTCGAGACGGCGGTGGCGTGCACCGCGTGGGTGTGCACGACGGCACGCGCGCCGGTGTCGCGGTGGACGGCGAGGTGCATGGGCAGTTCGCTGGTCGGGACGAGGGTGCCGAGCACCTGGCGGCCGTCCGGGTCGACGCCGACCGCGTCCTCGGGGCGCAGCCGGTCGTAGGGGACGCCGCTCGGGGTGACCAGGATCAGTTCGCCGACCCGGACCGAGACGTTGCCCGAGGTGCCGACGACCAGGCCGTCCGCGACCGTCCTGCGGGCGGTGTCCACCAGTTCCCGCCAGGCCCGTGCCACCGCGTCCCGCGCGTCCGTTGCGTCCGTCGCGTCCGTCGCGTCCGTTCCGTGCGTCGCATCGCTCGTCATGGGGCGCATCCTGCCAGCCGGTGCGCGGGCGGCCGGGAGGCGGTGGGTGCCCGGCCCCGCGCACTGTAGCCCGGAGGCAAAGGGTCCGTAAGGCACCCGGACACCTCGCATTCCTCCCGTACCGGAAATGGCCTGAGAAGGGCCGCCTTCTGGTGATCTTCCAGTAGCGTCGGCCCGGATTTGTCATGCACGTTGCCATGGGGGGAAGAAATGGCCCGTGATCGCAAACCGTCCCTGCCGCGTGCCCGCCGCGCCCGCGCGCTGTCGGCCGCCGCCGGTGCCACCGCCGTACTGACCCTGGGGACGACGGTCCTCGTCGGCGGCACCGAGGCGCAGGCCGCCGCGAAACCGCGCGGGCACGACGTCTCCGGCCACCAGAAGAACGTCGACTGGCGCAAGGCCAAGAGGAAGGGCGCGACCTTCGTCTACGTCAAGGCCACCGAGTCGCACACCTACCGCAACCCCCGTTTCGCCCAGCAGTACAACGGCTCGCGGCGGGTCGGCATGGCCCGCGGCGCCTACCACTTCGCACTGCCCCACCAGTCGTCCGGACGGACCCAGGCCGCCTTCTTCGTCCGCAACGGGGGCGCCTGGCGGGGCGACGGCTGGACCCTGCCGCCCGCCGTGGACCTGGAGAACAACCCGTACGGGAGGACCAACGGGCGCAACCGGTGCTACGGGCTGACGCCGGACCGGATGGTGGCCTGGATCAGGTCCTTCAGCGACGAGGTGCGGCGCAGGACCGGGCGGCGGCCCGTCATCTACACCACCACGCTGTGGTGGGACAGGTGCACCGGGGGCAGCCGGGCGTTCGGCTCCCGGCACGCGCTGTGGCTGGCGCGGTACTCCTCCTCGCCGGGGCGGCTGCCGGCCGGCTGGTCGTACTGGACCTTCTGGCAGTTCAACAACGCCCGGGGTTCACTTCCGGGTGACCAGAATCTCTTCAACGGGTCGCTGAGGCAGCTGAGTACCTTCACGCGCCGTTGACGGGCCCGCAGGAGCCCGGCCCCGCTGCCGTTCCGGTGAAAACCGGAACGGCAGCGCCGCGTTTCGGGTCACCGCAGCGCCCTGCCCAGTTCATCTTCCGTTCACTCGGGTTACCTACGTTCCAACAGCCACTGACCTCAAACGATTGCCTGGGTAAATGGAACACATCACGCTTCTCCTCGGGATCGTGATCGTCACCGCTCTCGTGTTCGACTTCACGAACGGTTTCCACGACACAGCCAACGCGATGGCCACCACCATCTCGACCGGCGCACTCAAGCCCAAGACGGCGGTGGCCATGTCCGCCGTGCTGAACCTCGTTGGTGCCTTCCTCTCCGTCGAGGTCGCCAAGACGATCTCCGGCGGGCTCATCAACGAGAGCGGCATCACCACAGAAGTGATCTTCGCGGCGCTCGTCGGCGCGATCCTCTGGAACCTGCTGACCTGGCTCATCGGCCTGCCGTCCAGTTCCTCCCACGCACTCTTCGGCGGCCTCATCGGCGCCACCCTGATGTCGGTCGGCACCTCCGGTGTCAACGGCAGCGTCGTCATCACCAAGGTCCTGCTGCCCGCCGTGGCCGCACCGATCGTCGCCGGTGTCGCCGCGTACCTCGCCACCCGGCTCACCTTCCGGCTGGCGGCGAAGACCGACGAGAAGTCCACCGCCAAGGGCTACCGGGCGGGCCAGATCGCCTCGGCCGGCCTGGTCTCGCTGGCGCACGGCACCAACGACGCGCAGAAGACCATGGGTGTCATCACCCTCGCCCTGGTCACCGGCAACGTCCTCGCGCCGGGCTCGAACCCGCCGCTGTGGGTCATCGTCTCGGCCGGTGTGGCCATCGCGCTGGGCACCTACCTCGGCGGCTGGCGCATCATCCGCACCATGGGCACCGGCCTCACCGACCTCAGGCCGCCGCAGGGCTTCTCCGCCCAGACCGGTGCCGCCACGGTCATCCTGGCCTCCTCGCACCTCGGCTTCTCCCTCTCCACCACCCAGGTCTGCTCCGGCTCCGTGATGGGCGCCGGTCTCGGCCGCAAGGGCGGCGTGGTGCGCTGGTCGACCGCGACCCGGATGTTCGTCGCCTGGGGCCTGACCCTGCCGGCCGCCGGACTGGTCGCCGCCGCCGCGGAGTTCCTCACCGGCCAGGGCACCTGGGGCGTCACCGCCGTCGCAATCCTGCTGGTCGCGGGCTCCGGTGCGATCTGGGCGCTGTCCCGCCGCAAGCCGGTCACCGCGGACGACCTCGACTCGACGGGTACCGCCGCGGCGGGTACCGCCGAGCCGGCCGGTGTCGTCACCACGGCCATGGCGGCCGTCACCCCGCCCCCGGCCGGGGTCCTCGCCGCCGACGACCTCAAGGCCACCCTGCACTCCCCCACCGGCACCTCCGCCGAACCGGCCCGCCCGGCCGCCTCCGTCTGAGCGGCTCCCGGACCTTAGGAAAGCGACGACATGAACATCGACTGGGCAGCTCTCGGCACCGTCTTCGGCGTCAGCCTCGTGGCCACCGTCGCCCTGGTGGGCCTGTTCACCCTCGGCATCGTGGGCCTCTCCAAGCAGGAGTCGGCCACCGCCTCCGGCGGCTCGGCCCCCCTGGCCCGCACCGGCGCCTACGCCTGCTTCGCCCTGTGCGCGGCGGCCGTCGCGTACGGCATCTACCTGATCGTCGTCTGACGTCCCGCCGTCCCCGGACGGCCGGACCACGACGTCCGCAGCTCCCCGAACCGCCCCGTGCCCCGTGCCCGGGGCGGTTCGCCGTGCGCGCGGCGTGTGCCGGGGCGGTGCTTCCGTGCGCCGCCTCCCGCAGGTCAACCCCAGGTTGACGGCTGTTCGGGGGGCGTGGTGGACTGCCGGAGCCAAATACGGCGGCATGGAGAGGAAGCCGGTGCGAATCCGGCGCGGTCCCGCCACTGTCACGTGCGACCCCCGCGGTCGTCACGAAGCCAGGAACTCCCAGCCGCTCGTCACGTCGAACCAGGGCGCGGACCCTGAGTTAAGGACACTTCGCCATGCCCGGCTGCGGTTCCCGCGGTTCAGCCGCCCTGCCTGCCTCCAGCACCCCCGCGCACCTCTTCGCGTACGGGGCCGCCGCCGGACTCCTCGGCGACCTGCTGCTCGGCGACCCCCGCCGGGGCCACCCGGTGGCCGCCTTCGGCCGTGCCGCGGGCGCCGTCGAGAAGGTCCTGTGGCGCGACGACCGGGGCCGGGGCGCCCTGCACACACTCCTCTGCGTCGGCACCGCCGCCGGCGCCGCCGCCCTCGCCGCGCGCGCGGTGCGCCGCTCCCCCGCCGCCACCGTCGCCCTGACCGCCGCCGCCACCTGGGCGGTCGTCGGCGGTACGTCGCTGGCCCGCGAGGCCGGGGCGATCGGCGGGGCGCTGGCCGCGGGTGACCTGGAGACGGCCCGGGAGCGGCTGCCGCACCTGTGCGGGCGCGACCCGCAGTCCCTGGACGGGCCGCAGATGGCGCGTGCCGTGGTGGAGTCCGTCGCCGAGAACACCTCGGACGCGGTGGTGGGCGCCCTGGTGTGGGGCGCGGTGGGCGGGGTGCCGGGGCTGGTGGCGTTCCGCGCGGTGAACACCCTGGACGCGATGGTCGGCCACAGGTCGCCGCGCCATCGCAGGTACGGGTGGGCATCGGCCCGGCTGGACGACGTGGCCGGGTGGCCCGGGGCGCGGCTGACGGCGGCCCTCGCGGTGCTGGCGGGTGCGGACCCGCGAGGCGCCCTCGCGGCCTGGCGCGCGGATGCCGCGAAGCACCCGAGCCCCAACGCGGGCCCCGTCGAGGCGTCGTTCGCGGGCGCGCTGGGCGTGCGGCTCGGCGGCACCCTCTCCTACGCGGGCCGCGTCGAGCACCGGGCGGTGCTCAACGGGGAGAACGGCCGTGCCGTGCGGGTGGCCGACATCGAACGTGCGGTGCGGCTGTCGCGCCGGGTGAACCTGCTGGCGCTGGCCGTGTGTGCGGGCGGGCGCCTGGTCGCGGGGCGTGCGAAGGGATCGAGGGCATGAGCGGTGGCGGACTGCTGGTCGCGGGGACCACGTCGGACGCGGGCAAGAGCGTGGTCACGGCGGGGATCTGCCGGTGGCTGGTGCGCCAGGGGGTGAAGGTCGCCCCGTTCAAGGCGCAGAACATGTCGCTGAACTCGTTCGTGACCAGGGAGGGCGCGGAGATCGGCCGCGCCCAGGCCATGCAGGCGCAGGCGGCGCGGGTCGAGCCGACCGCGCTCATGAACCCCGTGCTGCTCAAGCCGGGCAGCGACAGGTCGAGCCAGGTGGTGCTGCTCGGCAAGCCGGTGGGCGAGATGAGCGCGCGCGGCTTCTTCGGCACGGCGGGCGGCAGGACGTACGGCAAGGGTGTCCAGGGCGGGCACCGCGAGGCGCTGCTCGGCACCGTCACCGAGTGCCTGGCCGAGCTGCGGAGCCAGTACGACGCGGTGATCTGCGAGGGGGCCGGGAGTCCCGCCGAGATCAATCTGCGCCGTACCGACATCGTGAACATGGGGATCGCGCGGGCCGCCGACTTCCCCGTGGTGGTGGTCGGCGACATCGACCGGGGCGGGGTCTTCGCGTCGTTCTTCGGGACGACGGCGCTGCTGGCGGAGGCCGACCAGCGGCTGGTCGCGGGGTACCTGGTGAACAAGTTCCGGGGCGATGTGTCGCTGCTGGAGCCGGGGCTCGACTTGCTGGAGGACCTGACCGGGCGCAAGACGTACGGCGTGCTGCCGTTCGCGCACGGGCTCGGCATCGACGAGGAGGACGGGCTGCGGGTGTCGCTGCGCGGCGCGGTCCGCGAGTCCGTGGTCGCGCCGCCGGTCGGTGCGGACGTGCTGCGCGTCGCGGTGTGCGCGGTGCCGCTGATGTCGAACTTCACGGACGTGGACGCGCTGGCCGCCGAGCCGGGCGTGGTGGTGCGGTTCGTGGACCGCGCCGAGGAACTGGCCGACGCGGATCTGGTGGTGGTGCCGGGGACGCGCGGGACCGTGAAGGCCCTGGAGTGGCTGCGGGAGCGCGGGCTCGCCGACGCGCTGGCGCGACGGGCCGCCGCCGGGCAGCCGGTGCTGGGGATCTGCGGCGGCTTCCAGCTGCTGGGCGAGCTGATCGAGGACGAGGTGGAGTCGCGGGCCGGGGTGGTCGAGGGGCTCGGGCTGCTGCCGGTGCGGGTGCGGTTCGCCCGGGAGAAGACCCTGGCGCGGCCGGTGGGCGAGGCCCTCGGCGAGAGCGTGGCGGGGTACGAGATCCACCACGGGGTGGCCGAGGTGCTGGGCGGGGAAGCCTTCCTCGACGGGTGCCGGGTGGGCTCCGTGTGGGGCACGCACTGGCACGGGTCGCTGGAGAGCGACGCGTTCCGGCGCGCCTTCCTGCGCGAGGTCGCGGGGGCGGCGGGGCGGCGGTTCGTCCCGGCCCCGGACACGAGCTTCGAGGCCCTGCGCGAGGAGCAGTTGGACCGGCTCGGGGACCTGATCGAGGAGCACGCGGACACGGAGGGGCTGTGGCGGCTGATCGAGTCCGGCGCGCCGGTGGGGCTGCCGTTCGTACCGCCGGGGGTACGGGGGTGAGGGGGCCTGTTTCGCGGGGTGCGGCCGAGGCCGGCGTGGCCGGGGGCCGTCCGCGTGGGCCGGTGCCGGGCGTGCGGGCGGGGGCCGGCACCGGGGCGGGCCCGGATCGGGCGTGCCGCCCCCGGGGAGCGGCCCCGCCGCCCAAGGGGGCGAGGGGGAATCGGAACGGGGCTCGTCCGGGTGCCGGGCGGGGCCCGAGGTTCCCGCAGCCCGCACAGCCAATGCGCATGGAGCCGGAAACGACGATGGAGACCGTATGAGTACGCCTTACCCCTTTACCGCGATCGTCGGTCAGGACGACCTCCGGCTCGGGTTGTTGCTCAACGCCGTGTCGCCCGCCGTCGGCGGCGTCCTCGTGCGCGGCGAGAAGGGCACCGCCAAGTCCACCGCCGTGCGCGCGCTGGCGGCCCTGATGCCGCAGGTGCACGTGGTCGAGGGGTGCCGGTTCTCGTGCGACCCCCTCGCGCCCGACCCGGCGTGTCCCGACGGGCCCCACGGGAGCGGTGACGGCGTGTCGCGGGACACGCGGATGGTGGAGCTGCCGGTCGGCGCGTCCGAGGACCGTCTGGTCGGCGCGCTCGACATCGAACGGGCCCTGAGCGAGGGCGTGAAGGCCTTCGAGCCGGGCCTGCTGGCGGACGCGCACCGCGGCATCCTCTACGTGGACGAGGTCAACCTCCTCCACGACCACCTGGTGGACCTGCTGCTGGACGCCGCCGCCATGGGCGCGTCGTACGTGGAGCGCGAGGGCGTCTCGGTGCGGCACGCCGCACGGTTCCTGCTGGTCGGCACGATGAACCCGGAAGAGGGCGAGCTGCGGCCCCAGTTGCTGGACCGGTTCGGGCTGACCGTCGAGGTGGCCGCGTCGCGCGACACCGACCAGCGGGTGGAGGTCGTACGGCGCAGGCTCGCGTACGACGACGACCCGGCCGGCTTCGCCGCCAAGTGGGCCGAGGAGGAGGCCGCCCTGCGCGAGCGCATCGTCGCCGCGCGCGCCCTGCTTCCCGGGGTGCGGCTCGGTGACGACGCGCTCCGGCAGATCGCGGCGACCTGCGCGGCATTCGAGGTGGACGGCATGCGGGCCGACATCGTGATGGCCCGCACCGCGACCGCGCTGGCCGCGTGGGCGGGCCGGGAGGACGTACGGGAGGAGGACGTGCGGCAGGCGGCGCTGCTCGCGCTGCCGCACCGGCGGCGGCGCAACCCGTTCGACGCGCCGGGGCTCGACGAGGACAAGCTGGACGACACGCTCGCGGAGAACAGCCCCGCCGACGACGGCGACGGGGACGGCCCGGAGCCCGACGGGCCCGGTGACGGCGGTGGCCCCGGCGGCGGCCTGCCCCCGCAGAACGACGGCCCCCAGGGCCACGACGCGCCGCCATCCACCGATGCGGCCGAGGGCGACACGCCCGCGCCGCCCGCGCCCCGGGACCCCGGGTCCGACGGCCGGGGCGCTCCGGTGGGCGGCGGCGAGCAGCCGGCCGCCCGTGCCGCCGAGCCGTTCCGCACGAAGGTGCTGAGCGTGCCGGGTCTCGGCGAGGGCGCGGCGGGCCGCAGGTCCCGCGCCCGCACCGAGCACGGCCGTACGACGGGGGCCGTCCGGCCCCGGGGGACGCTCACCAAGCTGCACCTGGCCGCCACCGTGCAGGCCGCGGCCCCGCACCAGCACGCCCGCGGGCGCACCGGACGCGGTCTCGTCGTACGCCGCGACGACCTGCGGCAGGCGACCCGGGAGGGACGCGAGGGCAACCTCGTGCTGTTCGTGGTGGACGCCTCGGGGTCGATGGCGGCGCGGCAGCGGATGAGCGCGGTGAAGGGCGCCGTGCTGTCGCTGCTGCTGGACGCCTACCAGCGGCGGGACAAGGTCGGTCTGGTCACCTTCCGGGGCCGGGAGGCGGACGTCGCGCTGCCGCCGACCTCGTCGGTGGACGCGGCGGCCGTCCGGCTCGAAACACTGCCGACCGGTGGGCGCACCCCGCTGGCCGCCGGGCTGCTGAAGGCGCACGACGTGCTGCGGGTGGAGCGGCTGCGCGACCCGTCGCGCCGTCCGCTGCTGGTCGTGGTGACCGACGGGCGGGCCACCGGCGGCCCCGAGCCGGTGGCGCTGGCGGGCCGGGCGGCGCGGCTGCACCGGGCGGAGGGCATCGCCTCGGTGGTCGTGGACTGCGAGTCGGGCATGGTCAGGCTCGGTCTCGCGGCCGAACTGGCGAGGGAGCTGGGCGGCACCGCCGTCACGCTGGACGAGCTGCGGGCGGACTCGATCGCCGGGCTGGTCAAGGACGTACAGGGCACTTCGAGGAAGGCTGCGTAGACGATGCCGCAGGGACAGCCGGAAAACGTACCGAACGACGGGCTCACCACCCGCCAGCGCCGCAACCGGCCGCTGCTCATGGTGCACACGGGCGTCGGCAAGGGGAAGTCGACGGCCGCGTTCGGCATGGCCCTGCGGGCCTGGAACCAGGGCTGGCCGATCGGGGTGTTCCAGTTCGTGAAGTCGGCGAAGTGGAAGGTCGGCGAGGAGAACGCGCTCAAGGCCCTCGGTGCGACCGGCGAGGGCGGGAGTGTCGCCTGGCACAAGATGGGCGAGGGCTGGTCCTGGGTCCAGCGGGACGACCAGGCCGACAACGAGGACAAGGCGCGCGAGGGCTGGGAGCAGGTCAAGCGGGACCTGGCGGCCGAGACGTACAGGTTCTACGTGCTCGACGAGTTCGCCTACCCCCTGCACTGGGGGTGGATCGATGTGGAGGAGGTCGTGCGCGTGCTCCGCGACCGGCCGGGCACGCAGCACGTGGTGATCACGGGGCGGAACGCTCCGCAGGCGCTGCTGGACGCCGCCGACCTGGTGACCGACATGTCGAAGGTGAAGCACCCGATGGATGCGGGTCAGAAGGGGCAGCGGGGCATCGAGTGGTAGCACGGATCGTGGTGGCCGCGCCGTCGTCGGGCAGTGGGAAGACCACCGTCGCGACGGGGCTGATGGCCGCCTTCTCGCAGCGCGGGCTGGCCGTCTCGCCGCACAAGGTGGGGCCGGACTACATCGACCCCGGGTACCACGCGCTGGCCACCGGCAGGCCGGGGCGCAACCTCGACGCGTACATGTGCGGGCCCGAGCTGATCGCCCCGCTCTTCGAGCACGGGGCCGCCGGGTGCGACCTGGCGGTCGTCGAGGGCGTGATGGGGCTGTACGACGGGGCCGCCGGGCAGGGCGAACTGGCGTCGACGGCGCAGGTCGCGAAGCTGCTGCGGGCGCCGGTGGTGCTGGTGGTGGACGGGTCGTCGCAGTCGCGGTCGGTGGCGGCGCTGGTGCACGGGTTCGCTTCCTGGGACCCGGAGGTGCGGATCGGCGGCGTCATCCTGAACAAGGTGGGCTCCGACCGGCACGAGGAACTGCTGCGGGAGGCGCTGGAGGGGTCGGGGGTGCCCGTGCTGGGCGCCCTGCGGCGGGCCAGGCAGGTGCGGACACCGTCGCGTCACCTGGGGCTGGTGCCGGTCGCCGAGCGGCAGGCGGAGGCGGTGGACGCGGTGGCGGCGCTGGCGGAGCAGGTCCGGGCCGGGGTGGATCTGGAGGCGGTGCTGGGGCTGGCGCGGAGTGCGGGGGGGACGGGGGCTTCGGCTTGGTCGGCGGTGCGTTCCGGGGAGGCCGGGGCTGGTGCTGCGGACGCGGGGCGGGACCGGGTGGGTTCGGCTCCGCCTGGGGCCGCCCCCTTGCCCGCCCGTTCCGCCCCCGGGGGCGGCCCCGCCGCCCCAGGGGGGGGGGGGGGGGGGGGGGTGGCGGGGGGGGGGGGGGGGGGGGTTTGGTTTTGGCGGGGGCCCCCCCCGTGGCCCGCCGGTCCCGCCCCGGGGGGCGGCCCCGCCGCCCAGGGGGGCGGCGGCGGGGGTGTGGTGGCGGTGGCGGCTGGGGCGGCTTTTACGTTTTCCTATGCGGAGCACTCCGAGTTGCTGGCCGCGGCCGGGGCGAGTGTGGTGCCGTTCGATCCGCTGCGGGACGAGCGGTTGCCCGAGGGGACCGCGGGGCTGGTGATCGGGGGCGGTTTCCCCGAGGTCTACGCGCCCGAGCTGTCGGCCAACGAGCCGCTGCGCAAGGCCGTCGCCGAACTGGCGTCCGCCGGGGCGCCGGTGGCCGCCGAGTGCGCCGGGCTCCTCTACCTCTCCCGCTCGCTCGACGGGCAGCCCATGTGCGGGGTGCTCGACGCCGAGGCCCGGATGTCGGAGAAGCTGACCCTCGGCTACCGGGAGGCCGTCGCGATCGGTGACAGCGCGCTGGCCGCCGCCGGAACGCGGCTGCGCGGCCACGAGTTCCACCGCACCGCCGTGGAGCCGGGCGCCGGGGCCGCCCCCGCCTGGGGGTTCACGCATCCGCAGCGCCGCGTCGAGGGCTTCGTCCAGGACGGGGTGCACGCCAGCTATCTGCACACGCACTGGGCGGCGGCCCCGGAGATGGCCCACCGGTTCGCGGCGCGGGTGGCGGAGTTCGAGCAGCGGTGCGCCGACCGGTGAACTCCCGCTCACTCCCCCGCCAGGCCCACCACCAGCCAGATGAAGCCCGCTCCGGCCAGCGTGCACAGCAGTGTCGAGCGGCCCGGGTGGTCGTGGTGGGCCTCCGGCAGGATCTCGGCCGCCGCGAGGTACAGCAGTACGCCGCCGAAGAAGCCGAGGTAGCAGCCGAGCAGTTGGACCGGAAGGGTGAACAGGAGCGTGGAGGCGGCGCCCACCACCGGGGCCGCCGCGTCCGCGAACAGCATCGCCAGCGCCTTGCGGCGGGCGTTCCCGTACAGGCTGGTCAGGGTGTACGTGTTGAAGCCGTCGGCGAAGTCGTGGGCGATCACGGCGACCGCCACGGCGATGCCCATGCCCCCGCCGACCTGGAAGGCGGCGCCGAGCGCGATGCCGTCCATCAGGCTGTGGCCGACCATCGCGGCGGCGGCCGTGAGGCCGATCTCGGGAACCCGTTCGTGCTGGTCGGCGCCGTGCGCGGCCTGGCGGGCGGCGAGCAGGTGCTCGGCGACGTGCGCGGCGAGGAAGCCGCCGACGAACAGGAGCAGCGCCGCGGGGACGCCGAAGACCTCGCGGCCCGCCGCCTCCAGTGCCTCGGGCAGCAGGTCGAGGCCGACGACGCCGAGCATCAGTCCGCCCGCCAGGCCCAGCACGAGGTGCCGCCGGTCGGTGACCCGCTGGGCGACCCAGCCGCCGGCGAGCGTCATCAGGAACGCGCCGAGCGCGACGAAGACCGCCATGTGCTCTTGCTAGTCGATGGTCACGGGGTGCCGCACCTCGGGCTGGGCCGATTCGCCGCGCGAAAGGATGTCCGGTGAGCGGGACGGGACGCACCCGGGGACCGGATCTGGTGGTCGTCGGGGTGGGGGCGTGCGAGGACGCGCCCGTGGAGGAGCTGTACGAGCTGGTCACGGCCTCCCTCGCGGAGGCCGGGATGCCGCCGAACGCCGTGACGGCGCTCGCCACCGTCGACGTGAAGGCGCGGGAGCGGGCGATCGTGGAGTGCGCGTGGCGGCTGGCGGTGCCGGTACTGGCGTACGGCGCGGCGCAGCTGGCCTCGGTGACCGTGCCGAACCCGTCCGGGCGGGCGCTCAGCGCGGTCGGCACGCCGTCGGTGGCGGAGGCGGCGGCGCTGGCCGCCGGGGGCGCGGGGAGCGAACTCCTCGTACCCAAGAGGAAGTCGGAACCCGTGGGGCGGCCCGCCATGGCGACGTGCGCGGTGGCCCTCCTGCACCACACATCCAGCCGAGGCGGACATGCACACCACTGAGCGAACCCCGGTCCACGACCTGCGCCACCACGGCGACGCGGAGGTGCGGGGAGCGGCCGGTCTGACGGACCTCGCCGTGAACGTCCGCTCGCACACCCCGCCGGGCTGGCTGAAGGAGCGCGTCGCGGCGTCGCTCGACACCCTGGCCGCGTACCCGGACGGGCGCGCGGCCAGGGCCGCGGTGGCGGCGCGGCACGGGCTGCCGGTGGAGCGGGTGCTGCTGACGGCGGGTGCCGCGGAGGCCTTCGTACTGCTGGCGCGCTCACTGACGGTCCGTCATGCGGTGGTGGTGCACCCGCAGTTCACCGAACCGGAGGCCGCGCTGCGGGACGCCGGGCACGCGGTGGGGCGGGTGCTGCTGCGGGCCGGGGACGGCTTTCGGCTGGACCCCGCGGCGGTGCCCGAGCGGGCGGACCTGGTGGTGATCGGCAACCCCACCAACCCCACCTCGGTGCTGCATCCGGCCGCACTGCTGGCCGAACTGGCCCGCCCAGGCCGGACGTTGGTGGTGGACGAGGCGTTCATGGACGCGGTGCCGGGCGAGCCGGAGGCGCTGGCGGGCCGGACCGACCTGCCCGGCCTGGTGGTGCTGCGCAGCCTCACCAAGACGTGGGGGCTCGCGGGGCTGCGGATCGGCTATCTGACGGCCGCGCCCGAGACGGTCGCCCTGCTGGAGCGGGCCCAGCCGCTGTGGCCGGTGTCCACTCCCGCGCTGGTGGCGGCGGAGGCGTGCGTGTCGCCCCGGGCGCTGGCGGAGGCGGAGGCGGCGGCCCGGTCGATCGAGGCGGACCGGGCCCATCTGGTGGCCGGGCTGACCGCGGCGGGCGCGGAGGTGGTGCCGGGGGCGCGGGGCTCCTTCGTCCTGATGCGCCTGGCCGGGGCCGCCGGGGTACGGGAGCGGCTGCGCGCGGCGGGCTTCGCGGTGCGCCGCGGGGACACCTTCCCGGGGCTGGACGAGGAGTGGCTGCGGGTGGCGGTACGGGACCGCACGACGACGGACCGGTTCCTGCGGGCCCTGACGGAGGCACGGGGCACGGGCCCGTCCTGACGCACGGCCTTGCGGGACCGCGCGGTCCCGCACGCCGTGACGCACGCCCCCCATCTGCGCACCCCCCGTACGGGACGGCGACCGGCCGGGGTCCCTCGCGACCCCCGCCCCTCATTCCTCACCCCCCGCAGACGTCCTCCCCCTCGTCCCCCATCGGGCACAGGTTGCCCTCGACCTTCTCCAGCAGTCGCAGCAGTTCGGCCCGTTCCCTCTCGTCCAGTCCCGCCAGGGTGCGCTCCTCCAGGTCCGCCCACGCGCCGAGCACCCGCTCGCGCAGTGCGCCGCTCTCCTCCGTCGCCTCCACCAGGGACGCCCTGCGGTCCTTCGGGTCGGGGCGGCGGCGGACATGGCCGGCCTGCTCCAGGCGCTGGAGGGACTTGGTGACGGTGGAGGGGTCCAGGCCGACCGCCTTGATCAGCTCGGACTGGCGGACCGGGCCCGCCTCCCACAGACGCATCATCACGAACTCCTGCCCCGGGTAGAGCCCCAGGCAGCGCAGCACGCGCCCGGCGGCGATCCGGTGCAGTCGGGCCACCACGGACAGGGAGTGGCTGACCGGGCCTCCGACCGTCAGGCCGGGACAGGCTGCGGAGTCGGACTTCATCTGTGTTCCTCGGATCTGGTGCGGAGCCGGGGCGGGACCCCGCCGGACGTGCCGTCCCGGCGCGGCCCCACCAGGTTTCATCCCACTTTAACTTGGTCGGCCAAATAATCGGCTACAGTGAACCCACCGGCACTTACTTGGCCGACCAACCTTTATGTTCGCGTGAGGGGATTCCCATGTCCAGCACCGCTTTCCAGCCCTTCGACCTCGCCGGCACCACCCTCGCCAACCGCATCGCCATGGCTCCGATGACCCGCAGCAGGGCCGGGGCCGGCGGAGTGCCGACCGAGCTGGTCGCCGAGTACTACACCCAGCGCGCCTCGGCCGGGCTGATCATCACCGAGGGCGTCCAGCCGTCCGTGGTCGGCCAGGGGTACCCCTGGACCCCGGGGCTGCACAGCGAGGAGCAGGTCGCCGGGTGGCGCAAGGTCACCGACGCCGTGCACGCGGCGGGCGGCGTGATCTTCGCCCAGATCATGCACGCGGGCCGGATCGGCCACCCCTCCCTGCTGCCGGACGGCCTGACCCCGGTCGCCCCGTCCGCGGTGGCCCCGGCCGGGCAGCTCTTCGCGGGCGAGGGCATGGTGGACTTCACCGAGCCCCGCGAGCTGACCCCCGAGGAGATCCACGAGACGGTACGGGACTACGCACGGGCCGCCCGCAACGCCGTGGACGCCGGCTTCGACGGGGTCGAACTGCACGGCGCCAACGGCTACCTGATCCACCAGTTCCTCTCCAGCAACGCCAACCTGCGCACCGACGAGTGGGGCGGCACCCCGCAGAACCGGGCCCGTTTCGCCGTCGAGGCCGTCCGGGCGGTCGCGGCCGAGATCGGCCCGGAGCGCACCGCGATCCGCCTCTCCCCCGGCAACCCGTTCAACGACATCGCCGAGGACGCGAGCCTGATACCCGAGGTGTACGCGGCCGTCGCCGCCGGGATCGAGCCGCTGGGGATCGCCTATCTGCACACCGTCGAAACCGGCCCGGAGCAGCGGGAGTTCACGGCGAAGCTGCGCGAGGGCTTCTCGGGTACGTACATCCTCAACCCGTTCACCGAGGGCCCCACCGACCACCGGGCGCTCGCGCTGCTGGAGGACGGTTCGGCGGACCTGCTGTCGTTCGGCGCGCTGTTCCTGGCCAACCCGGACCTGCCGGCCCGGCTGGCGGCCGAGGGCCCGTACAACACCCCGGACCCGTCCTCCTTCTTCGGCGGTACCGAGAAGGGCTTCACGGACTACCCGGCGCTCGCCGCCGGGTGACGACGCACGGGTGGGGCGGGACCTCGGTGCCGAGGTCCCGCCCCACCCGTGTGCGTACGTCGCCGGCCGGGGTCAGCGCACCGGTGTGAAGTCGCGCGCCCCGATGAAGTCGGGACGGCGCACCGGCGCCGCGAACGGCTCGACCGCGGTGTTCTCCACGCTGTTGAACACGATGAAGACATTGCTGCGGGCGTACGGCGTGATGTTGTCGCCGGAGCCGTGCATGCAGTTGCAGTCGAACCAGGTCGCCGAGCCGGCCCGGCCGGTGAAGAGCCTGATGCCGTGCGCGTCGGCCATCCGGGTCAGCGCCTCGTCGGACGGGGTGCCCGCGTCCTGCATCTGCAGCGACTTCTTGTAGTTGTCCTTCGGCGTCTCGCCGGAACAGCCCAGGAAGTGCTTGTGCGAGCCAGGCATGATCATCAGCCCGCCGTTGGTGTCCAGGTTCTCGGTCAGCGCGATGGAGACCGACACGGTCCGCATGTTCGCCAGCCCGTCCTCGGCGTGCCAGGTCTCGAAGTCCGAGTGCCAGTAGAAGCCGGAGGCGCCGAAGCCGGGCTTGACGTTGATCCGCGACTGGTGGACGTAGACGTCCGAACCGAGGATCTGGCGGGCCCGGCCCACCACCCGCGGGTCCTTCACGAGCTGTGCGAAGACCGTGCTGAGCTTGTGGACCTCGAAGACCGACCGTACGTCCTGCGACTTCGGCTCGATGATCGAGCGTTCGTCGGCCCGCACCGCCGGGTCGGCGACCAGCCGGTCCAGCTCGGCCCGGTACAGGGCGACCTCTTCGTCCGAGACGAGCTGCTCGACGGCGAGGAAGCCGTCCCGCTCGAAGCCCGCCAGGTCGCCCGCCGTGATCGGGCCCTCCGTGCCGGGCGCCGACCAGACGACCGGGTCCTGGCGCGGGGTGGTCACCTCGGTGGCGCCGCGCGTCGGGTAGAGGTCGCCGGTCGCGGAGCCCATCGGTCCGGTGAGTACGTCGGTCATGGTTCAGGCCTCCTCGGTCAGCAGCGGGTAGACGCCGTTCTCGTCATGGTCCTCCCGTCCTGTGACGGGAGGGTTGAAGACGCACACACACCGGAAGTCGGTCTTCGGGCGCATGGTGTGGCGCTCGTGGCCGTCCAGCAGGTACATGGTGCCGGGCTCGATCCAGTGGGTCTCGCCCGTCTCGTCGTTGGTGAGTTCCGCCTCGCCCTCGACGCACAGCACGGCCTCGATGTGGTTCGCGTACCACATCTGGGTCTCGGTACCCGCGTAGAGGGTGGTCTCGTGGAGGGAGAAGCCGACCTTCTCCTTGGCGAGCACGATGCGCTTGCTCTCCCAGGTTCCGGTCTTCGCCTTCACATGGCGGTCGGTGCCTTCGATGTCCTTGAACGAGCGGACAATCACGGTGACTCGGGCCTTTCTCTTACGTTCGGATGGGGATGTGCCGAGGGTGCGTCAGGCGGTCTCGCGCACCGCGCGCGCCAGGATGCGCAGTCCCTCGTCGAGCTCGTCGGCGGAGATGGTGAGCGCGGGGAGCAGCTTCACGACCTCGCTCTCCGGGCCCGAGGTCTCCAGCAGCATGCCGAGCTCGAAGGCGCGGCGGCAGACGGCGGTGGCCCGGTTCTTGTCGGTGAACTCGATGCCCCAGACCAGGCCGCGGCCCCGGAAGCTGACTCCGGCCTCGGCGTTCTCGTCGGCGATGGCGAGCAGCGCGCGCTCGACCAGCTCGCCGCGGGCCAGGGTCTGCTTCTCCATCTGGCCGTCGGCCCAGTAGGCGTTGAGCGCGGCGGCGGCGGTGACGAAGGCGGGGTTGTTGCCGCGGAAGGTGCCGTTGTGCTCGCCGGGCTCCCACACGTCGAGCTCCGGCTTGAACAGGCACAGCGACATGGGCAGTCCGTAGCCGCTGATCGACTTCGAGAGGGTGACGATGTCCGGCTGGATGCCCGCCTCCTCGAAGGAGAAGAACTCGCCGGTGCGTCCGCAGCCCATCTGGATGTCGTCGACGATCAGCAGCATGTCCTGGCGGTGGCACAGCTCCTGGAGGGCGCGCAGCCACTCGGCGCGGGCGACGTTGATGCCGCCCTCGCCCTGCACGGTCTCCACGATCACGGCGGCGGGCTTGTTCAGGCCGGAGCCCTGGTCCTCCAGGAGGCTCTCGAACCACAGGAAGTCCGGGACCTGGCCGTCGAAGTAGTTGTCGAAGGGCATCGGGGTGCCGTGCACCAGCGGGATGCCCGCGCCGGCCCGCTTGAAGGCGTTGCCGGTGACGGCGAGCGAGCCCAGCGACATGCCGTGGAAGGCGTTGGTGAAGGAGACGACCGACTCGCGGCCCTTGACCTTGCGGGCCAGCTTCAGCGCCGACTCGACGGCGTTGGTGCCCGTCGGGCCCGGGAACATCACCTTGTACGGCAGGTCGCGGGGGCGCAGGATCACGTTCTGGAAGGTCTCCAGGAACGCCCGCTTGGCGGTCGTCGCCATGTCCAGGCCGTGGGTGACGCCGTCGCGCTCGATGTAGTCGATCAGGGCGCGTTTCAGGACCGGGTTGTTGTGCCCGTAGTTGAGGGAGCCGGCGCCGGCGAAGAAGTCGAGGTAGGTGTGGCCGTCCTCGTCGAACATGCGGGAGCCCTGCGCGCGGTCGAACACGGCGGGCCAGCTGCGGCAGTAGCTGCGGACCTCGGACTCAAGGGTTTCGAAGACACTCAGTGCGGGGGGCGTGATGGTCACAGCGATCTCCTGGGATGGGGAGAGGGCGGATGTACGTGTGCGTCGTGCGCGGCGGTACGGCGGCGCGGCGTGCGAGGTACGCCGCTGCGTCGGTGCGCGTACCGCGGGACGGGGTCTGCGGGGGCCGGGTCTCAGCCGGCCGCGACCGGGTTGATCCGGTAGAGCACCTCGGGCAGGTGCGCGTCGCCGGACTCGGCGGGGAAGTGCTCCTGGTCGAAGAGCACCTTGCGGGTCAGGTCCGCGCCGCGCCGCTGGGCGTAGGAGGTGAACAACCGGTCGGACGGGACGTTGTCCGGGGTCACGGTCGTCTCGACGGTGCTGATGCCGTGACTGGCGGCGACCTTGGTGGTCAGCGCGTCGAGGAGGGTGCCGGCCAGCCCCCGTCCGCGGTGCTCGCCGTCGACCGCCACCTGCCAGACGACCAGCGTCTCGGGCCGCTCCGGACGTACGTAGCCGGTGATGAACGCGATCGGCGCTCCACCGGGCCGGTCACGGGCGACGACGGAGGTGGTGGCGAAGTCCCGGCACCACAGGAGATAGCTGTACGAGGAGTTGAGGTCCAGGACCTCGGAGTCGCGGGCGATGCGCCAGATCGCGGCTCCGTCCTCCACTCGTGGGCTGTCGATCTCCAGGCCGTCGTTCAGAGAAAGGGTTGCGGTCGGTAGGTCTGCTTGTGCGGCAGTCATGTCGATGAAATTTACCGAGCAAATTCAAAAAATGCATCGTGGGACAGGGTTGGGCGAATTCATTGACTGTGATATCGCGCGGGCGCGAACCGGTCCCGTACCGGTCGCAAATCAAGGCGATTTGCCCGGTAATTTACGGGCAAATCGCCTTCCTTGTGGGGTCGGTCACAAGCCCGTAACTCCTGCGAGACGTGTCCGAATTATGAGATTTACCCTTATCGAAAACTTAGCGTTTAGCCTCGTGAAGAGCGGGCATAAGAAAACGGGAAGCTGCGGTGAATAAGCAGCTTCCCGTTTTTCGTTAATTCTCGGAACGTCTCCGTATTTGCTTTGTAATTCCTCTGCGAATTATTCGGCGGACCAGGTTTCCGCCACGGCCTTCTGGGCAGAAGCGGTGTCGGCGTCCTGCCCGAGCGCCGTCAGCGCACCGCCGAGCGCGGCCAGCGAGGCCGCCACGGCCTCGGCGGTCGCGTCCTGCCCGTAGTGGTTGACCCGGATCATCTCCTGGGCGAGCGCGCCCCCGCCCGCGATCAGCGGCACGGACGGGTCCAGGGCGAGCGCCTTCGCGACCACCTCGGAAGCGTCCGTCCCGCCCGTCACCCGCAGCGTCGTGGCGACGGGAGCCGCCTCCTTCGCCTCGTGCACGAACGGCTCGATCCCGCCGCCGAGGGCGAGCGCCCCGGCCCGGGTCGCGGCGGCGGCCCTCGCGTGCCGGGCCATCACGGCGTCCGCGCCCTCGTCCTCGATCCGGTCCAGGCAGGCGTCCAGCGCCAGCATCTCCAGCTGCGCGGGGGCGAACATCAGCGCCTTGCGCCCGCCGTCGATCCAGCGCGCCTTCCAGTCCAGCAGCGAGAGGTAGGAGGCGCGCGGCGCGTCCGGGTTGGCGGCGAACCGCTCCCAGGCGCGGGCGCTCACCGCGACCGCCGAGACGCCGGCCGGGCCGCCCATCGCCTTCTGCGCGCCGATGACGCACATGTCGACGCCCCACTCGTCGGTGCGCACCGGCTCGGCGCCGACCGAGGCGACCGCGTCCAGGTAGAACAGCGCACCGTGCGCGCGCACCACCTCGCCGATCTCCGCGACCGGGTTGGTGTTGCCGGTGGCCGCCTCGGCGTGCACCAGCGAGACGAAGTCGGTCTCCGGGTGGGCGGCGAGCGCCTCGGCGACCTGGGCGGCGGTGACGGCCGTGTGGAACGGCACGGCGAGGTCGGTCACGGTCGCACCGCAGTCCCGCAGCCAGTTGCCGAAGGTCTGCCCGTAGGGCCCGGTGACGATGTTCAGGGCGTGCGAGCCGCGCGGGGCGCCGGCCCGGATGCACGCCTCCAGCGGCAGCAGCGCCTCGCCCTGCATGATCACGACGTCCTGCTCGGTGCCGAGGAGGGCGGCGACCTTCTGCTCGATGCGCGCGAAGTGCGCGGCGGTGACGGGAGGCAGGTCCAGCAGGGGATGGCTCACGACGGTGCTCTCTTCGGATCAGTGTTCGGCCTACCCGGCCGAGGGTAGTCCCACGGCCCGCCCGCCCCTGCGCACTCCCGGCCCGCCCCCCTTCGCTCAGTCCCGTGCGCCCGCCCCGGCCGACTCCCCGCTCAGCCGCTCCACGGCCGCGCGCAGCCAGCGGTGCGCCGGGTCGGCGTCCACCCGCAGGTGCCAGGCCTGGCCGGTCCGTACCCGTGGCAGGTCGAGCGGGATCTCCAGCGCGACCAGGTCCATCTCGCGCACCGCGTGCGCCGCGAAGGAGGCGGGCACCAGCGCCAGCAGGTCCGCGCCGAGCGCCATGAAGCACGCCGCGCCGTACGTCGGCACGGTCGCCCGCACGTCCCGGGCGAGCCCGAGCGCGTGCAGCCGGTCGTCGACGATGCCGTGGGCGCGGCCGTGCCGGGAGACGGTGACCTGCGGAACGGCCGCGAACTCCGCGACGGTGAGCGGACGCCCCGCGAAGGGCGCCCGCTTCCTGGCCACCGCCAGGTAGCCGCCGCCGCTCAGCGGGCTGCTGCGGACGTCGGGCGGCAGCGGCGGCAGCGCCCCCACGTCGAGGTCCACGCGGTCGCGCAGGTCGGCGGGGTCCTCGTCGCCCTCGGGCAGCATCCGCAGCCGTACGCCGGGAGCCTCGGCGGCGGCGTGGGCGACGAGTTCCGAGCCGACCGCGACGCAGAAGCCGTCGCTGGAGCGGATCGTGAACTCCCGCTCCAGCGTGGCCAGTTCGAAGGGCTGCGGCGGCTTGAGCGCGGCACCGGCCGCCTCCAGCGCGGCCCGTACGCCCGGCTGCATGGCGCGGGCGGCGGGAGTGAGCACCAGCCCGCGGCCGGCCGGTACGAGCAGCGGGTCGCCGACCACCCGGCGCAGCCGCCCCAGGGTGCGGCTCATCGCGGAGGCGGACACCCGCATCTCGGCGGCGGCCCCGGCGACGCTGCCGGTGCGCAGGAGGGCGTCCAGGGCGGGCAGGAGATTCAGGTCCGGAAGCTGCATGACACGCAATCGTAGGTTGACCATTCGGAACTTGTCGTCAGCAGTCATGGCGCCGACGATGGAGACCTCCCGACGGCCGCGGGCACTTCGCACTCCCTCCCTCCTCGCCTCCCCTCGGAGAGTCATGATCGACGCACGTCAACGCAGCACCGCCCTGCTCGTCGCGGGCTGCTTCTTCATGGAGAACCTGGACGGGACGCTCGTGTCGACCGCGGCACCCGACATCGCCGCCTCCCTGCACACCGCGCCCGCCTCCGTCGGCCTGCTGGTCACCGCCTACCTGGTGACGCTGGCCGTCCTCATACCGCTGAGCGGCTGGCTCACCGTCCGGCTCGGGGCCCGCCGGGTCCTGCTCGGCGCCATAGCCGTCTTCACCCTCGCCTCGCTGGGCTGCGCCCTCACCTCCGACCTGGGGCAACTCGCCGCGCTGCGGGTGCTCCAGGGCGCGGGCGGCGCGATGATGGTGCCGGTCGGCCGGCTGGTCGTGCTCGGCGGGGCGGCGAAGACCGACATCCCGCGCCTGGTGGCGTTCATCGTGTGGCCCGCGCTCGTCGCGCCGGTGCTCGCCCCGCTGCTGGGCGGCCTGCTGACCACGTACGCGAACTGGCGCTGGCTCTTCCTCGTCAATGTGCCGCTGGGCCTGCTCGCGCTCGTGGTGACGCACCGGCTGATCCCGGCCGGCGGGCGCGGCACTCCCCCGCCGCTGGACCTCGCGGGCACGGTGCTGACCTGCGCGGGCCTGGGCGGCATCACCTGGGCCGCGCACCTGGTGTCGGAGCCGGTGCCCTCGTGGGGCGTGATCGCGGCGGTGGCGGCCCTCTCGGCGCTGGCGCTGGTCCTGGTCGTACGGCACCTGCTGCGCACCTCGCACCCGCTGGTGGACCTGCGCACCCTGCGCGTGCCCACCTTCCGCGCCTCGGTGACCGGCGGCTCGCTGTTCTGGATCACGGTCGGGGCGGTGCCCTTCCTGCTGCCGCTGCTCTTCCAGGACGCGTTCGGCTGGAGCGCGGTGAAGTCGGGGGCGCTGGTGCTGTTCGTGTTCGTCGGCAACATCGGCATCAAGCCCGCGACGACGTGGCTGCTGCACCGGTTCGGGTTCCGCAGGCTGCTGCTGGTGGCGACGGTGGGGCTGGCGGCGACGACCGTCGGCTGCGGCTTCCTGACGGCCCGCACCCCGGTGGCCGTGATCGCCGCGCTGCTCGTGCTGAGCGGTGCCGCCCGCTCCCTCGGCCTCACCTGCTACATGACCATCGCGTTCGGCGACGTACCGCCGCGGCGGATGCGGGACGCCAACACCCTGTCCGCCACCACCCAGCAGCTGATGGCGGGGCTCGGGGTCGCGGTGGGCGTGCTGGCGCTGCGGGCGGGCGGGGCGGTGGGCGCGGGAGCCGCGTACCCCATCGCCTTCGGCCTGGCGGCCCTGGTGGCGCTGGCCGCGACGGCGGGCGCGCTGCGGCTGCGCGCGGACGCCGGGCAGGTGGTGCTGACCTCCCGTGAGAAGGCGGCGGTGTCCGTCGACTAGCGCCTCGTACAGTGCTGGGCATGAGCGATCACGAGGTGCTGCACGTGAAGGGGCGGGTGCTGGCCGGGCCCGAGGACGTACGGGACGAACTGTGGGCGGTGGACGGCCGCGTCACCTACGAGCGGCCCCCCGGCGACGGGTTCGCGGTGCTCGACGGCTGGGTGCTGCCGGGGCTCGTGGACGCGCACTGCCACGTGGGGCTCGACCGGCACGGCGCGGTGGACGACGCGACCAGCGAGAAGCAGGCGCTCACCGACCGGGGCGCGGGCGCGCTGCTGCTGCGCGACGCCGGTTCGGCTGCGGACACCCGGTGGATCGACGACCGGGAGGACCTGCCGAAAATCATCCGGGCCGGCCGGCACATCGCCCGCACCCGCCGCTACATCCGCAACTACGCGCACGAGATCGAGCCCGGCGACCTGGTCGCGTACGTGGCCGCGGAGGCCCGGCGCGGCGACGGCTGGGTGAAGCTGGTCGGCGACTGGATCGACCGGGAGGCCGGGGACCTCACCCCGTGCTGGCCGCGCGGCGAGGTGGCCGCGGCCATCGCGGAGGCGCACCGGCTGGGCGCCCGGGTCACCGCGCACTGCTTCGCCGAGGACTCGCTGCGCGACCTCGTGGAGGCCGGTATCGACTGCGTCGAGCACGCGACGGGCCTGACCGAGGACACCATCCCGCTCTTCGCCGAGCGGGGCGTCGCCATCGTGCCGACCCTGGTCAACATCGCCACCTTCCCGCACCTCGCGGACGGCGGCCAGGCCAAGTTCCCCCGGTGGTCGGCCCACATGCGCGACCTGCACGCACGCCGGTACGACACGGTGCGCGCGGCCTACGACGCGGGCATCCCGGTCTTCGTCGGCACCGACGCCGGCGGCTCGCTCGGCCACGGTCTGGTCGCCGAGGAGGTCGCCGAACTGGTGAAGGCGGGCATCCCGGCCCGGGACGCGCTGAACGCCACCGCCTGGGGGGCCAGGCGGTGGCTGGGCCGGCCCGGCCTGGAGGAGGGCGCTCCGGCGGACCTGGTGGTGTACGAGGCGGACCCGAGGGCGGACGTACGGGTGCTGGGGGCGCCCCGGCACGTGGTGCTGAACGGGCGGGTGGTGGCGTGAGCGGGGCCCGGTCGCGGTGCCCCGGGGCAGGGGCGCGCGGTTGACCGGCGGGTGACCCGGGGCGGCTCCGTTCGTTGGACTTCCTCATGGGCGCGCCCCCGGCGGAACGGGACGGACGGGACTGCGGGGAACAACTGTGCCGGAAGATCCGAACGTGAAGCCGAAAACCCCCCTTTGGGGTGAACTGACGCCAGGTAGCTGCCCATTCACTCTAGGTGCGTAAGGATTCCGGTGTCCCGATCGTCGGCAGCACCCACGGTGTCCCCCGTGGCGGGTGCCCGGCGGTCTCGTTCTCCTGTGGGGGTTCCACCACCTTGAACAGCTCCTTCTTCCGCATGCCCGCACGCCGTTCCGCAGCGGGCGCGGCGGCGCTGGCGCTCGCCGCCGGCCCCGTGCTGCTGCTGTCCGCGGGCTCCGCCGCGGCCACCGACGGCGGCCACCCCTCGACGCCCGGCAAGGCGAACGCCTCCGTGCTGCGGGCCGGGCTCGACGTGTCGCTCCTGAACAGGACGGTCCAGGTGCCGGTACGGGCCTCCCTCAACGAGGTGCGGGCGCCGAGGAGCGCCGAGCGCACGGCGTTGACGGTGAAGGTGGACGGGGTCGACAAGGGGCGTCCGGTGTCCCTGCTGCGGGCGGACGTCGCCACCGCGAAGGCCACGACCGAGGGCGACCGGGCCGAGGGGCGGGCGGAGCTCGCGCACGCCAGGGTGCACGTTCCCGGGCTGCCGCTGCTGTCGCTGATCGAGGTGGAGAAGGTCACCTCGAAGTCGGTGTGCGTGGCGGGCGCCCGGCCCACCGCCGAGGCGAACGTGCTGGGGCGGGTCACCGTCCTGGGCAAGCGGGTCACACTCACGGCGGGCGGGGTGACGAAGGTGGCGGTGCCCGGGGTGGGCGAGGTGGCGCTGACCCTGTCCCGGACGCACACCACGTCGCTGACGGCGGCGGCCGCCGCGCTGGAGCTGAAGGTCTCGGTGAACCCGCTGAAGCTGAACGTGGCGGAGGTGGAGGGGCAGGTGACGCTGGCCGAGACCGGGTGCACGGTGCCCGACGTACGGACCATGGCGGCGCCGTCCGGGCCCGCCGAGCCCCGGCCGGCCCCGGCGAAGCCCGCCGCGCAGACGGACGTACGCCCCCAGACGGCGGGCGCGGTGGCCGCGGACCCGGTCAACCTGGCCGAGACGGGCGGCAGTTCGTCCACCCCGTACCTGGTGGGCGGCGGCGCGGCCCTGCTGGCGGCCGGAGCAGCGGCCGTGGTGGTGGCCCGCCGCTCACGGGCCTGACGAGGGCGCGGGCGGGAGCGGGGCGAAGCCGTACGGTCCGCCGCCCCCGCCCGCCCCCGGTGTGAGCGCACGCGCGGGGGCGGCGGGCAGTCGCCTCAGGGCGCCCCGAGGGCCACGACCAGCCGGTCGACGTCGGCGCTCCCGTTGTACAGGTGGAAGGAGGCCCGGAGGTTGCCCGCGCGCGCCGAGACCCTGATGCCGGCTTCGGCCAGGGCCTCGGCCCGGCCGCCCAGTCCGGGCACCGCCACCACCACCGAACCCGGCGCGGGCACCGGCACGTGCCCCAGGGTCCGCAGCCCTTCGCGGAACCGGTCGGCGAGGGCCACGTCGTGGGCCCGGATCGCGTCGAGCCCGACCGCCTCCACGAGGGCCAGCGACCGGACCGCCCCCTCGTAGCAGAGGAAGGGTGCCGCGGCGTCGAAGCGCCGGGCCGAGCGGGCGAATTGGGTGACCGGGCCGTAGGTGCTCCCCCAGAGGTCCTCGGCCGCCACCCAGCCCGCCTGCACCGGCGGGGTGCGCTCCTGGGCCTCCTCGGAGACCGTCAGGAAGGAGACGCCGCGCGGGCAGAGCAGGTACTTGTAGGCCCCGGCCACCGTGTAGTCGTAGGCGCCGGCCGGGGTGGGCAGCCAGCCCGCCGACTGCGACAGGTCGACGAGGGTGCGGGTGCCGTGCGCGGCGGCGGCCGACCGGATCGCCGCGTCGTCGGCGACCCTGCCGTCCGCGGACTGGACCGCCGACCAGGCCACCAGGGCGGTCCCGGGCCTGACTTCGGCGGCCAGGTCGGCCAGCGGGACGTGGCGCACCTTCAGGTCCCGCCGCACCGAGAAGGGCGTCACCAGCGAGGCGAAGTCACCCTCGGGGAGCAGCACTTCGGAACCGGACGGCAGTGCGCCCGCGACCAGCGCGACGTGCACGGAGACCGACGTGCCGAGGGCGACCCGGTCGGCGGGCACCGCCATCAGCCGCCCGTAGGACTCGCGGACCCGCTCGAAGGACTCGAAGGTGCCGGGGTTGGCGGTGGTGCCGGTGGCGTTCTGCTCGGCGAGGGCCTTGAGCGCCTCGACCGTACGGCGCGGGGTCAGGCCGTACGAGGAGGTGTTGAGGTACGTCGCCCGCGGAGCGAACTCGTCGGGGGCGAGGCTGCGGAGGGGAGAGGACGTCGTCATGCGGGAAACTCTGCCCGCCGTCCAACTCCCCGTCCACAGTGCCGCGTTACGCGCAGTTGCCGTCCGCGTCGCAGGTCGCCCCGTCGGCGCTCTCGGAGGCGGCGAGCGGGGTCAGCGGGCCGCGGCTCTGCCAGGCCTGCTCCAGTGCCTGGGTGAACACCTCGGCGGGCTGGCCGCCGGAGACCCCGTAGCGGCGGTCGAAGACGAAGAAGGGGACGCCGTTCGCGCCGAGTTCGGCGGCCTCGCGCTCGTCGGCGCGGACGTCGTCGGCGTACGCGGCGGGGTCGGCGAGCACCGCGCGCGTCTCGGCCTCGTCGAGACCGGCCCGCACCGCGAGCCCCACCAGTACCTCGTCGTCGAAGACGGAGGTCTCCTCGGCGAAGTTCGCCCGGTAGGCCAGGTCGAGCAGTTCGCTCTGCAGGCCGCGCGCCTTGGCCAGGTGCAGTACGCGGTGGATGTCGAAGGTGGAGCCGTTGTCCCGGCCCTCGGTGCGGTAGCCCAGTCCCTCGGCGTGCGCGTTGGCGGCGACGGTCTCCTCCATCGCCCGCGCCTGCTCGGGGGTGCGCCCGTACTTCTTCGCCAGCATGTCGACGACCTGCTCGACGTCCCCCTTGGCGCGGTTCGGGTCGAGCTCGAAGGAACGGTGCACGACCTCGACGTCCGCCCGGTGCGCGAACGCCTCCAGGCCCTTCTCGAAACGCGCCTTGCCGACGTAGCACCACGGGCAGGCGATGTCGGACCAGATTTCCACGCGCAGGGCTGCGGGGGCGGGCGTGACCATGGGTTTTCTTCTCTCGGATCGCACAAATACAAAATTCGACAAAGAGGGAACGAGGCAGGAGCGCCAACCATTCCCGCGCGCCCGGGGAAGTCGCCCCGCCGATGGTTCCCCTCCCCCGCGCGGCGGAGCGGGATCGTCGGCGGGCACGAGGTGGCGGGGGCGCGCGGCCGGAAGGGTGGAGGCATGACACCGACACCGATGCTCACGCCCCTGACCGGCGGCCCCGCCCGCCCCGTGCCGCTCCCCCGCGCCCGCCGCGCCCTGCGGGTGCTGGCCGTCGTCTCCTGCCTCCCGTACCTGGCACTCAAGGTGGTCTGGATCTCGGGCGGGCACCTGGGCATCCCCGCGGAGAGCGTGCTGCTGGCGCGCCCCGGGATCATGGCCGCCCTCAACGGGCTGACCGTCCTGATGGACGTGTGCGTGATCGTCCTGGCACTGCTGCTGACGCAGAGGTGGGGGCGGCGGGTGCCCGCCGTGCTCCTCGCCCTGCCGATGTGGGTGGCCACCGGGCTGCTGGCCCCGATCGCGACGGCCTTCCCGGTCCAGATGCTGGCCGACGCGTTCAGCGGGGGCGGGCCGGCGACCGCGAACCAGGGGCGGTTCCTGGACGAGTGGGTGTTCGGTGTGGTCTACGGCGGGTTCGCACTCCAGGCCGTCGCCCTGGGCGGGCTGTTCGTGCCCTATGCCAAGGAGCGCTGGGGGCATCTGTGGCAGGGACGGGTAGGCGGGCTCGCGCCCCGTGCCGCAGGGGTGCGGACGGCCGCGCTGGGGGTGGCGGCGCTGGCCGTGGCCGTCGCCGTGCCGCTCGTGCTGCGGGCGGCGGGTGCGGGCGCGGAGTTCACGCTTGCCGACGGGGCGAGCGGCAGGGAGGCGCTGTCGGCGGACGCCCGGATCGTCTCCTGGGCGCACGCCGGGTTCGCGCTGCTGGCGGCCGGGGGCCTGCTGGTGCCGGCGCTGCGGCTGGGTCGCGGGCTGCCGCTGAAGGTGCCGCTCGCGGCGGCCTGGGTGGGGTCGGGCGTGCTCGGCGGCTGGGGCGCCTGGCTGGTGCTCAGCTGCCTGGTGGGCGGGTACGACGGAACGCGCCCTCCGATGTCGCTGACGCTGACCTACGCTGTGCAGATGATCACAGGATTCCTCGCCCTCGGCTGCACCGCGGCGCTCGTCCTGCGGCGGCGCACGCCGTGATCCGAGGACTGTGCGGATGGCTGTTCGGCCGGCCCGCGCGGGCCGGCTGGCTCCATCTGGTGGTGGGCGGCGCCCTGTTGATGCCCTTCTACCTGGTCGCGATCGTGGTGGTGGGGCCGAACGCGGGGGCGGGGGGCGGTTTCGTGACCGTACCGACCCAGCTGACGTCGTTCCTGGCGACCCTGCCGATGGTGGCGGTCTTCGGGCTGCTCGCCCCGGCCAGGCCGCTGTCGGTGGCGGCGATCCGTTCGCTGCGGCTGCTGCCGGAGCGTGCGGGCGGGGGCGACGGGCTCGCGGAGGGAGCGGCCGGGACGCGGGCCGCGCGGGTGCGGACCTCGGGGTGGTTCACGCTGCACCTGGCGCTCGGCGGGATCGTCAGCGGGGCGTCGCTGGCGTTGACGCCGTTCGCGGCGCTGCTGGTGCTGCTGCCGCTCGTGCCCGCGCTGCAGGGCACCCCGTTCGACATCCCCCAGCTCAGCGACCGCACCTGGACGCTGGTGCTGTCGCCGGTGCTGGGCGCCGTCATGATGCTGGCGCTGGCCGCGGCGAGCGCGGGGGCCGCGGCCCTGCTGGCCCGTACGGCGCCCGTGCTGCTCGGGCCGACGCCGGCCGACCGGCTCGCGGCGGCCGAGCGGCGGGCGGCCGATCTGGCCGCCCGCAACCGGCTGGCCAGGGAGCTGCACGACTCGGTGGGGCACGCGCTGAGCGCGGTGACCCTCCAGGCGGGTGCCGCCCGCAGGGTGCTGAACAGCGGGCGCGCCTCGGACGTGGAGTTCGTCCGGGAGGCGCTGGCCGCCATCGAGGAGACCACCCGCCGCACGGTCGGGGAGCTGGACGCCGTCCTGGGCGTGCTGCGGCGGGGCGAGGAGAGCCCGGCGGACTTCGCGGGCCCCACCCTCGACGTGCTCGACGACCTCGTGGCGCGCAGCGGTGTGCGGGTCGCGCGCACCGGGGAGGGCGACCTGACCGAGGTGCCGGAGGCGGTGTCCCGGGAGGCGTACCGGATCGTCCAGGAGGGGCTGAGCAACGCGCTGCGGCACGGCGGCGCGGCTCCCGTGGCACTGCACATGAACATGACCGAGGGGGAACTGGAGATCGTGATGGAGAATCCACTGCCGAAGGACGCGCCCGTGGTGCGCCCCGGGGGTGGTCGCGGACTGCGCGGCACCGCCGAGCGGGCGACCCTGCTGGGCGGGCACACCGAGGCCGGACCGCACGGCGGCGTCTGGCGGCTGTCGGCCCGGCTGCCGCTCGGTCCCGGCGCCCGCGCACAGGGCGGCGGCCGGTGAACCAGCCCTCCTCCCCCGCCGCCCCCGTCCGTGTCGTGCTCGCCGACGACGAGCGGATGGTGCGCACCGCGCTGCGCGTCATCCTGGAAGCGGAACCCGATCTGGAGGTCGTCGGCGAGGCGACGACCGGCGCGGAGGCGGTGTCCGTGGTGCGGGCCGCGCGCCCCGACGTGGTGCTGATGGACGTACGGATGCCGGAGATCGACGGCATCCGCGCCACCGAGCAGATCCTGGCCACTCTCGACGCACCGCCCCGGATCGTCGTCGTCACCACCTTCGAGAACGACTCCTACGTGTACGACGCGCTGCGCGCGGGCGCGGCCGGTTTCCTGCTGAAGCGGTCGGCCGCCGAGGACCTGGTGCAGGCGGTCCGGCTGGTCGCCCGCAGCGACAGCCTCTTGTTCCCGGCGGCGGTCCGGGCGCTGGCCGCCGAGTACGGCAGCCGTCCGCAGGCCGCTGCCCCGCCGTGGGTGAACCGGCTCACCGAGCGGGAGGCGGAGGTGCTGCGGCTGATGGCCAAGGGGATGACGAACGCGGAGATCGCCGCGGCGCTGGGCTTCGGGGCGGCCACCGCGAAGACGCACGTGGCGGCGGTGCTGGCCAAGACGGGTGCCAGGGACCGTACCCAGGCGGTGATCGTGGCGTACGAGTCGGGCTTCATCCGGCCCCGCTGAGTCTCCCGCCGCCCGGGTCCGCGGATGAGGAAACCATGAGAAGTGGGACACAAGGGGAACACTCGCCCGCCTCCCGCTCGTCCTTCCGTACAGGATGAACAAGACGATCAGGCGCGCCTCGGTCTTCTGCCTGCTGCTCGTGCTCGCCCTGCTGGTGCGGGTGACCTGGGTACAGGCGTTCGAAGGCAAGGCCCTCGCAGAGCACAAGGACAACCGGCGGAACATCATCGCGCAGTACGCGAACCCGCTCGGGAACATCATCGTGGCCGGCTCCCCGGTCACCGGATCGGCCAGGACGGAGGGCAGCGACCTGGCGTACAAGCGCACCTACAAGGACGGCGAGCTGTACGCGGCGGTGACCGGCTACAGCTCGCAGGTGTACGGGTCGACCCAGCTGGAGGGCATCTACAGCCATGTCCTGGACGGCACGGACGACCGGCTGAAGAACCCCACGGACCTGGTGACGGGCAAGGACACCCGGCCGGGCAACGTGGTCACCACGATCGACCCGGCCGTGCAGAAGGCGGCCTACGAGGCGCTCGGCAACAAGAAGGGCGCGGCCGTCGCGATCGACCCGAAGACCGGCCGGATCCTCGGCATGGTCAGCACCCCCAGCTACGACCCGTCGAAGATCAGCGGGCAGAGCGACGGCGAGGAGTGGCGCAGGCTGACCGCGGGCAGCGACGAGGACAAGGCGATGACGAACCGGGCGATGCGCCAGCCGCTGCCGCCCGGGTCGACGTTCAAGCTGGTCGTGGCGTCGGCCGCGCTGGAGAACGGGCTCTACGCGTCGGTGGACACCCCGACCGTCAGCCCCGTCCCGTACACCCTGCCCGGCACCCGCACCCCGCTGCCCAACGAGAACCGGTCCGCGCCCTGCGAGAACGCGACCCTGCGCACCGCGCTCAAGTACTCCTGCAACAACGTCTTCGGAAAGCTGGCCGTGGACCTGGGCCAGGACAAGGTGAAGGCGATGGCGGAGAAGTTCGGCTTCAACTCCGACAAGCTGGACGTGCCGGTGCGGGCGTACACGAGCGTCTACCCCCGGGGCATGGACAAGGCGCAGACCGCGCTGACCGGCATCGGCCAGTTCGACGTGACGGCGACGCCGCTGCAGATCGCGATGGTGTCGGCGGCCCTGTCCAACAACGGCGAGCTGCCCGCCCCGCACATGGTCTCCGAGGTGACGGACGCCTCCGGCGACGCGCTGGAGAAGTACGAGGACGGGGCCGGTACGAAGCGGATCGTCTCCGAGCGCACCGCCGCGCAGCTGCGCAGTGCGATGGTCACCGTCGTCGAGGACGGCACCGGCACCAACGCCCGCGTTCCGGGCGCGGAGGTCGGCGGCAAGACCGGCACCGCGCAGCACGGCGTGGCCAACAGCAAGACGCCGTACGCCTGGTTCACCTCGTACGCCAAGAGCCGGTCGACGGGCAAGGAGGTCGCGGTCGCGGTCATGATCGAGGACTCCGGCGCGGCCCGCTCGGAGGTCAGCGGAAACGGCCTGGCCGCCCCGGTGGCCCAGAAGATGATGAAGGCCGCGCTGGGCGGATGAGCCGCCGGTGGGCGGCGGCCGTCACCGCGCCCCGCCCACCGGTCCTGCTCGCTACTTCACACCCGCCCAGCGCTTGACGGCCGCCTCCGCCTCGGCGCGCTGTTCCGGCACCAGCTTGGAGATCAGGGCGCCGTGGTTGGAGCCGGGCGCGACGTACAGGTGCGAGTCGTGCCGCGAGGGGCGGTAGCGCTCCGCGCTCCACGGGTCGTTCTGGCCGTAGACGAACATCATCCGCTCGCCGCGGGTCTTCACCCAGCGGTCGACGTCCTTGGCGTCCCAGCCGCTGTAGGAGGTGCGCATGTCGGCGGGGAGCAGGGAGTTGGGCTGGTAGATGTCCGGGTAGTTGCGGACGTCGCGCAGGTGCTTGAACTTCAGGTCGGCCCAGCCGAGCTGGGCGGCGGCCTGCCGGTAGTAGGGTCCGGAGCCCTCGGGGCCCGCGTCGGCGTCCGAGTAGATGCTCAGACCGTGGTCCAGGGACCAGGTGTAGAGCTCCTGGTCGGTGGCCTTCTTCGCGTCGGGGACGGTGGGGCAGTTGGTGGAGGAGCCGGACTGCCAGAAGTTCCAGACCTGGTCCAGGACGGAGAACTCGTAGGCCCGGTCGGTGGTGCCCAGCTGCTTGAAGGTGAGGCCCTGCTCCTTGGCGGTGGCCTCGAACAGCGGCAGGAGGCTCTTCCGGCGGACCAGCATCTCGCGCTGCACGGCGTCCAGCGCGGTGCGGCACTCGGGGGTGCCGACGGTCCTGAAGAAGTCGTCGTAGACGTGGTCGTCGCGGTTGTCGGCGTCGTTGGGGGCGACGTAGGCGACGACGGCGTCGAGGTCCTGCGGGTAGAACCGCTCGTGGTAGACCTGCGTCATGCCGCCCTTGCTGGCGCCGGTGCCCAGCCACTTCGCGCGGTAGATCTTCTTCAGGGCCCGCACGATGTTGTGCTCGTCGGCGGCCTCCTGCTGGATGGTCAGCTTGCTCCAGTCGACCTTGCCCGCCGGTACGGACTTCCCGAAGAAGCGGTGCTCGACGCTGACCTGGTTGGCGCCCAGCAGTGTGGTCAGCTCGCGGGTGGAGGAGGAGAGGGTGTAACCGCCGGTGTAGTGGACGGTCGGGGCGGCCTCGTCCTTGTGCCACAGCGTGAACTGCTGCTCGTAGCTGCCCCGGCGGGGGTTCTGGTGGTCGATGGGCTGTCTGAGGGTGAGCGTGAAGAAGGGGCGGCCCTCCTTCTGCGTCTCGGAGACGATGCGCAGTCCCTCGACGCGCTCCAGCTTCTCGCGGATGCTCGTGGCGTCCGTCTCGGCGGCGGCCCGCGCGGCGCTGCCGGCCGTGGGTGCCGCGGTGGCGGCGCTGCCGGTGAGCACGCTGGTGGCGGCTATCAGTCCGGCACAGAACAAGCTGGGAAGAACCTTGGTACGCACGCTGATTCCCCTCGGGCGGATGGTGACGCCGTGACGTGTGCGTCGCGGCCGTGCAAGGTAAGCACGGCGGTCCGCCCGCCGTCAGCCCCCGAAAGGCTCCGGCCTGCGACTACCTGGTGCCCGGCGCCCACTTAGGGTCGCGCCCGCCGAGGCCCACCACCCGGTCCAGGAAGGGCGATCCGTACGGTACGTCGACGACCGGGCCGAACATGGGGGCCCGCGCCGGGTTGTCCGCCTCGGGGGCGAGCAGCGCGTACACCACCTGGAGGCTGGAGCGGTCGCAGCGGAAGGGCTGTCCGGTGGCGCGCGCCAGGTCCCAGCCGTGCAGCACCAGTTCGTCGAGGGCGACCTGGGCGGCGACCCCGGCGGGCAGGGTGACCCCGCCGGCCCGGGTGGTGCCCTCCCAGGCGTCCCGTCCCTGCCACGCCTCGGCGAGCGCGGCGAGCCGGCCGGGCAGCAGACGCCGCCAGCCGGCCGGCAGCGGGGCGTCGCGGACCACTGCCGGCACCGGCCGCTTCCCGGCCGCCGCGCGGAACGCGTCGCTCAGACCCAGGAGATGGGCGAGCAGGTCCCGCACGGTGTACGCCGCACAGGGGGTCGGCGCGTCCAGGTGCGCGTCGTCGACGCCGTCGAGGAGCCGGACGACCTGCCGGGCGGCCGGTGCGAGGTCGAACACGACTGCGGTGGGGGCGGTCGTGGTGGTGGTCATGAGGTCCCTCTCCTGAAGCCGGACGGCCCCGTACGGCGCCGTACCAGGGAAGACCCGACCCGGCGCGAAAACTCATCGGCCGAGCGCGAAATCGGTCCGGGTTTTCACGAACTCCCATGTCAGCATGGGTGGATGAGCGATGAATCGGATGTCAGGCGGATCGACCTCGGGTACTTCGTGCGCCCCGCGGGCGAGTGCGGCACCGGGCACGCGCGCGTGGAGGCGGTCCTGGGCTACCTGGTGCGGCGCCCGCAGGGGCTGCTGCTCCTCGACACCGGAATGGGCGCGGGCAACGCGGAGGTGGACGCCCACTACCGGCCGCACCGCACGGAGTTGACCCGGGCACTGGCCACCGCCGGGGTCGCCCCCGGGGACCTGTCCGCCGTCGTGAACTGCCATCTCCACTTCGACCACATCGGCGGCAATCCGCTGCTCGCCGAACACCGGCTGCCGATCTTCGTGCAGGCGAAGGAACTGGCCGCCGCCCGCGCCGGTGACTACACCCTGGACGAACTGGTGGACCCGCCCGGACGGCCGGTGGCGTACGAGGAGCTGGACGGCGAGGCGGAGATCTGGCCCGGTGTGCACGTGGTGCCCACGCCCGGCCACACGGCGGGGCACCAGTCGCTGGTGGTGGAGTCGGCGCGGGGCGGGACGACGGTGCTGGCCGGGCAGGCCTACGACTTCGCCTCCGACTACGCCCACGCGGAGCTGGCCGCCCGGACCGGCCACCCGCATCCGGGCCACCGGCCGTGGCTGGCCCGGCTGGCGGAATTCGCCCCGCGCCGGGTGCTCTTCGCGCACGACCGGGCGGTCTGGACCCCGTAGCGGTGCCGCTCGTGGGGCGAAACGCCCGGTTGTGCACCGCACTTGACGTGCGGCGGCCCTGTCCCTAGCGTCGCGACGGTCGTCGGCCCCACGGCGGCACCACGGTCCGCCCCGGCCCCACACCTTCCGCGGGCGACCATGAGGCCCAAGGAGTCGCCTCCCATGCCCGACAGTTCCCGCACCCTTCTGCTCACCGGCGCGGCCGGCGGCATCGGCACCCTGATGCGGGGGCTGCTTCCGGCGTACGGGTACACCCTGCGGCTGTTCGACGCGACGCCCATCGAGGGCGAGCCGACCGCGGTGACCGCGGACCTCGGCGACAAGGCGGCGCTGCGCGAGGCGGTGGCGGGGGTCGACGCGGTGGTGCACCTGGCGGGGATCTCGCTGGAGGCGCCGTTCGAGAAGATCCTGCGGTCGAACATCGAGGGGACGTACAACCTCTACGAGGCGGCCGAGGAGGCGGGCGTGCGCCGGATCGTGCAGGCCTCCAGCAACCACGCGGTGGGCTTCGCTCCGCTGCCGGGTCCCGGCGGGCCGCCGCTGCCGGTGGAGACGCCGCACCGCCCGGACAGCTACTACGGGCTGTCCAAGGCGTTCGGCGAGGACCTGGCGCAGCTGTACTGGGACCGGGACGGGCTGGAAACGGTGTCGGTGCGGATCGGCGCGTGCCACATGGAGCCCACGTCGGTGCGGATGCTCTCGCTGTGGCTGAGCCCCGGCGACGCGGCCCGGCTGTTCGTCGCGGCACTGACCGCGCCCGCCGTCGGGCACACGGTGGTGTACGGCTCCTCGGCCAACACCCGGCTGCGCTGGGACCTCTCGTCGGCGAGGGCGCTGGGCTATCTGCCGCAGGACGACTCCGAGCAGTACGCGGCCAAGCTGATCGAGGAGCACGGCGAGCCGCTGCCGGGGGATCCGGAGCACGACCTCCTGGGCGGCTCGTTCTCGGTGGACCCGCCGCAGTGGCCGTACTGAGCCCGCGGCTCGCGGCTCGCGGGCGCGGGAACGGGCGCGGTGCCGGTCCCGGCCCCGGTCCCGGGAAAAGGGTTCGCGGGGCGGGGCCGGGGCGGCGAGGATGCGCCGTATGCCGAAACCTCAGGGATTCACCTACGAACGGCGGGCCGACGGCACCGTCACCATCACCCACCGGGGGCGCGCCGCGAGCACGCTGCGCGGGCCGCGCGCGGAGAAGTTCCTGACCGAGGTGGAGTCGGGGGACGCCCAGCTGGTGATGGCGCGCTGGACCGGGGCCTACAAGTTCGGCAACGAGCGCACGGCCCGCAACCACCCGCGAAACCGCTGATCAGAGCCTTCTTTCCGGCGTCCGGGGAATTGGTCGCAAGGTAAGGGAACGGCAAAGCCCTCCCGGTCGTTACCCCTGGCATGACCGCAATGACCCCTGGCTCGAACATTCCGCTTCCCACCGCCCGCGTGGCCGTGGACGTTGCCGCTCCGGTGCGGCTCGACGTGTCGGGCCTGCTGCTCACCGCCGACGGCAAGGTGCGCTCCGACGACGACTTCATCTTCTTCAACCAGCCCTCGGGCCCCGGCGTGACCTACCGCTCCGGCGGTGGCACCACCCCGGACTCGATCGTGGTGGACACCGGTGCGCTCCCGGCCGGTATCGAGCGGATCGTGGTCACCGCGAGCCCCGACGCGGCGGGCCAGAGCTTCCAGGGCATCGAGCCCACCGCGACCGTGCGCGGTGCCGACGACAACAGCGTGATCGCCACCTTCACGCCCCCGCAGCTGGGCACCGAGACGGCCCTGGTGGTCGTCGAGGTCTATCTGCGCAACGGCGCCTGGAAGGTCCGCGCCGTCGGCCAGGGGTACGCGAACGGGCTGGCGGGCATCGCCACCGACTTCGGCGTCAGCGTCGAGGAGCCCGCCCCGGCCCCGGCTCCCGTGGCGGCCCCGGCGGCCCCGGCCGCCCCCGCGGCCCCGCCGTCGGCGCCCACCCCGTCCTACGACCCGCGGGTGGCCGCCCCGCAGGCGCCCGCCGCGCCGCCGGCCGCCCCGCCCGCCGCGCCCGCCCCGGGCAACGGCAAGATCAATCTGGACAAGGGCCGGGTCAGCCTCCAGAAGAACCAGACCGTCTCCCTGGTCAAGGGCGGCCGGCCGCTGCTCTCGCAGGTCAAGATGGGCCTCGGCTGGGAGCCCGCGTTCCGCGGCAAGGACATCGACCTGGACGCCTCGGTCATCGCCTACGACGGCAACCGCAAGATGATCGACAGCTGCTACTTCGGCAAGCTGACCATCCTGAACGGCGCGATCAAGCACTCCGGCGACAACCTCACGGGTGAGGGCGCGGGCGACGACGAGGTCATCACGGTCGACCTGGGCCGCATCCCGCCGGAGGCGACCGGCCTGGTGTTCACGGTGAACTCCTTCACCGGCCAGAAGTTCACCGAGGTCGCCAAGGCGTACTGCCGCCTCCTCGACGGCGCGACGGGCGAGGAGCTGGTCCGCTTCGACCTGACCGGCGCCGAGCCGCAGACGGGCGTTCTCATGGCGAAGCTGATCAAGCAGTTCAGCGGTGAGTGGGAGATGACCGCGATGGGCGACTTCGTGAAGTCCCGCACGGTCCGCGGCATGGTCAAGCCGGCCGCCCAGGCGCTGTAGCGGCCGGGCGGCCCCGCCCTCGCGGACGCCGGGGCCGCCCGGTCCGTTCCCCCCGGACACCGGCCGTGCACGTGACAGACACCACGCTCACAAGGGGTTTGGTCACCATCGGCCGCACGTAGCCTGGAGGACATGTCCACTACCTCGATGTCCGCCGCAGGGGAAGCCCCCTCGGGAGCGGACCGGACGAACGCGGCGATCCGCCGCCTCGTGGACGCGCAGACGACGACCGGGGCCTGGCCCTCGGAGGAGTACGAAATGCTCCTCGTCGAGTGGGCGAACGCGATGGCAAGGGCGAAGGAACCCGCCGCCTGACGTCCGGTTCCTCCGGATCCACACCGTATTTCCACCGGTAGGTGAAACGCCTCCGCCCCGCTCCCCCGTCACGATGACCGGGGGCGGGGCGGAGGCGTTTTCCCGGAGCCGCGGAGGCTCAGAGCTTGGTCAACTTGGAGTAGGGGCTGAGGATCCGCCCCTGACGTCCGGAGAAGTCGATGAGCACGGCGAGGTCGCCCTCGACCCCCACGACTCTTCCGAGTCCGAATTGATCATGCGAAACCCGGTCTCCCACCTCGTAGTTCTCAATGGGCGGGGCGGCCGGGGCCGGGACGTTGAAGGGACTGGACGGCAGGTGTCGCCGGGCTCCGGCTGGCTTTGTCATTACCTTCAGTATGCGCCCACGGGGCGGCAGATGCCATGCCCGTCTCTCTGCCGCCCCACCGGCCCGGCCCGCCACAGGCCCCACGTCAGTCCCGCCAGGGCCAGTCCGCGGACCGTCCGGCCTCCAGCAGCGGCACCATCCGGAAGGCCGCGTCGGTCAGCCCGCCGAAGGTGTGCCGGCCGGGCGTGCCGGACGGAGCGTGACCGGCCTCGTACCCCTCCAGGTTCCAGGTGTACGTGGGCACGTGCGCCGGAATCGCCGCGAGGACGTCCGTGTCGCTGCTGTACGCGGCCTGCTCGTCGGTGACGATCAGGACCCGGTCGTGGCCCCGGTAGTGGCGGCGGACCGCGTCGGCGGTGTGGGTGCCGCCCAGGTTGCCGAAGCGCTCCAGGATCTTCAGGACCGACTCCCCCTTCGAGTACTCGACGGCGTTGCTGTTCGAACCGAATTCGACGAGGTCGGCACTGTCCGCGCGCAGCGCCAGCGCCGTACCGAAGATCGCCGCCGCGTCCGCCCGGTTGAGCTGCGAGCGCTCGGAGAGCTGCGACCAGAACATGGAGCCCGACCGGTCGACGAGCACCAGGGTGCGGCCCGCCAGCTTCGGCACGTTGGCCAGCGAGTGGCCCAGCGCCCGCTCCAGCGGGTACGCCCAGCGCAGCGACGGCGCGTGCTGGTACGCGGCGAGGTAGCGGAACGGGAACTGCCGCGAGCGGGCGACGACTTCGGGGTCCGAGATCTTCGCCGCGACCCGCTGCGCCACCTCGTCCGAGACCCCTGCCTCGTCGAAGTTGCGCAGGTTGCGCAGCAGCGCCATGGCGCCCATCGACGGGATCATCGCCTCCCACGCCCGAGCGTCCAACGGCCCCTGGAGCCAGCCCGCGAGGGACTCCCAGGTCATGCCCGCGTCCGCGAGGCGCTCGGCGGCGTTCTCCTTGCGCAGCACGGCGCGCCGCTTGGCCGGCCGCAGCGCCATCAGGTCGCGGTGCGCGGTCAGCACCGGGCTGGACATCGGCGCGTGCGCCGTCTCCGGGTGGTGCCGGCGGTCCAGCGCGTACTGGAACAGCTCGCCCTGCCACGGCTTCGCCGGGTCGGGCGCGGCGTGCACCAGGTTGAGCACGTCGCCGAAGCGGAATCCCTTGGAGGCGGTGTCGTACTTCAGCAGCGACTTGCCGTGGTAGAGCCGGCGCACGGCGTCGGCGACACCGCGCTTGACGGGCTTGGGAAGGGTGCGGCCGTACACCGCGGTCCAGTACGCGAGCAGTTCGCCGGGCTCGTCCGCGCGCTGGAGGACGGAGTCGACGACGGAGCGGTTCGTCGGGCCCTCGGTGACGCCCGCGTCGAGCCGCGCCTTGACGTACTCGGCGGCGCCGACCACGGAGGCGGTGCGCATCCGGCCCTCGCCGCGCAGCCAGCCCAGCAGTCCCGCGGTCCACTGCGGGTCCTCGACGGCGAGCTGCCGCACCAGGGTCACGAAGCGGTCGTCGCGGTCCTCGCCGGTCTCGTAGAAGGTGTTCTGCGCGACGAAGTTGGCGACGGCGAGCAGGAAGAGCTCGGACTTCGCGTCGCGCAGATGACCGGTGCCGCCCTGGTGGTTGACCTCGGTGTCACCGGTCGTCGCGACCGGCGAGAGGGCGCGGGCCTTCACCTTCGCGGCGGCGGAGGCGGAGGCGGCAGCGGCGGCCGAAGCGGCGGCGGGCTTGCGGGCGTTGAAGCGGGACATGGCGAATTCCCCCGAATTCGGAATAATCAGAACAAAAGGGGGAGGCGCAGTGCACACAAGGATGCCCGAGGTCAGAAGCGGCGACGGAACAATTCTGATGCTCTAGCCACTGAGCTACACCGGCCCGAAGCCGATGACGGGACTCGAACCCGCGACCGTCAGATCAAGGAAGTAACCGTTGCCTGCGCACCGGGCACCCGTGTGTGGACTGCGCCTCCCGAGATCAGGTTCGGACGCGGCGGTTTCGGTTGAGGAAGGAGCCGTGTCCGGCGCACCGGGAGGTGCGTGGCGTCATGAAGTTGAGGTGTGTCCAGAGTTCGGATGCGGCGGAACCGACGTAGGTGCTCTGGCCCCTGAGCTACACCGGCACGAATACCGGTGACGGGACTCGAACCCGTGGCCTCCCCATTAGCAGTGGAAGTAGGTCCTGCCTGCGCACCTGGACACGTCCATGACTCTAGGAGCACCACCCCGCCGCCCGCCACGGAATTACCGCGGGGCGCCGTCCGGGACGTGGAGTACGTCACCACGCGCGCGATCCCGCAACCGCGCACCCCTTCACAGGCGTCGCACAGAGCGTCCGGGGTTTCCCGGGCGAACGGGAGGGGATCACGGGCATGGCAGCCGCATCATCCGCAGCCGGGCCTGCGCAGTACCGCGTGGTGGCGCCGCTGGGCGAGGGCGGCACGGGCCGGGTGGACCTCGCGTGCGGTCCCGCCGGGCGGCTGGTCGCCCTCACCACCGTGCACCCGCACCTGGCGTCCGACGCGTGCTTCCGGGAACGGTTCTGCCGCGAGGTGGCGGCGGCCCGCGGCGTCGCGGACGTGTACGCGGCGGCCGTCCTGGACTGCGACACCGAGGCCGAACCCCCCTGGCTGGTACGCGAGTTCTGCGCGGGCCCGTCCCTGGTGGACGCGATCGGCACGCTCGGCCCGCTGGACGCGGCGGCGCTCGGCACGCTGGGCGCCGCCCTGGCCGAGGCGCTCGCCGCGGTGCACCGCGCCGGGCTGGTGCACCGCGACCTCAAGCCCGCCAATGTCGTGATCACCCGGGACGGCCCCAAGATCCTCGACTTCGGCCTCGCGAAGGGCGCCGCGGACGGCCCCGGGCAGCCGCGGACCGGCCCCGGCGGGCCCGTCGGCAAGCTGGGTTTCATCGCCCCCGAGCAGTTGACCGGTGCCCCGGGCGCGGAGGTAGGCCCGCCCGCCGACGTGTTCGCGCTCGGTGCGCTGCTCGCCCTCTCCAGCACCGGCCGCAACCCGTTCGGGTCGGGCGGCGCCGCGCAGGTCCTGCACCGCACCCTGCACGAGCCGCCCGACCTGCTCGGTGTGCCGGACGAGGAGTGGCTGGGCTTCCTGCGGCGCTGTCTGGCGCTCGACCCGGCGGCGCGGCCCACCGTCGCCGAGGTGAGCGACTGGTGCGCCGCGCGGGCCGGGCAGGTGCCGTGGTGGCGCGAGGAGCCGATCCTGGGCGTGGTCCGGGAGCACGAGGAGGCGATGGCCGAACTCGTCGAGGCGGAGGCGGAGCTGGCGGACGGGCTTGCGGACGAGATCCCGGAGGCGTTCCGGACACCGCGCGCACCGGCCGCCGCACGTCCGCGCACCTTCGGCGGCGTACCGCCGCTGCCCCTGGCCGAGGAGCCGCGGGCAGAACCGGAAGCGGAACCCGCGCCGGGTGCCGCCCCGCCGCCCTCGGCGCCGCGCCGCCGCCGGTTTCTGGCCTGGGCCGGAGCGGCGGTGACGGCCGTGGCGGGGTCGGCCACCGCGGGCGTGCTGATGTTCGACGGGAGCCCCGCAGCGGTGGAGGCGCGGGCCGGGGCGGCGGCACCGCCGCGCGGCCGGCCCTCCGGCGGTCCCGCGTGGTCGCGCGAACTGGAGGCCGCCCCGGGAGACGGGGGCCAACTGCTGCGGCAGGGCGACGCGTTGTACGTCACGACGGCCGGGGCGCTGTCCCGGCTGGACCCGGCGACCGGCGAGGTGCGGTGGCGGTACGAGGGCGGGCGGGTCGCGGGCCTGCGGGTGCGGGGCGAGGCGGTGTACGTGCTGCGGACGACGGCGGACGGCCCGCGGATCGTGGCGCTGGACGCGGCGACCGGGGCGCGGCGCTGGGAGTCGGTGCCGACGGCCCGCAATCCGTTCCGCCCGGCCCCCCAGAGCGCCGCGCCGGCCGAACAGGAGGGTGGGTCGGCCCACTTCACGGTCTCCTCCGGCACGGTCTGCCTGGTCACCCACTCCTCGGACAGCGCCGACGCGCGGCACCGCGCCGGGCAGGGGCGGCGCTGGCGGGCGTACGGCTTCTCGGCGGGCGACGGCCGGCCGCTCTGGCACCGGGCCGGGACCGTGACCGGGGTCGCCGCGGTCGACCAGTCCGCAGGGCGGCTCGCCGTCGCCACCTCCGAGCGGCAGGCCACCACGCGCGACCCGGCGGACGGCCCGCTGGTGGTCCTGCGGGACCGGGACGGCACGGTGGAGCGGGAGATTCCGGGGGGTGCGGTCCATCCGGAGGCGCATCCGGGCTCCTCGGGCGTCCGGTACTACCCGGGGAGGTCCGCGGTGGCGGCGGTGGATCTGGCCACCGGGACGCTCCGCTGGTCGCGCCCGGCGGGCGACGGGGCGACGGTCACCCCCACCGCCACGGCCGGACTGGTGCACACCGCGAGCGCCGCCGACCTGCGCGCCCTGGACGCGGCGACCGGCCACCAGCTGTGGGTGCGCACGGACGTGCACCGGCTGGACGCCGACACCGCGGCGCCGCCGCTGGTGGCGGACGGCCTGCTGTACGCGGCGGGCCCCGCCCCGGCGCCGGGCGCCGGTTCCGGGCGGCGCGCGGACGGCTGGGGGCTGTACGCCCTGGACGCGCGGACCGGCGCAACGGTGTGGGCGACGCCGGTGGAGCGGATGAGCGGGGTCCGGGCGGCGGCCGGGGGCGGTCTGGCCCACCTGCGCGCCGGCCGCACCCTGCTGACGCTGCGCGGACCGGCGTGAGCGACCCGCCCCACCGCGGCGGCAGCCGGCAACGGGGGCGGGGCGGGGCGGCCGGTTGACGCCCCACCGCTCCACAGGGGCATGATCATCACGCACCCCCGCACCCCGGACGCCCCCTCGCCCCTCGCCCCCTCGCCCGAGAGGAACCCCCTGTGGTCTCCCCCACGCCCGCTCCCGCCTCCCCCGCCTCCCCCGCCTCCCCCTTCCCGTCCTCCGGCCGCCGTGTTCTCGTCAGCGGTGCCTCGCGCGGGCTCGGCCGGGCCCTCGCGCAGGGCTTCGCCGCGAATGGCGACCGGGTCGCCGTCCACTTCGGCTCGCGCCGCGAGGAGGCCGAGCGCACCCTCGCCTCGCTCGCCGGTTCGGGGCACGTACTGGCCGGCGGTGACCTGTCCACGCCGGACGGGGCTTCGGCGGTGGCCGAGTCGGCCGGGGAGGGGCTCGGCGGGATCGACGTACTCGTCAACAACGCGGCGGTGAACCTCCCGCACCCGCTCGCCACCACCCCGTACGACGAGTGGGCCCGGACCTGGCAAGCCCATGTCTCCGTCAATCTGCTGGCCACGGCCCATCTCAGCCACCTCGCCGCCCACCGGATGATCGGGCAGGGCGGTGGCGGGCGGATCGTCAACATCGGTTCGCGCGGGGCGTTCCGCGGCGAGCCCGACCACCCGGCGTACGGCGCGACGAAGGCGGCGGTGCACGCGCTCGGCCAGTCCCTCGCCGTGCACCTGGCCCCGCACGGCATCGCGGTGGCCTCCGTGGCGCCCGGCTTCTTCGAGACCGAACGCGTCGCACCCCGGCTGTCGGGGGCCGAGGGCGAGGCGATCCGGGCACAGAGCCCGTTCGGCCGGGTGGCGTCGGCGGACGAGATCGCGGCGGCGGTGCTGTGGCTGGCCTCGCCCGCCGCGCAGTGGGCCTCCGGCACCGTTCTGGACCTCAACGGGGCTTCACACCTGCGGACTTGAGCCGCGCCCGGCGAACGGATGGTCAACTCGGGCAGAACGCCTGGATTCCCAAGATTTCGCGTGGAATGCCTTGACCGCCGGTGACGTCGGCAATAGACATTCCCTACCGGCCGGGCTTCGGGGGAAGTCCCCGGAGGTCACACCGCACACACGCACGGAACAGCGACGCGAGGGGGCGAGCCATGTGGATGCCAGGCAGGCTCGTGACCTCCATGAGAGCCGGCTGCTCCAGCTGGCCAATGTGACCGGAGTCGGCACCGGCAAGGACGAGTACTCGGGCGAGGACGTGATCGTCGTCTTCGTGACCCGTACCGTGCCCCGCGACCGGCTCCGTCCAGAAGACGTGGTACCGAGGGAAGTCGAAGGCGTACCGGTGCGCGTGCTCGCGATCGGCGAGGTCGACGCGCAGGACGGCGACGGCGACAGGTCCTGAGGCGACCGGCGTCCCCCGAAGGACCCCGAACGGAGTTCCCGCACGGCGTCCCCGCACGGTGCTCCCCCGAACGGAGTTCCCGCACGGCGTCCCCGCACGGTGCTCCCCCGATCGGGCTCCCCGAACGGCGTCCCCGTACGCCCCAGCACTCCCCTTGAACCCCGCGCGTCCCAGGGCGTCCCGGTGTCCCGGACGTCCTCGGCGCCCCGGGTGTCCCTCCACGTACTCCCATGCATCCCTAACTCACCGGGGAAGAGGTGGTCTGGCGTGAGCCAGCCCGAGATGATGCGAGGACCCACCGGCGGGCAGCTCAGTGACAGCTCCCGTCAGCAGGCGATGTCCGACTTCCTGCGCCCGCAGTCGCCGATGGCCAACGTCGTCGGCTTCGGCCACGGCGTGAAGTGGGTCGACGGAGAGCCCACCGGAGAGCCGGCGCTGCTCGTCCTGGTGAACCAGAAGGTTCCCGAGTCGATGCTGCCCGAGCGCGACGTCGTACCGCACCGGATGGACGACGGCACGCCCACCGACGTACTGGCCGTCGGCCATGTGTCGGCGCAGCGGCAGATGTACGGACAGCGGCGCGGCCAGCTCCACGAGGAGGACAAGTACCGTTCCGACGGCAGTGTGGCCGAGCAGTCGGCGCGCTACTCCCAGCCCATGCTCGAAGAGCTGAGCGGTCTCGGCGCGTTCGAGCCGGAGCTGCTCAAGCGGCGGATGCGCCCGTGCCCCTCCGGCTTCTCGGTCGGCAACGTGGCGGTGACGGCGGGCACGCTCGGCAGCGTGGTGTACGACTTCCTGCCCAGCGCGACCGTGGACCCGCCCGTCGCGGGCATCGGCACCCCGGCGAAGTTCTACATCCTCAGCAACAACCACGTGCTCGCCGACTCGAACAGGGCCCCGGCCGGCAGTGCGATCGTGCAGCCCGGCGTCTTCGACGGCGGCCAGAACCCGGCCGACCGGATCGCCACGCTGGACCGCTTCATCCCGATCCAGTTCGCCCCGCAGATCCCGCTGGAGCGGCACAACAACATCGTCGACGCGGCGCTCGGCGCGGTCGACTTCCAGGACGCGACGCGTGAGCAGTACTTCAGCGGCGCCCCGCGCGCCTGGCGACGCAAGATCAACGTCGGGGTCGGCAACCTGGTCAAGAAGACCGGCCGTACGACCAACATCACCTTCGGCCGGATCCTCGCGGTCGACGCGACCATCGACGTGAACTACGGCACGGCGGGCACCGCGCGCTTCAAGGACCAGATCCTCACCACGAACATCTCGGCGGGCGGCGACTCCGGTTCCCTGGTCACCTCCCTCGACAACGTCGCGGTCGGTCTGCTGTTCGCCGGATCCCAGTCCGTGACCGTGGTCAACCACATCGAGAACGTGCGCAGGCTGCTGCGCGTCGAGATCGCCGAGCTGCTGGCCTGACGGCCGCCGGACAGGGACGGAGGGACTCACGATCATGACCACTCAGGCACGCAAGTCGTCCAAGGGCCAGTCGGGCCAGCAGGAGCACCGCTTCGTTAACCCGATGGGTGCGGAGGTCAAGACCCGCGACGAGGCGTTCGCGGCGGACCGGGCACCCCAGGAGGTCACGGCCGAGGCGCTCCAGACGGACGCGAAGCTCCAGCTCCACAACGGGGCGGTGACGTTCGAGCTCGAAGTGCTCTACAACCCGAACACCTACCCGTTCGTGATCACCGGCGGGCGGATCGTGTCCGGGATCTGCGGGGCGCCGTGGGAGATCACGGGCGGCTCCATGGGCCAGCAACTGCGGCTCACCGCCAAGCGGACCTCGCAGGCCCAGTGCGCGGCCACCATCACCATCCTCGGCGAGTTCCAGAACCCGCCGTCGTACCGGGGCACGTACGGCTTCGACGGGGCGTCGACCACGTTCCGGCACACGACGCGCTACCAGGTCTGACCGGTGGCCCCGAGGGGGGGGGGGGGGGGGGGGGCCCCCCCCCCCCCCCCCCCCCCCCCCCCCCCCCCCCCCCCCCCCCCCCCCCCCCCCCCCCCCCCCCGGCCCGCCCGGCC
>NZ_JBIAMU010000025.1:109865-172983 GCF_042874215.1 Streptomyces sp. NPDC004111
CAGTGCGGCGCGGTCCTTTTGGTGGGTGGGGGCGGCGCCCCGCCCGAGCCCCCCCCCGGGGGGGGGGGGGGCGCCGGGGCCCCCGGGGGGGGGGGGGGGGGGCCACCCCCCCCCCCCGCCCCTCCTCGACCGCGGGCCGCCCGGCCGCCGCACCAGGTCCGCCGCACCAGGTCCCGTGCCGTCAGGACCGGTGCGTCCGGGCAGGTACGTCCGCGCCGGTACGTCCGCGGGAGGCGGGCCCGCGCCCGACTACGCCCGGGACCTCGCCTTGAAGGCCGCCTTGCGGGCCTCCTTGGCCGCCTTCTTCTCCGGGTGCAGCCGGCCGACCGCCTCCAGCACCTCGGCGGTGGCGGGGTGTTCGACGCGCCACGCCTTGTCGAAGAACCCTTCGTGCTGTCCCGTCAGCCCGGCCACCAGCTCGTGCAGTTCGGGCGACTCGTCCGCGACGTCCAGCTGGGCCGCGATGGTGTCGATGGCCAGCCAGAAGACCATCTCCTCCGGCGGGGCGGGCACTTGGGCCCGGCCCTGCTCGACGAGCCAGACCCGGGCCAGACCGCCGAGTTCGGGATCGTCCAGGCGCTCGCGCACCGCGGGTTCGGCGGCCTCGCCCGCCAGCGACAGCGCCTGCTGGCAGCGCAGCCGGCGCAGCGGCCCGCCGTCGTCGGCGCCGCGCGCCGCGTCCAGCAGCTCCCGGGCCGCCCGGTCCGTCTCGCGCCGGGCGAGCCACTGCTCGATCTCGGCGCGCACCGCCAGCTCGGGAAAGAGGCCGACCGCGTCCAGCAGGACGTCGGCGCCCTTGTCCGCGAGGTCGCCGACCGCCGGGGCGTCCACCCCGGCCTCCAGCATCCGGGCCCGCACTCCGTACAGTCCGAGCGGGGTCAGCCGGACCATGCCGTACCGTGCGACGTCCTCCTCGTCGAGCCGGCCGTCCGACGGCACGGGCTCCTCGCCCTCCTCCGCCATCAGTGCCTCGTCCACCGGCGTGTACTCCACGAGCCCGACCGGCTCCAGCACCCGGAACTGGTCGTCGAGCCGCATCATCGCGTCGGAGACCTGCTCCAGTACGTCGTCGGTGGGCTCGCCCATGTCGTCGGGGACGATCATCGAGGCGGCCAGCGCGGGCAGCGGGACCGGCCCCTCGCCCGCGCCGCCGTCGGCCACGGTCAGCAGGTACAGGTTGCCGAGCACGCCCTCCAGGAAGTCCGCCTCCTGCTGCGGGTCCCAGTCCAGCGCGTCGAAGTCCAGCTCGCCGTCGTCGCCGAGCAGTGCGCCGAGGTCGTCGAGCACCGGTGCGGTGGCGTCGGCGAAGGCCGTCTCGAAGGCCTCCAGCCAGAGCGCGAGGATGTCCTGCGGGCTGCCGCCGGCCAGCAGCGCGAGGGCCTCGCCGGGGGCGGCCGTCCCCAGCGCCCCCTCCGCCTCCGGGTCCTCGGGGTCGGTGATGTCGACGAGGCCGGTGTCGACCGCGGTGCGCCAGGCCTCGCTGGCGTACGCCGCCGCGTCCTCGTCGTCCTCGACGCCGTCGGCCAGGCCCAGGCCCAACTCGGCTGCCGCTGCCGGGAGTTGCTCCTCGACGAGTTCGCCGCCCGCCCCGACCCGGGTGTCCGGCGAGGCCCAGCGGGCGAGCTTCACGGCCCGCGCAAACAGCGGTGCGGCCAGCGCGTCCCGCGCCAGCTCCGCGTCCGAGTGCAGCCGCACCGGCGGCAGGGTGGGGCGGTCTTCGGGCATCTGGGGGTTCTCCTCGGACGAAACGTTGAGATGTGAACTGACGAAAAGAGGGGGGTTCGAGCGGCACCCAGCGTAGACGCATTTGCACCGGTCCCATGGGGTTCATGTACCCGTCAGGTTTCGTGCACCGGGGGATCACCCGCCGAACCTTGACAACACCCGTACGCACGCAAGAGATTGACGCGCGTAGAAACCTGTCCCCCTCCGTTCTGCCCTCACCCTCGGAGTACCCGATGACGTCCCGCCGTTCCCTGCCGAGAAGCACCGCGGTCGCCACCCTCCTCACCACCGCTCTCGCCGCGGGCCTGCTCTCCGGCGCCACCAGCGCCGCCGCGGGCGACACCGACGCCGCGCCCACCGTCCGTATCCACGACATCCAGGGCACCACCCGGATATCCCCGCTGGCCGGCCAGCAGGTCACCGACGTCGAGGGCATCGTCACGGGAGTGCGCACCTACGGCTCCAAGGGCTTCTGGTTCCAGGACGCGAAGGGCGACGGCAACCCCGCCACCAGCGAGGGGATCTTCGTCTTCACCTCGGCCGCCCCGACCGTGGCGGTCGGCGACGCCGTGAAGGTCTCCGGCACGGTCACCGAGTACGTCCCCGGCGGCGCGGCCTCCGGCAACCAGTCCCTCACCCAGCTCTCGAAGCCCGCCGTCACGGTGCTCTCCTCGGGCAACGCGGTCCCGGCCCCGGTCGTCATCGACTCCCGTACGGTGCCCTCGCGTTACGCCCCCGAGGGCGACCCGGCGGCCGGCAACAGTATCAACGGCCTGACCCTGAACCCGCGCCGCTACGCCCTCGACCTCTACGAGTCCCTCGAAGGCACCAACGTCCGCATCGGCACCTCCCGGGTGGTCGGCGCGACCGACGCGCACGCCGAGCTGTGGGTGACGGTCAAGCCGCACGAGAACGACAACCGCCGCGGCGGCACCGTCTACGGCGGCTACGACGCCCAGAACACCGGCCGCATCCAGATCCAGCAGCTGGCCCCGCTCGCCCAGCAGCCCTTCCCGAAGGCGAACGTCGGCGACGTGCTCTCGGGGACGACCGAGGGCCCGCTCGACTTCAACCAGTACGGCGGCTACACCCTCACCGCCCGCACCCTCGGCAAGGTCGTGGACCGCGGCCTGCGGCGCGAGCAGACCCGCAAGCAGGCGAAGAACGAACTGGCCGTGGCCACGTACAACGTGGAGAACCTCGACCCGACCGACCCGCAGGAGAAGTTCGACGCGCTCGCGAAGGCGGTCGTCGCCAACCTCTCCTCGCCCGACATCATCGCCCTGGAGGAGATCCAGGACGACAACGGCGCGAAGAACGACGGCACCGTGAGCAGCGCGGCAACGGTCAAGAAATTCACGGACGCGATCGTCGCGGCGGGCGGCCCCGGCTACGCCTCGACGTCCATCGACCCGCAGAACAACAAGGACGGCGGCGAGCCCGGCGGCAACATCCGCCAGGTCTTCCTCTACAACCCGGCCCGGGTCTCCTTCACCCACCGGCCGGGCGGCGACGCGACGACCGCGACGGGTGTCGTACGGGAGAAGGGCCGCGCGGCCCTGACCCTGTCCCCCGGCCGGGTCGACCCGGCGAACGCGGCCTGGACGGACAGCCGCAAGCCGCTGGCCGCCGAGTTCTCCTTCCGCGGCGAGCCGGTGATCGTCGTCGCCAACCACTTCGGCTCCAAGGGCGGCGACGAGGCCCTGACCTCGCACCACCAGCCGCCGGTCCGCTCCTCGGAGACCAAGCGCCTGCTCCAGGCGCAGACGGTCAACACCTTCGTGAAGGACGTGCTGAAGGCCGACCGGCGGGCGAACGTCCTGGTCCTCGGCGACATCAACGATTTCGAGTTCTCGGCGACGACGAAGGCCCTGACGGCGGGCGGCGCGCTGAACGCCGCCGTCAAGTCGCTGCCGCGCCCGGAGCGCTACTCCTACGTCTACCAGGGCAACACCCAGGTCCTGGACCAGATCCTGACCAGCCCGTCGATCCGCGGCTTCGCCTACGACAGCGTGCACATCAACGCCGAGTTCGCGGACCAGAACAGCGACCACGACCCGCAGGTGCTGCGCTTCCGGCCGTAGCCCGTCCCGCCCGCGGCGGCGGCTCCCCGGGCAGCCGGCGACGGGCTGCCGTGCGGGGCCGCTACGCGTCCGCGCTCAGGCTGAGCGCGGGCGCGTAGCGCGTCGTCCGGCTGCCCGTCAGCCCGGGGAAGGTGTGCACGCGCTCCCACGCCGGGGACGGCACGCCGTCCCCGGGGGCGTCGAGCATGGCGCGGTGGGCGGCGGCGTCGGTCCACTCGGCGAAGTTCAGGACGCGGGTGCCGTCCAGGCCGACGTGGAAGTGCGCGGAGAGCGACCCCGCCTCGGCCCCCGCACCGTCCGCTTCTCCCGCACCATCCGCTTCTCGCGCACCGTCCGACTTGCTCGGCCCGTCCGCCTTGCTCGGTTCGTCCCCGGACGCGTCGAACACCGCGTCCACCCAGGTCCGCAGCCGCGCCGGATCCACCCCCTCGAAGTCGGCCTCGATCACCGCGACGCAGCCCGGCAGCCGGTCGTCGCCCTCGGTCACCCGGCTGCGGTACAGCGCGTACGACGCGAGGCCCAGTCGCCGCACCCCGGGCACGGCGGCGTCGATCTCCGCGTTGCGCTCGTCGCGCCCCCGGCGGAAGAAGGCCTGATACGTCTCCTCGTCGGCCCACTGGCTGTAGTGCAGCAGCGTCCGGCCGTCCTCACCGGTGTACACGCTGTACGACAGCGGCCCCTCGGCCGGCCACTCCCGCGAGAGCCACGCCTTCCCGATCGCCTCCACGGCCGCCCGCTGCCCGTCCGGCGAACCCACGTCCCAGGTGCTGACCTTGACGAGGCCGACTCCCGGACGGAGCAGGTCGGTACGGCTGTGGGCCACGGTCGCGGTCATTCCGGTCTCCTCGCTCGGGCGCCCGGATCCGTTCCGTGCGCTGCTTCGGAAACCATGATCGAACCTCAACCGCGCCTGAGGTCAAGCGTTTCCATCCACCCCCGGACGGGCCCCGACAGGGCCCGGCGTCTCCCCCGGCAGAACCCGGAACCTCCGCCGCCAGGCCGGAACCCGGCCCTCCGTCACCGGGGCGGGGCGCTCGCCCACGGCGTGACGTCGAAGGCGTCCACCATGCGCACGTCCCCCTCCAGCGGGAAGCCGCGCGGATGGTGCCCGGGGCCGGCCGCGATCTCCAGCGCCTGGGCCTTCTCGACCCCGTCGTAGGGCCGCCAGTCGAGCCGGGAGTACGCGACACCGCCCGGCGGCAGCGTCAGTTCGGCGTCCGCCTTCTTGCCCTCCTCGCGGACGTTCACCTCGATGTCGACGGCCGTGCCGTCGGCGGCGTACGCCTTGACGGAGGGGCGGCCGGAGATCTTCTGGGGCTTCCGGTCGCAGTTGGTGAGGGTGAGGACGGCGATCCGGTGGCTCAGGGCCGCCTGGATCTCGCCCATGTCCACCCGCAGTCCGGCGGGGCAGTCCTGCGGGGCGGGCGGGCTGTAGCCGCCGGACGCGGGGGCGGTGGGGCGGGCGAGACCGCCGGAGGCGGGGGCGCCGCCCGCGGCGGCCGACGGCGAGGGCGACGCGCTGCTCTGCTCCGGGCGCGGTTCCCCTTCGCCCGCGGGCACCAGGAACCCGTCGCAGCCGGTCAGCACCGCCCCGCACAGCAGCACGACCGCCACCGCCCGTATCCGTACACCCATCGCGCGCCCCTCGCCCTCCGCCGCGCGGTGCTCCCGCGCCTGCTCTGCCGGGATCATGCCAGAGAGCCGGGGCCGCACCGCCGCCGCTCCCTCCACACTTAACCCCTGCTGACCATTTCACCGTAGGAGATCTAAGTGGACCTTCACGGTCGCGGCGGCCGACACTGCACCCATGACGCTCCCCGCCCCCGCGGCACCCTTCGGACGCGCCCTCTGCGCGATGATCACTCCGTTCTCCCCGGCCGGTGACGCGCTCGATCTGCCCGGCGCCCAGAAGCTGGCCGCCGGACTGCTCTCCGGCGGCTGCGACGGACTCGTCCTGAACGGCACCACCGGTGAGTCCCCGACCACCACCGACGCGGAGAAGACGGCGCTGGTGCGGGCCGTCCGGGAGGCGGTCGGCCCCGGAACACCGCTCGTCGCGGGTGTCGGCAGCGCCGACACGGCGCACACGGTCGAACTGGCCCTGGCCGCCGAACGGGCGGGCGCCGACGGTCTGCTGGTGGTCGCGCCGTACTACAGCAGGCCGCCCCAGGCCGCGCTGGAGGCGCACTTCCGGCGGGTCGCGGACGCGGTCTCCGTCCCCGTCATGCTGTACGACATCCCGGTCCGCACGGGGGTGCGCATCGAGCCCGAGACCATGCTGCGGCTCTCCGAGCACCCCCGGATCGCGGCCGTCAAGGACTGTGCGTACGACCTGCTCGGCAGCGCCGGGGTGCTCGCCCGCACCGGGCTCGCCTACTACGCGGGCAGCGAGGAACTCATCCTTCCGCTGCGCACCGCGGGCGGCACCGGCTACGTCAGCACGGTGGCGAACGCGGCCCCGGGCGAACTGCGCGCCGCCCTGGACGCGTACGACCGGGGCGAGGTCGCCGAGGCCACCCGGCAGTACCGCCGGACGCTCCCGCTGGTGGAGCTGATGATGGCGGCCGGCCTGCCCGGCACGGTCACCGCCAAGGCGCTCCTCAACGCCCTGGGCATGCCCGCGGGCCCGGTCCGCGAGCCGCTGCAGCCCGCCGCGGCGGCGGTCACCGAAGCCCTGCTGACCGCCCACCACGACCTCACGGCTCAGGGCTGACCGGCCCCCTCCGGAGCCTCGGGTGCCTCCGGGGCCTCGGGTGCCTCGGCGCCCTCGACGAGGTACGTCCGCCCGAGGATGGTCGCGTGCTCCAGCACGTCCTCCAGCGGGTCGTCGATCTGTCCCGTGCTGAGCAGCGAGACGCGCGGTGCGTTGTGCGAGCCGGTGTGGGTCTCGTCGGCGTACGCGGCCGGCGCGGACAGCACGACGGCGAGCGCGGCCCCCGCCCCGAGGGCGGCGAGCAGACGGATCAGTTTGTGCGCTTCATTCATGATCCGCTTAACCACTCGTACGGCCCAAAGGACACGCCCCGCCCGGGACGCGCCCGCCCGGCCGGCCGCCCCCGACAGCCCGGCGGGCGGGCGCGGAACCCCCTGGTCCCGTCACCCGCCCGCCGTCCGCGCCCGGCCACTCAGTTGTGGCTGTGCAGCACCTCGTTCAGGCCGCCCCAGACCGCGTTGTTCGGGCGGGCCTCGACGGTGCCGGTGACCGAGTTGCGGCGGAAGAGGATGTTCGAGGCGCCGGAGAGCTCGCGGGCCTTGACGATCTGGCCGTCGGGCATCGTGACGCGGGTGCCCGCGGTGACGTACAGGCCCGCCTCGACGACGCACTCGTCGCCCAGCGCGATGCCCACGCCGGCCTCCGCGCCGACCAGGCAGCGCTCGCCGATGACGATGCGGACGTTGCCGCCGCCGGACAGGGTGCCCATGGTGGACGCGCCGCCGCCGATGTCGGAGCCGTCGCCGACCACGACACCGGCCGAGATGCGGCCCTCGACCATGGAGGTGCCGAGCGTGCCGGCGTTGAAGTTGACGAAGCCCTCGTGCATGACGGTGGTGCCGGCCGCGAGGTGCGCGCCGAGGCGGACGCGGTCGGCGTCGGCGATGCGCACGCCCTTGGGCGCGACGTAGTCGGTCATGCGCGGGAACTTGTCGACCGAGGTGACCTGGAGGTGCAGGCCCTCGGCGCGCGCGTTGAGCCGCACCTCTTCGAGGCTGTCCACGGCGACCGGGCCGAGCGAGGTCCAGGCGACGTTGGCGAGCAGCCCGAAGAGGCCGTCGAGGTTCTGGCCGTGCGGCCGGACCAGGCGGTGCGAGAGCAGGTGCAGGCGCAGGTACGCGTCGTGGGCGTCCAGCGGCTTGTCGTCGAGGGAGGCGATGACCGTACGGACGGCGACGACCTCGACGCCGCGGCGGGCGTCGGGGCCCACCGCCTTGGGCGCGGCGGCGCCCAGCAGTTCGGTGGCGCGCTCGGCGGAGAGGCGCTCGGTGCCGGCCTCGCCGGGCTCTGCGACGAGCTCGGGGGCGGGGAACCAGGTGTCGAGGACGGTGCCGTCGGCGGCGATCGTGGCGAGTCCGGCGGCGACGGCGCCGGTGGTGCGAGTAGCAGTCGTATCGGTCATGACGGAAAACCTAACCGGCGGCGCCCCGCACGGGCGAACCGGTCTCGCCCAGCGGGCGTGCCCCGTCCGCCGCGGCCGACGGCGGCGGCCCGCTCCGCAGCCGCCCCGCCCCGATCACCACGAGTCCCGCGAGCACCGCCAGCCCCGTGCACAGCGGCCACAGCAGGTCCGGTGCCGCGGCGTACAGCGCCCCGCCCAGCGGCGGTGCCAGGACGACGCCGCTCACCGAGACGCCCGCGTACAGGCTCTGGAAACGGCCCTGCGCGTGGTCCGGCGCCTGGTCGGCGACGTATGCGGTGGCCGGGGTCTTGTAGAGGATCTCCCCGGCCGTCAGCAGCAGCATCATCGCGACGGCGAGCCCGATGCCCGCGCCGAACACCAGCAGCCCGTAGCCGAGTCCGACCAGGACCAGTCCGGTCCCGACGATCGTCAGCGGGACGAACCGGCGCAGGGCGGCGGTGGCGGGCAATTCCAGCAGCAGGATCACTCCGCCGTTGACGGCGAACAGCCAGCCGTAGACCTCGATGCCGAAGCCGTGGTCGCCGAGGAAGACGGGGAAGGTGGAGAAGAGCTGCCGGTAGACGAGGTCGGCGCAGAAGACCGCGACGAGGAGCACCACGACGGCGGGGCGGTCCCGCAGCTCGCGCCGGATGCTCCGCCCCTCGCCGCCGCTCCCCCGGCCGCCCGGGGCCCTGCCCGCGCCGCGCGAGGGCAGCACGCGTGCCGCGTAGGCCGCGAAGAGCAGAGTCCCGATGCCGTCGGCGACGAAGACGGTGGTGTACGAGAACTGGGCGGCGACCAGCGCCCCGAGCGGCGCGCCCACGGTGAATCCGGCGTTGCCCGCGGCCCGCATGACGGCGAAGCCCTGGCGGCGCGCCTCCTTGGGAACGGTCACGGCGACGAGGGCGGAGTTGCAGGCGCGCAGCGCGCCCTGTGCGTAGTTGCACAGGGGCAGGGCCGCGTACAGGGCCGCGACCGGGATCAGCGGGAGCAGCACCAGCATCGCCCCGGCCAGTACGGCGGCGCACAGCAGCGCCCGCCGGTGGCCGAACCGGTCGCCGAACCAGCCGCCGGTGAAGTTGCCGGTGATGAGCCCGAGGCCGCCGATGCCGCTGATCAGTCCCGCCTGGGTGAGCGGCAGTCCGCGCTCGTCCGTCAGGTAGAGGAAGAGGTAGACGAAGGTGAAGGCGACGGCGCTGTTGAAGAAGAGGCCCAGGGCCAGCATCCAGACGGCTCTCGGTATGTCCTTGAAGCTGCCCAACATCCCCACCCCGTCACTCAGTTCCTTTTCGGAACTGACTATGGCAGCATCGTCGTCGCAGGTCAACGACAGGGGGATCAAGATCATGAGTACCGCACCGACCGCCACGACGGCCGCGATGACCGCCGCCGAGACCGACCGGACGCTCGCGCTGCGCGGCACCCGCTTCCCGGACCTCCGCCTGCGCGACCACGGGGACGAGCCGCGCGACCCCGTCGCGCCGGGCACCCCGTACACCGTCCTGTACTTCTTTCCCGGCGCCTACGCCCGGCGCGAGTCGTATCCGCCGGGCTGGGCCGGGATTCCGGGCGCGACCGGCTGCACCCGTCAGTCCTGCGCGTACCGCGACCGGCTCGCCGAGTTCCGTGCCGCGGGGGCGACGGTGCGGGGCGTGTCGACCCAGTCGCCGCAGGAGCAGCGGGAGTTCGGGGCGAAGGAGCGGCTGCGCTTCCCGCTGCTCTCCGACGCGGACCTCGTCCTGGCCGGCGCGCTGGAGCTGCCGGTGTTCGAGGTCGCCGGGGTGCGGCGGCTGCGCCGGCTGACGATGGTCGTCGACCGGGACCGCACGGTCCGCGAGGTGATCCCCGCCTCCGGCGACGTCGAGGAGAGCGTACGGGCGGCCCTCGCGGTGGTCCTCAGTGCGCCCCGCCGAGATTGAGCAGCACCACCCCGCCGATGACCAGTGCGACGCCGGCCACCTTGACGGCGCTGGCGGACTCGCCGAGGAAGACCATCCCGATGCAGGCGACGGCGGCGGTGCCGACCCCCGCCCAGATCGCGTAGGCGGTGCCCACCGACATCGACTTGAGGGTCTGTGCGAGCAGGCCGAAGGCCAGCAGATAGCCGACGACGGTGATGAGCGAGGGCCAGAGCCTGCTGAATCCGTCGCTGTACTTCATGGCGGTGGTACCCGCCACCTCCGCCGCGATGGCCGCGGCAAGCAGAACGTAGGGCATGCGTCCGAGGGTACGCATGCCCTGCACACGTATCCGGCGGTCGTCAGCGCTGCTTCGGGGCGAACCCGGCGAGCCAGTTGCTGAAGGCCTCGACGCGCGGCCTGCGACGGGTGTTCTGGAAGGCCCGGATCAGCCACTCGCCGTCCGCGCCGCGCACCATGACGTACGTCTGCACGGAGCGCGCCCGCGCAGAGGGCCTGGTCCGCCGCCCCTTGAGGACGCCGCCGCGCGCGTGGACGAGTGCGACGTCCGGGGCGGGGAGGACCACGCTGTCGACGGCCGCCCACAGCCGGGACCCCTTCAGCACGCCCTCGAACAGCCCCCGGTGGCCCTCCTCGATCTCGTGGCGCCCGCGCATCCGGCCGCCGAAGAAGGTGACGTAGTCGGCGTCCTCGGTGAAGGTCGCGCCGTACGCGTCGGTGTCGGCCCAGGCGAGCCGGTTCTTCTCGAAGTGGGCGCGGACCTCGGCCTCGGCGGTGGCGAGGGTGGCGGTGTCCGTGGCGGTCGCGGTGCCTTCAGCGGTGGTGCTCGGCCGGGTGGTCATGGCTTCTCCCCTGGAAGTGGGCTAACGTTGCTTGCACACATGCAATATATGCAGCCGTGCAAGTTTCTGGCAAGCATCCTGCCCGCACGACGCCCCGCGAGGGACCCCCACGAGGAGGAGCCCATGTCCGACCCCGCCCGCGACCAGCTGTTCCGCGACCACGCGGCCACCTATCGCGCGTACTTCACCGCCATGACCCTCTGCGGCCAGACCGCCGCCGACGCCCTCGGCCAGAACCCCACCGACTTCCACGCCCTCAACGTCCTGGAGTTCTCGGGGCCGCTCACCACCGGCGCCCTGGCCGCCCGGATCGGTCTCTCGCAGAGCGCCACCACCCGGCTCGTCGACCGCCTGGAGCGCAACGGCTGGGCGCACCGCGCCCCGGACCCGGCCGACCGGCGGCGCGTCGTGGTCGAGGCGGTACCGCTCACCCCGCAGCAGCAGGAACGGACCCTCGGCCCGGTACGCCGCCGGCTGGCGGAGGTGCTCGACACCTTCGACACCGCCGAACTGGGCGTCCTGTACCGCTACTTCGAGGCGGCGGCCCCCGCACTGCGCGAGGCGGCGACCCGGACGCGGGAAGCAGCCCGGGAGACGGGGCGGGACGGGGCCGGGGAGACGGCACGGGACGCGGCCGGAGGTACGGCCGAGGAGAGCGGCCGGACGCGATAGCCGCCCGCCACGGGCGCCCGGACGCACCTCGGCAGGGCGCGGCCACCGGGAGCACCCGGTCGCGAGGGGCACATGGCCGCGAGGGGCACCCGGTCACGAGGGCCGCCCGGCCACGCGAGACCCTCGGCCACCGTGGGAGACACCCTGCCGCGAACGGCACACGATCACCGCCACGGCCACCCGGTCACGAGGAACACTCGGCCCCCCGGTCACGAGGGACCCTCGGCCACCGCGACAGACACCCGGCCCGAAGAACACCCGGTCACCGCAAGGGACACCGGCCACCGTGAGGATCACTCGCTCACCGTGAACGTCACCGCCCGCGACTTCTTCCACTCCGGGTGCTCCAGGTCCTTGGCCGCCACGCCGTCCCCGTACCAGTCGACGGTGCCGCAGTCCGCGATCAGCTGCACCCGCGCACCGGGCACGTCGAGGTCCGGTACGGACACCACGCACTCCCAGGCGCCCGGGTCACCCATGGGCAAATCCATCAGCCGGGCCGCGCCGTGTCCGGGCTGACCGTCCCAGGCGTACAGCGCGGCCGGCGCGGCCTCGTCGCCGCCTGACCAGGACCCGGCCACGATCAGGTACTGGTCGGCCGAGTTGCGCCGCAGGTCGCGGATGCTCAGCCCGTCCAGGTCGAGCAGCACCGGCTCGCCGAACCTGGCCCGGCCGCCCTCGTCCGCCCGCTCCGTCATCAGCTCGTCCATGTTCAGCACGGGGACCAGCAGTGCCTCGCCGCCCGCCTTGGCCGGGACCAGGGGCGCCCGGAAACCGAGGTACGCGATGCTCGTACTGCCGGGCGCGAACTCGATGCCCTCCGCGTTGAACCCGTCGATCCGCTTGGGTGCGCGGCCCCTGGCCGCCCCGGCGGCGAAGCCCAGCTCGCCGCCGCGCCCCTCGTCCCAGGAGATCAGGTCGGCGCGCAGATGCCGGTAGGCCCCCGCGTACTCCAGCACGGTGTCCCGGCCGCTGCCCCGCACCACGGTCGCGAAGAGCGTCGAGCGGTCCGCCCTGAGCCCGCCGTCCTTGCCGTTGGACATCGAGCCCATCCAGTACGCGATGTCCCCGGCACGCGCCACCCCCTCGATGTCGATCTCCTTGACGGTGCCGAGCCTCTTGGCGAAGTCCCAGGTCCGCACCGGTCCGCCGGAGTTCGCGCGCGCGTAGAGCCGCAGCAGGTTGGTCTCGTCCTCGGCGAGCACGAGGTGGCCGCCCCCGGCGTCGAAGGCGGCGGACGCGTCGCTGACCCCGGTGAAGTAGCGGGTGTCCCCGGCGCACCGGACGGGCCCGGAGGCGGCGAAGCCCAGGACCGCGGAGGCGGTGGCTCCGCCGCGCCCGGTGACCCGCAGCGTCAGGTCGCAGCTGCCGCGCCCCCGGGCCCGTACCGAGACCTCCCGCCGCTCGCCCCGGCCGCGCACCGTGACGTCCCCGGCCCCCGCGACCCGCGAGTCGGACGAGGCGACCGCGACCACGGACAACTCGGCGGGCGGGACGCCCTCCTGCGCGACGAAGACCAGGAGGGTCGGATCGCCGACGGCGCCGACCGCACCGGAGAGGCGGTCGGCGGAGAGGGTGAGCACCGGGGCAGCGGACGACGGAGTCATGGCAACGCCCTTCTTCGGCACGGCTGTTGGGCGACAACCTAGGACGAACCGGCCTTGATCAGAACACCCGGTACCCGCCCCGGCCCCCCGCCCGCGGCCACCGGCCCCGAGGGCCCCGCCGCTCGGCCGTTCCGTCAACCGTGCGAACCCGGCTACGGTGGACCGCCGATCATCCCCACCCCCGCCGGGCACACCCGCATCCCGCGCCCGCGCGAGGGGCACACCCCGCACGACCACCACGAACACCACGGAGCGCGCAGTGAGTCACTACTCGGGCGGACCCTACTCAAGCCCTCCGCCCGGACCGGGCGCCGCTCCGGGACAGGGCTGGGGCGGCGGCTGGGGTCCGCCCCCGGAGGCCCCGAAGCCCGGGGTGGTACCGCTGCGCCCGCTGGCCGTCGGCGACATACTGAGCGGCACCTTCGCCGCCTTCGGCCGCCACTGGAAACAGCTGATGGGCATAGCCGCGCTGGTGTACTGCCTGGCGCTGGTGGTCACCGGCGGTGCCGTGGCCCTCGCGGTCGACTCGCTCACCGACGAGTTCGACGTGATCGAGCAGTCGATCCGGGCCGGGGACCCGGAGCCGCCCTGGGAGGCGTTCCGCACCATCGGCTACACCTTCGGCGTGGTGGCCCTGGTCGGTCTGGTGTGCCTGCTGCTGGCCACCGCGATGACCCAGGCGGCCTCCCCCGCCGCGCTCCAGGAGGCGGTGCTCGGCCGCCGCACCACCTTCGGCGCGATCTGGAACCGTGCCGTCCGCAGGCTGCCCGCGGTGCTCGGGGTGCTGCTGGTCCCGTGGCTGGCCGTGTTCGTGGTGCTGGGCCTGCTCGTCACGGGTTACGCGGCCCTGATGTTCGGCCTGGTGGAGAGCGGCGGCAGCGACCTGGCCCTCACGCTGACCGGTGTGGGGCTGCTGGGAGCACTGCTCCTGGGGCCGCTGGCGATCTGGCTCTGGGTGCTGTTCTCGCTGGCCCCCGCCGTCGCGGTCTTCGAGACCGCGGGCCCGATGCGGGCGCTGCACCGCTCGGCCCAGCTGGTCAAGGGGGCGTGGTGGCGGATCTTCGGGATCACGCTGCTGGTGTGGGGCATGGCGACGGTCGCCAGCTGGTTCATCCAGGTGCCGTTCACCTTCCTGGGGATGTTCTCGATGCTCCCCGGCATGAACTTCGACCCGGGCAGCAACGCCGAGGCCGAGGCCCTCCAGTTCCTGGTCTCCCTGGGCGGCTACCTGCTGATCACCATGCTGGGCGGCTTCGTCAGCCAGATCGTGGTGACCTTCTTCCCCCAGCTCTCCACCGGCCTGCTCTACGTGGACCAGCGCATCCGCCGCGAGAACCTGGCCCCGGTCCTCGCCGAGGCGGCCCACCTGCCGCCCCCGCCGCAGCAGTACCCTCAAGCCCCCCAGCACTGACAAACGACCGTGCCCCCGGCGCTCACGAGGAGCGCCGGGGGCACGGTCGTACGCGGTCCGCGGGAACGGGCCGACAAGCGGCGGAACTCAGACGTTGAAGCCGAGCGCCCGCAGCTGCTCGCGGCCGTCGTCCGTGATCTTGTCCGGGCCCCACGGCGGCATCCAGACCCAGTTGATCTTGAGTTCGTTGACGATGCCCTCCGTGGCGGACTTCGCCTGGTCCTCGATGACGTCGGTCAGCGGGCAGGCCGCGGACGTCAGCGTCATGTCGAGGGTGGCGATGTTGGCGTCGTCGACGTGGATGCCGTAGATGAGGCCCAGGTTGACGACGTCGATGCCCAGCTCGGGGTCGACCACGTCGTACAGGGCTTCGCGGACCTCTTCCTCGGAGGCCGGCTTGGTCGTCAGGGTCTGCTCGTCACTCATGCCGTCTCCTTCTTCGCACTCTCGCCCAGGGCCTGAGCGGTCGCGTCCTTCCATGCCATCCAGCTCAGCAGGGCGCACTTCACCCGGGCCGGGAACTTCGAGACCCCGGCGAACGCGACCGCGTCCTCCAGGACCTCCTCCATCGCGTCGTCCGGCTCGATGGAGCCCTTCGACTGCATCAGCTCCAGGAAGGTCTCCTGGATCTTCCTGGCCTGGTCCAGGTCCTTGCCGACCAGCAGGTCGTTCAGCACCGAGGCGCTGGCCTGGCTGATGGAGCAGCCCTGCCCCTCGTAGCTGACGTCCTCGACGCGCTCCCCGTCGTACTTCACCCGCAGCGTGATCTCGTCGCCGCAGGTCGGGTTGACGTGGTGCACCTCGGCGTCGCCGTCGCGCAGCCCCCGCCCGTGCGGGTGCTTGTAGTGGTCCAGGATGACTTCCTGGTACATCGAATCCAGCTTCACTGTCGCTACCCGCCTACCCGAAGAAATTCCGTACGTGCTCCAGGCCGTCGACCAGGGCATCGACCTCGGCCGGCGTGGAGTACAGATAGAAGGACGCTCGCGTCGTCGCGGGAATTCCGTACCGCAGGCAGACCGGGCGCGCGCAGTGGTGGCCGACGCGCACCGCGATGCCCTCCTCGTCGAGCACCTGGCCCACGTCGTGCGGGTGGATGTCGCCGAGGGTGAAGGAGAGGGCCGCGCCGCGGTCCTCCGCCGTCGCCGGACCGATGATGCGCAGGTCCGGTACTTCGAGCAGGCGCTTGACCGCGTACTCGGTGATCGCGTGCTCGTGGCGCGCGATGTTCTCCATGCCGATCGCCGTGAGGTAGTCCACGGCCGCGCCGAGGCCCACGGCCTGCGCGATCGGGGGCGTACCGGCCTCGAACTTGTGCGGCGCGGGGGCGTAGGTGGAGGAGTGCATCGAGACGGTCTCGATCATCTCGCCGCCGCCGAGGAAGGGCGGGAGGTCCTCCAGGAGCTCCTGCCGTCCCCACAGGACGCCGATGCCCGTCGGGCCGACCATCTTGTGGCCGGTGAAGGCCACGAAGTCGGCCTGCAGCGCCTGCACGTCCAGCACCATGTGCGGGGCGGCCTGCGAGGCGTCGATGCAGACCAGCGCGCCGACCTGCTGGGCGCGCCGGATGATCGTCTCGACCGGGTTGACGGTGCCCAGCAGGTTGGAGACCAGCGTGAAGGAGACGATCTTCGTCTTCTCGTTGATGATCTCCTCGATGTTGGACAGGTCGAGGCGCCCGTCGTCGGTGAGGCCGAACCACTTCAGCTTCGCGCCGGTGCGCTGCGCGAGCAGCTGCCACGGGACGATGTTGGAGTGGTGCTCCATCTCCGTGATGACGATCTCGGTGTCGCGGTCGACCCGGTAGGGCTCGTCGGCCCAGCCGAGCATGTTGGCCACGAGGTTGAGCGACTCCGAGGCGTTCTTGGTGAAGATCACCTCGTCGCGGCTCGGCGCGTTGATGAAGGCGGCGACCTTGTCGCGGGCGCCCTCGTACAGCGCCGTGGCCTCCTCGGCGACCGTGTACACACCGCGGTGCACGTTGGCGTTGTGCCGCTCGTAGTACTCGTTCAGCGCGTCGAGCACCTGGCGCGGCTTCTGCGAGGTCGCAGCGGAGTCCAGGTAAACGATCTTCTTGTCCCCGTGGACGACACGGTCCAGCAGGGGGAAGTCCTTGCGGATCGCGTCCGTGTCGAGGAGGCCCGGCAGGTGTGTCACGCGGCTGCGCCACCCTTCGTGTACTTCTCGTAGCCCTCGGCCTCGAGCTGGTCGGCCAGCTCGGGGCCACCGGACTCGACGATCTTGCCCGCCGAGAAGACGTGCACGAAGTCCGGCTTGATGTAGCGCAGGATGCGCGTGTAGTGCGTGATCAGCAGGGTGCCGACCTCGCCGGTCTCGCGGACCCGGTTGACGCCGTCGGAGACCTGGCGCAGGGCGTCCACGTCGAGGCCGGAGTCGGTCTCGTCGAGGATGGCGATCTTCGGCTTCATGAGCTCCATCTGGAGGATCTCGTGACGCTTCTTCTCACCGCCGGAGAAGCCCTCGTTGACGTTGCGCTCGGCGAAGGACGGGTCCATCTGGAGCTGCTCCATCGCGGACTTGACCTCCTTCACCCAGGTGCGCAGCTTGGGGGCCTCGCCGCGCAGGGCGGTGGCCGAGGTGCGCAGGAAGTTGGAGACCGAGACGCCGGGGACCTCGACCGGGTACTGCATGGCGAGGAACATGCCGGCGCGGGCACGCTCGTCGACGGACATCTCCAGGACGTCCTCGCCGTCGAGGGTGACGGTGCCGCTGGTGATCGTGTACTTGGGGTGACCCGCGATCGAGTACGCGAGGGTGGACTTGCCGGAGCCGTTGGGGCCCATGATGGCGTGGGTCTCGCCCTGCTTCACGGTCAGGTCGACGCCCTTGAGGATCTCCTTGGTGCCGTTCTCGACATCGACGGAGACGTGCAGGTCGCGGATTTCAAGCGTTGCCATGGGGTACTCAGGACTCCTGGGTGACGGAGACGAGCACATCGTCCCCTTCGATCTTTACGGGGTAAACGGGGACGGGGCGCGTCGCGGGCAGGCCGGACGGCTTGCCGGTGCGCAGGTCGAAGCTGGAGCCGTGCAGCCAGCATTCGATGGCGCAGTCCTCCACCTCGCCCTCGGACAGCGAGACGTTCGCGTGCGAGCAGATGTCGTTGATCGCGAAGACTTCGCCCTCGGTGTGGACGAGCGACACCGGCGTGCCGTCGACCTCGACCCGCTTGGGGGTGTCGGCCTCCAGCTCGCTCAGCGCGGCCACTCGTACGAACGCCATCAGACGGACGCCTCCAGCTCCTCGTCGATCTTCGCGAGCAGCCGCTCCTCGACGTCGTCGAGGCCGATCTGCTGGACCAGCTCGGCGAAGAAGCCGCGCACGACCAGCCGGCGGGCCTCGTCCTCGCGGATGCCGCGCGACTGGAGGTAGAAGAGCTGCTCGTCGTCGAAGCGGCCGGTCGCCGAGGCGTGGCCCGCTCCGGCGATCTCGCCGGTCTCGATCTCCAGGTTGGGCACCGAGTCGACGCGGGCGCCGTCGGTGAGCACCAGGTTGCGGTTCATCTCGTAGGAGTCGGTGCCCTCGGCGGCGGCCTGGATCAGGACGTCGCCGATCCACACCGCGTGCGCGTCCTGGCCCTGGAGGGCGCCCTTGTAGGCCACGTTGGACTTGCAGTGCGCGACGTTGTGGTCGACCAGGAGGCGGTGCTCCTGGTGCTGGCCCTCGTCGGTGAAGTACAGGCCGAACAGCTCGGCGGAGCCGCCCGTTCCGGCGTACGAGACGCGCGGGTGCAGCCGGACCAGGTCGCCGCCGAAGGTGACGACGACGGACTTGAAGGAGGCGTCGCGGCCGACCAGCGCGTTGTGCTGGGCGACGTGGACGGCCTTGTCGTCCCAGTCCTGGACGGAGACCACGGTGAGCTTCGCGCCGTCGCCGAGCACGTAGTCGACGTTGGCGGCGAGCACGCCGTCACCGGTGTGGTCGATGACCACGACGGCCTCGGCGAACGCGCCGAGCTCGATCACCTGGTGGCCGTAGGCCGTGCCGCCCTCGCCGTGCACCGCGATGCGGATCGGCTGGTCGAGCACCTTCTCCTTGGGCACGGTGACGACCGAGGCCTTCTCGAAGGAGGTGTACGCCTGGGCCGCGACCCGGTCCACCGGCTTGCCGGCCCTGCCGAGGCGGGCGTCCGAGCGGTCGACCGTCTCGACGGTGACGCCCTCGGGGGCGTCGACCTGGACGGTTAGCACGCCACCGGCCTCGGCGGAGCCGTCGTGCAGCCCGCGCAGCCGGGACAGCGGGGTGAACCGCCACTCCTCCTCGCGGCCGTGCGGCACGGGGAAGTCCGCCACGTCGAAGGACGGCGGCGCACTCATGCGGGTGGCGGTGGTGGACTCCGCCGCTACCGCGATGGAACCGGCGGTGGTGGAACCCACCGGGATGTTCTGAGCCTCAGCCATGGCTGTCGTAGCGCTCTCTCTCTGGATCAAGAAGAAGTCGGTTGCTGCCTGAGGGAGTCCGGTCAGCCGACCGAACCCTCCATCTGCAGCTCGATCAGCCGGTTGAGCTCCAGGGCGTACTCCATCGGGAGTTCCTTGGCGATCGGCTCGACGAAGCCGCGCACGATCATGGCCATCGCCTCGAACTCGGTCAGACCGCGGCTCATCAGGTAGAAGAGCTGGTCCTCGGAGACCTTGGAGACGGTCGCCTCGTGGCCCATGGACACGTCGTCCTCGCGCACGTCCACGTAGGGGTACGTGTCGGAACGGGAGATGGTGTCGACGAGCAGCGCGTCGCAGAGCACGTTGGACTTGGAGCCCGGGGCGCCCTCGCCGATCTCGATGAGACCGCGGTAGGAGGTGCGGCCACCGCCGCGCGCCACGGACTTCGAGACGATGTTGGACGACGTGTTCGGCGCCATGTGCACCATCTTGGCGCCGGCGTCCTGGTGCTGGCCCTCGCCCGCGAAGGCGATGGACAGGGTCTCGCCCTTGGCGTGCTCGCCCATCAGGTAGACGGCCGGGTACTTCATCGTCACCTTGGAGCCGATGTTGCCGTCGACCCACTCCATGGTCGCGCCCTCGTAGGCCACGGCGCGCTTGGTCACCAGGTTGTAGACGTTGTTCGACCAGTTCTGGATCGTCGTGTAGCGGCAGCGGCCGCCCTTCTTCACGATGATCTCGACCACGGCGGAGTGCAGCGAGTCCGAGGAGTAGATCGGCGCGGTGCAGCCCTCGACGTAGTGGACGTAGGCGTCCTCGTCCACGATGATCAGCGTCCGCTCGAACTGGCCCATGTTCTCCGTGTTGATACGGAAGTAGGCCTGGAGCGGGATGTCCACGTGGACGCCCTTGGGCACGTAGATGAACGAGCCGCCGGACCACACGGCCGTGTTCAGCGACGCGAACTTGTTGTCGCCGACCGGGATGACGGTGCCGAAGTACTCCTTGAAGAGCTCCTCGTGCTCCTTCAGCGCGGTGTCGGTGTCGACGAAGATGACGCCCTGCTCCTCCAGGTCCTCACGGATCTGGTGGTAGACGACCTCGGACTCGTACTGGGCGGCGACACCGGCGACGAGGCGCTGCTTCTCCGCCTCCGGGATGCCGAGCTTGTCGTACGTGTTCTTGATGTCCTCGGGCAGTTCCTCCCAGGAAGCGGCCTGCTTCTCGGTGGAGCGCACGAAGTACTTGATGTTGTCGAAGTCGATGCCCGACAGGTCCGAGCCCCAGTTGGGCATGGGCTTCTTGCCGAAGAGCTTCAGTCCCTTGAGACGCAGCTTCAGCATCCACTCGGGCTCGTTCTTCTTCTCCGAGATGTCGCGGACGACAGCCTCGGACAGGCCTCGCTTGGCCGCGGCGCCTGCCGCGTCGGAGTCGGCCCAGCCGAATTCGTACGTACCCAGGCCCTCAAGTTCGGGGTGGGCAGTCTCCTCGATAGGGAGAGTCATGCGGGGTTCCTCCCGGCCGTGCTTGCTGATGCTGAATGACTGGTCTTGGGGATGTACGTCGTGCAGACCCCGTCGCCATGGGCGATGGTGGCCAGTCGCTGTACGTGGGTCCCGAGCAGCGCGGAGAAGACCTCGGTCTCCGCCTCGCAGAGCTGCGGGAACTGTTCCGCGACGTGGGCGACAGGGCAGTGGTGCTGGCACAGCTGCTCTCCGACCGGTGCGCTACGCGCCGTAGCAGCGTACCCGTCGGCGCTCAGGGCCTTCGCCAGCGCCTCGGTGCGCTGTTCGGGGGGTGCGGCCTCGACCGCTTCGCGGTACGCCTCGGCCTGCGCGGCGATCCGGGCGCGGGCGAACGCGGTGACGGCCGCCTCGCCCTGCTCGCCGCCGCCGGCCGCCCGGGAGATCCAGGTGAGGGCGTCCGCCGCGAGCTTGTCGTAGGACTGGTCGAAGGCGTCGCGGCCGCAGTCGGTGAGCGCGAAGACCTTGGCGGGCCGGCCTCGCGTGCGCGCGCCGTAGACGCGCTGCTCCTTCGCCTCGACCACGTCGTCCGCGGCCAGCGCGTCGAGGTGGCGGCGCACAGCGGCCTGGGTGAGACCGAGGCGCTTCGCCAGATCGGCGACCGTGGACGGGCCGTGGTCCAGGATGGAGCGCGCGACCCGGTTGCGGGTGGACCGCTCTCCGGTCGCCACGTCCTCCTGCGGGACCTCGTCGACGTATTTCACAACGCCATTGTTGCGTAATTCCTCAGAGCCTGACAACCCGGATCTTGGGCGACTCCGGTGCCCTGCGTCACTTAGGCAAACCTAAGCTGACCTGCGGAAACGATCACTATGAGCGTTGTTGACCTGGGGGTATGCCCCCGGCTCACCCGGCTGCCGGGCGATCACCACCCGAACGAAGCGCTCCGCCGACGTACCAGTTCAGCCCGCCGACCAGCAGTCCGCCGCCGACGATATTGCCGGGCACGGTGAACAGGAGGTTGCGGACCAGTTCGCCGGGCGACGAGAAGCCCTCGAAGATCCCGATCGCGTACAGCGCCATGTCGGCGACGCAGTGCTCGAAGCCCGCCGCGACGAACACCAGCACCGGCAGCCACAGCACGAGGATCTTGGCGACCTCGCCGCTCATCCGGAAGTACATCCAGACCCCGAGGCAGACCAGCAGGTTGCAGAGCACCGCGCGCCAGAAGAGCTGCCCGCCGGTGAGCGCCTCCTTGGCCTGGAGCATCTCGTGCAGCATCGCGCGGGCGCCGGGCGCGGCGGTGACCCCGGAGGCGTGCGCCATGGCGGCCAGTCCGAGGGTGCCCAGGAGGTTGCCGACCAGGCACAGGGCCCAGGTGCCGACCAGGGCGCGCCGGCCGGTCCGGCCGGTGAACGCGCCCACCATCATCACCAGCACGTTCGAGGTGAACAGCTGCGCGCCGGTGCACATCACCAGCGTCAGGGCGATCGGGAACACCGCGCCCTCGACCAGCCGCACCCACGGCGACCCCGCGGTGACCAGCGGGGAGACGGCGGTGAGCAGCAGCACCTCGCCCACCGCGATGTACGCGCCGGCCAGCAGCGCGGAGACCAGGTAGCCGCTGGGTCGTCTGAGGCCGTGCGCCTTGTGGGCGGCCTGACGGGCGGTCTCCTCGACGTTCTCCGCGATGCTGATCACGCTTCGACGCTAGAACCGCCCGGCCCCCGGCCCGTGCCCGAAAAGGTCACCTCTTGCGAGGCTTCCGGCCCCCGCGCCCGGGACCTCCGCCCCCTGCCCCGGGCCCCGGCGGGCGGGACCTAGACTCGCTCCCATGTCACAAGAGCCCGTCGTCCAGGTCCACGGCCTGGTCAAGCGGTACGGAGCGAAGACCGCGGTCGACGGCCTCGATCTCACCGTCGCCGCAGGCACCGTCACCGCAGTCCTCGGCCCCAACGGCGCCGGCAAGACCACCACCGTCGAGACCTGCGAGGGCTACCGGAAGCCGGACGCCGGCACCGTCCGCGTCCTGGGCCTGGACCCGGTCGCCGACGCGGCGAAGCTCCGCCCCCGCATCGGTGTGATGCTCCAGTCCGGCGGCGTCTACTCCGGCGCCCGCGCGGACGAGATGCTGCGCCACATGGCCAAGCTGCACGCCCACCCGCTGGACGTGGACGCGCTCATCGAGCGGCTGGGGCTCGCCGGCTGCGGACGTACGTCCTACCGGCGGCTGTCCGGCGGGCAGCAGCAGCGCCTCGCGCTCGCGATGGCCGTGGTCGGCCGCCCCGAGCTGGTCTTCCTGGACGAACCGACCGCCGGGCTCGACCCGCACGCCCGCCGCTCCACCTGGGACCTGGTGCGCGAACTGCGCTCCTCGGGCGTCGGCGTCATCCTCACCACCCACTTCATGGACGAGGCCGAACAGCTCGCCGACGACGTGGTGATCGTCGACTCGGGCCGGGTCATCGCCCAGGGCACCCCCGCGGACCTGTGCCGCGGCGGCGCCGAGAACACCCTGCGCTTCACCGGCCGTCCCGGTCTGGAGCTCGCCTCGCTCCTCAAGGCCCTGCCCGCCGACACCGTCGCGGAGGAGCTGATCCCGGGGACGTACCGCATCGGCGGGAAGATCGACCCGCAGCTGCTGGCCACGGTGACCACCTGGTGCGCCCAGCACGGCGTCATGCCGGACGGCATCTCGGTCGAACGGCGCACCCTCGAAGACGTCTTCCTCGAACTGACCGGTAAGGACCTGCGTCCATGAGCACCGCCCCCTACGCCCCGATGCCGGGAGCGGCTCCGCTCGGCCGGATGATCGCGGCGCAGACCGCGCTCGAAACCAGGATGCTGCTGCGCAACGGCGAGCAGCTGCTGCTGACGGTGATCATCCCGGCGCTGCTGCTGGTGCTGTTCTCCGCCGTCGACATCATCGACACCGGCGACGGCCGGTCCGTGGACTTCCTGGCCCCCGGCATCCTCGCGCTGGCCGTCATGTCCACCGCGTTCACCGGCCAGGCCATCGCCACCGGGTTCGAGCGGCGGTACGGAGTGCTCAAGCGGCTCGGCACCTCGCCGCTGCCGAGGTGGGCGCTGATGACCGCCAAGACGCTGTCGGTGCTGCTCACCGAGGTGCTCCAGGTGGTGCTGCTGACCGCCATCGCCTTCGGGCTCGGCTGGTCGCCGCGGGGGAACCCGCTGGCGGTGCTGCTCCTGCTGGTCCTCGGCACGGCCGCCTTCTCCGGGCTCGGCCTGCTGATGGCGGGCACGCTCAAGGCGGAGGCGACGCTGGCCGCGGCGAACCTGGTGTTCCTGCTGCTGCTGGTGGGCGGCGGGGTGATCGTGCCGCTGGAGAAGTTCCCCGAAGCGGTGCGGGACCTGCTGGGTCTGCTGCCGATCTCGGCGCTCTCCGAGGGGCTGCGCGACGTGCTCCAGCACGGCGCCCCGATGCCGTGGGGCAGCCTCGGGATCCTCGCGGCGTGGGCGGTGCTGGGACTGGGTGCGGCGGCCAGGTTCTTCCGCTGGGAGTGACATCACAGTCCGCCACGGCCCCCCTCGTGAAATCCTGCACAAGCGCCCGCCTACGATGGTTGCCGTGTTGAACCCCCTCGCTCTCATCGCCCAGCGATGGACTCCCACCCCCCGCGCCCTGCGGCGCGCCGCGCTCACGGCCGTCGTGATGAGCGTCTTCATCATCGTGACCGGTGGTGCGGTCCGCCTCACCGGTTCCGGCCTCGGCTGCGACACCTGGCCCAAGTGCACGGAAGACAGCCTGTTCGTGACGCCCGAACAGGGCTTCCACGGGTTCGTCGAGTTCGGCAACCGGATGCTCACCTACGTCCTGTCCGCCGCGGTCGGCCTGGCGATCATCGCCGTACGGTCGGTCAAGCCCCGGCGGCGCGGACTGACCCGTACCGCCTGGTCGATGTTCTGGCTGGTGATGGGCAACGCCGTCATCGGCGGCATCACGGTGTGGATGGGCCTCAACCCCTGGTCGGTGGCCGGGCACTTCCTGCTCGCCAACGTCCTGCTGACCGTCGCGACCGTCGTCTGGCACCGCACCGGCGAGGGCGACGGCGAGCCGAAGCCGCGCGTGCCGCGCCCGGTCCGCAAGCTGTCGTGGGCGCTGGCCGCCGTCACGGTGGTCCTCATCGTCCTCGGTACGACGGTGACGGGTTCGGGCAAGCACGCGGGCGACAAGAGCGAGGTGCCGCGCATGCCGTGGGACTGGACCGCCGCCGCCCATCTGCACGCCATCGCGGCGTGGGTGGTGTGCGCGCTGGCCATCGCGATGTGGCTGGTGCTGCGCATGGTCGACGCCCCCGCCGACACCCGGGCCCGCGCCCGCGACCTGCTGGTGGTGCTGCTCGCGCAGGGCGCCATCGGTTACGTCCAGTACTTCACCGGGGTGCCGGAGATCCTGGTCGGCCTGCACATGCTCGGTTCCGCGCTGCTGTGGATCGCGGTGGTCCGGCTGCTGCTGAGCCTGCGCGAGCGCACGGTGGAGAGCCCGGCGATCCCGGCGCAGTCCGACCCCTCCCTCTCCGCCGCGGTCTGAGGTACGCGGCCCGAGGGCGGGGCCCTCAGCCGCGGGTGTCGGACAGGGATTCGGTGAGCCGGTAGACGCGGCGGGCGTTGCCCGCCGCGATCAGCCCCGCCACCCGTTCCGCGTCCGCCCCCGACCACGCCCCGTCGGCCACCCAGCCGCCGAGCACCCGGCGCAGTGCCGACCGGAACACCTGTGCGGCCACCACGTGCAGTTCGGGCAGTCCGCGCGCTCCGCTGGAGAACAGCAGCTTGCCGAAGGGCGCGATCTCCAGGATCTCCGCCAGTACGTCCGGGGCCCGCGCGCCCGTGTGCGCGAGCGCGGGCCCCAGGTCCGCGTACACGTGCGGGAAGTCGCTCGCCAGCCGTGCCGCGTACCGGTGGTGGGGGTGGCCGTGCAGCAGCACCAGGTCGGTGCCGAGCCCGGCACTGGCCGCCGCGAACTCCGTCAGCTGCTCCGGCTCCCCCGTCACGTGCAGCTGCAGCGGCAGCCCCCGGCCCAGCGCGTTCCACAGCAGGTGCCGCAGGAGTACGGGGTCCCGCAGCCGCTCCCCCGCCCGGCGTCCGGCCAGCCACCGCCCGGCCGCCCCGCGCACCTCGCCGGGACCCGGCGGGTGCGGGGCGAGCGCGCGGGCGTGGCGTGCCGCCGCGACGGAGGTGAACGCCACGGCGGACGCGGTCGCGGCCTGCATGGCCTCGCCCAGGTTGGCGAGGAACCCCTCGGCCGTTCCCGACGTGTCGGCGATCTGCTCCGCGAGCATTTCCAGCCGTACGATCTCGCGCGCCTCGGCGTCCCCCGCCGCGGCCAGCTCCCCGGGGCCCATCAGGTCGCCGGGCGGCCCGGTGTCGACCAGATAGGTGACGATCCCGGTGCCCCGCAGCAGCAGCCGTCCCGCGGCGGGCGCGCCCAGCTCACGGCGTCTGGCGAGGTAGCCGGCGGGCGGACAGTGCGGCTCCAGGCCCAGCAGGGGCGGACACCAGCGGCGTACGGCGAAGCCGGTCTGGGTGTCGAAGAAGGTGGTGCCCGGCGCGGGCGGGGCCGGGGTGCGGGCGAGGTGCGCCTCGAAGGTGCCCAGGCCCAGCTCGGTGCGGAGCACCCCGTGGCAGTACTGGTCCACCAGGGACAACGGGGTGACGAACATCGGGGCTCCCGGGACGGACCTGTGCGGATGCGACGCCTGCACAGGTCCTAACGGGTGAGCCCCGCCTCCGGGTACTGCCGGACCCCGGCCGAAGCCGCCGCGGGGACCGGGCCGGGCGTGTTCAGGCCTTGGCGGCGGGCGGGTTGGGGGTGCCGCCGAGCTGGAGGCCGGCCATCCGCTTCCACTCGTAGGGCCCGGTCTCGACCTTGGCCGCGAACTCGCCGTCGAAGTCCTCGTGGACGGTGATGCCGGCCTTCTCGGTGGCCGCCCTGGCCACGTCGTAGGTCGGGGCCACCAGATCGCCCCAGGCGCCGTCCTCGCCGACCAGGACGATGCGGGTGCCCCGCTGCCCGATGTACGCGAGCTGCCCCTCGGCACCGCCGTGCTGCCCGGCGAAGGCGCCGATCTGCTTGGCGAGCTTCGCGGTCCTGCGCTCGGCCGACTTCTCGGCCCGCTCTGCCTGCTTGGTGTCTGCCATGAGCAGGATGCTACCGACGAGTAGCCAAACGCGCGACGGGCGGGACACGTGGTTTTGACCACGTGTCCCGCCCGTCGGCCGCGGCACGGCGCCGCGGGTGCCTAGAAGCGGATGAAGGGGTCCACCGCGACCGCCACGAAGAGCAGCGAGACATAGGTGATGGACCAGTGGAACAGCCGCATCTCCTTGAGCTTGGCGCCCGTCACCTCCGCCTTGGCGCGGGCCTGCAGGCCGTGCGCCTCCCACAGCCACCAGCCGCCGGTGACGGCCGCGACCACGGTGTAGAACCAGCCCGTGTAGCCGAGCGGCTGGAGCAGCAGCGAGACGAGGACCATGACCCAGCTGTAGGCCACGATCTGCTTGGCGACGGCCTTGTTGCCCGCGACGACCGGCAGCATCGGCACGCCCGCGCGGGCGTAGTCGTCCTTGACCTTCATCGACAGCGGCCAGTAGTGCGGCGGCGTCCAGAAGAAGATGACGAGGAAGAGGATGACCGCGGCCCAGGACATCGAGTTGGTGACCGAGGACCAGCCGATGAGCACCGGCAGGCAGCCGGCGATGCCGCCCCAGACGATGTTCTGGGCGGTGCGGCGCTTCAGGATCATCGTGTAGATCACGACGTAGAAGAGCAGCGCACCGAGCGACAGTGCGGCGGACAGCCAGTTGACCAGCAGGCCGAACCAGACCGTGGAGACCACCGCGAGCGAGATGCCGAAGACCAGGCACTCGACGGGGCTGACCATGCCGGTGACCAGCGGACGCTGCGAGGTGCGGTCCATCAGCGCGTCGATGTCGCGGTCGATGTACATGTTGAGCGCATTGGCACCGCCGGCGGACAGATATCCGCCGAAGCAGGTCGCCAGCACCAGCCACAGGTCGGGGACACCCTGCTCCGCCAGGAACATCACCGGAACGGTGGTGATCAGCAGAAGCTCGATGATCCTCGGCTTGGTCAGTGCCACAAACGCCTTGACCCGTGCTCCGAACGGCCGATGGCCCCCCGGGCTGGAAGTCAAGGCGACCCCTGCGGGTCGGGACTCGACGGCCGTCACGCACACCCCTGACAGAGAATTCTTAAGCAAGCTCCGGGCGTGAAGGCCCGGTAAAGACTTGCGCGTACCACGCCACTCTAGACGTTGCCCATACGTCGCCCTTCGTCGGGGTGCCCCGTGTTGGGCCGACCGTGAACGGGCGGCCGAGCGGCCCGGGAGGCGCCGTACACGAGGAGTACTGTCCGGATGTATACGGAAATGCACTCCTCGGGGGTCCGCCGGGAGGCGGACTGCCCGCCTCGCGCGCACTCTGGACGCAGCTGTGTTTTCCCCGTCGCGGGCGTCCACCCAAAGCCGAAATCCCGCACGTTCCTGCGGGGGTAGGCTCGACAGCGCCCCGGTGCGACCAATAGCCACCGGGCCCAAATCATTGTGGAGAGGAGCCCTGACCAGGGTGAGCACCAAGCCGACCACCACAGACCTTGAGTGGACCGAGTGGGACCAGCGGGCCGTGGACACCGCCCGCATCCTGGCCGCGGACGCCGTACAGAAGGTCGGCAACGGCCATCCCGGTACGGCGATGAGCCTGGCGCCGGCCGCCTACACCCTCTTCCAGAAGGTGATGCGGCACGACCCGGCGGACGCCGAGTGGACGGGCCGCGACCGCTTCGTACTTTCCGCGGGCCACTCGTCCCTGACCCTCTACATCCAGCTCTACCTGGCCGGTTTCGGCCTGGAGCTGGACGACCTGAAGGCGTTCCGCACCTGGGGTTCGAAGACGCCGGGCCACCCGGAGTACGGGCACACCACCGGTGTCGAGACCACCACCGGCCCGCTCGGCCAGGGTGTCGCCAACGCGGTGGGCATGGCGATGGCCGCCCGCTTCGAGCGCGGTCTGTTCGACCCGGAGGCGGCGACGGGCGAGTCCCCGTTCGACCACTTCATCTACGCCATCGCCGGTGACGGCTGCCTCCAGGAGGGCATCTCCGCCGAGGCGTCCTCGATGGCCGGGCACCAGAAGCTCGGCAACCTGATCCTGCTGTGGGACGACAACCACATCTCGATCGAGGGCGACACCGAGACGGCGATCTCCGAGGACACCCTCAAGCGGTACGAGGCGTACGGCTGGCACGTCCAGCGCGTCGAGCCCAAGGCGGACGGCGACCTCGACCCGGCGGCGCTGTACGACGCCATCCAGCAGGCGAAGGCCGTCACCGACAGGCCGTCCTTCATCGCGATGCGCTCGATCATCGCCTGGCCGGCCCCGAACGCGCAGAACACCGAGGCCGCGCACGGCTCGGCGCTCGGCGACGAGGAGGTCGCGGCCACCAAGCGCGTGCTGGGCTTCGACCCCGAGCAGACCTTCGAGGTCTCCGACGAGGTCATCGCGCACACCCGCAAGGCGCTGGACCGCGGCGCCCAGGCCAAGGCCGAGTGGGAGAAGGGCTTCGCCGCCTGGCGCACCGCCAACGGCGAGCGCGCCGCCGAGTTCGACCGCATCGCCGCGGGCGAGCTGCCCGAGGGCTGGGAGGAGAAGCTCCCCGTCTTCGAGACCGGCAAGGGCGTCGCCACCCGCGCCGCCTCCGGCAAGGTCCTCCAGGCGCTGGGCGCGGTCGTCCCGGAGCTGTGGGGCGGCTCGGCCGACCTGGCCGGCTCCAACAACACGACGATCGACAAGACGTCGTCGTTCCTCCCCGAGGGCAACCCGCTCCCGGAGGCCGACCCGTACGGCCGCACGATCCACTTCGGCATCCGCGAGCACTCGATGGCCGCCGAGATGAACGGCATCGCGCTGCACGGCAACACCCGCATCTACGGCGGCACCTTCCTGGTGTTCTCCGACTACATGCGCAACTCCGTGCGACTGTCCGCGCTGATGCACCTGCCGGTGACGTACGTGTGGACGCACGACTCGGTCGGCCTCGGCGAGGACGGCCCGACCCACCAGCCGGTCGAGCACCTGGCCTCGCTGCGCGCGATCCCCGGCCTCAACGTGGTCCGCCCGGCGGACGCCAACGAGACCGCCATCGCCTGGCGCGAGATCATGCGCCGCTACACGAAGGTCTTCGGCAAGGGCGCCCCCACGGGCCTCGTGCTGACCCGCCAGGGCGTGCCGACGTACGAGGTGAACGAGGACGCCGCCAAGGGCGGTTACGTGCTCCTGGAGGCCGACGGCGGCGCGCCGCAGGTCGTCCTCATCGGCACCGGCTCCGAGGTCCAGCTCGCGGTCGAGGCGCGCGAGGCGCTGCAGGCCGAGGGCATCCCGACGCGCGTGGTGTCGATGCCGTCGGTCGAGTGGTTCGAGGAGCAGGACCAGGGGTACCGGGAGAGCGTCCTGCCGCCGTCGGTCAAGGCGCGAGTGGCAGTCGAGGCCGGTATCGGGCTCACCTGGCACCGTTACGTCGGTGACGCGGGCCGGATCGTGTCGCTGGAGCACTTCGGTGCCTCGGCGGACGGCAAGGTCCTCTTCAAGGAGTTCGGCTTCACCGGCGAGGCGGTCGCCGCCGCCGCCCGGGAATCCCTTTCCGCCGCTCAGCGCTGACGCTCGTACAGACAACAAGTAGGAGATGCAATTCTCATGACAGACGCACTCAAGCGCCTCTCCGACGAGGGCGTTGCGATCTGGCTCGACGACCTGTCGCGCAAGCGGATCACGTCCGGCAACCTGGCCGAACTGATCGACCAGCAGCACGTCGTGGGCGTCACCACCAACCCCTCGATCTTCCAGAAGGCGATCTCGCAGGGCGACGGCTACGACGTCCAGCTGACCGATCTCGCCGCGCGCAAGGTCACCGTCGAGGAAGCCATCCGGATGATCACGACGGCGGACGTGAGGGACGCCGCCGACATCCTCCGCCCGGTCTTCGACGCGACGCAGGGCCAGGACGGCCGGGTCTCCATCGAGGTCGACCCGCGCCTGGCGCACAACACCCTGGCGACGGTCGCCGAGGCCAAGCAGCTCGCCTGGCTGGTGGACCGCCCCAACACGCTCATCAAGATCCCGGCGACGAAGGCCGGCCTGCCGGCCATCACCGAGGTCATCGGCAGGGGCATCAGCGTCAACGTCACGCTGATCTTCTCGCTGGAGCGCTACCGCGAGGTCATGGACGCCTACCTGGCGGGCCTGGAGAAGGCGAAGGCCGCGGGCCTGGACCTCTCCAAGATCCACTCGGTGGCCTCCTTCTTCGTGTCCCGCGTGGACACCGAGATCGACAAGCGCCTCGACGGCCTGGGCACGGACGAGGCCAAGGCCCTCAAGGGCAAGGCCGCGCTCGCCAACGCCCGGCTCGCCTACCAGGCGTACGAGGAGGTCTTCGCCTCCGAGCGGTGGGCCGCCCTGGACAAGGCGCAGGCCAACAAGCAGCGTCCGCTGTGGGCCTCGACCGGCGTCAAGGACCCGGCGTACAAGGACACCCTGTACGTCGACGACCTGGTCGCGCCGGGCACGGTGAACACCATGCCGGAGGCCACCCTGGAGGCCACCGCCGACCACGGCTCGATCACCGGCAACACCATCGCCGGGACGTACGAGCAGGCCCGTGCCGACCTCGACGCCGTCGAGAAGCTCGGCATCGCCTACGACGACGTCGTGGGCCTGCTGGAGACCGAGGGCGTCTCCAAGTTCGAGGACTCCTGGAACGACCTGCTCAAGTCGACCGAGGCCGAGCTCAAGCGCCTCGCACCTTCGGAGGGCTGACCACTTTGTCCAGCAGCAATCCGCTGCGTGACGCACAGGACCGACGGCTTCCGCGCATCGCGGGGCCGTCGGGCCTGGTCATCTTCGGCGTCACGGGCGATTTGTCCCGTAAAAAGTTGATGCCTGCCGTGTACGACCTGGCCAATCGCGGCCTGCTGCCGCCGGGCTTCTCGCTCATCGGCTTCGCCCGCCGCGACTGGGAGAACGAGGACTTCGCCCAGGTCGTCCACGACGCCGTCAAGGAGCACGCGCGCACCGAGTTCCGCGAGGAGGTCTGGCAGCAGCTGATCCAGGGCATGCGCTTCGTCCAGGGCGACTTCGACGACGACAAGGCGTTCGAGACGCTGAAGTCGACGATCCAGGAGCTCGACGAGCAGCAGGGCACCGGCGGCAACTTCGCCTTCTACCTCTCGGTCCCGCCGAAGTTCTTCCCCAAGGTCGTCCAGCAGCTGAAGAAGCACGGGCTGGCCGACCAGAAGGCGAACTCCTGGCGGCGCGCAGTCATCGAGAAGCCCTTCGGGCACGACCTGGCCTCCGCTCAGGAGCTCAACCGGATCGTCCACGAGGTCTTCCCGCCCAACGAGGTCTTCCGGATCGACCACTACCTGGGCAAGGAGACGGTCCAGAACATCCTGGCGCTGCGCTTCGCCAACCAGATGTTCGAGCCGATCTGGAACCGGTCGTACGTGGACCACGTGCAGATCACCATGGCCGAGGACATCGGCATCGGCGGCCGGGCCGGCTACTACGACGGCATCGGCGCGGCCCGCGACGTCATCCAGAACCACCTCCTCCAGCTGCTCGCGCTGACCGCCATGGAGGAGCCCGCCTCCTTCGAGGCGGACGCGCTGGTCGCGGAGAAGTCCAAGGTGCTGGGCGCGGTCAAGATCCCCAAGGACCTGGGCCGTGACACCGTGCGCGGGCAGTACGCGGCGGGCTGGCAGGGCGGCGCGAAGGCCGTCGGCTACCTCCAGGAGGAGGGCATCGACCCCGGGTCGAAGACCGACACCTACGCCGCGATCAAGCTGGAGATCGACAACCGCCGCTGGGCGGGCGTGCCGTTCTACCTCCGTACCGGAAAGCGGCTCGGCCGCCGGGTCACGGAGATCGCGGTCGTCTTCCAGCGCGCCCCGCACTCCCCCTTCGACCACACCGCCACCGAGGAGCTCGGCCAGAACGCGATCGTCATCCGCGTCCAGCCGGACGAGGGCGTCACCGTGCGCTTCGGCTCCAAGGTGCCCGGCACCTCCATGGAGATCCGGGACGTCTCGATGGACTTCGCGTACGGCGAGTCCTTCACGGAGTCCAGCCCCGAGGCGTACGAACGACTCATCCTCGACGTGCTCCTGGGCGACGCCAACCTGTTCCCGAGGCTGGAGGAGGTCGAGCAGTCCTGGCGGATCCTCGACCCGATCGAGCAGTACTGGGACACGCACGGCAAGCCCGCGCAGTACGCGTCCGGCACCTGGGGCCCCGACGAGGCGAACGACATGCTCGCACGAGACGGACGGAGCTGGCGCCGGCCATGAGGATCGACCTGACGGACACCACGTCCAGCAAGATCAACAAGGCACTCGTCCAGGGGCGGCGGGCCATCGGCACGCCGGCCGTGGGCATGGTGCTGACCCTCGTCATCGTCACCGACGAGGAGAACGCGTACGACGCCCTGAAGGCGGCGAACGAGGCGTCCCGCGAGCACCCCTCGCGCACCCTGGTCGTCGTCAAGCGGTTCTCCCGCTCGCCGCGCGACCGCTCGAAGGCGCGGCTGGACGCGGAGGTGCGGCTCGGCGCGGACGCGGGCACCGGGGAAACGGTTGTCCTGCGCCTGTACGGCGAGGTCATCAACCACGCCCAGTCGGTCGTCCTGCCGCTGCTGCTGCCCGACGCCCCGACCGTCGTCTGGTGGCCGGTGAACGGTCCCGTGGACCCGGCCAAGGACCCGCTGGGCGCTCTCGGCCAGCGCCGTGTCACCGACACGTACGCCGCCGAGCAGCCGATACACGAGCTGACCGCGCGCAGCGAGAACTACACGCCGGGCGACACGGACCTGTCCTGGGCCCGCATCACCCCGTGGCGCTCGATGCTCGCCGCCGCGCTCGACCAGTTGCCCACCGAGGTCACCTCGGTGGAGGTGGAGGGCGAGGAGTTCAACCCGAGCTGCGAGCTGCTCGCCATGTGGCTGGCGGACCGGCTGCACGTGCCGGTGAAGCGCACCCTCTCCGCCGGTCCCGGTCTCACGGCCGTACGGATGGAGACCAAGGACGGCCCGGTCGTCTTGGACCGCGCGGACGGCTCGCTGGCCACGCTGTGCATGAACGGCCAGCCGGACCGTGCGGTGGCGCTCAAGCGCCGCGAGACCGCGGAGCTGCTGGCGGAAGAGCTGCGCCGGCTCGACCCGGACGACACCTACGCGTCGGCGCTGAAGTTCGGCGTGGACCGGCTGGGCGCGGTCGTCGGCCAGGCGGCCGCGGAGGCGTCCGCCACGGGCGGCGACAAGGTCGCCGCGGCCTCGGAGGGGTCGGACGGGTCGGACACCTCGGGCGGCTCGGGCGGCTCGGCGGAGAAGAAGACCGCCGCCAAGAAGTCCGCGCCGGCCAAGAAGGCGGCGTCCAAGTGATGAGCGGTGCACCGCAGTTGGTGGTCCACCGGGACAAGGAGCTGATGGCCCAGGCCGCGGCTGCCCGGCTGATCACCAAGGTCGTCGACGCGCAGGCCGCCCGCGGCAGCGCGTCGGTCGTCCTCACCGGCGGACGCAACGGCAACGGGCTGCTGGCGGCGCTCGCCTCCTCCCCGGCCCGGGACGCGATCGACTGGTCGCGCCTGGACCTGTGGTGGGGCGACGAACGCTTCGTGCCCGCCGACGACCCGGAACGCAACTACACCCAGGCCAGGGAGGCCCTGCTGGACGCGGTCCCGCTGGACCCGGCCCGGGTGCACGCGATGCCGGCCTCGGACGCGGGCCACGACGACGCGGACTCCGCGGCAGCGGCGTACGCGGCCGAACTGGCCGCGGCGGCCCGTCCCGAGGACCACGGCAAGGTGCCCACCTTCGACGTCCTCATGCTGGGCGTCGGTCCGGACACGCACGTCGCGTCGCTCTTCCCGGAGCACCCGGCGGTGCGCGAGACCGAGCGGACGGTGGTCGGCGTGCACGGCGCCCCCAAGCCCCCGCCCACCCGCATCTCGCTCACCCTCCCGGCGATCCGGGCGGCGCGCGAGGTGTGGCTGCTGGCGGCGGGCGAGGACAAGGCGAAGGCTGCGGCCCTCGCCCTGTCGGGCCCCGGCGAGGTCCAGGCCCCGGCCTCGGGCGCGTACGGCCGGGCCCGCACGCTGTGGCTGCTGGACAAGGCGGCGGCCTCGGAACTCCCGAGGTCCCTCTACCCCCCGGCGTCGGCCTGACCGAGGCCGAACCCACGCACACCGCGGCCCGGCACTTCCCCCCAAGGGGGGTGCCGGGCCGCGGTGTGTTTCCGGGCAGGGGGGTGGCCGGGCCTCGGTGTGCGTACGGGCAGAGCGGCTGGGCCGCGGTGCGCTTCCGGACAGGGCGGTGGCCTGGTCGCGGTGTGACTCCTGACAGGGGGATGGCCGCGCCTCGGTGCGCCTCCGGACAGGGGGCTGGGCCGCGGTGCGCTTCCGGACAGGGCGGTGGTCTGGTCGCGGTGTGACTCCTGACAGGGGGCCTGGGCCTCCGTGCGCTTCCGGACAGGGGGGTGGCCGGGCCTCGGTGTGCGTACGGGCAGCATGAAGTGCGGCTACCGGGGCGCGGGGCACACGTCCGGGGACGCGGGCCCCACCCGCGCGGCCGGCCGTCGGCGCACTCGCGGACAACGGCTACCGCTCGACGCCCGCAGGCCGCCGCTAGGGTCCTCGCTCCAGGAACGGCGCGAGCAGCCCCTCCACCGCCTCCCCGGCGAACTCCAGCCCCTCCCCCGCCGCCGCGTCGTAGGCGGAGTAAGCCCCCGTCCCCGCCGCCGTCGTCGCGGTCACCGTCACCAGCCCCGCCCGCCGCTGGAACACGGACTGCTTCACGGTGAACCCGATCACCCCGTCCCGCCGCAGCGCCACCGTCGCCCGCCGGACCGTCCCCGACCGTACGACCAGGTAGTTCCCGCTCAGCCCGTGCCCGAGGGCGCGGTACGCGTCCTCCGCCAGCAGCACGCCGACCGGCAGCATCACCACGGCGAACGCCAGCGCCACCCACAACAGCACGTCCGTCAGCAGCACCCCGAGCGGCACCAGCACGGCCGGCACCAGCAGCACCGCCTCCAGGGACCACCTCAGCCGCCGCCCCCTGGCCGCCTTCGGGTGCGCCCGCAGCCGGGCCGCGGAGGTCGGCGCGACCGGCTCCCGCAGCACCTTCGCGGCCACGGCGTCCGCCACTTCCTTCGGCACGGCCGGGACGAGGGTCTTGCGGTCGGTCTTCTGGTCGGTCTCGGTCTCGGCGAGACCGGTGGCCACCGCGTCCACCCGGGCCGCCCGCGACAGCCGTATGCCGAGCGGTTCCACCAGTTCGACGCCCCGCAGCCGCCTCTCCTCGATCGAGATGGACCGCGACGTGAACAGTCCGCGCTGCACCCGCAGCGTGCCGCCGGGCTCGCGGTCGAGGCGGTAGCCCCACCACATCTCGACGAACAGCCCGAGCGCGCCCACCACGCCCGCCACCAGCAGCACCGCCGCGAGCACGACGACCATCCAGAGCACGGCGACCCCGGTGAACAGCCCGCCGACCCAGTGGATGACGCTCAGCTGCATGCCGAACCACTCGCTGCCCTGCATCACCGCACCACCGGCCGCGAGACCGAGGAGCGGCGCCCCGAAGGACATCGGGGCGTACCTGATCCAGGCGGGGTCGAAGGTGGCGAGCCTTCCGACGGTGTTCTCCTCCGTCCCCTCCCGGGCCGCCCGGGTCAGCAGTTCGCGCCGCAGCCGGTCGCCCTCCTGCCGGGTGACCGGGGTGAGCTGGATGATGGAGTCCGCGCCCGCTGCGCTGTGCTCCCCGGTCCCGATGCGGACCTTGACCAGGCCGAGGACGCGCAGCAGCGGGTGCGCGGTCAGGTCGACCGTACGGATCCGCTCGCGCGCCAGGGAACGCCGCTTCACCAGCACCAGGCCGGTGCGCAGTTCGGCCCGCTCGGGGCCGATCCGGTACTTGGTGTGCCGCCACCGCAGGTACTCCAGGAACGCGCTTCCCACAATGAACAGCACCGCTCCGCCCAGCACCCAGGCGAGCGCGGCCGGCAGCCCGAAGGGCCCGACGAGGGCGAGGGTGGTGGGCACGCCGCCGCTGAAGGCGATCCCGCCCATGAGCAGTGCCGCGACGAGCACCGTGCGCCGGTCGAGCTTCTGCCACTCGCCCTCGCCCGCGGCGTCCGGGGCCCGGACCCGTGTGTCCCCGCTCATGTCGCGTCCCCGGGAGTGGCACCGGTGATCTCCGTGAGCTGCTCGGCCAGTTCGGCGGCGAGCTCGTGGTCGAGCCCCTCGATCTTGACCGCGCCCTTGGCGGACGCGGTGGTGACGACGACGGTGGCCAGTCCGAAGTACTGCTGGAGCGGACCGCGCACGGTGTCCACGGTCTGGATGCGCGACATCGGCGCGATGCGCCACTCCCGCCAGAAGTACCCGGTGTGGATGTACACCGCCGAGTCGGTGACCTCCCAGCGGTGCACCCGGTACCACCACACGGGCAGGAACAGCGCGGCGGCCAGGCCCGGCACCCCGATCAGCGCCGCGGGCAGCAGCAGCCAGAACCTGGCCGGCTCGATGAGCACGCCCAGCAGGACGAGCACGAGGACGGGCGGCAGGAACAGGGCGAACCACTGCGCCCGCCACCAGGGGACGACCCTGCGGTCGAACCTGTTCCTCGGCGGTCTCAGCCGCACCGTCCCCGCGTCCGCGTCCGCCCCCGCCGTCGTGCCCGTGCCCGCCACGTTCCCCCCTCGCCCCTCAGTTCATCGGCCTCAACGGCCGCGCAGCGTACGGTACTTGCCCACCAGCGCGGCGGTCGAACTGTCGAGCTGGTCGCCGCCCTCGCCCTCGGTCAGCACCGGTTCGATCTTCTTGGCGAGGACCTTGCCCAGTTCGACGCCCCACTGGTCGAAGGAGTCGATGTTCCAGATCGCGCCCTGTACGAACACCTTGTGCTCGTACAGCGCGATCAGCTGGCCGAGCACCGAAGGCGTCAGCTCGTCGCTGAGGACGGTGGTGGTGGGGTGGTTGCCGCGGAAGGTCTTGTGCGGCACCAGCTCCTCGGCCACGCCCTCGGCGCGTACCTCGTCGGGGGTCTTGCCGAAGGCGAGGGCCTGTGTCTGGGCGAAGAAGTTCGCCATCAGCAGGTCGTGCTGGGGCTCCAGGCCGGGGGTGAGGTCGGCGACCGGGCGGGCGAAGCCGATGAAGTCGGCCGGGATGACCTTGGTTCCCTGGTGCAGCAACTGGTAGTACGCGTGCTGTCCGTTGGTGCCCGGCGTGCCCCAGACGACGGGTCCGGTCTGCCAGTCGACCGGGTTGCCCGCACGGTCCACGGACTTGCCGTTGGACTCCATGTCGAGCTGCTGGAGGTAGGCGGTGAACTTGGACAGGTAGTGGCTGTACGGGAGGACCGCGTGGGCCTGGGCGTCGAAGAACGCCCCGTACCAGACGCCGAGCAGACCGAGCAGCAGCGGTGCGTTCTGCTCCGGGGGCGCGGTGCGGAAGTGCTCGTCGACCTGGTGGAAGCCGTCGAGCATCTCGCGGAAGCGGTCCGGGCCGATGGCGATCATCAGCGAGAGGCCGATGGCGGAGTCGTAGGAGTAGCGTCCGCCGACCCAGTCCCAGAACTCGAACATGTTGGCCGTGTCGATGCCGAAGTCGGCGACCTTCTCGGCGTTGGTGGAGAGCGCCACGAAGTGCTTGGCGACGGCGGAGGCGTCGGCGCGCAGGTTCGTCAGCAGCCAGTTGCGGGCCGAGGTGGCGTTGGTGATCGTCTCGATCGTGGTGAAGGTCTTGGAGGCGACGATGAACAGGGTCTCGGCCGCGTCCAGGTCCCGGACCGCCTCGTGCAGGTCGGCGCCGTCCACGTTGGAGACGAAGCGGAAGTCCAGCTCGCGGTCGCTGAAGGAGCGCAGCACCTCGTAGGCCATGGCGGGGCCGAGGTCGGAGCCGCCGATGCCGATGTTGACGACGGTCCTGATGCGCCTGCCGGTGTGCCCGGTCCACTCGCCGGAGCGGACCTTGTCGGCGAAGGCGGCCATCTTGTCCAGGACGGCGTGCACGGCCGGGACCACGTTCTCGCCGTCGACCTCGATCACGGCGTCGCGCGGGGCGCGCAGCGCGGTGTGCAGGACGGCCCGGTCCTCGGTGGTGTTGATCTTCTCGCCGCGGAACATGGCGTCGCGCAGCTCGGCGACGCCGGTGGCGGCGGCCAGGTCGCGCAGCAGGCCGAGCGTCTCGTCGGTGACCAGGTGCTTGGAGTAGTCCAGGTAGAGGTCGCCGACCTGGAGGGTGTAGCCGCTGCCGCGCGCCGGGTCGGCGGCGAACAGCTCGCGCAGGTGCGTGTCGCCCAGCTGCTCCCGGTGCTTGCCGAGCGCCGCCCACTCGGGCAGCTGGTTCAGCCTCGGACGACCGTCGGCGCCGGTCGAACCGCTCTTCGAATCCATTGCGTTCATCTCGGACATCAGCCCACTTCTACTCGTATCCGCATGCATCCCCCGCTGCCTCCTCCAACTTAATTGATCAGAGGTACGAGCGAGGCCACGGCCAGTCCGAACAGTGCCGCCGCCAGCAGGGCGGGCGTGTTGAGCCCCCACCCCGAGGCGGCCAGTCCGCCCAGCACCGCGCCGAGCGGCGAGCCGCCGATGGCGAGCGTCCGGAAGGCCGCGCTGACCCTGCCCAGCATGGCCCCGGGGCTGCGCTCCTGCATCAGGGTGACCTGGTTGGCGTTCCACACGGCGCCCATCAGCCCGAACACCGCCATCGCCGCGACCGCCGCCCAGAGCTCCCGCACGGTGCCCAGCACGACCAGACAGCCGGTCTGGGCGGCTCCGGCGATCAGGACGCTGCGTATTCGCCCGGTCCGCCTGGCCAGCCGGTCGGCCCCCAGTCCGCCGGCCACGCTGCCGATGCCGTACGCGGTGAGCACCGCCGCGTATCCGGCCTGCCCGCCGTCCAGCCAGCCGGTGATGTGCAGCACCAGGGTGGCGATGAGCGCGCCCACCCCGAGGTTGCACAGGGTGGTGGCGGCGCAGAGCCCGCGCAGCGGCCGGTCCGCCCACAGGACCCTGAGCCCGGCGGCGATCTCCGCGCGCAGGGTGCTGCCCGCGGGCCGTGCCTCCCGCTCCGGCGCCGGGCCGCGCAGCGAGGCCACCAGGAGCGCCGCCAGTACGTAGGTGAACGCGTCGGTGGCGTACGGCACCGACGGCCCCCAGAGCAGCAGCACCGGCACCAGTGGCGCGGCCAGGAAGGTGCTCGCCAGCTGCTGTCCGGTCATCAGCCGGGCGTTGGCCGCCCCCAGGGCCCCGGGCGGCACCATCGCGGGCAGCAGCGCGGTGGCCGCGTTGTCGAAGAGCGTCTGGAGCGTGGTGAGGGCGAACGCCACCACGACGAGCAGCGCGATCGAGGCGTGCCCCAGGGCGACCGCCACCGCGAAGGCGGCCATCAGCAGGGCCCGCACCAGATCGACCGCCCACATCGCCCTCCGCTGGTCCACCCGGTCCGCGAGCGCGCCGCCCAGCAGCCCGAACAGCAGCCAGGGCAGGAAGCCGCAGGCAGAGACCAGCGAGACCAGCAGCGGGTCGGTGGTCAGGGTGACCGCGAGGAGCGGCATGGCGGCCCCGCGCAGCGCGTCGCCGAAGCGGGAGACGACGGCGGCCGAGAACAGCCGTCCGAAGCCGCCGCGCCAGGCGGGCGCGGCGCCGTCCGCCGCCGGTACCGCTTGCGCCCCTGCCACAACGTCCCCCGCCCGTACGCCTGTTCAGATCTTGGGAGAACTGTAGGCGGCGCCACTGACAATCCCCCCGACCTGCCAGAACGCGGGAAAACGGAGCGGCCCGGACACCTTGGGTGGTGTCCGGGCCGCTCCGGATCTGCTGCTGTGCCGCCCCGCGGGACCTCGCCGCGGTGCTAGATCTCGCCGCGCAGTTTCGCCAGCGCCTCCGCGAGGATCGCCTCGCCGTCCGCGTCGCTGCGCCGCTCCCGCACGTACGCGAGGTGCGTCTTGTACGGTTCGGTGCGCGGCGGGGCCGGGGGGTCGTCCCGGTCCTGTCCGGCCGGGAATCCGCAGCGCGGGCAGTCCCAGGTGTCCGGAACCTGCGCGTCGCTGGCGAAGCTCGGCTGGGTCTCGTGCCCGTTGGAGCACCAGAAGGAGATGCGCAGGCGGGGCGCGGACTCGCCGCGCTCGGCCTCACCCATCGGCCCCGCTCCGACCCGGCTTCCCCGGATCGCGTTGCCACTTGCCACGGTCGTAACTCCCTGCGTGATGGTGCTGCGAAGCTTCGTCGAGCGGCCTCGCGGCGGGCGCCCGGTCTCGATAAGGCCCAACGCGCGTCCAGTGACGGTAGTTACACCCCGGCGGCGGGACGCTGCGCCCATGATAGGCCGCGCCCGCCCCGGTGTACCGGAGTCGTCCGGTCAGCCGTTGAGCTTCATCAGGAGCGCGAGCACCACGATGCACGCGAACCAGATCACGGCGACGACGATGGTGATCCGGTCGAGGTTGCGCTCGGCGACCGAGGACCCTCCGACGGAGGACTGCATGCCGCCGCCGAACATGTCGGAGAGGCCGCCGCCCTTCCCCTTGTGCATCAGAACCAGCAGCATCAGCAGCAGGCTGAATACGATCAGGGCGATCGAGAACCCCATAACCACGGCTGGACCAACTTCCTCGGATCAGATAAGACAACGGGGCCGGTGGCTGGCCACCGGCCCCGTCAGGGTACGACGGATCGGCCCGAGGGCCTACTCGCTGCGGTACTACCGGTCGCGATTACTGGTCGCGGAAACGCACGATCTTGACGAACTCGTCGGCGTCCAGGGCGGCGCCGCCGACCAGCGCGCCGTCCACGTCCGGCTTCGCCATGATCGCCGCGACGTTGCCCGACTTGACGGAGCCGCCGTACTGGATGCGGACCTTGTCGGCCAGCTCCTGCGAGTACAGCTCGGCCAGACGCCCGCGGATCGCCCCGCAGACCTCCTGCGCGTCCTCGGGGGTGGCGACCTCACCGGTGCCGATGGCCCAGACGGGCTCGTAGGCGATGACGATGGACTCGGCCTGCTCGGCCGGGATGTCCTTCAGTCCGCCGTCGACCTGGGCGAGGGTGTACTCGACCTGGTTGCCGGCCTTGCGGATGTCCAGGCCCTCGCCGACGCACATGATCGGGGTCAGGCCGTGCTTGTAGGCGGCCTTCACCTTGGCGTTGACGACCTCGTCGGTCTCGTTGTGGTACTGGCGGCGCTCGGAGTGGCCGATCGCGACGTACGCGCACTTGAACTTGGCGAGCATCGCGCCGGAGATCTCACCGGTGTACGCGCCGGAGTCGTGCGCCGAGAGGTCCTGGGCGCCGTACTTGATCTTCAGCTTGTCGCCGTCGACCAGCGTCTGCACGGACCGCAGGTCGGTGAAGGGCGGCAGGACCGCGACCTCGCACGCGTCGAAGTCCTTGTCGGCCAGCGCGAAGGCGAGCTTCTGGACGTGGGCGATGGCCTCGAGGTGGTTGAGGTTCATCTTCCAGTTGCCCGCCATCAGCGGGGTACGGGTGGTGCTCATGTAAGGATCAGTCCTCCAGTGCGGCAAGGCCGGGCAGGGTCTTGCCTTCCAGGTATTCGAGGCTTGCGCCGCCGCCGGTCGAGATGTGCCCGAACGCGTTCTCGTCGAAGCCGAGGTTGCGCACGGCGGCAGCGGAGTCGCCGCCGCCGACCACGGTAAAGCCCACGGAGTCGAGCAGGGCGCGCGCGACCGCCGCGGTGCCGCCGGCGTAGTCCGGGTGCTCGGCGACACCCACCGGGCCGTTCCAGAACACCGTCTCGGCGTCCACGATCTTCGAGGCGAACAGCTCGCGGGACTTCGGGCCGATGTCGAGGCCCTCCTTGTCGGAGGGGATCTTGTCGGCGTCGACCGTCTCGAAGTCGGCGGGGGCCTTGGTCTTCAGGTCGGGGAACTCCGCGGAGACCAGCACGTCGACCGGGAGCACCAGTTCGACGCCGTTCTTCTTCGCCCGCTCCATGTACTCGGTGACCGCGGGGATCTGGTCCTCCTGCAGCAGCGAGATGCCCACCTCGTGGCCCTGGGCCTTGAGGAAGGTGTACGCCATGCCGCCGCCGATCAGCAGCCGGTCCGCCTTGCCGAGCAGCTCGTCGATGACGGCGAGCTTGTCGGAGACCTTGGCGCCGCCGAGGATCACCGTGTACGGGCGCTTGACGTCCTCGGTGAGCTTCTTCAGGACGCCGACCTCGGTGGCGATGAGGTCGCCGGCCGCGTGCGGGAGGCGGGCCGGGAGGTCGAAGACGGAGGCGTGCTTGCGGTGCACCGCGCCGAAGCCGTCGCCCACGTACAGGTCGGCGAGGGTGGCCAGCTCGTCCGCGAACGCACCGCGCTCGGCGTCGTCCTTGGCGGTCTCACCGGCGTTGAAGCGCAGGTTCTCGACGACGGCGACCTGGCCGTCGGCCAGGCCGGCGACGGTGGCGCGGGCGGAGTCGCCGACCGTGTCGGTCGCGAAGGCCACGTCGGCGCCGAGGATCTCGCCGAGCCGGGCGGCGGCCGGGGCCAGCGAGAAGGCCGGGTCCGGGGCGCCCTTGGGGCGGCCCAGGTGCGAGGCGACGATCACGCGCGCGCCCGCGGCGGCGAGCTTGGCGATCGTCGGGGCGACGGCGCGGATGCGGCCGTCGTCGGTGATCGTGGTGCCGTCGAGCGGCACGTTGAGGTCGGCGCGGACGAAGACCCGCTTGCCCGCGACCCCGTCGGCGATGAGTTCGTCGATCGTCTTCATGAAGTACGGCTCCTCAGAAGGGCTGGACAGACGGCAGGGCCCGCACAGCGCTTCTTCGCGCTGCCCGAGCCCTGCCGCTCACATCGTGATGATCTCAGTACTGCGTGATCAGAGCTGACCGCCGACGAAGACGGTCAGGTCGACCAGACGGTTCGAGTAGCCCCACTCGTTGTCGTACCAGCCGAGGATCTTCACCGTCTTGCCCTCCTGGACCATGGTCATGGAGGAGTCGAAGGTGCAGGAGGCCGGGTCGCTGACGATGTCCGAGGACACGATCGGGTCCTCGGTGTAGTACAGGAAGCCCTTCAGGTCGCCGTCGTCGGCGGCCTTCTTGAACGCGGCGTTGACCTCGTCCTTGGTGACCTCGCGGCCGAGCTCGACGACCAGGTCGGTGGCCGAACCGGTCGGGACCGGCACGCGCATGGCGATGCCGTCGAGCTTGCCCTTGAGCTGCGGGAGGACCAGGGCGGTGGCCTTGGCGGCACCCGTCGTGGTCGGGATGATGTTCTCCGCGGCGGCACGGGCGCGGCGCAGGTCCTTGTGCGGGAAGTCCAGGATGCGCTGGTCGTTGGTGTACGCGTGGACCGTCGTCATCAGGCCCTTGACGATGCCGAAGTTCTCGTCGAGAACCTTGGCCATCGGCGCCACGCAGTTGGTGGTGCAGGAGGCGTTGGAGATGACGTGGTGCTGGGCCGCGTCGTACTTGTCCTGGTTGACGCCCATCACGATGGTGATGTCCTCGTCGGAGGCCGGAGCCGAGATGAGGACCTTCTTCGCACCGCCGGCGATGTGCTTCGCGGCGTCGGCCTTCTTGGTGAAGATGCCGGTGGACTCGATCACGATGTCGACGCCCAGCTGACCCCACGGGATGTCGGCCGGGTCGCGCTCGGACAGCACCTTGATGGTGTGACCGTCGACGGTGATGGTGTCCTCGGTGTGCGACACCTCGGCCTTGAGGCGGCCCAGGATGGTGTCGTACTTGAGAAGGTGCGCGGTGGTGGCGGTGTCACCCAGGTCGTTGACAGCCACAATCTCGATGTCCGCACCCTGCTCCAGCAGGGCCCGGAAGTAGTTGCGCCCGATACGGCCGAAGCCGTTGATGCCTACGCGGATCGTCACGAACCGATCTCCTCGTTGGTACGCCGGGTTTCGACGCCACGGCGAGTTGTATGGGATGTCCCCGACCGCTTCCGACCCTACCTCTCCGTAGACCTTGACGTCGCATCGAGCGGGCCCGAGCGAGGGTCGAATACGGGCCGACGACCCGTACTCCCCAGTAGTGGAGCGGGAAGTACGGGTCGTCGGGACCTTCGCCCTGACTACTCTGAGTGAGCATCAGGAGGGGTGCTTGACATCATCTGAGCGGGGGTCGGCTCACCCCTTGATGCCTCGGAGCGCCTTCTCCAGGATCTTGGCGCGCTGGCCCGCGTCCGGGACGTGTTCCAGGCCGAAGCCGAGAAGTGCGGTGTCACGCGTGGTGATGGCCGCGTACGTCTGGAAGAGCTCGCCGGTGCGGGCCCACGGGGCCGTCACCGCCGGACTGCCGGCCGGGGCCGCGGTGGGCGCCCAGGCGCCCAGCGAGGTCTCGAAGCCCTCGGTCTCCCGGTCGGCGCCGCCGACGGAGAGCCGGGTGTCGTCGAGGAACACGCCGCGGCCCAGGTCGCTGGGGTCGGTGACGTAGCTCATCGACAGCTCGACCTTCTTGCCCGCGTACGCGCTCAGGTCGAAGGAGACCGGCTTCCAGCCGCCGGAGGAGCCGGTGAAGCTGTTCCACTGGCCGCTCGTGCCGCTCGGGGTGCAGCTGGTGTCGCCGCGGGTCAGGTAGTGCGTCAGGAACGGGTGCGCCTCCATGAAGAAGCCCTGCTCGCACTGGGTCGGCACGGTGGTCTTCGTGAGACCGCCCGCCTCCGGCAGCGTCGTCCAGTCCTCGGCGCCCGCGGTGTGCGCCTCCAGGAGGGCGTGGTCGAAGCCGTTCTCGGTGTTCCAGTTGAGCGCCGCCTTCAGGGTGGGCCGGTCGGCCGCGCTCACCCCGGTCAGGTCGACGGTGCGGGTCAGCCGCTTCCAGTTGCCGCTGTTGCTGGTCGCGGACGCCATCCAGGAGCCCTCGAACGGGGCGTACGGGTTGGCGACCCCGGTGTAGCGGCCCGCCTGCGCGCTCTTGAACTGCGGGAACTGCGCGGCCGGCAGCGAGTCGGAGGTGACCAGGTAGGCGCCCGCGGTGTCCAGCGGGTTGCCGGGGGTACCGGCCAGCGGGGTGGTCACTCCGGCGAGGGCTCCGGCACCGGCCAGCCCGGTGACGCCGGGGGCGTTCACCCGGCCGTAGGCGCCGAGGTAGTACTGGCTGAAGTCGTCGGTGTCGGCCGGGCCGAGCTTGGCCGTGCCGCCCGCCTTCTCGCCCGCCTCGACCAGCTTGCCGCCCTCGTTGAGGTACGCGCGCAGCTGGAGCTGGGTCTCGCCGCCGGGGCCGTTCGCCCCGCTGTAGTGGACGACCGAGTCGAAGTGGCCGAGGACCCCGAGCGCGTGCGGGGCGCCCTGGGTGGCGACGTCCCAGACGGTGGCCGAGCGGCCGTTGGCGCGCAGCGCGTCCACGTACTTCTGGACCTCGGTGGCCGGTGCGCCCTCCTCGGCGACCACCAGGTGGGCGGCCTTGGGGCGGTCGGCGAGGGTGTACGTGAAGTGCTTGCTGGAGGTGGGCCTCCCGGCCCGGGTGACGCCGGTGAACCAGACCTCGACCTTGTCGCCGGGCTTTCCGTCCTTGACCTTGGCGCGGTAGTCGTCGAAGTAGGTGTTGTCCTCGTCGCCGTAGACCTCGCCGCCGTCCCAGCCCCGCAGGGCCTGGTCGTGCACCTTGCCGCCGTTGACCCGGTACTTGAGCTCCTTGTCGCGGACCGACCTGCGGGCCGTGACGTTCACCTCCTGGTCCTTGTCACGGGCGTAGGAGGAGGTGAAGGGGTCGATCGTGAAGTCCGGGGCGTCGATGCCCACGGAGGAGACCGGGTGGTCCGGGGAGAGCGTGGTCTCGGCGACCGAGAGCGCGAACGGGACGTTCTTGGCGAACTCCTGCTGGATCAGCTTCTCGTCGTCGGGGAAGTTGAAGCCCGACATGCAGTCGCGGGCGTTCCAGCGGTCGTTCGGGTCGAGGTCGGAGGCGGTCTGGCAGGTCGTCATCTCCGGCGTGAACATCTTGATGCCGTTGACGTTGCCGGCGTGTCCGTCGGCCTCGCCGTTGGTGATGTACAGCTCGGAGGAGACCTGCGGGTAGTAGCCGGGGACGGCCGGGTTGTCCGGGGTGCCGGCCAGCGCCTTGAGGGCCACGTCGTCGGGGGTGTTGGTGGCCACCTGCCAGCCGACGCCGTAGAGCAGCAGCTCGGACGCGGAGTGGTAGTTGATGGCGTACTTGAAGCCGATGCGCTTCTGGAAGCGGTCGAGCGCGGTCGTCTCCGGCTCGGACATCGCCTTGGGGCCGCGGAAGGTCTCGTCCGTCGGGTCGGGGGACGAACCCTCGTTGTCGTAGCCCCACTTGTAGGCGAAGTTGCGGTTGAGGTCGATGCCGTCGCCCGCGTCGGTCTTCCCGGTGCCGTTGGTGTCGCGCAGGTTCTTGCGCCACAGCCGTACGTTGCGGTCGGCGGGCGCGGTGTGCGTGTAGTCGTACCCGTCAGGGTTGGCGGACAGCAGGAACCACACCTCGCTGGAGTCGACCAGCCTGGTGATCTTCTTGTCCTTGCCGTAGTTGCCGATGAAGTGGTGCATCAGCCGCCGGGTCATCTCCGGGGTGATCCACTCGCGGGCGTGCTGGTTGGACATGTAGAGCGTCGCGGGCTTGGAGCCGTCCGCGGACTTCTTCGCGTTCTTGGTCAGCTTGAGCGCCAGGATGTCCTTGCCCTGGACGGTCTTGCCGATGGAGACGACCTTGGTGATGCCCGGGTTCTGCTGGGCGGTGGCCAGGATCTCCTCCTGGAGGCCGCCCTTGCCGCTGTACGGGCGGTACACGCCGTCGCCGGGGGCCGCGGCCCTGGCGTTGTTCGCGATCTTGCGCTCGCTGATGTCGACGCCCTGGGCGCGGAGTTCTCCGGCCTGTTCGGCGCTCAGCACGAGCTCGACGGTGGCGGTCCCCTTGGCCGGCACCTGCTCGCTCAGCTCGTGCGCGTCGGTGCCCGCCCTCAGCAGCAGCGGCACCTGTGCGCGGGTGACCTTGGCGTTCCACACCGAGATGCCGTCGCCGCCCCCTGCGGCGTTCCCGGCGGGCTGGGCCTGGGCGGCGGGAACGGCCGCGACCCCGGCTATCAGCAGTGAAGAAGCGGCGAGGATCGATCTCGCTCTGCGTCTCATGTGCCCCCCTTGCTGTTGTCCGTCACGTGAGTGAACAGACGTCAGAATCATGACCATTCATGGTCATGTCAATAGGGCATATCAGACACAAAAAGCTGTCCCCGGCACCCAACTGGGCGCCGGGGACGGCGGGTTGAAACGGAGTCAGGGATTTCGCGGGGCGGCGGGCCCGCCGCGCGGACGGCGGCGGCCCCGGACGCGGCGACGGAGGGTCAGCCGACCAGCCCGCCGGTCAGTCCCCCGGTCAGTCCTCCGGCCATACCGCCGGCCAGTCCCCCGGCCATGCCGTTGGCCAGGCCCTTGGCCATTTCTTCCTCGATCTCCTCGTTCATGTCCTCGGTCAGGTTGCACTCCGTACCGGGGATGCCGAGGTCCTGGGCCCGCTTGTCCGCCATGGCGAGCAGCCGGCGGATGCGGCCCGCGACCGCGTCCTTGGTGAGCGGCGGGTCGGCCAGCGCGCCCAGCTCCTCCAGCGAGGCCTGCTTGTGCTCCATGCGCAGCCGGCCCGCGGCGGCGAGGTGCTCGGGCACCTCCTCGCCGAGGATCTCCAGCGCGCGCTGCACCCGGGCCCCGGCGGCGACCGCGGCGCGTGCCGAGCGGCGCAGGTTGGCGTCGTCGAAGTTGGCGAGCCGGTTGGCGGTGGCGCGGACCTCGCGGCGCATCCGCCGCTCCTCCCAGGCCAGTACCGACTCGTGGGCGCCGAGCCGGGTCAGCAGGGCGCCGATCGCGTCGCCGTCCCGTACGACGACCCGGTCCACGCCGCGCACCTCGCGCGCCTTGGCTCCGATGGAGAGCCTGCGGGCCGCGCCGACCAGCGCGAGCGCCGCCTCGGGGCCGGGGCAGGTGACCTCCAGGGAGGAGGAGCGGCCCGGCTCGGTGAGGGAGCCGTGGGCCAGGAAGGCGCCGCGCCAGGCCGCCTCGGCGTCACAGGTGGCCCCGGAGACCACCTGCGGGGGCAGCCCGCGGATCGGCCGTCCGCGGCCGTCGACGAGCCCGGTCTGGCGCGCCAACTGGTCGCCGCCCGCCACGACCCGTACCAGGTAGCGCGAGCCGCGGCGCAGGCCGCTGGGGGCCATCACCACCAGCTCCGAGCTGTGCCCGAAGATCTCCAGGATGTCCTTCTTGAGCCTGCGTGCCGCGTAGCTCGTGTCCAGCTCCGCCTCGATCACGATGCGCCCGCTGACCAGGTGCAGCCCGCCCGCGAACCTGAGGATCGCCGAGACCTCCGCCTTTCTGCAGCAGGTCCGGGTGACGGGGAGCCGGGAGATTTCGTCCTTCACCGCTGCCGTCATCGCCATGGGCCGATCCTTCCATGCATCCGAAAAATACGGTCGTACGCGGCTGCCAGGAGCTCCGGGTCGTGCTTGGGGGCTCCGTCGGGCCGGGCCACCGGCGCCAGCTCGACCGTCGCACCGAAGCGTTTCGCGGCATCGGCGAGCGAGGGAAGGTCGGGCACGGCGGCCTGATCGGCCAGCACCACGTCGAGGGCGAGTTTAGGGGCGTGTCGGGCCAAAACCTCCAAATGACGTTGCGGTGAAAAGCCCTCGGTTTCGCCCGGCTGGGGCGCCAGATTGAGGGACAGAATCCGCCTCGCCTTGGTCTCCACCAGGGCATCGAGCAGTTCCGGCACCAGCAGGTGGGGGATCACCGAGGAGAACCAGGAACCGGGTCCGAGAACCACCCAGTCGGCGTCAAGAACCGCCGCCACCGCCTCCGGCACGGCGGGCGGATCGTGCGGTACGACATGCACCGACTGCACCTCGCCGGGGGTGAGCGCGACCGTCGCCTGCCCCCGTACGGTGTCCACGTCGTCCGGCCGCTCCGGGTCGTGGCCGCGGACCAGCGCCTGGAGCTCCAGCGGCACCGCGGACATGGGCAGCACCCGTCCGTGCGCGCCCAGGAGCTTGCCGACCAGGTCCAGGGCCTGCACGTGGTCGCCCAGCTGCTCCCACAGGGCGACGATCAGCAGGTTGCCGACCGCGTGCTCGTGCAGGTCGCCCTTGGACTGGAAGCGGTGCTGGATGACCCGGGCCCAGGTCTGGCCCCAGTCGTCGTCGCCGCACAGGGCCGCCAGCGCCTTGCGCAGGTCGCCGGGGGGCAGCACGCCCAGCTCCTCCCGGAGCCGGCCGCTGGAGCCGCCGTCGTCGGCGACGGTGACGACCGCGGTGAGGTCGCCCGTGATGCGCCGCAGGGCGGCCAGCGAGGCGGACAGGCCCATGCCGCCGCCGAGGGCGACGACCTTGGGCGTGGCGCCGCGCCGCCTGCCGCGTGCGGCGCGCGGGGCCGGCTCGCCGCCGGGCGCGGGGGCGACCCGGCGCAGGCGGCGGAGCCGGACGGTGCGGTTGGTCACTCGCGCCCCATGTCCCGGTGCACGACGACGGTCTCGACGCCCTCGGAGGAGAGGCGGGCGGCCAGCTTCTCGGACATGGCGACCGAGCGGTGCTTGCCGCCGGTGCAGCCGACCGCGATGGTGACGTACCGCTTGCCCTCGCGGCGGTAGCCGGTGGCGATGAGCTGGAGCAGTTCGGTGTAGCGGTCGAGGAACTCCTTGGCGCCGGGCTGGTTGAAGACGTAGCCCGAGACCTCCTCGTTGAGGCCGGTGAAGGGGCGCAGCTCGGGGACCCAGTGCGGGTTGGGCAGGAAGCGGCAGTCCACCACGAGGTCGGCGTCGACGGGCAGCCCGTACTTGTAGCCGAACGACATGACGGTGGCGCGCAGCTCCGGCTCCTCGTCGCCGGCGAACTGGGCGTCCATCTTGGCGCGCAGTTCGTGGACGTTGAGGCTGGAGGTGTCGATCACCAGGTCGGCGTCGCCGCGCAGCTCGCGCAGCAGGTCGCGCTCGGCGGCGATGCCGTCGGTGATCCGGCCGTCGCCCTGGAGGGGGTGCGGGCGGCGGACCGACTCGAAGCGGCGGACCAGGGCGTCGTCGGAGGACTCCAGGAAGACGATGCGCCGGGTGACGCCCTTGGCGTCGAGGTCGGCGAGGGATTCGCGGAGGTTGTCGAAGAAGCGGCGGCCGCGGACGTCGACGACGACGGCGATGCGCGCCACGTTGCCCTGGGAGCGGGCGCCGAGCTCCACCATGGTGGGGATCAGCGCGGGCGGCAGGTTGTCGACGACGAACCAGCCGAGGTCCTCCAGGCACTTCGCGGCGGTGCTGCGGCCCGCCCCTGACATGCCGGAGATGATGACCAGCTCGGGGATGGGCGTCTCGGCCGGCTCGGCGGTCTCCCGCGTCGTGCCCGTACTCACGTGTGCTCCGTCTCGGTCTGGGTCCTGGCCGTGGTCTGGGGCCGGGTCATGTTCTTGGCGCTGTTCGGTCATCGGTGCTGCCCCCGTTCTCCGGCGGGACGGCCGCGGGTGCGGTCGGCCCGTCGTCCTCAATGATCTCTCCTGTCGCCGTGTTCACGGCGGGTGCGGCCGGGGCCGCGCTTGCGAGGGTGGCGGCGACGGTCTCGGCGGTCTTGCGACCGATGCCGGGAACCTCGCAGATCTGGTCAATTGTGGCGGACCGGAGTCGCTTCACCGAACCGAAGTGCTTCAGCAGTGCCTGCTTGCGGGTTTCGCCGAGGCCGGGAACCTCGTCGAGGGGCCCGCTGCGGAAGCGCTTGGCCCGTTTGTTGCGCTGGTAGGTGATGGCGAAGCGGTGGGCTTCGTCACGTACCCGCTGGAGGAGGTAGAGGCCCTCGCTGCTGCGCGGCAAAACCACCGGGTCGTCCTCGTCGGGCAGCCAGACCTCTTCGAGGCGCTTGGCGAGACCGCAGACGGCGACGTCGTCGATACCGAGCTCGTCGAGCGCCCGCTTGGCGGCGGCCACCTGCGGCTGCCCGCCGTCGACGACGACGAGCTGCGGCGGGTAGGCGAACCGCTTCGGCTTCCCGTCCTCCTCCTGGACCTCCTCCGGCACCTCACCCCCCACCCAGTCCCCCGTCTTCTCCTTCGCCTGGAGGTAGCGCCGGAACCGGCGGCCGATCACCTCGTGCATGGACCGGACGTCGTCCTGCCCCTCGAAGCTCTTGATCTCGAAGCGGCGGTACTCGCTCTTGCGGGCCAGCCCGTCCTCGAAGACCACCATGGACGCCACGACATCGTCCCCCTGGAGGTGCGAGATGTCGAAGCATTCGATGCGCAGCGGTGCGCCGTCGAGCCCGAGCGCCTCGGCGATCTCCTCCAGGGCGCGCGAGCGGGTGGTCAGGTCGGAGGCGCGCTTGGTCTTGTGCAGGACCAGGGCCTGCTGGGCGTTGCGCCGGACCGTGGCCATCAGGTCCTTCTTGTCGCCGCGCTGCGGGACGCGCAGCGAGACCTGGGAGCCCCGGCGCTCGCTCAGCCACGTGTTGACGGCCTCGGCGTCCTCGGGGAGCGCGGGGACGAGCACCTCCTTGGGCACCGCGTCGCCCTTCTCCTCGCCGTACAGCTGCTGGAGGGCGTGCTCGACGAGGCCGGCCGTGTCGACGTTCTCGACCTTGTCGGTGACCCAGCCGCGCTGGCCGCGCACCCGTCCGCCGCGCACGTGGAAGATCTGTACGGCGGCCTCCAGCTCGTCCTCGGCGAGCGCGACGAGGTCGGCGTCGGTGGCGTCGTTGAAGACGATCGCGTTCTTCTCCAGGGCGCGCTTGAGCGCCTCTATGTCGTCGCGCAGCCGGGCCGCCTTCTCGTACTCCATGTCCTCGGCGGCGATCATCATCTGCTGCTCGATGCGCTTGAGGTACGTACCGGTGCGGCCGGCCATGAAGTCGCAGAAGTCCTCGGCGAGTTCGCGGTGCTCCTCGGGGGTGACCCGGCCGACGCAGGGGGCGGCGCACTTGCCGATGTAGCCGAGCAGGCAGGGGCGGCCGGAGCGGGCCGCGTTCTTGAACACACCGGCGGAGCAGGTGCGTACGGGAAAGACCCGGAGCATCAGGTCGACGGTCTCGCGGATCGCCCAGGCGTGGCCGTACGGGCCGAAGTAGCGCACGCCCTTCTTCTTGGGGCCGCGCATCACCTGCACGCGCGGGAACTCCTCGTTCATCGTCACGGCGAGGGACGGGTAGCTCTTGTCGTCGCGGTACTTGACGTTGAACCGGGGGTCGAACTCCTTGATCCAGGAGTACTCCAGCTGGAGCGCCTCGACCTCGGTGGCCACCACCGTCCACTCCACGGAGGCGGCGGTGGTGACCATGGTGCGGGTGCGCGGGTGGAGGTTCGCCAGGTCCTGGAAGTACGAGGAGAGGCGGGGGCGCAGGCTCTTGGCCTTCCCGACGTAGATCACCCGGCGGTGCTCGTCGCGGAATTTGTAGACCCCCGGCGAGTCGGGGATCTGGCCCGGCTTGGGACGGTAACTGGAGGGGTCTGCCATGCCCCACAGCCTACTTGCGGGCACCGACAGTCGGGGCGCCCCGGGTGGGGCGCCCCGACTGTTCAGGAGCGTGTCACCGTGCGGGGCGTCAGGACTGTTCGCGACGGCGCAGGCGTACGACGGCGAAGCCCGCGAGGGCGAGCAGCGCGGCTCCGCCGGCGGCGGCCAGGGGCGCGGCCAAGGCGGCGTCCTCGGCAGGGGGTGCGTCGGCCGCCGCCGTGGTGGTGCCGGTGGCCCCCTGCGCGTAGCCGCCCGCCTTGCCCTGCCGGGCGTAGGCGCTGCCGGGGAGCTTGTCGGCGTACGCGGCGCGCACCCGCTGCCCGTAGGCGGCCAGGGTCACGCCCCGGGCGCCGACGGCGCGGGTGGCGTCCTCGTCGAGGGGCAGTACGCGCCGCGCGTCGGCGACGTACCAGCCGTCGATCTGGGGCTCGCGGAAGACGGTGCCGCCGGGGAGCCTGCGGGCGCCCTCGGTTGCGTAGCGCGTCTCGTCGTCGCCGGTGGCGATGTTCACCACCTGCCACTTGCCCTGGAGGGGCGCGGCCCACAGGGACGCCTTCCGCCCGTCGGAGGAGACGGCAGTGCTGGCCATGAACTCCAGTTCGGCCACCTTCGCCCCGGGCCGGCCCGCGACGAAGTCCGGGGAGAGCGTGTTGACCTCGACGGTGGCTTGCTGCACGCGCGGGGCGGCGGCGGCGCGGGCGAGTGCGCCGTCCCGGGCGAAGAAGCGGGACAGGGTGTCGAGGGTGGCGGGGGCGGTGGCCGCGGCGCGGGCCGCCGCCCGGTCGGGCACGGGGGCGGGCCGCCCGGCCGCGCCCGCCTCGGCGGCGGCGCCGAGCAGGAGGGTGGCGGTGACGGCCGCGACGGCGGCGGACCGGAAGGTGGAGGTCATCGTCGTCACGCCCCGATCTGGTAGAGCGAGTGGGTCCAGGAGAAGGAGTTGTTGTTCACGTACCAGGCGTGCGAGGCCCAGTTGTAGCGGTCGCTGGTCTGCCACGGGTCGCCCCAGTAGACCCAGCTGTTGGCGGTGTCGTACCCGTAGATCACGTGCATGTGGCCGCCGCCGCTGGACCACTGGATGCGGGTCTCGACGGGGCGGTCGGCGGCGATCTCGCTCTGCACGGTCGTGTAGCGCAGATAGCCGGTGACGTAGGAGCCGGGGTTGATGCCGGCCCAGTCGAGGCCGTTCTGGACATTGCCCAGGGTGGCCTGGTTGTTGGGGCAGGTGGTGTTCTGGCTGCGGCCGAAGGCGGCGTTGCAGAACTGGTTCTGGCTGTACTTCTTGCCGAACCAGGAGGCGATGGTGTTGCCGCCGGCGGCCCAGCACCAGTTGGTCTTCTCCTGGGCCTGCATGGTGATGTTGAGGCGCTTGGCGGCGAGCAGCGGGGCCTGCTCGCCGGACTGCGGGGCGGCCTGCCGGCCGGCGGCGGCCGGGGCGGCGGGATCGGCGGGGGCGGGTGCCGCGGCCGCTGTCGCCGTGGGGACGGCGAGCAGGGTCGCGGTGGCGAGAGCGGCCAGGGTGAGCCGTCTCCTGCTGGGGTTGCGCATCGCGTTCCTCCCGAGGCGGGGGTGGGCCCTCCCCCGCTCCGGCGGGACCGGGGACGGGGAGGGTTGGAGGAGCGCGTCCGGACGCTGCTGAGGAGCATCCGGTGTTGTCGAGTGCAGGTCAACACGCTTCAATGCGGGGTGACGCGGTGCTGTGAACGGGGTGAGCGGGATGTGAACGTCCCGTTCCCGTCCACCAGCCCGCTTCGCCGACGGCGGCAGGCCGGTGCGGTGTGCCGTCGTGAATGTTCACCGCCACGCAAGGAGCTGTGATGCGGCAGCACCCGTCGCCGGACACCGGCCCGCCGATACCGGGCCGGGGCCCCCACGAACCCGCCGGGGCGCCGCCGGTGCCCGCCGGGGTGCCCTCCTTTCCCTCCGGGGTGCCCTCCTTGTCCTCGGGGGTGCCCGACGTTCCCGCCGGGGCCGATCTCGAACTGCTGCTGCGCACCGGCCCGTTCCACCTGGCGCTGCGGGCCGCGCTGGCGCTGCGCGGGCTGCCGTTGCAGCGGGTGCAGCACCATCTGGCGGGCCGGGGCGTCAAGGTCGGGGTGACCAGCCTCAGCTACTGGCAGCAGGGTGCCCGGCGCCCGCAGCGCCCGGAGTCGCTGCGGGCCGTACGGGAGTTGGAGGCGGTGCTGCACCTGCCCGCCGAGTCGCTGATCCGGCTGCTGGTGGCGGAGGGGCCCGGCGGTGAGGCCGAGCGGCCCGCGACCCGCTCCTACCGGGCGCTGGTGGAGGCGTCCGGCTCGGTGGAGCGGCTGCTCGCGGAGCTGGAGTCGCCGCAGGACGGCGGGCTGCACACGGTCGGCCACCACGAACGGGTGCGGATCGGCCCCGACCGGGCGCTGGTGGGCCGCGAGTCCCAGCAGGTCGTACGGGCGCACCGGGACGGCATCGACCGCTATCTGGCCATCCATCACGGCGACCCCGGCTGCGACCCGGCGCGGGTGGTGGTGCGGGCGCGGGAGAACTGCCGTACGGGGCGGGTGCGGTGGCAGCGGGACACCGGGGTGGTGGTCGCGGAACTGCTCTTCGACGCCCGGCTGCGGGCCGGGGACACGTACCTCTTCGGGTACGGCTTCGAGGACGGCACCGGCGGTCAGAGCGGCGAGTACGTGCGCGGCTTCAGCTTCGCGGGCGGGCAGTACGTGCTGCAGGTGCGGTTCGACGAGGCGGCCCTGCCGGTGCGCTGCCGGCGCTTCGCCCAGGCCTCGGCCGCGGCCCCGCGCACGGCCCGCCAGGACCTGACGCTGAGCGGCAGGCACGGGACGGTGCACTTCGTGGAGCAGGGGGTGCGGCCGGGGATCCTGGGGGTGGACTGGGACTGGGAGTAGCCCCCGTGGACGGAGGCGTACGACGCCGGCGGGCCTGCGGTGTACGGCCCTGCGGGGCCTCCGGTGGCGGGCCTCCGGCGCGCGAGCCTGCGTTGCGCGGGCCTGCGTTGCGCGGCCCTGCGTTGCGCGGGCCTGCGTTGCGCGGCCCTGCGACTGCGGACCTCCGGTGGGCGGGCCTCCGGTGCACGGGCCTGCGGCTGCGGGCCTCCGGTGTACGGCTCTGCGGTGGGCGGGCCGACGGGACCGCAGGCCTCCAGTCACGCGACCGCGGCCCGGGTCCAGGCCGATCCGGTGCACGGGCCGACCGGACCGCGGGCCGGGGCCCGGCCGATCCGGTGCGTGGGCCGACGGGACTCGGCCGCGGCCCGGCCGATCCGGCCCCGCGGGACGGCGGTCCGGGTCTCAGGCGTCCGGGCCCGCGACCAGCTTGCCGTCCTTGACCTTGACCGGGACGGCGGGCAGCGGGGCGGTGGCCGGGCCCTTGAGCGCCTTGCCGGTGGTGACGTCGAACCGGCTGCCATGGCAGGGGCAGTTGCCCTCGTTGGCCTCCAGCTTGTCCAGCACGCAGCCGGCGTGCGTGCACTGGGCGCTGAACGCCTTGTACTCGCCCTTGGCCGGGCAGCTGACGACCAGGCGCTGGTCGCGGTAGAGCTTGGCGCCGCCGACGGGCACGGCCGCCGCGTCGCCGAGGTCGACCGGAGCGGTGGGGGTCGGCGTCTGGGCGTGGCCCAGCTTGGACTCGGTGGAGCACGCGGCCACGCCCAGGCCTGCCGCGCCGGCGAGTGCGGCGCCCTTCAGCACGGTGCGGCGGGGGGTGGGCTGGCCGGACATGGTGACTCCCGTGGTACGAGGGGATGGCGGTACGGGTGGGTCCGCTGGACCCTGACCGACGATACCGGGGGCGGGTGCCGGAACGTCGCCGGGGAGGTGCACGACCAACCGCACGCGCCGGGCGACCGCCCGAAGCGCCGCCCGGACACGGACACCCACGGCCGACCGCCCCCGCAGCACGCCGCCCGGACACCCACGCCCGACCGCCCCGCGGCACGCCGCCCGGACCCCCACGGCGGGCAGCCGCCCGGCGCACGGACGGGCACCCGCTACCGGGCGACCGTGTGACGCGCGGACCCCGGACGCACGCGACGGGCGGCCCCGTGGGCCGGGGCCGCCCGTCGGTGTGCGGGTCAGCGTGCGGTGGACTTCTTGGCCGCGGTCTTCTTCGCCGCCGGGGCCGCCTTCTTGGCCGCCGCCGGCTTCTTCGCCGCCGCCTTCTTGGCCGGGGCCTTCTTCGCCGCAGGCTTGCGGCCCGAGGCCCGCGACGGGGTCGCGTCGCTGATCCTGCTCGGGTCGAGGATGTCCCGCAGGAACTTGCCGGTGTGGCTCGCCGCCACCCCCGCGACCTCCTCCGGGGTGCCCTCGGCGACGACCAGGCCGCCGCCCTTGCCGCCCTCGGGGCCCATGTCCACGACCCAGTCGGCGGTCTTGATCACGTCGAGGTTGTGCTCGATGACGATCACCGAGTTCCCCTTCTCGACCAGACCCTCCAGGATCTTGATGAGCTTGCTGATGTCCTCGAAGTGCAGACCGGTGGTCGGCTCGTCGAGGATGTAGACGCTCCGCCCGGAGGACCGCTTCTGGAGCTCCGCCGCCAGCTTGACGCGCTGCGCCTCGCCGCCGGAGAGGGTGGTCGCGGCCTGGCCCAGGCGTACGTACCCCAGGCCGACCTCGTTGAGGGTCTGGAGGTAGCGGGCGATGGAGGTGACCGGCTCGAAGAAGGAGAGGGCCTCCTCGATCGGCATGTTGAGCACCTCGGCGATGTTCTTGCCCTTGTAGTGCACTTCGAGCGTCTCGCGGTTGTAGCGGGCGCCGTGGCACACCTCGCACGGGACGTAGACGTCCGGCAGGAAGTTCATCTCGATCTTGATGGTGCCGTCGCCGGAGCAGTTCTCGCAGCGGCCACCCTTGACGTTGAAGGAGAACCGGCCCTGCTGGTAGCCCCGTACCTTCGCCTCCGTCGTCTCCGCGAACAGCTTGCGGATCTTGTCGAAGACCCCGGTGTAGGTCGCCGGGTTGGAGCGCGGGGTGCGGCCGATCGGCGACTGGTCGACGTGCACGACCTTGTCGAGGAGGTCGTCGCCCGCGACCCGGGTGTGCCGGCCGGGAACGCTGCGCGCCCCGTTCAGCTCGCGGGCGAGGTGGGTGTAGAGGATGTCGTTGACCAGCGTCGACTTGCCGGAGCCGGAGACTCCGGTGACGGCGGTCAGTACGCCCAGCGGGAAGGAGACGTCGATGTCCCGCAGGTTGTTCTCGCGGGCGCCGTGCACGACGAGCCTGCGCGAGGGGTCGACCGGGCGGCGGACCTCCGGGGTCGGGATGACCCGCTTGCCGGAGAGGTACTGGCCGGTGACGGAGTCCTTGTTGGCCAGCAGCCCCTTCATCGAGCCGCTGTGCACCACCTTGCCGCCGTGCTCACCGGCGCCGGGGCCGATGTCCACGATCCAGTCGGCGACCTTCATGGTGTCCTCGTCGTGCTCCACGACGATCAGCGTGTTGCCCATGTCGCGCAGCCGCACCAGCGTCTCGATGAGCCGGTGGTTGTCTCGCTGGTGCAGGCCGATGGACGGCTCGTCCAGGACGTAGAGCACACCGACCAGGCCGGAGCCGATCTGGGTGGCGAGGCGGATGCGCTGTGCCTCGCCGCCGGAGAGGGAGCCCGCGGGGCGGTTCAGCGAGAGGTAGTCGAGGCCGACGTCCACCAGGAAGCGCAGCCGTTCGTTGACCTCCTTGAGCACCCGCTCGGCGATCTTCTTGTCGCGGGCGTTGAGGGTCAGCTTCAGCAGGAACTCGGCGCACTCACTGATCGACATCGCGGAGACCTCGGCGATGGACCTGTCCATCACCGTGACCGCGAGGACGAGCGGCTTGAGGCGGGTGCCCTCACAGGTGGGGCAGGGCACCTCGCGCATGTACCCCTCGAAGCGCTCGCGGCTGGAGTCGCTGTCGGACTCCGCGTGCCGCCGCTTGACGAACGGCACCGCGCCCTCGAAGGAGGTGGTGTACGCGCGCTCGCGGCCGTACCGGTTGCGGTAGCGGACCTCGATCTGCGTCTTGTGGCCGTACAGCAGGGCCTTCTTGGCGCGCTGCGGCAGCCCGGCCCAGGCCATCTCCGTACTGAAGCCGAGTTCGCTCGCCAGGGCGTTGATCAGGCGGGCGAAGTAGTCCTTGGTGTGGCCGTGCGACCAGGGGTGGATGGCGCCCTCGTCGAGGGACTTCTCCGGGTCGGGGACGATCAGCTCGGCGTCGACCTCCATGCGGGTGCCGATGCCGGAGCAGTCGGGACAGGCGCCGAAGGGCGAGTTGAAGGAGAACGAGCGCGGCTCCAGCTCCTCGAACGACAGGTCGTCGTACGGGCAGTAGAGGTGCTCGGAGTACATCCGCTCACGGTCCGCGTCGTCCGCGTCGAGGTCGACGAAGTCGAGGATGACCATGCCGCCGGAGAGGCCGAGGGCGGTCTCCACCGAGTCGGTCAGCCGGCGCTTGGCGCTGTCCTTGACGGTGAGGCGGTCGACGACCACCTCGATGGTGTGCTTCTCCTGCTTCTTCAGCGTGGGCGGCTCGGTGAGCTGGATCGTCTCGCCGTCGACCCGGGCACGGCTGTAGCCCTTGGCCTGGAGGTCGGAGAACAGGTCGACGAACTCGCCCTTGCGCTCGCGCACCAGCGGGGAGAGCACCTGGAAGCGGCTGCCCTCGGGCAGTTCCAGCACCTTGTCGACGATGGCCTGCGGGGACTGCCGGGAGATCGGCCGGTTGCACTCGGGGCAGTGCGGCTTGCCGATCCGGGCGAAGAGCAGACGGAGGTAGTCGTAGACCTCGGTGATGGTGCCGACCGTCGAGCGCGGGTTGCGCGAGGTCGACTTCTGGTCGATGGAGACCGCCGGGGAGAGGCCCTCGATGAAGTCCACGTCCGGCTTGTCCATCTGCCCGAGGAACTGCCGGGCGTACGAGGAGAGCGACTCGACGTAGCGGCGCTGCCCCTCGGCGAAGATCGTGTCGAACGCGAGGGAGGACTTGCCCGACCCGGAGAGCCCCGTGAACACGATGAGGGAGTCACGGGGAAGGTCGAGCGAGACGTTCTTGAGGTTGTGCTCGCGAGCGCCACGAACGATGAGACGGTCGGCCACGCCGGTCCGCACCTTTCTTGAGAGAAGCAGGGTGCCGGGAAGCAGACTGCTGGGGTGAGGGTGCCAAGTGCATGAGTGAGGAGCGCTGTGCATGTGCTGGGTGCCGGGTCCTGGGACACCGCTCGGTTCAACGGTTCTCCGGGCCCCGGATGTTCCCTTCGAGCGTATAGCACGTACATTCGATTTGAAGCCATACGCCGTCCGCTTCACCCGAACGAGTGGCTGAGGCTTGCGCGGCGGCCTATCGTCTGCCCCATGAACGATCATGCGCACGATCTGGCCCTGCTGAGCGACGCCACGAACCGTCTGCTCACCGCCGCGGCCGAGCTGGACAACGCCGCCGTCGCCGAACCGTCACGGCTTCCCGGCTGGTCCCGCGGACATGTGCTGGCCCACCTGGCCCGCAATGCCGACGCCCTGCTGAACGTCCTGGCCGGCCGCCCCATGTACGAGAGCGCCGAGGCCCGGGACGCCGACATCGCGCGCGACGCCCCGCGCCCCCTCGACGTACAGCTCACCGACGTGTCGACGACGGCGGACGCCTTCGCGCGGGCGGCCGACGAGCCGGCCGACTGGTCGCGGACCGTGGAGCTGCGCAACGGGATCACCGACTCGGCTTCCCGGGTGCCGTTCCGGCGGCTGGTGGAGATCGAGCTGCACCACGTCGACCTGGGCATCGGCTACGAGCTGGAGCACCTGCCCGAGGAGTTCACCGGGCGCGAGATCGCGTTCCTGGCGGACCGCTTCGCGGGCAACGCGAGCGTGGCCCCGACGACGCTGAGTGCCGCCGACGGACGGCAGTGGACCACCGGCGGCTCGGAGGGCGACGCGGTGACCGTGACGGGCGCGGCGGCCGACCTGCTGGGCTGGCTGGCCGGCCGCCGCGACGGGGCCGCACTGGGGTCCGAGGGCGGCCCGCTGCCCGTACTGCCGCCGCTGTAGGCACGGCAGTAGGCTGCGCGCTATGACGTACAGCGGAGCGGTGAAGGTCGGCGGACCTGCGGATGTGCACGAACTCAAGGACCTGATGATCTCGAAGGTCGCGGTCGGGCCGATGAACAACAACGCGTACCTGCTGCGCTGCCGGGAGACCGGTGAGCAGCTGCTGATCGACGCGGCGGCCGAGCCGCGGACCCTGCTGCGGCTGATCGGTGACGACTCCATCGCCTCCGTCGTCACCACCCACCGGCACGGCGACCACTGGCAGGCCCTGGCGGAGGTCGTCGCCGCCACCGGGGCGCGCACACTGGCCGGCCGGTACGACGCGGAGGGCATCCCGGTGCCGACCGACACCCTCCTGGAGGACGGCGACACGGTACGTGTGGGACGCGTCGGGCTGACCGCGCGGCACATCGTCGGACACACCCCGGGCAGCATCGTCCTGGTGTACGACGACCCGCACGGCCACCCGCACGTGTTCACCGGCGACTGCCTCTTCCCGGGCGGCGTGGGCAACACCCACGACGACGCAAAGGCGTTCGCCTCGCTGCTCGGCGACGTGACGGAGAAGATCTTCGCCCCGCTGCCCGACGAGTCCTGGGTCTACCCGGGGCACGGCGACGACACGACCCTCGGCGCCGAGCGTCCGCACCTGGCCGAGTGGCGCGAGCGCGGCTGGTAGTGCACCGCACCGCGCCCTCCGGGTATCCCGGCCCTCGGGAGGGCCGGGATACCCGGAGGGCGCCCACGGTTCACCGGTCGACACCGAGGGCTCACCGGTCGACACCCAGGGCCGCGGCACCCCCGCGCGCCGCCCACGGGGTGATCTTGCGGGCGCGCCGGTACGACTAGTGCGGCGGGCCACTTGAGGGGGCCGGCGGCGGGGTAACGACGCCGCATGCACTCCTCAAGATCACCCGCCGGGCCCGCCGGACCGCCGCCGTCCGCGCCCTCGATGCTCCGCCTGGCCACCGCCTCGCTCGCGGGGACGGCCATCGAGTTCTACGACTTCGCGATCTACGGGACGGCCGCGGCGCTCGTCCTCGGGCCGCTCTTCTTCCCGTCCTTCTCGCCCCTGGCGGGCACCCTCGCCGCCTTCGGTACCTTCGCCGTCGGCTTCCTTGCGCGTCCGGTCGGCGCCGTCCTCTTCGGGCACATCGGCGACCGGTTCGGCCGGCGGCCGGTGCTCTTCTCCTCACTCGTCCTGACCGGGGCCGCCACGGTCGCGGTCGGCTGTCTGCCCACCTACGACTCGCTCGGCATCCTCGCGCCGGTCCTGCTGCTCCTGCTCCGCTTCCTCCAGGGACTGGGGCTGGGCGGCGAGTGGGGCGGGGCGGTGCTGCTGACCGCCGAGCACGCGCCCGCCGAGCGCCGCGCGCTGTGGGCGAGCTTTCCGCAGACCGGTCCCTCCCTCGGCTTCCTGCTCGCCAACGGTGTGATGCTGGCGATGTCGGCGCTGCTGACGGACGCGCAGTTCGTCGCGTGGGGGTGGCGGGTGCCGTTCTGGGTGGCGGGCCTGCTGGCCGCCGCCGGGCTGCTGCTGCGCGGCTCGCTGGAGGAGACGCCCGCCTTCCGGAAGCTGGCGGAGCAGGGCGAACGGGCGGGCGCGCCGTTCGTGGAGATCGTCCGCGGCCACTGGCGGCTGGTGCTGCTGACGGCAGGCGCGCTCTCCCTCGGGTACGCGCTCGTCTACACGATGTCGACCTGGTCCCTCGCGTACGGCACCGAGCGCCTGGGCGTGGACCGCACGGTCATGCTGGGCTGCGTCATGGCCGCGGTCTTCCTGAAGGGGCCGCTGATCCCGCTGGCGGCGGTGCTCGGCGACCGGTTCGGGCGGCGGCCGATGTGCCTGGCGGGGTGCGCGATCGGCGCACTGTGGGTGTTCCCGATGATCGCGTTGCTGTCGACCGCGCAACCGGTGTGGATGTTCGTCGGGTTCCTGGGCGGCGCGCTGTCGTTCGTCACGATGTTCTCGGTGGTCGGGGCCTATCTGCCGGAGCTGTACGAGCCCAGGGTGCGCTGCACGGGCGCGGCCGTCGGCTACAACCTGGCCGGGGTGCTGGGCGGTGCGCTCACGCCGATCGTCGCGACGGCGGTCTCCCGGGGCGACGGGCCGCCGTGGGGCGTGGCCGGGTATCTGACCGGGATGGCGGTGCTCAGCCTGGGCTGCTTCGCGCTGCTGCCGGAGACCCGCCCGGTGGCCGCCCGTGCGGTCGGGGCGGACGCGGCTCCGGCCTGACCCGGCGGTACCCCCTCGGAACGCGAGAGGTGGGGGGGGGGGGGGGGGGGGCCCGGGGGGGGGCGGGGGCGCGGGGGCGCGGGGGGGGGGGGGGGGGGGGGGGGGGGGGGCGCCCCCCCCGCGCCCGGGTCGGGCAGCGAGTACGCAAAGCAGCTGACAGAACGTCAGATCGC
>NZ_JBIAMU010000026.1:0-164203 GCF_042874215.1 Streptomyces sp. NPDC004111
CGCCGGGGGCCGCCCCCTTGCCCGCCCGTTCCGCCCCCGGGGGGCGGCCCCGCCGCCCAAGGGGGCGGGGGAGCGAGCGGGCGGGCCCGCCGCCCGAGGGGGCGGGGGTGGGTGGGGAAGGTGCGGGTCTGTCGCTCAAGGGGGCTCGGGGGTGCGGCTCCGCCGCCAAGGGGGTGGGCGTGGGGTTAGGCGGCTTGGCCCGTGGTGAGGAGTTGGTCTTCGGTGGTGCCGGGGCGCCAGTAGCCGGAGAAGCGGACGGACTTGCGGTCGTAGCCGCGGTCCTGGACGAGGTTGCGGCGCAGCGCGCGGACGGTGGCCGATTCGCCCGCGATCCAGGCGTACGGGGCGGTCGCGGGGTCGGGCAGGTCCGCCGCGCGGAAGGCGTCCACGAAGGGGGCGGCCGGGTCGCGCACCACCCAGGTGATCTCCGCGGCTGCCTCGGTGGCGAGGTGCTGGCGGTCGGCCGGGTCCTGGACCTCGATCCAGACCCGCGCGGTGGCCTCCGGCGGGAGCGACGCGAGGATGCCGGCCAGTGCGGGGAGGGCGGACTCGTCACCGGCGAGGACGTACGACCTGGTGCCGGGCGGCGGGCGGAAGTCGTAGCCGCCGTTCTCCGCGCCGACCGGGGCCAGCACGCACAGCTTGTCGCCGGGCCGGGCCGCCGTCGCCCAGCGGGAGGCCGGGCCCTCCGCGCCCGGGTGCAGGGCGAAGTCGACGACCAGCGCGTCGGGGTCGCGGAGCAGGTCACGGGTGGTGTAGGTGCGCATGATGCCGCGCACCCCCGGGTCGAGCGCGCACCAGGCGGCGTACCACTGGCCGTCCTCGCTCCGGGGGACGACGGGGGCGTCCTGGCCGGGGTGCGGGAAGAAGAGTTTGATGCGCTGGTCGCGGCCGGCGGAACCCATGCCGGCCAGGTCCTCGCCGCCGAGGACGACGCGCAGCATGCTCGGTGAGACCCGTTCGGTGCGCAGCACCCGCAGGTCGAAGAAGTGGTAGGGGGCGTCGGCGGTCGCCGTCGCGGTGGCGGTGGGAGCGGTGGGGGCGGTCGGCTGTGATGCGGTCATCGGGCGGCCTCTTCGGCTGATCGCGGGGCGGCGGGCCCTCGGTGCGGCGGGCAGCGGGTGCGCGCGGGCACGGCGAGGAGCGCCGGGGCTGGGCGGCGTAGCTCTCCGTACGGGATGGATTGGAGGGTAGGCTAACCTAACCAGGTGTTGGTCGACAGTCCCCCCGAAGAGAGCGTGGAGCCCGGCTCCGCTCCGCCCGCCACCGGTACCGTCCGCAAACGCAACGCGGTGCGTGCTGCCGGGTTGCTGGTCTCCCTGGGCGTACTGGTGCTGGTGGTGCTGCTGAGCATCGCCGTGGGCGCCAAGAACCTGAGCCTGGGCGAGGTGTGGCACGGGCTGGCGCACTACTCGGGCACCGGCGACGACGTGATCGTCCGGGACGTGCGGGTACCGCGCACCCTGCTGGGCGTGCTCGTCGGAGCCGCGCTCGGCATGGCCGGGGCGGTGATGCAGGGCCTGACCCGCAATCCGCTGGCCGAGCCGGGCATCCTCGGGGTGAACGCCGGAGCGTCCGCCGCCGTCGTCTCGGCGATCAGCTTCCTCGGCGTCACCTCGCTCACCGGCTACGTGTGGTTCGCGTTCCTGGGGGCGGGCGCCGTCTCCGCGGTGGTGTACCTGCTGGGCGGCAGCCGGGGAGCGACGCCGGTACGGCTCGCCCTCGCCGGCACGGCGGCGACCGCGGCCCTCTTCGGGTACGTCAACGCCGTACAGCTCCTCGACTCGGCCGCGCTGGAGCGGCTGCGCTTCTGGACCGTGGGGTCGCTGGCCTCGGCGGACATGGCGGTGGTGTCGAAGGTGTGGCTGTTCATCGTGGCGGGGCTCGTGCTGGCACTGCTGATCGCCCGGCCGCTGAACGCGATGGAGATGGGCGAGGACAGCGCGCGCTCGCTCGGTGTCCACCTGACCCGGACCCGGGTGCTGGCGATGGTCTCCGTGACGCTGCTGTGCGGCGCCGCGACCGCCGCGTGCGGGCCGATCGTCTTCATCGGGCTGATGGTGCCGCACCTGGTGCGGGCCATCACCGGCCCGGACATGCGCTGGATCCTGCCGTACGCCGCCGTGCTCGCGCCCGTGCTGCTGCTGGGCTCGGACGTGGTGGGACGGGTCGTGTCGAGGCCCGCGGAACTCCAGGTCGGGATCGTGACCGCGCTCATCGGCGGGCCCGTCTTCATCCACCTGGTACGCCGTCGGCGGATGGGGCAGCTGTGAGCACCAGGGAAGCAGTGAAGAGCGAGGAGCGGGCGCCCGTGCGCCGCTCCGGCGCGCGGGCGGTGCGTACCCGCGGCCTGTCGATGCGCTTCGCACCGCGGGCCGTGGTCATGACGGCGGCGCTGGCTGTGGTGGCGCTGGGCGTCGGCATCGTCCTCATCGGCAGCGGCGACTTCCCGATGACACCGGGCGAGGTCGTCTCGACGCTGCTCGGCGACGGGGTGCCCGCGCAGGAGTTCATCGTCCAGGACGTACGGCTGCCGAGGGTGCTGACCGCCCTGCTGGTGGGCGCGGCGCTCGGACTCTCCGGTGCGATCTTCCAGTCGATCTCCCGCAACCCGCTCGGCAGCCCGGACGTGCTCGGCTTCGGCCAGGGTGCGACCGTCGGGGCACTGGTCGTCATCGTGCTGTTCCAGGGGAGCAGCTGGACGATCGCCGCGGGTGCGCTGGCCGGCTGTCTGGTGACCGGCCTGCTGATCTACCTGCTGGCGTGGAAGCGGGGCGTGCACGGCTACCGGCTGGTGCTCGTCGGCATCGGCGCCGCGGCCATGCTGACCGCCGTCATGCAGTACCTGCTGACCAAGGCCAGCCTCGTCGACGCGACGCAGGCGATGCTGTGGATCACCGGCACGCTGGACGGCCGCGGCTGGGAGCAGGTCGTTCCGCTGGCCGCCGCCTGCGCCGTACTGATGCCGCTGGCGCTCGGCCACGGGCGGGCGCTGCGGATGATGGAGATGGGCGACGACGCGGCGTACGCGCTCGGTGTGCCGGTGGAGCGGGCGCGGGTGGTGCTCATGCTGTGTGCGGTGCTGCTGATCGGGGTGGCCACTTCGGCGGCCGGGCCCATCGTGTTCGTGGCGCTGAGCGCGCCGCAGCTCGCCCGGCGGCTCACCCGTGCTCCGGGGCCCAACCTGGTGCCCTCGGCGCTGATGGGCGCGGGGCTGCTGGTGGTGGCGGACTGGGTGGCCCAGCAGGCCTTCGGCGAGCGCCAGCTGCCGGTGGGAGTGGTGACCGGTGTGGTCGGCGGCTGTTATCTGCTGTGGCTGCTGGTGACGGAGCGCAAGGCGGGACGGATATGAACAGCGGCAGGAACGCGAACGGCAGGAGCAGGAACCCGATGTCCAAGTCCCGACAGGACCGGACCGCGCGCACGTCCGAGCAGCGGACCGCGAACGGCTCCGCGCAGCGTCTCGTCGCCGAGGCGGTGACGCTCGGCTACGACGAGCGGGTCATCGCCGAGAACCTCTCGGTCGAGATCCCGGACCACTCCTTCACCGTCATCGTGGGCCCCAACGCCTGCGGCAAGTCGACGCTGCTGCGCGCCCTGTCGCGGATGCTGAAGCCGTCACGGGGGCACGTGCTGCTCGACGGGCAGGCCATCGGGTCGCTGCCCGCGAAGAAGGTCGCCAGGACGCTCGGGCTGCTGCCCCAGTCGTCGGTGGCGCCGGACGGGATCACGGTCGCCGACCTGGTGGCGCGCGGGCGCTACCCGCACCAGGGACTGCTGCGGCAGTGGTCGCCCGAGGACGAACGGATCGTCGAGGAGTCGATGGCCGCCACCGGCGTCGGCGAACTGGGCGAGCGGTACGTGGACGAGCTGTCCGGCGGCCAGCGCCAGCGGGTGTGGATCGCGATGGCGCTCGCCCAGCAGACGCCGCTGCTGCTCCTCGACGAGCCGACCACCTTCCTCGACATCCAGCACCAGATCGACGTGCTCGACCTGTGCGCGGAGCTGCACGAGACCCAGGGGCGCACCCTGGTCGCCGTACTGCACGACCTGAACCACGCGGCGCGCTACGCCACGCACCTGATCGCCATGCGGGACGGCGAGGTCGTCGCCGAGGGCGCGCCGTCGGACATCGTCACGGCCGACCTGGTGGAGCGGGTGTTCGGGCTGAAGTGCCAGGTCATCGCCGATCCGGAGACCGGTACTCCGCTGGTGGTGCCGGCCGCGCGCAAGCGGCGGGCCGAGGTCGCCGAGGACGCGGCTACCGGTGAGGAAGCAGGCACCGGCGCGCGGGCCGGCGCGGGCGCGGAGGCAGGCGCTCCGGCCGTGGGTGGCTAGAGGAGCTTCCTGAGGTGCAGGAGGTCGCGGAAACCGGCCTCCAGCCGCACCCTTCCCGAGGCCCACGCCTTCGCGAAGTTCAGCTGCCCGTCGACCATCGCGACCAGGTCGTCGCCGGTCATCGCCAGCCGGATCTGGGCACGCTCGCGCGGCGGACCCGCGACGGTGTCGGCCACCGTGATCCGGCCGTCCGCGAGACGGCCGGTGAAGGTCGTGTCCAGATCCGTGATGTGGCAGCTGAGCGAGCGGTCGAACCCCGCGACGCTGCGCACGCCGTCGTGGTCGGAACCGCTGAGATTGTCCGAGAGCTTGTCGAGTGCACCGCGGCACTCCTCCATGGTCGCCATCATCGCCGACCGTACCTCAGGGCTTCGCGGTAGCGTCATGACCATGGATGTCGAGGAAGCAGCGGCCACCGGGGACGACGGTGCCGCGGGCATGGTGGCGTACGACCCGGCGGCCCCCGCCCCGCTCGGGGTCGAGCGGAGCACGACGGGGAACGCCGAGGTCGACGCCGGACTGGAGCGTCTTTCGGACGTCGACCACCTGACGGCGGACGGACACATCGAGGTGTACGAGGATGTACACCGGAGGCTGCGCGAAACGCTGACCGCGCTCGACGCACGCCCGGGACCCCCGGCGCCCTCCACGACCCCGGCGACCTCACCGTCGTCACCGCCCACCCCGTACGACCTCAGGAGCTGAACGAGAAGTGGCAGGAGTGGCACGCCGCCGCCTGGACGCCGAGCTGGTCCGCCGGAAGCTCGCCCGCTCGCGGGAGCACGCGAGCCAGCTGATCGCGGCCGGCCGGGTCAAGGTCGCCGGAGCGGTGGCGACCAAGCCGGCGACGCAGGTCGAGACGGCCGCCGCCCTGGTGGTGCTCAAGGACGACGACGACCCCGACTACGTCTCGCGCGGCGGGCACAAGCTGGCCGGGGCGCTGGCCGCCTTCGCACCGCTGGGCCTGAAGGTCGAGGGGCGCCGGGCACTGGACGCCGGAGCCTCCACCGGCGGCTTCACCGACGTACTGCTGCGGGCCGGGGCCGGACACGTGCTCGCCGTCGACGTCGGCTACGGACAGCTCGCCTGGTCGCTGCAGTCCGACGAACGGGTCACCGTCAAGGACCGCACGAACGTGCGCGAGATGACCCTGGAGACGATCGACGGGGTCCCGGTGGACATCGTCGTCGGCGATCTGTCGTTCATCCCTCTGGGTCTGGTGCTGCCCGCGCTGGCGCGCTGCGCGGCACCCGACGCCGACCTGGTGCTGATGGTGAAGCCGCAGTTCGAGGTGGGCAAGGAGCGCCTCGGCAGCGGGGGAGTGGTACGCAGTCCCGAGCTGCGCGCCGACGCCGTACGGAACGTGGCGCGGCAGGCGTGGGAACTCGGACTCGGAGTGCGGGGCGTGACGGCCAGTCCGCTGCCCGGCCCCTCCGGAAATGTCGAGTACTTTCTGTGGCTCCGGGCGGGGGCACCCGAACTCGATCCGGCGGACGTTGACCGTGCAGTGGCGGAGGGGCCTCGTTGACAAGGACAGGGACGACCACAGGAACGACCGCGGACACCCCGGGCGACGACCCGGCGCCCGCCGCGCCACTGCTGCCGGACGCCGCGGCGGCACTGGTGCTCGCCCCAGCAGCGGAACGCACCGTGTTCCTCCTGGCGCACACGGGGCGGCCCGCCGCGATCCGCAGCGCCGAACTCGTCGTCGAGGGACTCCTCAAGAGCGGCCTCGGCGTGCGTCTCCTGGAGTCGGAGGCGGTCGACCTGCCGCTCCCGGAGTCCGTGGAGACCGTCGTGGAGGCGACCCCGGACGTGCTCGACGGCTGCGAACTGCTCATCGTCCTCGGCGGTGACGGCACCCTGCTGCGCGGCGCGGACATCGCCCGCGCCTCCGGCGTACCGATGCTGGGCGTCAACCTGGGGCGGGTCGGTTTCCTCGCCGAGGCCGAGCGGGACGACCTGGACAAGGTGGTGGACCGCGTCGTCACCAAGTCGTACGAGGTCGAGGAGCGGATGACGCTCGACGTCCTGGTGCACAACAACGGGGACGTCGTGCACCGCGACTGGGCGCTCAACGAGGCCGCCGTGCAGAAGGTGTCGCCGGAGCGGATGCTGGAGGTCGTGCTGGAGATCGACGGCCGCCCGGTCACCGGCTTCGGCTGCGACGGCATCGTCTGCGCGACGCCGACCGGTTCCACCGCGTACGCCTTCTCGGCCGGCGGGCCGGTGGTCTGGCCGGAGGTGGAGGCGCTGCTGATGGTGCCGATCAGCGCGCACGCCCTGTTCGCGAAGCCGCTGGTCACCTCGCCCACCTCGGTGCTCGCCGTCGAGGTCCAGCCGCACACCCCCCACGGGGTGCTGTGGTGCGACGGCCGCCGCACCGTCGAACTGCCCTCCGGGGCGCGGGTGGAGGTCCGCCGGGGCGAGGTGCCCGTACGGCTGGCCAGACTGCACCACGCGTCGTTCACCGACCGTCTGGTGGCCAAGTTCGCCCTCCCTGTGTCGGGGTGGCGCGGAGCACCGCACTGACCCCACGCCGAGTCTTCACCGAGTCTTCGTGCGATCAACCCGACGACCGCCGTGTCACCCACTCTGCGGCCGGGCAGCGGCGGCCCGCCATGCGGTCGGCCTCAGGATTGGACTGCGGTTTTCCGCAGGTTTCGGCGGCTTGCGGGGTGTGCGGCGGACGGGTGACGTCGCACACCGCCCTCCCGACCTCGTATGGTCGTGTCCGTGTTGGAGGAGATGCGGATACGGTCGCTCGGAGTCATCGACGACGCTGTCGTCGAGCTGTCACCCGGCTTCACGGCGGTGACCGGCGAGACCGGAGCGGGCAAGACCATGGTCGTCACCAGTCTCGGGCTGCTGCTCGGAGGCCGGGCCGACGCTGCGCTGGTACGGCTGGGATCCAAGGCGGCGGTGGTGGAGGGCCGGCTCACGGTCGGCCCCGGCGACCCGGCCGCCCTGCGTGCCGAGGAGGCCGGGGCGGAACTCGACGACGGAGCGCTGCTGATCAGCAGGACGGTTTCTGCCGAGGGGCGTTCGCGCGCCCACCTCGGCGGCCGGTCCGTGCCGGTGGGCGTGCTCACGGAACTGGCGGACGACCTGGTCGCCGTGCACGGACAGACCGATCAGCAGGGCCTGCTGCGGCCGTCCCGGCAGCGGCAGGCGCTCGACCGGTACGCGGGCGACGCCGTGGCGGTGCCCCACGCCAAGTACACGGCCGCCTACCGCCGTCTGAAGACCGTCTCCACCGAACTGGACACCCTCGTCACCCGGGCCCGTGAGCGGGCCCAGGAGGCCGATCTGCTGCGCTTCGGCCTGGAGGAGATCGCCGCCGTCGAACCGCTCGCGGGCGAGGACACCGAACTCGCGGCCGAGGCCGAGCGGCTCGGCCACGCCGAGGCACTCGCCTCCGCCGCCGCCCTCGCGCACGCCGCCCTCGCCGGGAACCCCGAGGACCCCGAGGGAGTCGACGCCGGCACCCTCGTCGCGGGCGCGCACCGCGCGGTGGACGCCGTGCGCGCGCACGACGCGGCCCTGGGCGCCCTGGCCGAGCGCATCGGCGAGATCGGCATCCTGCTCGGCGACGTGGCGGGCGAGCTCGCCGGGTACGCCGACGACCTCGACGCCGACCCGCTGCGACTGGCCGCCGTCGAGGAGCGCAGGGCGGCCCTGACGCAGCTCACCCGGAAGTACGGCGGACCCGAGGGCGGCATCGACGCGGTGCTCCAGTGGGCGCAGGAGGGCGCCGCCCGGCTCACCGAACTGGACGGCGACGACGACCGGATCGGCGAGCTGACCGCCGAGCGGGACGTGCTGCGCGAGGAACTGTCCACACTGGCCCAGGCCCTGACCGACGCCCGTACGGAGGCCGCCGCGCGCTTCGCCGACGCCGTGACCGCCGAGCTGGCGTCCCTCGCCATGCCGCACGCGCGCGTGTCCATCGACATCCGGCAGACCGAGGACCCCGAGCGCGGCATCGAGGTGGGCGGCCGGCTCGTCGCCTACCACTCCTCCGGTGCCGACGAGGTCGAGCTGCTGCTCGCCCCGCACCCCGGGGCGCAGCCGCGTCCCATCGGCAAGGGCGCGTCCGGCGGTGAGCTCTCGCGCGTGATGCTCGCGGTGGAGGTCGTCTTCGCCGGGTCCGACCCCGTTCCCACGTACCTCTTCGACGAGGTCGACGCGGGCGTCGGCGGCAAGGCGGCCGTCGAGGTCGGCCGGCGGCTCGCGAAGCTGGCCAGGTCGGCGCAGGTGGTCGTGGTGACGCACCTGCCGCAGGTGGCGGCGTTCGCGGACCGGCAGCTGCTCGTCGAGAAGACCAACGACGGTTCGGTGACCCGGAGCGGGGTGACCGTGCTGGAGGGCGAGGACCGGGTGCGCGAGCTGTCGCGGATGCTGGCCGGCCAGGAGGACTCGGAGACGGCCCGCGCGCACGCGGAGGAGCTGCTGGCCACGGCCCGCGCGGACGCCTAGCCCGGCGGGAGCCCGGTGCCTGTGTGCGGACGCCCCGCCCTGCCTCCCCCAAGGCCGCACACCCCTGACGGTTAGGCTGAGTCCATGATCGTCAAGGGGCGGGTGGCGGGGTTCCTGGGAGCTGTCGGGACCACCGTGTGCGTACGGCAGGGGATGCGGCGGTGGCCGCCGGGGGAGGCCGCCCTGTGGGAGCGGAAGAACTTCCGGGGCGAGGTCGTCGACCTGTACGCGGGGCCCGCCGCCGCACTCGGAGCCGCGGCGGCGGTCGCCGCCGCCCCGCTGCTCCCCGCGCGCACCAGGACCGCCGCCGTCCTCGCCGTGCTCGCGGCCGGGGGCTGCGGCGCGTACGACGACATGGCGGGCCGCGACGACCCGCGCCGCGGTTTCCGGGCGCACCTGGGCGCGCTGCGGCACGGCGAGGTCACCAGCGGCGCCGTCAAGCTCCTGGGCGTCGGGGCCGCCGGTCTCGTGGCCGGGGCGCTCCTGCGCGAGCGGCCCGCCGACAAGATCCTCGCGGGCGTCGTCGTCGCGGGCACCGCGCACCTGGTGAACCTGGTGGACGTACGCCCCGGGCGGGCGGCCGGAACGGTTCTCGCGCTCGGGGCGGGCGGGCTGCTGAGGGGCGGCACCGCCGGGGTGCTCGCCGCCGCGCCGGTGGGGGCGGCGGCGGCCGTGCTGGAGGACGACCTCGCGCGGCGGACCATGCTGGGCGACACCGGGGCCCACGCGCTGGGGGCCGGGATCGGGGCGGCGACGGCCGCGGGCGCCGGACGCACCGGACTGGTCCTGCACGCCGCCGCGCTGGTCGCGGCGGCGGTCTGCGGTGACAGGGTCAGCCGTGCGGCGGGGGCGTTCTGAGCGACGATCACTCGTGCGGGTGGTAGCGGACGGGAACTGCCCGCGCAGGCGCGCCTGTGGTGCCCCAACTGCCCCGGCAACTGGCATCCTTGGCGCCGTAACGCGCACAGGTGCGGCACCTGGGCGGAAGGAAACGCGGCGCAAGTGCCCCGGACGGTGCGTCCTCGCGCCGGTCGTCTGCTACAAGTGCCCTTTCCCCTCGACGAGTTGCGCGCCGACAACCACCCAGGAGCACCCACCACAGTGAGCAGCACCCCGCCCCCGCCGTACGGACAGTCGCAGCTGAGCGCCGTACAGGTGCTCGGCGGCGGCAGTGCGGGCAGCAGCGCGCACGTCAGGTCGTTGACCGCAGGGCTGGTGGCCAGGGGCGTGCGGGTCACCGTGTGCGCCCCGGCCGAACTGGAGAGCGCCTACGGCTTCGCGGAGGCCGGCGCCGACGTGGTGTGCGTGCCCCGCCGCAGCGACCCGATGTCGGTGGCCGCGCTGCGCAGCGCGTGCGCGGGGGCGGACATCGTCCACGCGCACGGGCTGCACGCCGCCGTGCGCAGCGCCTTCGCGCTCGGCGGGCGGCTGCCGCAGGGCGGACGGGCGCAGCAGCTCAGGATCGCGGGCGGGCGTCCCCGGGGCCGGGTCCCGCTCGTCGTCACCTGGCACACCCGGGGGCACGCGGAGGGCGCGCGCAGCCATGTCGTACGGCTGATGGAGCGGCGGGCGGCCAGGGCGGCTGCCGTCGTCCTCGGCACCTCGTCCGACCTGGTGGACCGGGCCCGCAGCAGGGGCGCGCGCGACGCCCGGCTCGCCCCGGTCACGGTGCCCGCGCCCCGGCCGTCCGGCGAGTTCCACGAGAGCAAGGCGCGGGCCGAACTGGGCGCGGTGGAGCGGCCGTTGCTGATGGCCGTCGGCAGCCTGGTGCCGCACCGGGGGTACGACGTCCTGCTGGACGCCGCCCGGATCTGGCGGGACCTCGAACCGGCTCCGCTGCTGACCATCGCCGGGGAGGGCCGCGAGCGGGCCGCCCTCCTGCGCCGTATCGACGACGAGGACCTGCCCGTCCAGCTGATCGGACGGCGGGACGACATCGCCGAGCTGCTGGCCGCCGCCGACGTCGCGGTGCTGCCCAGCCGGTGGGAGGCGCGGTCGGTGCTGGCCCAGGAGGCGCTGCGGGCCGGGGTGCCGCTGGTGGCCACCGAGGTCGGGGGCATCCCGGAACTGGTCGGCGAGGCCGCCGAGTTCGTGCCGTACGGGGACGCGGAGGCGCTGGCGGGAGCGGTGCTCGGCCTCCTCGCGGACCCGGAGCGGCGCGGCCGGCTCGCGGCGGCCGGACTGCGCCAGGCGGCGACCTGGCCCACCGAGGACGAGACGGTGGCGCAGGTGCTGAGCGTCTACGACGAGCTGACCGGGCAGGGCTAGCGGCCCCCGGCGGGACCGTGCCGGGGACCCGGGCGCGCCCGGGTCCCCGGCCGTGACGGGAGCGGCGTCCGCGCTACGAGGCGTGGCGGCGGGCCCGCAGGGCCAGGCTCAGGGCCAGCACCGTCTGGGGGTCGTCCAGGTCGGTGCCCAGCAGTTCGGAGATGCGGGCCAGCCGGTTGTAGAGGGTCTGGCGGTTGAGGTGCAGCTCGCGGGCGGTCTCCGCCTTGCGGCCCGCGTGCGCGAGGTACGTCTCCAGGGTGGGCAGCAGGGGCGGGCGCGAGGTGCGGTCGTGGTCGCGGAGCGGGCCGATCGCGCGGTCCACGAACGCGGCCAGGTCGGGGTGGTCCCGCAGCCGCCACAGCAGCAGGTCGATGTCCAGGCGGCGGGCGTCGTACCAGGGGCGGTCGTGCAGGCCCTGGGCCGCCGTGGCGGTCTCCGCCGCGTGCCGCAGCCCGGCCGAGGCCGCCGCCCAGCCGCCCGCGACGCCCACGACCACCACCGGCGGGTGGGCGCCCGAGCGGCCCAGCCCGGCCCGCTCCACGCCCGCCCGCAGCGCCGCCGCGACCCGGTCGGCGACCGCTGTCCGCTCCGATTCCGTACGCAGCCCGAGGAGCAGCGGAACGCGCCCCTCCACGGGACGTACGCCCAGCAGCACCGGCACTCCCACGGACGCCAGCTCCTCCAGCACCGCCCGCGCCAGCACCGACCAGTTGCCGGACGGCGCCAGTTCGGCCGCCAGCCGCATCACCACCGGCAGCAGCGGCCCCTCGCCCGGCTTGAAGCCCAGCACGCGCGCCTGCGCGGGCGCGTCCTCCGCCGAGACGCGGCCCTGCGCCAGGTCGGACAGGAAGTCGCCGCGTCCGCGTGCGGCCAGCTCCTCCTCCTGCCGCGCCTGCATCAGGACGACGGCGAGGATGCCCGCCGCGCGCTCGGCCGCGATCCGGTGCACGGGGAGCAGCGGCGTCTCCACCCCGAGCAGGACCAGCCGGGCCCGTACCGAACCGGCGCCGTGCCCGCCGCCCGGCACGTCCACCAGGGTCCCGTTCGCGGGCGGCCCCGACTCGCGTGCCTCGCGCTGGCCGCGCAGCCCCTCCCAGACCTGGAGCGGGTCCGCGCCCCGGTCGTCGCCCGCCGAGGGCCCGGCCGCGTACAGCAGCTGGCCGTCGGCGGTCTCCAGGAAGACCGGGTTGGCCGCGAAGTCCGCCAGGATGCCGAGCACCTGCGGCACCCCGCCGCCGCCCAGCAGCGCCTCGGTGCAGCGGCGGTGCACCTCCTCGGCGCGCCGCAGCAGGGTGTAGTGCCCGTTGACGATCTCGGTGTGCACCTCTTCGGTCACCGAGACGAAGGGCACCTCGCGGTGCAGCTGCACCAGCGGCAGGCCGGCCGCCCGCGCGGTCTCCACCAGCGTCGAGGGCAGCCGGCCGAAGCGCGGCCCCAGCTCGACGACCAGGGCCGCGATGCCCCGGTCCGCCAGCCGGCGCACGAAGGCGCGCTGCTCGGCGGGGCGGGTGCCGAGGCCGAGTCCGGTGGTCAGCAGCAGCTCGCCGCCCTTGAGGAGGGACGCGATGTTGGGGACCTCCCCGGCGTGCACCCAGCGCACCGTCCGGTTGAGCCGGTCGGCGCCCGCCACCACCTCCGGCAGCCCGCTGCGGAGCCCCGGCAGTTCAAGCGCCCGTTGCACGGTGATTCCGCCCTGCGTGTCCATGAAGCCGGACGGTACCCGAACGCCCCGGCGGCGACAGCCTCCGGGGCGTTCGGGTCACAGGGGGCGAAAGGCCCCGGCCGGGTCAGCCGCCGTACGCCCCGGACGCCGTCAGCCGCAGTGCCGTGTCGATCAGTGGCACGTGGCTGAAGGCCTGCGGGAAGTTGCCCACCTGGCGCTGGAGCCGGGAGTCCCACTCCTCGGCCAGCAGCCCCAGGTCGTTGCGCAGGGCCAGCAGCTTCTCGAAGAGCTTGCGGGCCTCGTCGACCCGGCCGATCATCGCCAGGTCGTCGGCCAGCCAGAACGAGCAGGCCAGGAACGCGCCCTCGTCGCCCTCCAGACCGTCCACCCCGGCGTCGTCACCGGCCGTCGGGTAGCGCAGCACGAAGCCGTCCGGGGTGGACAGTTCGCGCTGGATCGCCTCGATGGTGCCGATGACGCGCTTGTCGTCCGGCGGCAGGAAGCCCATCTGCGGGATGAGCAGCAGCGAGGCGTCCAGCTCCTTGGAGCCGTAGGACTGGGTGAAGGTGTTGCGCTCGGGGTCGTAGCCCTTCTCGCAGACGTCGCGGTGGATCTCGTCGCGCAGGTCGCGCCAGCGCTCCAGCGGGCCGTCCACGTCGCCCGACTCGATCAGCTTGATCGTGCGGTCGACGGCCACCCAGGTCATCACCTTGGAGTGGACGAAGTGGCGGCGCGGGCCGCGCACCTCCCAGATGCCCTCGTCGGGCTGGTTCCAGTGGCCCTCCAGGTAGCGGATCAGCTTGAGCTGGAGGAGGGAGGCGTAGTCGTTGCGGGCCAGGCCCGTCATGTGGGCGAGGTGCAGGGCCTCGGTGACCTCGCCGTAGACGTCGAGCTGGAGCTGGTGGGCGGCGCCGTTGCCGACGCGGACCGGGCCCGAGTTCTCGTACCCCGGCAGCCAGTCCAGCTCCGCCTCGCCGAGCTCCCGCTCGCCGGCGATCCCGTACATGATCTGCAGGTTCTCCGGGTCGCCGGCGACCGCGCGCAGCAGCCACTCGCGCCAGGCGCGGGCCTCCTCGCGGTACCCGGTGCGCAGCAGCGAGGAGAGGGTGATGGCGGCGTCGCGCAGCCAGGTGTAGCGGTAGTCCCAGTTCCGGGAGCCGCCGATGTCCTCCGGCAGGGAGGTGGTCGGCGCGGCCACGATGCCGCCGGTCGGGGCGTACGTCAGCGCCTTGAGCGTGATCAGGGAGCGGACCACCGCCTCCCGGTAGGGGCCGTGGTACGTACAGTGCTCGACCCACTCCCGCCAGAACTCGGCGGTGAGCTCCAGCGCGCCCTCCGGGTCCGGCAGCGGCGGCGGCTCCTTGTGCGAGGGCTGCCACTGGATGGTGAACGCGAGCCGCTCACCGGGCGCGACCGTGAAGTCGGAGTGCGTGGTGAGGTCCTGGCCGTGCGTCTCCACGTCCGTGTCCAGCCAGACGGAGTCGGGGCCCGCGACGGCCACCGTGCGGCCGTCCACCCGGTGCACCCAGGGCACCACCCGTCCGTAGCTGAAGCGCATCCGCAGCGCCGAGTGCATCGGCACCCGGCCGCTGACGCCCTCCACGACTCTGGTGAGCTGGGGCGCACCGTCGCGCGGCGGCATGAAGTCGGTCACCCGGACCGTGCCGCGCGGGGTGTCCCACTCCTGTTCCAGGATCAGGGAGTCCCCGCGATAGCGGCGGCGGGTGGCCGCGGGGGCCGCCTCGCCTTCCGGATGGGAGGGTCCGATCCGCCAGAAGCCGTGCTCCTCGGTTCCGAGGAGCCCGGCGAAGACGGCATGGGAGTCGAAGCGGGGCAGGCACAGCCAGTCGACTGAGCCGTCCCGGCAGACCAGCGCCGCTGTCTGCATGTCTCCGATGAGTGCGTAGTCCTCGATGCGCCCGGCCACGTGCAATCTCCAGTCGAACGGCCACATCCACCCCGGTGGAAGGGGCTTCTGCGGTCAGGGGATCTTCGACGACGAGCTTCAAGGGCCGGGAGCGGGCGGGGATGGATGCCTTCGCCGGCCGGCTCGCAGCGATGTGTCCGTGAAGGATACGACGGTCGCTGCTGATCTGTGTGAGGTCATCGCAACGCAGGTGGGCCGAACGGGTGAGGCCCGGGTGCAGCCGGCGTGAGGGTGCGGTGAAGACGGTCGAACGGGCGCCCGTAACCCGGCGGGAGTGCGGCCCGGGACTGCCGGAGGCAGGGCGGCGGAGGTGGCCCCGAGATGGCCCGAAGGTGTCGCGCAGAGTGTCCGAAAGCAGCGGGTCCGTGGACGCCGGAAGCAGCCTCCCGCAGTCACTGTTACCCTGGTAGCCCGTGGGCGGTGGGAGCAAAACCCCCCGAACCGCAGCGACGGCGCCCCCCGAAATCACCGGTGAATCCACCGATGTGTGCCGGTGGGGAGGCCGGAAACGCACCCTCACCTCGCGACCACGGGAGCCCCGTCTTGGCCATGCAGCCCAAATCCTCGACGACCAAGCACATCTTCGTCACCGGGGGTGTCGCCTCCTCCCTCGGCAAGGGTCTGACTGCCTCCAGCCTCGGTGCGCTCCTGAAGGCCCGCGGCCTGCGCGTCACCATGCAGAAGCTCGACCCGTACCTCAACGTCGACCCCGGCACGATGAACCCCTTCCAGCACGGCGAGGTGTTCGTCACCAACGACGGCGCCGAGACCGACCTGGACATCGGCCACTACGAGCGCTTCCTCGACGTCGACCTCGACGGTTCGGCCAACGTCACCACCGGCCAGGTCTACAACACCGTCATCGCCAAGGAGCGCCGCGGCGAGTACCTCGGTGACACCGTGCAGGTCATCCCGCACATCACCAACGAGATCAAGCACCGCATCCGCCGCATGGCCACCGACGACGTCGACGTCGTCATCACCGAGGTCGGCGGCACCGTCGGCGACATCGAGTCGCTGCCCTTCCTGGAGACCGTCCGCCAGGTCCGCCACGAGGTCGGCCGCGACAATGTCTTCGTGGTGCACATCTCGCTGCTCCCCTACATCGGCCCCTCGGGCGAGCTGAAGACCAAGCCGACCCAGCACTCGGTCGCCGCCCTGCGCAACATCGGCATCCAGCCGGACGCGATCGTGCTGCGCGCCGACCGCGAGGTCCCGACCGCCATCAAGCGCAAGATCTCGCTGATGTGCGACGTCGACGAGGCCGCCGTGGTCGCCGCCATCGACGCCAAGTCGATCTACGACATCCCCAAGGTGCTGCACACCGAGGGCCTGGACGCCTACGTCGTCCGCAAGCTGGACCTGCCGTTCCGCGACGTGGACTGGACCGTCTGGGAGGACCTCCTGGACCGCGTCCACAACCCGAACCACGAGGTCACCGTCGCACTCGTCGGCAAGTACATCGACCTGCCCGACGCCTACCTCTCGGTGACCGAGGCCATCCGGGCCGGCGGCTTCGCCAACAAGGCGCGCGTCAAGGTCAAGTGGGTCACCTCCGACGACTGCAAGACCCCGGCCGAGGCCCAGAAGCAGCTCGGCGACGTCGACGCGATCTGCATCCCCGGCGGCTTCGGCGAGCGCGGCGTCACCGGCAAGGTCGGCGCCATCCAGTACGCCCGCGAGAACAAGGTCCCGCTGCTCGGACTCTGCCTGGGCCTGCAGTGCATCGTCATCGAGGCGGCCCGCAACCTGGCCGGCATCGAGGACGCCAACTCCACCGAGTTCGACGCCGCCACCGCCCACCCGGTGATCTCCACCATGGAGGAGCAGCTCGCGTACGTCGAGGGCGCGGGCGACCTGGGCGGCACCATGCGGCTCGGCCTCTACCCGGCCAAGCTCGCCGAGGGCTCCATCGTCCGCGAGGTCTACGGCGACGAGCAGTACGTCGACGAGCGCCACCGCCACCGCTACGAGGTCAACAACGCCTACCGCGCCGAGCTGGAGAAGAAGGCCGGAATCGTCTTCTCCGGCACCTCCCCGGACAACAAGCTCGTCGAGTACGTCGAGTACCCGCGCGAGGTGCACCCCTACCTGGTCGCCACCCAGGCGCACCCGGAGCTGCGCTCCCGTCCGACCCGCCCGCACCCGCTCTTCGCCGGCCTGGTGAAGGCCGCCGTGGAGCGCCAGCAGGGCAAGTAGTTCCCCCTGGGGGAACAGGCGTTACGGTTGCCGGGGTGAAGGCCTTTCCAGGCCTTCGCCCCGGTTTCTTTGTGTTCAGGAGGACGCACGTGGCGATCAAGGACACCCCCCAGGAGTGGCGGATCACCGACTCGGTGACCCCGTTCGAGGGGGCCAAGACCAGCGTCCGCACCGACCGCGTCGCGATGCCCGACGGGTCCGTCGCGAGCCGCGACTACCAGGTCCACCCCGGCTCGGTGGCCGTCCTCGCACTCGACGACGAGGGGCGCGTGGTGGTCCTCAGCCAGTACCGCCACCCGGTGCGGCACAAGCTCTGGGAGATCCCGGCCGGGCTCCTCGACGTGCCCGGCGAGAACCCGCTGCACGCCGCCCAGCGCGAGCTGTACGAGGAGGCGCACGTCAAGGCGGGGGACTGGCGGGTGCTCGCCGACATCTACACCTCGCCCGGCGGCTCCGACGAAGCGGTACGGATCTTCCTCGCGCGGGACCTGTCGGAGGCGACCGGCGAGCGCTTCGAGGTGTCCGAGGAGGAGGCCGACATGGAGCACGCGCGGGTACCGCTGGCGGAACTGGTGCGCGGGGTGCTCGCCGGTGAGCTGCACAACAACTGCCTGACCACCGGTGTGCTGGCGCTCGCCGCGGTGCTGGCGGGCGACGGGCCCGACACGCTGCGCCCGGCGGAGGCGCCGTGGCCCGCACGGCCGTTCTGAGCGGACCGCGCCCCGCCCGCCTGCCCCCGGCCGTCCGCCACCGGTCGTAAAAACTGCTGATCCGATCGGGGGACGTCTCCGCCGCGCTCCCCTCATTCCGTCGCAGAGCGTGAACTAGGCTCGAATCCCCGACCGCAATCGCGACGGGGATCGGTGCGCAGGCGGACGGGAGCGTGGCCCGTGACGGATCAGGCGGTGGACATCGGCGGTGCGGCGGCGGTCACTGCGACCACCCCCGCGGCGGGTTCGGCCCATGACTGGGCCACCGGTGAATTCTTCGGCAGGCGACGGGAGTTGAAGGAGCTGCGCGCGGACATCGCGCGCACCGGCCTCGACACCCTGACCGGCCGCAAAGTGCCCAGGGCCCGCGTCCTGCTGATCGCCGGACGCCCCGGCTCCGGGCGCACCGCGCTCGCCGAGGAACTGGCACGCTCCGTCGCCGCCGACTACCCGGACGGCGCGCTGCGGGCCCGGCTGACCGACCCCGGCGGCGCGCCCGTCCCCACCGAGGAGACCGCCCGCGACCTGCTGGGCGAGCTGGGGATCACCGGCCCGCCCGGCGCCGACGCGGACACCCTGGCCGAAATGGTGCGCGAGGCGCTGGCGGTGCGCCGGGTCCTGCTGGTGCTGGACGACGCGGCCGACGCCGAACAGGTGGACCCGCTGCTTCCGGACAACCCGGACTGCCTGGTCGTCGCCACCTCCCAAGGGCCGCTCACCGGCATCGTCGACGTACGGCCCTGCACGCTCGGCGGGCTGGACACCGCGTCCGCCGTCGCCCTGCTCGCGCACCTCACCGGAAAGGTGAGGATCACCGTCGACCCGACCGCCGCCGACACGCTCGCCGAGGAGTGCGGCGGCCAGCCCGCGGCCCTGGTCCTGGTCGGCGGCTGGCTCGCGGCCCGGCCCAAGTCCTCCGTGGCGGATGTCACCAAACACCTGCGGGACCTGCCCGAGGACCCCTTCCAGGCGCACGGGCCCGCCCCGCTGGTGCGGGCGTTCCGGCTGGTCCACGACTCGCTGCCGCTGCCCGCCGCGCGGATACTGCGACTGCTCGCGCTGGCCCCCGCGGGACTCGCCGACGCGCACACCGCCTCCGCGCTGGCCGGCTGTTCGGTCTCGGCGGCGCAGAGCACCCTCGACGACTTCGCGGTGCGCGGACTGCTGCACCCGGCGGGGGAGCAGTACCAGGTGCCGGGGTGCCTGGCGCCGCTCCTGCTCGCGCTGACGGAGTCCCAGGACCGGCCGTCCGAGCGGCAGTTGGCGCGGGCCCGGATGCTGGAGCGGACCGTGCGGCAGCTCCAGTCGTGCCGGGCGGTCACCGAGCCGGAGGGCTCCCCGGCCCGCAAGAAGCTCGCCGGACTGCCGCGCGCGCTGCGCTTCGCGAACGCCCCGGCCGCCGCCGCGTGGCTGCGGGCCAGGCAGCCCGCGCTGCTCGCGGCGGCCCGCACCGCGGTCGGCGACGGCGAGCTGGACACGCTGGCCCGCCGGCTGGTGGCGGCCCTGGTGCGGGCGCTGGTGGCACACCGGGGCACCGAGGACGCCGCGCCCGAGCTGTACGGGCTGCACCGCCTGGTGCTGGACGTCGCGGAGCGGCGCGACCTGCACCGGGAGAAGGCCGCGGCGCTGCTGAACCTCGCGGACCTGGACGCGCGGACCGGCCGCACCCGGGAGGCGCTGACCCGCTACCGGGCGGCGCTGGACGCCGGACGGACGGCCAGGGACCCCTACGCCACGGTCCGCGCGATGGAATCCGTAGGCGGCACGTACCAGGAGATGGGGGACTATCCCCGGGCCGCCGACTGGTACGGCCGGGCCCTCGCCCAGCGGCTCGCGCGCGGTGAGCACGAGGACGGCGCCCGGCTGTACGGGCGGCTCGGCGCGGTGCACACCTACGCCGGCCGCTACGGGGACGCGCTGCGCGACTGGCGGGCGGCGGCGGCCGGACTGCGGCGGCTCGGTGATCTCCCGGGCCACGCAAGGGCGTTGAGCGAGATGGCCCGGGTCCAGGAGTACGCGGGGCACCCGGAGGAATCGCTGCGGACCTGCCAGGAGGCGGTCGAGTGGGCCCGGCAGGCCGGTGAGGTGCGGCTCCAGGCGGCGCTGCGGCTGCGGCTCGCCGACACCCTCGACCGGCTCGGCGACCCGACGGCGGCCCGGCTGCACCGCAGCGCTGCGGAGAGACTAATGGAAGAAGAGGTTCCAGCCTACGAAATCCGCAGCGCATCTGCGCGAGGTTGATGCTTTGTAAGGCTAGACAGCTGGAAATCCTTCATTAGACTGGCTCTGCCGCATGGATCTGCGGCGTTCCCCAGGTATGCCTGTCTACCCTGGGTATGTATGGCATTGCCCCGTTTCATCCCCTGAATTCAAGGACCGTGATCGACGTGAAGGTCGGCATCCCCCGCGAGGTCAAGAACAACGAGTTCCGCGTGGCCATCACCCCGGCCGGCGTGCACGAGCTCGTGCGCCACGGCCACCAGGTCGTCATCGAGAAGGACGCCGGTCTCGGCTCCTCGATCACGGACGGCGAGTACGTCTCGGCCGGTGCGCGCATCCTCGACACCGCCGACGAGGTCTGGGCCACGGCCGACCTGCTGCTGAAGGTCAAGGAGCCGATCGCCGAGGAGTACCACCGCCTCCGCAAGGACCAGACCCTCTTCACCTACCTGCACCTCGCCGCCTCCCGCGAGTGCACGGACGCGCTGCTGGAGTCCGGTACCACCGCCATCGCGTACGAGACGGTCGAGACCGCGAACCGCGCGCTCCCGCTGCTCGCCCCGATGTCCGAGGTCGCGGGCCGGATCGCCCCGCAGGTCGGCGCCTACCACCTGATGCGCCAGGTCGGCGGCCGCGGCGTGCTGCCCGGCGGCGTCCCCGGCACGGCGGCCGGCAAGGCCGTCGTCATCGGCGGCGGCGTCTCCGGCTGGAACGCCACCCAGATCGCGGTGGGCATGGGCTTCCACGTGACCCTGCTCGACCGCGACATCAACAAGCTGCGCGAGGCCGACAAGATCTTCGGCACCAAGGTGCAGACGATCGTCTCCAACGCCTTCGAGCTGGAGAAGGCCGTCGTCGAGGCCGACCTCGTCATCGGCGCGGTCCTGATCCCGGGCGCCAAGGCCCCGAAGCTGGTCACCAACGAGCTCGTCGCCAAGATGAAGCCCGGAAGTGTACTTGTCGACATTGCAATTGATCAGGGCGGCTGCTTCGAGGACTCGCACCCGACCACGCACGCCGAGCCGACCTTCAAGGTCCACGACTCGGTCTTCTACTGCGTGGCCAACATGCCGGGCGCCGTTCCGAACACCTCGACCTACGCGCTGACCAACGCCACGCTGCCGTACATCGTGGAGCTCGCGAACCGCGGCTGGGTCGAGGCGCTGCGCCGCGACGCCGCCCTCGCCAAGGGTCTCAACACCCATGACGGCCAGGTTGTTTACCGCGAGGTGGCCGAGGCGCACGAGCTGCCGCACGTCGAGCTGAGCACCCTCCTCGGCTGACGCGTCAACAGGCGTCGTCAACATCACGTGCCCGGCCGGACCTTGCCCAGCGAGGTCCGGCCGGACGCGCGTCCGGGTGCTTTGCGGCACTCGTTCAACTCGTCGCGAACGTAACCCTTTTAACCGTTTCGCGTACCTGTGAAATCCGGCTCGCGTGCTTCGCTTGCACCCCCGCGCACCCTTGACAGCGAGGTGTTCGGTTGCCGACACATCGACCCGGGTCCGGCGGATTGTGTTGCTGCGGAGCGGTGACACGCCATAGAGTCGGCCACCGTCGGCATGGTGCCACGCTGACCTATCGATATGTTTCCTGGTCACGTCCCAAGGAGGTAAGACGACTTGTGAATGAGTCGACATTTACTCCCGGGGGTGGTCAACCGGGAACGCCTGCGCAGGGCCAGAGCCCTACAGGGCTCGAAGCTGTCGGCTCGGTCGCGGTCCGCACCTTCGCCACCCATCAGCACATGACGACGACATCCCACCAGAGCATGGACGGCCTACACGTGAACGCCATGGCCGGCGACCAGAGTGGCGATAAGTCCACCACCGGCTTCGCCGACTTCGACGAGGTGTCCCAGGGGCACTTCTACGATCCCGACGCCGAGTACGAGCCCGACCCCGAGTACGCGGCCACCCTCGCCCCCGACGCTGCCCGCCAGCGCCGTGAGCGGATCGGCCCGACCGGACGGCCGCTGCCGTACTTCCCGATCCCCGGACCGCTGACCGATCACGGCCCGGCAAAGATCATCGCGATGTGCAACCAGAAGGGCGGGGTCGGCAAGACGACCTCGACCATCAACCTGGGCGCCGCCCTCGCCGAGTACGGACGCCGTGTCCTGCTCGTCGACTTCGACCCGCAGGGAGCCCTGTCGGTCGGCCTCGGGGTGAACCCGATGGAGCTCGACCTCACGGTCTACAACCTGCTCATGGAGCGGGGCATGGCGGCCGACGAGGTGCTGCTGAAGACGGCCGTTCCGAACATGGACCTGCTGCCCAGCAACATCGACCTGTCCGCCGCCGAGGTGCAGCTGGTCAGCGAGGTCGCCCGCGAGTCGACGCTCCAGCGGGCGCTGAAGCCGCTGATGAACGACTACGACTACATCGTGATCGACTGCCAGCCCTCGCTCGGCCTGCTCACGGTGAACGCGCTGACGGCCGCCCACAAGGTGATCGTGCCGCTGGAGTGCGAGTTCTTCGCGCTGCGCGGTGTGGCGCTGCTGACCGAGACGATCGAGAAGGTCCAGGAGCGGCTCAACCCCGACCTGGAGCTCGACGGCATCCTCGCGACGATGTACGACTCGCGCACGGTGCACAGCCGTGAGGTCCTCGCGCGCGTGGTCGAGGCGTTCGACGACCACGTCTACCACACGGTCATCGGCCGTACGGTGCGCTTCCCGGAGACCACGGTCGCCGGTGAGCCCATCACCACGTACGCCTCGAACTCCGTCGGTGCCGCCGCCTACCGCCAGCTCGCCAGGGAGGTGCTCGCCCGGTGTCACGCCGAGTGAGTCTGCCGGGGGCCGACGAGCTGTTCCGTACGACCGGGGGGATGGGCCTGCAGTCCTCCGCCCGGAGGTCCGGCGCCAACGGTGAGGCGGCCCGGGTGCCGGCGCCCGCGGGGGAACCCGCCGCGGACGCCGCTCCGGAGGCCGACCCGGACGCCGCGGCCACCGAGCACGGCGCCGCCGCCGACGCGGCGGGGCAGCAGCGCACCAGGGGAGCGGAGGGAACCGTTCCGGCTCCGGCCGGGCCCGGGTCCGCGACCGCCGCCGCGAAGGCCGCCGCCAACCGGGCCCAGGAGGCCCCCGGGGCGGCCCGTGGCGGCGCGCAGGCGGCCTCCGGGGCCCAGCCCCGCCGTCGGGGCGGCCGGGGCGCCAACCGGCGGCCCAGCGGCCGGGAGCGGCACGACGAGAAGATCACCGTCTATGTCTCCGCCGAGGAGCTCATGGACCTGGAGCACGCCCGCCTCGTCCTGCGCGGCGAGCACGGGCTCGCCGTCGACCGCGGACGGATCGTCCGCGAGGCGGTCGCCGTCGTACTCGCCGACCTGGAGTCGCGGGGCGACGCGAGCATTCTGGTACGGCGCCTGCGCGGGCGCTGAGCGGTGCGGGGGTAGCCTCGCGGCTGGCCCCCTCCCGCCCTTCCGCGCTTCACCAGGACCCTTCTTGATGCCGTCCACGCCGTCCGAGGACTTCTCCGGCCGCCCCCTGCGCCGCCGCCCGCTGGGGCGCGGGCCGGGGGCGGCGGCGTCCGCAGCCCCGGAGATCCCGGCACCGGCCGATGTGGACCCCGTACCGCAGGACGGGAACGACCTCGTACCCCAGGACGGGAACGACCCCGTACCGCAGGCGCCGGAACCCGTCGCGGAGCCCGCGGCGGCCGGGCCGGACGGGGCCGGGGCCGCCGAAGCGGCGGGGGACGGGCGGTTCACCGTCCGGCTGGCGAACTTCGAGGGACCCTTCGACCTGCTGCTCCAGCTGATCTCCAAGCACAAGCTGGACGTCACCGAGGTGGCGCTGTCGAAGGTCACCGACGAGTTCATGGCGCACATCCGGGCCATGGGCGCCGACTGGGACCTGGACCAGACGACCGAGTTCCTGGTCGTCGCCGCCACCCTGCTCGACCTCAAGACCGCCCGGCTGCTGCCCGCCGCCGAGGTCGAGGACGAGGCGGACCTGGCGCTGCTGGAGGCGCGGGACCTGCTCTTCGCGCGGCTGCTGCAGTACCGGGCGTACAAACGGATCGCGGGGATCTTCGAGGAGCGGTGGGACGCCGAGGGGCGGCGGTTCGCGCGGACCGTGGGGCTGGAGGACCGGCTCGCCGAACTGCTGCCGGAGGTGGTCATCAGCATCGGGGCGGAGGGCTTCGCGCGACTGGCGGTCAAGGCCATGCAGCCGAGGGCGAAGCCCGAGGTGTACGTGGACCACATCCACGCGCCGCTGGTGTCCGTGCAGGAGCAGGCGGGCGTGGTGGTGGAGCTGCTCAGGAAGCGCGGGACGGCCGGCTTCCAGGAACTGGTGGGCGACGCCCCGGACACCCTGACGGTGGTGGCCCGCTTCCTGGCGCTGCTGGAGCTGTACCGGGAGAAGGCCGTCGCCCTCGACCAGCCGGAGGCGCTGGGCGAGCTGACCGTGACCTGGACCGGCGGGGAGTCCGGCGACCCGGTGGTGACCGGGGAATTCGATCTCGTGGTGGAGGAGAAGGAGTGAGCGAGCGGGCGGAGCCGGCCGCGGCGGGTCTCGGGACGGAGGACCTCGGCGGGGCCCTGGAGGCCGTGCTGATGGTGGTGGACGAGCCCGCGAGCGCCGCGCACCTGGCGAAGGTCCTGGGGCGGTCCGAGCGGGAGGTCGCCGACGCGCTGCGGGCGCTGGCCGACGAGTACACCGTGCAGGGCCGCGGCTTCGAGCTGCGGCTGGTGGCGGGCGGCTGGCGGTTCTACTCGCGCGCCCGGTACGCGGCGGCGGTCGAGGCCTTCGTACTGGACGGCCAGCAGTCGCGGCTCACCCAGGCGGCCCTGGAGACCCTGGCGGTCGTCGCGTACCGCCAGCCGGTGTCCCGGTCCAGGGTTTCGGCCGTACGCGGAGTGAACTGCGACGGGGTCATGCGCACCCTCCTCCAGCGGGGTCTGGTCGAGGAGGCGGGCACGGAACCCGAAACAGGTGCGATCCTGTACAGGACGACGAACTACTTTCTGGAGCGGATGGGCCTGCGAGGCCTGGACGAGCTCCCGGAGCTCGCTCCCTTCCTCCCCGAGGCGGACGCGATCGAGTCCGAGACGCAAGAGGGTGTGCCGTCGTTCGATCCGGACGCCCCGGACACCGACGCAGACGACGACAAGACGGATTTTTGATGCGAAGCAACGGCAGGAACAGCGGCAGCAGCGGCGGCAACGACCGCAACCAGCGGGGTGCGGGCAACGGACGCGGCCCTGCGGGTGGCGGGCGCGGCGGCGCGGGCGGCGGTGGCCGGGGCGCGGGCTCCGGTTCGGGCTCGGCGGGCGGCGGCGGCCGGGGCGGCTTCGGCGGCGGTGGCCGCGGTGGCTCCGGCGGCGGGCGCGGCGGCTCCGGTGGCGGCCGGGAGGGCTTCGGCGGTGGCCGCGGCACCGGTGGCGGCCGTGAGGGCGGCCGTGAGGGCGGCTACGGCGGCCGTGACGACGAGCGCGAGCAGCGCCCGCGCCGGCCCCGTCCCGAGGAGCGGCGCTACGACGTCGGCCCCTCCGCCACCCACGAGGGTCCGCGCAGCGGCCGGGGCGCGTCCGCGCGCGGCGGCGCCAAGGGCGGCCCGAAGTCCCCGCAGAACCCCCAGAAGCCCGGCCGTCGCGGCAACTTCAACGCCGGTGCCTCCCGCCCGCGCGAGCTGGACGCCAAGATCGAGCAGCGCAACCGGGACCGCTACGCGGGCAAGCCCGACGTGAAGCTCCCCAAGACCTTCCCCGGCGCCGAGCAGGAGGGCGAGCGGCTGCAGAAGATCCTCGCCCGTGCCGGCATGGGCTCGCGGCGCGCCTGCGAGGAGCTGATCGACCAGGCCCGGGTCGAGGTCAACGGCAAGATCGTCGTCGAGCAGGGCATGCGGGTCGACCCGCACAAGGACGAGATCAAGGTCGACGGCCTGACCGTGGCCGCCCAGTCGCACCTGTTCTTCGCGCTGAACAAGCCCGCGGGCGTCGTCGCGACGATGGGCGACCCGGACGGCCGCCAGAACCTCAACGACTACGTGAACAACCGTGAGACGCGGCTGTTCCACGTGGGCCGTCTCGACACCGAGACCGAGGGCATCATCCTGCTCACCAACCACGGCGAGCTGGCGCACCGCCTCACCCACCCCAAGTACGGCGTGAAGAAGACCTACCTCGCCGCCATCCAGGGGCCGCTCCCGCGCGAGCTGGGCAAGCGCCTCAAGGACGGCATCGAGCTGGAGGACGGCTACGCCCGCGCCGACCACTTCCGGGTCGTGGAGAACACCGGCAAGAACTACCTGGTCGAGGTGACCCTCCACGAGGGCCGCAAGCACATCGTCCGCCGGATGCTGGCCGAGGCCGGCTTCCCGGTCGAGCGCCTGGTGCGCACCTCCTTCGGGCCGATCGCGCTGGGCGACCAGAAGTCCGGCTGGCTGCGCCGCCTCACCAACACCGAGGTCGGCATGCTGATGAAGGAGGTCGGCCTCTAGGGCCTGCCCTCCCGGGCCGCATCGCCAGCGGCCCCCGGCGCGACGCCCGCGTCCGGTCCCCCGCCTTCCGAGGCAGGGGGACCGGGCGCGGGCTTTTTGCCGTTCCCGCGCCGCCCCGCTCCCCGACACCCCTTGCGGGGTCCCGGGCACCCATTTATAGTCAACCTGACTATTGAAGGGGTGGGGCGGTGTGCACACGGAACTCGACGACTACGACCCGGGGGCGTTCGAACCCTTCGCGGTGACCGTCGACCTCGCGGTCTTCACGGTCCGCGAGGCGCGGCTGCACGTGCTGCTGGTACGGCGCGGACAGGCGCCGTACGCGGGCCGGTGGGCGCTGCCCGGCGGCTTCGTACTGCCGAAGGAGTCCGCCGAGCAGGCCGCGCTGAGGGAGCTGGCGGAGGAGACCGGGCTCACCCGGGACGGCGCCGCCGGACTGCACCTGGAGCAGCTGCGGACCTACAGCGACCCCGGCCGGGACCCCCGGATGCGGGTGGTGTCGGTGGCCTTCGCCGCGCTCGTACCGGATCTGCCGGAGCCGCGCGGCGGCGGGGACGCGGCGGAGGCCCAGTGGGTGCCGGCCGACCGGGAGCAGACGCTCGCCTTCGACCACGGGCGGATCCTGGCCGACGCGGGGCGCCGGATCGGCGACAGGCTGGAGTACACGGCGCTCGCGACGGCCTTCTGCCCGCCCGAGTTCACGCTCGGCGAGCTCCAGCAGGTGTACGAGACGGTGTGGGGCGTGCCGCTGGACCGCCCCAACTTCCGGCGCAAGGTGCTGGCGGCGGCCGGGTTCGTCGAACCGGTCGGCGGTGCGCCGCGGCGCACCGGGGGGCGCGGGAAGCCCGCGGCCCTCTACCGGGCGGGCGGCGCGGACCGGGCGGGGGCCGGGGCGGTGCTGCATCCGCCGCTGCTGCGGCCCGCCGAGACGCCCGCCGGAGCGCCGGAGCAGCGGCCCGCGGCACCGGCCGGGGCGAAGGACACGACGAGCGAGGGGACATCCGCATGACGACACGTACGAAGCAGGCAGCCACGGGGTCCCTGCTCGGGCTCGCCCTCGGGGACGCGCTCGGGTTTCCGACCGAGTTCAACGACGTTCCCTCGATCCTCGCCAAGTGCGGGCCCTGGCGCGAGATGGAACTGCCCTCGAAGGCCTTCGTCTCCGACGACACCCAGATGACGCTCGCCCTCGGGCGGGGCCTGCGGGCCGCCGCGGCGCGCGGGCCGCTGGGACCGCAGCGGCTGGAGCGGCCGGTGCGCGAGGAGTTCGTGGACTGGTACCACTCGCCGGAGAACAACCGCGCGCCGGGCCGCACCTGCCTGGTCGCCTGCCGGCTCCTCGACAGCGACCTGCCCTGGCAGAAGGCCTCGCAGATCGACTCCAAGGGCTGCGGGGCGAACATGCGGGTGGCCCCGGTGGGCCTGGTGGCGGGGCTCGGCGAGGCGGAGCGGGCCGGGATCGCCCAGTTCCAGGCGGCGCTGACGCACGGACACCCGACCGCTCTCGCCGCCGCCGACCTCACCGCCTGTGCGGTGTTCCTGCTCGCCCAGGGGACGGAACCGGCCGGTCTGGTCGGCCGGCTGAGGTCGTACGCGCTGGAGAACCGGACGCGCTACCACCACCGCTGGCTCGGCGACCTGTGGACGTACGCGGACGACGCGACGCCCGAGGACTTCATCGCGCGGGGCTGGGAGGAGTGCCTGGCCGTGCTGGAGCGGCTGGCGGCGGTCCTGCGCGACCCGGCGCACTCGCCCGAGACCGACCCGTGCCTGGTGACTGGGGACGGCTGGATCGCGGAGGAGGCGCTGGCGACGGCGCTGCTGTGCTTCCTGATGTTCCCCCAGCAGCCGCTCACGGCCCTGCGCCGGGCGGCCTGCACCAGGGGCGACTCGGACTCGATCGCCTGCCTGGCCGGCGCCTTCGCGGGCGCCCACCTGGGCGCGGCGGCCTGGCCGCAGGCGTGGGTGGAGCGGATCGAGTACCGGGGGGAACTGGTGGGGCTGGGGGAGGAGTGGGACCGGGGCGAGTGAGCGGGCGGTACGGGGCGGGCCGGCCCGGCACGCCCCTGCCGCCTCCCTGGGCTACTGGCTGCCCTCGTACGTCAGGGCCGACCTGCGGCGGGTGCGGAACAGGAAGTCCTCCACCCGGGCGCGGTCGGGGAGCGCGGGCAGCGGGCTGGTGGACTCCGCCTCGGTGGCCTCCGCGAGCAGCCGCTCCAGCCGGCGCTCGATCCGCGGCCAGGCCACCTCGCCGCGCTTGACTGCGAGCAGTTCCTCGCGGTCTGCGCCCACGTCCAGGGTCAGTTCACCCGTACGGAGAAGGTCCCGGCCGCTCGCCAGGAGCCGCAGCAGGTGCATGGCGTGCTTCCAGCGCGGGGCGCCGTACTGGCGCACGTCCGCGTCCAGCTTCCTGCGCTGGCTCGCCGCGTACCCGGCGAAGGTGGACAGGGCCTGGCGGGTGAGGAACGCGGGGCGCAGCGAGAGGAGTTCGCGGCCGGTGTCGTCCACGTGGAGCGGGAGCGGCGAGTGCAGCACTTCGAGGACGTTGGGGTTGGCGCGCAGGGCCAGTTCGCAGAAGCGCTCCAGCTCCCAGGAGAACTGTTCCGGAGCCGGGCCGTCCAGATGCGTCGGGGGCTTCTCGAAGCGCCAGAACAGCGGGGTGGGCGCCACGAAGACGCCCCGTACGTCCGTGTCGCTGTCCTCGGTCGCCAGGCCGAACGCGCGCGAGCCCATGACGCAGGAGTAGACGGAGTGGTCCCGGACGAGGGTGTCCGCGGTTTCCTGCGCGGGGGAGCTGGTCATACCGGGATTGTGGCCAATCAGGCCAGCCGAATCGAATTGCTTTCCACCGTGATCGCGCGCGGCGGGAGCGGCTGCGGGGCCGGGCCGGCCGCCACCGAGGCGTCCGCCACCCGGTACTTGCTGCCGTGGCAGGGGCAGTTGATGGTGCCGCCGGAGACGTCGGCGACCGTGCAGCCCTGGTGGGTGCAGATCGCGGAGAAGGCCTTGAAGCTGCCCGCCTCGGGCTGGGTGACGACCACCTTGGCGTCCTTGAAGACCTTCCCGCCGCCCACCGGGATCTCCGAGGTGGCGGCCAGCGGGGCGGGCTTGGGCGGCTGCTGCCCGCCGGAGGACGTCGGTACGGGTGCGGGCGGCGCGGTCTCGGCCGGGGGCTTCTTCTCCTCGCCGTACTTGGTGCAGCCGGCGGCCAGGACGGCCGCCGTGCCGGCCGCCGCCGCGAGGACCGTCCGCCGGGTGGTGGGTGCGTGCATGGGATTGGCTCCTTGGACGGGTGACGCTTGACGGAGGAGGTGGGTCAGGTGGTGAGGCCGAACGTACGGAAGAACCACAGCGCCGACGTCAGCCAGATCACCGTCAGGGCGGTGAAGACCAGGCCGCCCACGACCGGCAGCAGCCAGCCGGGCAGCCGTTCCGTGCGCAGCAGCAGCATCTTGGCGCTGAACGCCCCGAAGAAGAAGCAGCCCGCCAGAGAGTGCCACATCACCCGGCTGCCGAAGGTCTGGAATCCCAGCCCGTAGAGGCAGTGCACGGCCACCGGCACCGCGAGCAGGAACGCGGCCCGGCCCGTCCAGCGGTGCGCGGCGGCCAGCCCCGGGGTGCCGCGCACGCCCGGCAGCCTGCCGTACATGGCCAGCGCCAGCACGAGCTGGGCGACCGCGAGCACGAAGGCCCCCGTCGCCAGCCAGGACTTCACCGCGCCGGTGCTGCTGAACCCGGCGAGGTTGAACGCCGTTCCGGCCGGGTCGTGGATCCTGCCGTACGCCCCGAGGGCGACCGCGACGGCGGCGGCGACCAGCACCGGGAGGATCCACCGGGCCGGGCCGGGGCGGGCGTGGCCGGCGGAGGGGGCGGGGAACGAGGCGGTCGGGGCGTTGGGGTCGACGTTGCTCATCTCGGGGTCACTCCCTGGATGTCGCTCGGGGACGCCGGCGGCTCGGGCGGGCTACGGGGCCACGGGGCGGGCCGTCAGCCGCGCGTTGTCGACGACCGCGGTGCCGGTGGCCGGGTCGAGTACGGGGGCGGCGGACGGTTTGCCGTCGCGGGTGACGATGCCGACCTGGCGGCCGTCCTGGAGGACGATCCAGCCGCCGTCGATCCTGGCGCCGCGCACCTCGTTGGTGGCGCGGTAGAGGCCGGAGGGCCGGTTGGCCCCGGCGGCGGTGAAGTCCTGCCTGCGGCCGGCGACCGCGACCTCGCCGGTGATCTCGCCCGCACGGGTGACCGCGGTCAGCTCGGCGCCGTTCCTGCCGGTCAGCCGCATGCTGCCGTCGTCCTTGACGTCGCCCTTGAGCCAGGACTCGCGGGTGCGGCCGTCGCAGTAGTACGCCACCGCCCGCCGGTCCCGTACGGAGACGGACACGGCCGCCCCGTCGTCGTCGGTGCGGCCCGCGTAGACGCGCTCGGGAGCGGAGGCCGAGGGCGCCGGGGCGGTCGGCGCGGCCGAGGCGGACGGAACCTTGGGGGCCGGGGTCCGGCCGGGGGGCGCCGCCGGGTCCGGCGCCGGTGACGCGGAGGCCGCGCCGCCGCCTCCGTAGCCCGAACTCCTCGTGCCCGTCGTCGCGTTGAGCGACAGCATGACGGCGGCCAGGAGCAGACCCGCGAGCAGTGTGTAGAGGGGACCGGATCGTTTCATTGGGGGCCTCCCCGCCGGCTCCGGGTAGGCGGCGCCGGACCCACCATGCAAGCGGACCCCGGGCCCCGCCGTCCATAGTCAGGACAGACCGGACAGGGCGGCCCGGACAGGTGGGGCGGATCGGGCTGAGTGGCAGCATGACGCCATCTGGGCGAGATTGAACGAGTCCGACGGGTCCGTGACCGGACCCGCCCCCGGCTTCGCCGCGGGCGCCGCTCGAAGCGTCCGGGGAAGCCTCGCGAAAGGCAGGACCATGGCGGGCAACGACCTCGGCAGTCTTCTCGGCGGCCTTCTCGGCGGCGGAAACCCCGGTTCCGGCGGTGGCGCGGGGAACATCCTCGGCTCGCTCATCGGCGCCCTCGGCGGTGCGGGCGGCGCGGGCGGCAAGGAGGGCGGCGGCAGTCCGCTGGACGGCCTCATGGACCTGCTCAAGAAGTCCGGCCTCGCCGAGCAGGCGGAGTCCTGGGTGGGCACCGGCGACAACAAGGCGGTCAGCGGCGAGGAGGTGGCCCAGGCACTGCCCGACGACGCCCTCGCCCAGGCCGCCGAGCAGGCCGGGGTGAGCCCCCAGCAGGCCGCCGACCAACTGGCGCAGGCACTGCCGCAGGCGGTCGACAAACTGACCCCGCAGGGCTCGCTGCCGCAGGCCGCCTCCCTGGAGGACCTGATCAAGGAACAGCAACTCTGACGGCGACGCCGATCGCCTGAGCAGGGGCCCCGACCGCCGGACGGGTCATGGGCGAGGGCGGGGCCCCTCGCGCCTGCGGCCGGGGCCCTCGCCCGTGCCGCCAGGGCCTTCGCGCAGGCTGCCGAGTCCTTCGTACGGGCCGCCGAGTCCTTCGTACGGGCGGGCGGGGGCTCGGCCGCCGGGCCCATTAGGCTGAGCGGATCTCCTGAACCCTGTTCCGCTCCGGCGACTTCGCCGCCCTGCGCAAGGACATCGCCCCGTGAGAACCGCACTTGTCATCGGCACCGGCCTGATCGGTACGTCCGCCGCCCTCGCCCTCGCGGCCCGGGGCGTCACTGTCCACCTCGCCGACCACGACCCGGACCGGGCGAGCACGGCCGCGGCGCTCGGCGCCGGGACCGACGCGGAGCCCGCCGCAAGGGTGGACCTGGCGATCGTCGCCGTACCGCCCGCGCACGTCGCCGCGACCCTCGCGGACGCGATGCGCCGGGGCGTGGCGCGCGGGTACATCGACGTGGCCAGCGTCAAGGGCGGGCCCCGGCGCGAACTGCTGGAACTGGGCTGCGACCTCACCCCGTACATCGGCACACACCCCATGGCGGGCAAGGAGAAGTCCGGGCCGCTGGCCGGTTCGGCCGACCTCTTCGAGGGGCGCCCGTGGGTGCTGACGCCGACCAGGGACAGCGAGACCGAGGTGTTCAACCTGGCGCTGGAGCTGGTGGCGCTGTGCCGGGCGGTGCCGGTCGTCATGGACGCGGACGCCCACGACCGGGCGGTCGCGCTCGTCTCGCACACCCCGCAGCTGGTGTCGTCGATGGTGGCGGCCCGGCTGGAGGAGGCCGACGAGACGGCGGTACGGCTGTGCGGCCAGGGCATCAGGGACGTCACGCGGATCGCCGCGTCCGACCCCCGGATGTGGGTGGAGATCCTGTCGGCGAACCCGGGACCGGTCGCCGACGTGCTGGCCGGGGTCGCCGAGGACCTGGCGGACACCGTGCAGTCGCTGCGGGCCATGGAGTCCGGTGACGAGGACAAGCGCCGGGGCGGCGCCGACGGCATCGAGGACGTGCTGCGGCGCGGCAACGCGGGACGCGTCCGGGTGCCGGGCAAGCACGGGTCCGCGCCGGCCGCCTACGAGATGGTCTCGGTGCTCATCAGCGACCAGCCGGGGCAGCTGGCCCGGATCTTCGCCGACGCCGGACAGGCCGGGGTCAACATCGAGGACGTACGGATCGAGCACGCGACCGGGCAGCAGGCCGGACTCGTGCAGCTGATGGTGGACCCGCAGGCGGTGGACGCACTGTCCCGGGCGCTGGTGGAACGCGGCTGGGGACTGCGGAAGTAGCCGGGGGAGGGCCGGGCGGTCCGTGGCGGGCCGTCGGGCGGCGCGGCCGGTGACGGCCCCCCACCGTGGCCGGCCGCGGTAGCGGTCGCGGCGGCCGGGCGGTGGCGCGGGGCCGTGCGGGCCCCCGGGCGGCGGCGGGTGGCGCCGGGCGGCCGGGGCGGGCCGCCGGGCGGTGCGGGCGGCCCGGGGGACTGGGCGTCAGGGGTCGGGGATTCAGGCGGTACCGTAGATGGTTGGCAGTGATGCAGCCTGCCTCCCTCCGCCCGTGTACCAGGAAGGTGTCCGACACCGTGGAAAACGCCGCCCGGACCGCCCCGGCAGCAGTGATTGTCGCCATCGACGGCCCCTCCGGCACGGGCAAGTCCAGCACGTCCAAGGCCGTCGCCGCCAAGCTCGGCCTCAGCTACCTGGACACCGGCGCCCAGTACCGGGCGATCACCTGGTGGATGCTGACCAACGGGGTCGACGTGAGCGACACGGCCGCCGTGGCCACCGCCTCCGCCAAGCCCGTGATCCTCTCCGGCACCGACCCGTCCGCCCCGACGATCACCGTCGACGGAGTGGACGCGTCCGGCCCGATCCGTACCCCCGAGGTGACCTCGAAGGTCAGCGCGGTCAGCGCCGTTCCCGAGGTGCGGACCCGGATCACCGAGCTGCAGCGGGAGATCGCCCGCGGCGCCGAGGGCGGCATCGTCGTCGAGGGCCGGGACATCGGCACCACCGTGCTGCCGGACGCCGGACTGAAGATCTTCCTCACCGCGTCCGCCGAGGCCCGCGCGGCCCGGCGCAGCGGCGAGACCAAGGGCGCCGACGTCGCCGCCACCAAGGAAGCCCTGATCAAGCGGGACGCGGCCGACTCCGGCCGCAAGACCTCCCCGCTGGCCAAGGCCGACGACGCGGTCGAGGTGGACACCACCGAGCTGACCCTGGACCAGGTCATCGAGTGCGTCGTCACCCTGGTCGAGGAGAAGCGGGCCGGAAAGTGACCGACACGCAGCGCCCCGGCGTGGCCACCCTGCGGGGCGCCGCCGTCGGCCGGGGCATCGGCATCGGGCTGATGTACGGGCTGTGGAAGCCCCGCGTCCTGGGCTCCTGGCGGGTACCGGCCTCCGGACCGGTCATCCTCGCCGTGAACCACGCGCACAACATCGACGGGCCGATGCTGATGGGGACCGCACCGAGGCCGGTGCACTTCCTCATCAAGAAGGAGGCCTTCGTCGGCCCCCTCGGTCCGTTCCTGCTCGGCATCGGACAGCTGAAGGTGGACCGCGCGAGCACCGACCGGCGCGCGATCACCGACGCGCTGGGGGTGCTGAGCGACGGCGGCGTGCTCGGGATCTTCCCCGAGGGCTCGCGCGGCGAGGGCGACTTCGCCTCGCTGCGCGCCGGGCTCGCGTACTTCGCCGTACGGTCGGGGGCGCCCATCGTCCCCGTCGCCGTACTGGGCGGCGCCGAGCGCAAGAGCCGGCTGATACCGGGGGTGCCCCCGCTGCGCAGCCGGGTGGACGTCGTCTTCGGCGACGCTTTCGAGGCCGGTGACGGCAGCGGCAGGCGCACCAGGAAGGCGCTGGACGAGGCCACCGTACGGATCCAGGAGCGGCTGGCCGCGCATCTGGCCGGGGCCAGGCGGCTCACCGGCCGTTAGCGCCCGGCCTGCGGGTGGGCGAAACTTGAGTAGTGGGCCGCGGCGAAACGCGGCTCATCGATGATGAATGAGGAACGGACTTCATGAACGACCAGATCCACTCCGGCGACGAGCACGGACCCGAGCAGGGCGCCTCGCACGGTGCGCTCGGTGACGCCGAGTACGCGGAGTTCATGGAGCTCGCCGCGCAGGAGGGCTTCGACGCGGAGGAGATCGCGGGCGCCCTCGACGAGGCGAACGCCGGCCCCCTTCCCGTGCTCGCCGTCGTCGGCCGCCCCAATGTCGGCAAGTCGACCCTGGTGAACCGCATCATCGGCCGCCGCGAGGCCGTCGTGCAGGACAAGCCGGGCGTCACCCGCGACCGCGTCTCCTACGAGGCCGAGTGGGCGGGCCGCCGCTTCAAGGTGATGGACACCGGCGGCTGGGAGCAGGACGTGCTGGGGCTCGACGCCTCGGTCGCCGCCCAGGCCGAGTACGCCATCGAGACCGCCGACGCCGTCGTCTTCGTCGTGGACTCCACCGTCGGCGCCACCGACACCGACGAGGCCGTCGTCAAGCTGCTCCGCAAGGCCAAGAAGCCCGTCGTGCTGTGCGCCAACAAGGTCGACGGCCTGTCCGGCGAGGCCGACGCGATGTCCCTGTGGTCGCTGGGCCTCGGCGAGCCGCACCCCGTCTCCTCGCTGCACGGCCGCGGCACCGGCGACATGCTCGACGCCGTCCTGGAGGCCCTCCCCGAGGCCCCCGCGCAGACCTTCGGCAACGGCACCCCGCTCGGCGGCCCCCGCCGCATCGCCCTCATCGGCCGCCCGAACGTCGGCAAGTCCTCGCTGCTGAACAAGGTGGCCAAGGAGGACCGCGTCGTCGTCAACGAGCTGGCCGGCACCACCCGCGACCCGGTCGACGAGCTGATCACCCTCGGCGGTACGACCTGGAAGTTCATCGACACCGCGGGCATCCGCCGCCGGGTGCACCTCCAGGAGGGCGCCGACTACTACGCCTCGCTGCGCACCGCCGCCGCCCTGGAGAAGGCCGAGGTGGCGGTCATCCTGATCGACTCCAGCGAGTCCATCTCCGTGCAGGACCAGCGCATCGTGACGATGGCCGTCGAGGCCGGCCGCGCCCTGGTGCTCGCCTTCAACAAGTGGGACACCCTCGACGAGGAGCGCCGCTACTACCTGGAGCGCGAGATCGAGACCGAGCTGGGCCAGGTCGCCTGGGCCCCCCGGGTCAACGTCTCCGCCAAGACCGGCCGCCACATGGAGAAGCTGGTCCCGGCGATCGAGACGGCGCTGGAGGGCTGGGAGACCCGCGTGCCCACCGGCCGCCTCAACGCCTTCCTCGGCGAGCTGGTCGCCGCCCACCCGCACCCGGTCCGCGGCGGCAAGCAGCCGCGCATCCTGTTCGGGACGCAGGCCGGTGCCAAGCCGCCGCGGTTCGTGCTGTTCGCCTCGGGCTTCCTGGAGGCCGGCTACCGGCGCTTCGTGGAGCGCCGGCTGCGCGAGGAGTTCGGCTTCGAGGGGACGCCGATCCACATGTCGGTGCGGGTGCGCGAGAAGCGCGGCCGCAAGAAGTAGCCCGCGGGAAGCGGGTCAGTAGCCCCTGCGGGGGCCGGGCGGCAGTGCGGCGGGAAGGTGGTTCCCGGCGTGCTGCCGCCCTTGGTTGTGCTGGGTGTGCAGGTTCTGCCAGGGGCTGTACGGAGCCGTGTGCGGGTGCCCGTGGTGGCCGCCGTGACCGTGCTGGTGGTGCAGGCCCGCCGTCGTGCCGAAGCCCGTGAAGCCGAGTTCCTCCTCGCCGGTCCGGTCGCCCGGCAGGGCGCGGAAGGACTTGCGGTACTCGGAGTAGAGGGCGTCGTAGATCGGCGTGAACGAGGGCTGCGGCGAGGCCTCCTGGGACGGCCGCATGGCAGGGATCTGGCTCTGGTACGGGCGAGTGGGGTCGTATGAGTGCACGTACGTGCCAACGACCCCACTGCCCGTCGGATGCGGGTACCGGGCGTACGGACCCGGCGCATCCTCCTCCCGTCCGGCGCCCGCCGGGCGGAAGGACCGGTCGGTGGCGCCGGGGCGGCTCAGGTGCCCGCGAGCGGCATCGTCGCGGCGACCAGCACGCCGTTCGCCGCGGCCTTGTCGAGGGCGTTGCGCAGCAGGTCCTCGCGCGGCTGCTGGCCGATCGCGCCGACCGGGGCGGCCAGCACCAGGACCTTCTGGAGCTTGTTGGCGGCGGTCCGCCAGCCGTCGGTGACCTGGAGCGGGCGGTGCGCCTGCCACCAGGCGACCTGGCCGGCGCCCGCCGTCCCCGGCTGCAGCACGGCGTGCAGCTGGCCCATCGCGAGCAGCACGGACCAGCCGGGCAGCGCGGCGGGCACCGACCGGAGGTCGGCGACGGGCTGGAAGCCCTGCTCGACGAGGAGGGACAGGAACTCGTCGCCGTTGTCGTTGCCGGGGCGGGCGACCGCCGCCGTCGGCTCCACGACGAGCGCGGGCCGCAGCTCGCCCTCGATGAGGACGAGGCCGCTGGTCACCCCGAGCACGGCCTGCTCGGGCACCGAGCCCTCGCCGGAGCCGTCCTGGCTGGCGGTGATGGAGCGGACCGCGCCCTGGAGCTGCTCCTCGGAGACCGGGACGACCTGGGAGGGGATGCAGGTGGCGTGCGCGAAGGCGAGCACCGCCGTCTCCTCGCCGACGAACAGGACGGTGCTGGTGGCCTCCTGCGCCGAGTCGCCGGGCGTGCGGCAGGAGGTGCAGTCGTAACTGCCGGGGGCGTTCTCGCCGGCGAGCAGCCGGTCGGCTTCTACGTCGCCGATCTCGGCGCGGACGTCGTCGCTGACGTCGAGCATGCGCGACACGGGTGGCTCCTCGAACTGGGTGCGGGCGCCGGGCGGTTCCCGGAGCTTCAAGAAGACAACGGGCGATCTGTGGCAGGGGTCACGCGCCAGGGCGAACGGAATCGACTCATCCGGCGCGGACGGTGAAACGGAGCGCGGAAGCCCTCACTCCCCGTGAACGCCTGCTGACTACAGGGAAGTTGTGGCGGTGAGCTGGGTCACAGATCAATTCGCCGGCGGGTCGAGAAATCATGAAATAGACCGATCAAGTGGGTGTCCTGAATTGGGCGTTACCGGAGGTAATGGGCAACTGGCCTGGAATGACAAGGCGTCGGTTGTAGCAGGGGCGCCCGGCTCATAGATTCCACCGCCGTGTGCATCGAGCACCGCTCGGACACGCCCTGTCGAACCGCGCTCGTACTCGCCCAGCATGAGTACCGGCACGGCCAGCAAGTGATGCGTGACGTCGACGGGCGGGGCGGAGTCGGACCCGTGGACGCCGGACGCGTGCACGGCCGTACCGCCGAGGGGGAGTCCGGGTCCTGCGAGAGGGAATCCATGTCCGCATGTTCCAGTGCGATACGCCGCGGCGGCCGACGTCGTGAGACCGCAGCGCTGGTGGGAGCCGCCCTGGTGGCCCCGCTCGTGCTGATCGCCGCAACCGGCCCGCAGGCCGCAGCGGCGGACCGTGGAGTGTGGGACCGCATCGCGAGCTGCGAGAGCGGTGGCAACTGGCACATCAACACCGGCAACGGCTACTACGGAGGGCTCCAGTTCTCCGCCGGGACCTGGCGCGCGTACGGCGGCGGCAAGTACGCCCGCACCGCCGACCGGGCGAGCAAGTCCCAGCAGATAGCCGTCGCCACCAAGGTCCAGCGCGCCCAGGGGTGGGGCGCGTGGCCCCACTGCTCGCGCCGCGCGGGTGCCGCGGGCGGCGCGCCCGCGGTGGGGGCCGCCGCACCCGCACCGGGCAAGTCCGCGGTGAAGGCCGCGCCCAAGCCCCGCAAGGCCGACCGGAACGTGCCGCGGGCCGCCGACCGGGGCACCGCCCGTGCCTCGAAGGGCGGCAGCTACGTGGTGCGGCCCGGGGACACCCTCGGCGGCATCGCCGAGGCGCACGGCACCGGCTGGCGGCAGCTGTACGCGGCCAACCGGGCCGTCGTCGGCGGCGATCCGGACCTCATCGTCCCGGGGCTGCGGCTGAACCTGTGACCCGCCGCGGCCGGGCCTGACCCGTCGCCCGGCACCGCCGGGCCGTCCGGCGCCCTGCCGTCCGACGAAGGCCGTCCGCCGCCCTGCCGTCCGACGCGGGCGGTACGCGGCCCGGACGGGAGGCGCGGCGGCGAAAGGGCCCCGCCCGGTCCCCCGACCGGGTGGGGCCCGTCCGCGTTCCGCGCGGCACGCACGCGCGCGCGGGCGGCGGTGATGGGGTGACCGGGTGCTGAAGCCTCGATTCCGTTCCCTGTCCTGTGCCGTGATCGGCGCGCTGCTCGCCCTCTCCCCGCTGTCCGGCGCGGTCGCCGACCCGACCGGGCCGGGCGAGGCCGGCGGACCGCCGTCGTCCGCACGGGGCTTCGGACCCTACGGATGCGCCGCGACCCAGTGGCCGTGGAGCTGCCTCGCCGAGTGCGAGAGCGGCGGCAACTGGGCGACCAACACCGGCAACCACTACTACGGCGGACTCCAGTTCCGCCAGAGCACCTGGGAGGAGCACGGCGGACTGGCGTACGCGCCCCGCGCCGACCTGGCCAGCCGCAGCGAGCAGATCGCCGTGGCCAAGGAGGTGCTGACCACCCAGGGGTGGGGCGCCTGGCCCGACTGCTCCAAGCGGTACCGGCTCGGGGACCGCCGTACGCACATCGTGAAGGCGGGCGAGACACTGACCTCGATCGCCGCCAAGTACCGGGTCAAGGGCGGCTGGCAGGCCCTCTACAAGGCCAACAAGGACATGATCGGGCCCCGGCCCGACGGGCTCAACGTCGGCACCTGGCTGGTCATCCCGGCGGGTTCGGGCCGGGCGGGCGCGCAGGACCCGGCCGCGACCGGTCTCGCGGCGGCGCCGTCAGTTCCGCTGCTTCTCCTGTGAACACCACTGCCCCCCGGCGCAGTTCGGCCACGAACACCGGGCCCGGGTGCGGCAGCGGCGGCAGTCGCTGCTCCGCGAGGACCACGGCCGCCCGCGCGCTGAGCGCGGCCAGGAGCGCGTAGGTACGGGCGGCGGTGGCCGGGGACATGCCGAGGGTCGGTTCGTCGACCAGCACCACGCGGGCACGGGCGCGCGGGCCACGGGCGGCGGCCGGGCCCGGGGGCGCGGCGGCGAGCAGGGCGCGCGAGACGGCGAGCATGCGCTGTTCGCCGCCGGAGAGGGTGCCCGCGCGGCGCGGCAGCAGGGCCCGCAGGGCGGGGTACGCGTCCAGGGCCGCCGCGGTGCCACCGCCCGGCGCGGTGGCGAGGTCCAGGTTCTCGGCCACCGTGAGGCCCGCGTACACCGCCCGCTGGTCGGGGACGAAGCACAGGCCCCGGCGGGCCCGGTCGTGCGCGGGCAGCCCGGTGACGTCCGCGCCCCGCCACCGCACGGTGCCGGCGTGCAGCGGGACGGTGCCCGCGAGGGCGCGCAGCACGGTCGTGCGGCCGGAGCCGTTGCGGCCCAGCAGCACGGTCGGGGCACCGGCCGGGACGGCGAGGTCGATGCCGTGCAGCGCCTCCAGGGGGCCGTAGCGGACGCGGGCGGCCCGGAGCTCGATCTCGACGGTCATCGGCCGGGCTCCTCGGCGACGGGGGCGGGGGAGACGGGGGCGGTGGCCGAGGAGGTGGTGCCGTCCTCGGCGGCGGCCGTGGCGGTGATCCTGCCTGCCGCCATGGTGTGCACGGTGGTGGCGATGTCCGCGACGAGGTCCGGATCGTGTTCGACCACCAGCACCGCGGTGCCGTCGGCGGCGAGCGCCGCGAGCACGCGCGCGAGGGCCGCGGTCTCGGCGGCGTCCAGCCCGGCCGCGGGCTCGTCGAGCAGCAGTGTGTGCGGCCCGCCCGCCAGGGCACGGGCGAGTTCGACCCTGCGGAGGGTGCCGGTGGGCAGGCCCGCGGCGCGGCGGTGGCGCACCGGGCCGTCCAGCCCGAGCAGCCGCAGCACGGGCTCGACGGCGGCCGGGTCGCGGGTCCGCCGGTGGCCCTGCTCGGCACCGAGCAGGACGTTCTCCGCGACGGTGAGCGACGGGAAGACGGCGAGCTGCTGGAAGGTCCTGGCGACGCCGAGCCGGGTGCGCGCGTGGGCGGAGCGGCGGGTGATGTCGGTGCCGCCCAGCTCGATGCTCCCCGCGCCGGGCCGCAGGGTGCCGCACAGACAGTGGAACAGGGTGCTCTTGCCCGCGCCGTTGGCCCCGACGAGCGCCGTGACCTGGCCGTACGGGACCGTGAGGTCGACCCCGGCGAGCGCGGTGAAGTCCCCGTAGGCGAGCCGGACGCCCCGGGCGCGCAAGGGCTCGGAGGGGATGCCGGGCGCGCCGGGCGCGGAAGCGGGCGCAGATGCGGCGACCGGGGCGGACACCGGGCCCGCCGGACCCCTCCGGACCGGCAGAAACGGTAAGCCGGAGGGCCGTAACAGGCCACCGCGCCGGACCGCCCCTGCGGACCGGGCGGCCGATGAGGTGCCGCGCGTTGAGGCGTTGTGCGTGGGTTGGGTGTTGCTGTCGCTGGATGCGTCGTGCGTCGGTCCGGTGCTGCCGTCGTCGGGTGGCTTGTGCGCGGGCCGGGTGCCGCTGTCGTCCGTCCGCCGCACCGGTGCGGCTCGGGGCGCCCGGAGGTCCAGCGGGTTGGCGCCTCCGAGTGCCTCGCGCAGCCGCCGCAGCAGTGGGCTCAGCAGCGCCAGCGTGCCGACCAGCACCGCCGCCAGGCCCGCCGTCGTGCCCGCGTCCAGGGCCACCAGCAGTGCCGCCGCCGCACAGGCCGTCAGCAGACTGTCCGCACCCAGCACCACGACCGCGGCGAACCACAGCAGGCCGCGCACCGGGTCGTACGCGGTCGGGTCGAAGGCCCGTACGGACATCGACAGCAGACCGCCGCCGAGCGCCGCCAGCGCCGCACCCGCGACGAACGTCAGCACCTTGAGCGCGGGCACCCGCACGCCCGCCGCCGCCGCGCCCTCCTCGTGGTCGCGCAGGGCGGCCAGCGCCCGGCCCGAACGCCCCCTGCGGAGCTGTGCGACCAGCAGCAGACAGACCAGGAGCAGGCCCAGCTCCAGTACGTAGTACGCCCGGTCGGAGGCGAAGCCCGCCGGGCGGGACACGGAGAGACCGGCCGTGGCGTACGGCTGGTCGAGCACGAACCGGCTCACCGCCACGCCGAACGCCAGCGTGGTCAGCGCCAGCGCGAGCCCGTGCCGGCGGATCGCGGGCCGTCCGGTGAGCAGCCCGAGCGGTGCGGTCAGCGCCACGGCGACGGCCAGGGCGAGCAGTTGGGGGAGCGGGGGCAGTCCGGGCAGTCGGCCGTCGGCGAGCAGCGCGGCGAAGAGCGCGCCCAGCCCCGCGTACGCCGCCTGCCCCAGCGAGATCTGCCCGCTCCGCCCGCTCACCACGACCAGCGACAGCAGGATCACCGCCAGCGCGGGCACCTGGAGCGCGGTCCGCAGATCGTCCCCGGCCAGCCCCAGCGGCATCACGAACAGCGCGGCGGCGAGCAGCGGAAGGAACCGCGGCGCGGGCACCCGGAACCGCGGGACGGCCCGCAGCGGCTGCGGAAGCACCCGGGGCCGGGGTCGGGGCCGGACAGCGGGCCTGCCCCGGTGGTCCCGGACGCCGCCCCGTCGTAACCGAGGGCCGGGCGGGGCCGGTGGAGTCGGCGAGACCGGTGGGCCGGGAAGTGCGCCGCGGCGTGGGCGGGACCGGGCCGCGGGGCGTGGAGCGGGTCCGGGTGGGTTCGGGGTGGTGGGGCGGTGGGTGTGGGGTGCGGGTGAGGTCGGGGTGGTCGGAGTGGGGGGTGGGAAGAGCAGGGCTGCGGCCAGGAGCGCCACCACGAACAGGTTGGCGCCCAGCGACTGCACCAGCGGACCCGCCCAGCCCTCCGGGTGCAGCCTGGTCAGCTGGGACTGGGCGACGCCCAGCAGCAGCGCCGCCCCGACGGCCACCGGGAGGCTGCGCATCCGAGCCAGGGCCGCCACCGCGATCACCTCCACCACCAGCAGCGGCAGACCGTACGGGTCCAGCCGTACGTAGGGGGCCAGCAGCACCCCGGTGAGGCCCGCCGTGAAGGAGCCGAACGCCCAGCCCACCGCCGCCACCCGGTCCGCGTCGATGCCGCCCAGGACCGCGAGGTGCCGGTTGTCGACCACCGCGCGCAGTTCCCGGCCCAGCCGGGTGCGCCGGGTCACCACGCCCACCAGCGCGGCCAGCAGCAGTACGGCGGCCAGCGGCGGCCACGGGGAGTCGCCGAAGGGCTCGGGGGCGTCCGCCCTGGCCCCCTCGCCCCACACCAGCGCCGCACCGCCGATCAGCAGGACGAACACCCCGATCGACGCCACCAGCGTGCGCGCCGGGTCCGCGCCCCGCAGCGAGAGCGGCCGGAAGACCGCACGGTCCAGCAGCAGGCCCAGCGCGGGCGCGACGAGGAGCAGCGTCACGGCGGTGGCCGCCGGCACCGGCCAGCCCCGCTCCACCGCCAGCTCCCGCAGCACATAGGCACAGACCATCGCCACCGCGCCGTGCCCCAGGTTCAGCACCCCGGTCGCGCGGTGCGTGACGATCAGCCCGATGCCGGACAGCGCGGCGGCGCTGCCGACCGCCAGCCCGGCCAGCGTCAGCTCGTACGTCAGCGAGGACACGCCTCAGCCCTCGGTGCCCGGCATCGACGGCGGCTCCTGCGGCAGCCGCGCGGGCTCGCACACCGGGCAGGGGGCCAGGTCCCGCACGCCCGCCGCCGGCCGGGCCGCAGCCTTGCCGAGGACCAGCGGGCAGTCGGGGCGGTGGGCCAGTGTGCCGCCGGGGAGGTGCAGCAGCGGGCCCTCGGCGGAGGGCGGCGGGTGGCCGTCCGCGGCGGCACCCGGGCCGCCGTCCCGCAGGCCGTCCCCGTGCTCCGCGCCCGCGCCGTCGGCGTCCTCGTACGCGGGGAGACCGGCGGCCGGATCCCCGGCTAGGGCGCCGCGGTCCCGGCCGGCGAGCAGCACCGCCCCCGCCACGATCAGTGCGGCACCCGGCAGGGTGCAGGAGGCCAGGTAGGGGACCTGCCGGGCGGTGAACCGCTCGCCCGACACCCCGTACCAGCCCAGTACGCACAGCACCGCCCCGCAGGCGACGGCGGCCAGTGCGATCCACACGTACGGTGCCCTGCGCATCGCGCCCCCAGCCCGACAGCTGTCCGACCCCTGTCCCTCACGGACGATTCCTTGCACTATGCCCTGTGTGGGACCGACCCTGAAGGTGGTGGGCAGGATGCTCGTCGGCAGGATTCCCCGGACCGGTGCACGGAGGGCCGCGTGCGCGGCGGCGGCCGTGCTGCTGCTCGCCGCCGGTGCCGGCGCGTGCGGCGACGGCTCCGAACCGCCCGTCACGTCCACGCGGAGCGGCGCGACCACGGCCCCGCCCACCGGCGGCGGCGTCGACCCCCAGCCCTCCGACTCCGCGTCCGCCAGCGGGCCCGCCGACACCACCGCCGCCGAGCGGGAGGTCGCGCGGAACTGGACGGCGTTCTTCGCCCCGGCCACCCCGCTCGCCCAGAAGGCGAAGTACCTGGAGAACGGCACCCTGCTCAAACCGCTGCTGCTCTCCTTCAGCAACGACAAGCGCGGCGGCCAGAGTTCGGCCAAGGTCAAGAACGTCCGGTTCAACTCGGCCACCCAGGCGACCGTGACGTACGACCTGCTGCTCAACGGCACCCCGGTACTGCCCAACTCGCAGGGCACCGCCGTCCTCCAGGACGACGTGTGGAAGGTCTCCGTGAAGTCGCTGTGCGCCCTCGTCGAACTGAGCGGCAATGCGGCCCCGGGCTGCTGACCGACCGGCCCGACCCGCACGCCCGGCCCCACCGGCACGAGCGGTGCGGCGCACGGCACCCGCACGCCCGGCCCCACCAGCGCGAGCGGTGCGGCGCACGGCACCCGCGCGGCCCCGGCGGCTCGCCGTGCTGCTCGTCCTGTCCGCCCTCCTCGCCACCGCCTGCGGCAGCCGGCTGCCCGAGAGCGACTTCGAACCGCCGCCCACCGGAGCGGCCACCCCCGCTCCGCCCCTGCGCGTCGGCATCCTCAGCAGCGCCACCAGCCCGCTGGGCGGCGACGCCTTCACCGGCCCCGGCGAGGGCGCCCGCGCCTACTTCGACGCCCTCAACGCCCGCGGCGGCCTCGCCGGCCGCCGCGTCCAGGTGGAGACCTGCGACGACGGCGGCAGCGGCATCGGCAACAACGACTGCGTGCACGAGCTGATCGACCGGAAGCAGGTGTTCGCCCTGGTCGCCACCACCTCACTCGACTACGAGGGCGCCCCGCTCGTCTCCCGGGCGGGCGTCCCCGACATCGGCGGCCAGCCCATCGGCACCGCGTACGACACCTACCCGCACCTCTACGGCATCTACGGCAGCCTCGCCCCCCGCAAGGGCGGCAGGCCCGGCTGGAACGGCGTCCTCTACGGCGGCACCGAGGTCTACCGCTACTTCAAGGCCGAGCAGGGCGCCCGCACCGCCGCCGTCGTCTCCTACAACCAGGCCTCCTCCGCCTCGTACGCCCGCGTCGTCGTCCAGGGGCTGCGCGCCGAGGGGTACACGGTCGTCGAGGAGCAGGTCGACTTCGCGCTGCCCAACTTCCGCGCGGTCGCCGCCGACCTCAAGGAGCAAGGGGCCGACCTCGTCCTGGACGCCCTGGACACCCACGGCAACGCCCAGCTCTGCAAGGCCATGGACGCCGTCGGCGCCCGCGTCACCGCCAAGGTCACCAACGTCCAGAACTGGTCGTCGGGCGTCGCCGAGGACTACAAGGACGCGCCGCGCTGCCGCAACGCCCTGTGGGTGACCGGCGGCAGCCGCAACTACGACGACCGGGACGACCCCCAGGTCCGCGCGTTCCGCACCGCCCTCCAGGGGAGCCTGCGGCGCGCGGGCCGCGACGAGGGGGCGCTGTCCCAGTGGCAGCTGGAGGGGTGGGCCGCCGCCATGTGGTTCACCGACGCCGCCCTGTCCTGCACCGGGGCGCGCGAGCCCCTCACCCGCGCGTGCGTGGAGCGCTTCCTGAACCGCGAGGAGCCGTACACCGCACGCGGCCTGCTGCTCCCCGTCCAGTACGCGCCCACCGACGATCCGCCCGAGGTGCGCCGCACCTGCCTGTCGGTGGCCCGCTGGAAGGACGGCACCGGGTGGGTGGGCCAGGGAGAGATGAACCACACCTGCTTCACCGTCCCGCAGCTGCCCTACCGGCCGTGAGCCGGTGAGCGGAACGGGCGCCCCACCGGCCGTGAGCACCGCGCCGCGCCCCGGGAAGTGCCCCGGGCAAAGCCCGCCACCCCGCGCGTGGGCCGGGGCGGACAAGTAGAGTCCTTGGACGTACGAGAGGCGGCCGACGCCAGGGCCGGACCGCCGAAGACCAGGGGGACTCGCCGGCGTATGCACATCTCTTTCCTGCTCCACAACGCCTACGCCGTCGGCGGCACGATCCGCACCACGTTCAACCTCGCCCAGGTCCTGGCCGAGGACCACGACGTGGAGATCATGTCCGTCTTCCGGCACTGCGACGAGCCGTCGATGACGCCGCCCGCCGGCGTGCGCATCGGCCACCTCGTGGACCAGCGGAAGGACAGCCCCGGCTACGACGGGAACCACCCCGACCACTCCCGCCCCGCCAAGGTCTTCCCCGCCGGGGACAGCCGCCACTACCAGTACAGCCGGCTCACCGACCAGCGGATCGGCACCTACCTGCGCGACCTGAAGGCCGACGTCGTGGTGGGCACCCGGCCCGGCCTCAACGTGCACATCGCCCGCCAGGCCAGGCGCGACACCGTACGGGTCGGCCAGGAGCACCTCACCCTGGACGGCCACCGCTTCCGGCTCCGCCGCGAGCTGCGCTTCCGGTACGCGCTGCTGGACGCCGTCACCACCGTCAGCGAGGCCGACGCGCGCGCCTACCGCAACCGCCTCAAGCTCCCCGGCGTCCGCATCGAGGCCATGGCCAACAGCGTCCCGGCCGCCTCCCTGCCACCCTCGGACAGCGAGAGCAAGTGGGTGATCGCCGCGGGCAGGCTCACCCCCGGCAAGCGCTACGACCTGCTGATCAGCGCTTTCGCCCAGGTCGCAGCCGCCCGCCCCGACTGGCGGCTGCGCATCTACGGCGCCGGGGTGAGCACCCCCCGGCTGCGCGCCCGGATCGACGAGCTGCGCCTGCACAACCACGTCTTCCTGATGGGCATCGCCGACCCGCTGGAGGCGGAGTGGCCCAAGGGCTCGATCGCCGCGGCCACCTCCGACCTGGAGGCCTTCGGGATGACCATCGTCGAGGCCATGCGCTGCGGGCTGCCCGTCGTCTCCACCGACTGCCCGCACGGCCCCCGCGAGATCATCGAGGACGGCGTCGACGGCCGGCTCGTCCCCATGGGCGACGCGGACGCCGTCGCCCGCGCGCTCCTCGACCTCATCGACGACGACGAGCTGCGCGCCCGGATGGGCCGGGCGGCGCTGGCGAACTCCGCGCGCTTCGACCCCGGCGCCATCGCCGCACGGCACGCCGAGCTGTACGCCGAACTCGTCGCCCGCGGCACCAACAGCCGCTCCCTCAGCCCCCTTCGGGACACCCTGCACCGCGTGCCGGGGAAGCTCATCGACGAAGCCTTCACCCTGCGCCGCAAGGTCCTCTCCACGCTCCGGAAAGGGCGTACCGCATGACCACCTCACCCTCCTCCCGGCCCGCCAAGGCCAAGGACGGCGCCCCGGTGGTGCCGCGCGCCGACTGCACCGCGGACTCCGCGGGCGGGGTCACCTTCGACGTGGCGGTGGCGGCGGCGCCCGACGCCGCACTGGTGCTGCGCCGCCGCGGCGGCACCCGCGGCGACGACGTACGGCTGCCGCTGACGCCCGTCTCGCCCAGCAGGCTGCGCGCCGTGCTGCCCAGCACCGTCGACCTGCCCGAGGGCCGCTGGGAGGCGCACGTCCACGGCGCCGGGGAGGCGGACCTCGCCGTCCGGCCCGGCATCAGCGACCTGCGCGCCCTCCTCGACCGCACCCCCGACCCGCGCCACGAGGCCGTCGCCGTCCGCATCCCGTACGCGGCACCGGACGGCAGCCTCGCCGTCCGCAGCTGGCGGCGCGCCCCGCACGCCGAGGCGGGCGACCTCACCTTCGCCGCCGACGGATCCGCCATGACCGTCGAGGGGCGGCTGTACGGGGTCGAGCTGGGACCGGACGCGGTCGTCGAGGCCAGGCTGCGCGGCGAGCGCGACCGGGTCCACCGCGAGCCGGTGACCGGCGGCGAGCACTCCTTCGTCTGCACCCTGCCCTACGCCCCGCTCGCCGAGGGCAGGGACGGCGCCAAGTGGGCCTGGGACCTGTGGCTGACCCCCGCGGCCGACACACCCGCGATACGCGTGGCCAGGCTGCTGGACGACGTCGCGGAGAAGCAGCCGGTCTTCAAGTACCCGGCGCTGCCGGTCGGCGACGACGGCAAGACCGTGGCCTTCCCGTACTACACGCTCGACAACGACCTCACGGTGCAGGTCAGCACGCCGTAGGACACCGGGCCCGCCGGGCGGCCCCGGGCTCGCGGACAGCAGCTGTCCGCAAGGGCTGGCAGACTCCGTCCCATGTTGGAGACCTCGGCCCGGCTGCTGCGTCTGCTCTCGCTGCTCCAGGCACACCGCGAATGGACGGGCCCCGATCTGGCGGACCGGCTCGGCGTCACCCCGCGCACGGTCCGCCGCGACGTCGACCGGCTCAGGGAACTGGGCTACCCGGTGCACGCCAGCCCCGGCACCGGCGGCGGCTACCAGCTGGGCGTGGGCGCCCAGTTGCCGCCGCTGCTGCTCGACGACGACGAGGCGGTGGCCGTCGCGGTGGGGCTGCGCACCGCGGCCGGCCAGGGCATCGAAGGCATCGGGGAGACCTCGGTGCGCGCCCTCACCAAGCTGGAACAGGTGCTGCCCGACCGGCTGCGCCGCCGGGTCGGCGCCCTCAACGCGTTCACCGTGCCGATGCTGCGAGGCCGCCGCGCCAGCGCCGTCGACCCGGGCGTGCTCACCGAACTCGCCGCCGCCTGCCGGGACTCCGAGCGGCTGCGCTTCGCGTACAGCGACCACACGGGTGCCGCCAGCCGCCGCACCGTCGAACCGCACCGGCTGGTGTGCACCGAGCGCCGCTGGTACCTGGTCGCCTGGGACACCGACCGCGCCGACTGGCGTACGTTCCGGGTCGACCGGATCACCCCCACGCCGCCGCACGGGCCGCGCTTCGCACCCCGCGAGGCACCGGCCGAGGACCTCGCGGCCTATGTCTCGCGCGGGGTCTCCACGGCGGCGTACCGGGCGACGGGCCTGGTGCGTCTGCTCGTTCCGCTGGAGGTGGCGCGGGAGGTGGTCGGGCCCAGCGACGGCGTGCTGGAGGCCGAGGGCGAGCACAGCTGTCTGCTGCGCACCGGGGCGGCCGGCATCGACGTCCTGGTCATCCACATCCTGCTGATGGGCCTGGAGTTCGAGGTGCTGGAGCCGCCGGAGCTGACCGAGCGGCTCAGCTGGGCCCGTGATCTCCTCTCACGGGCTCTGGAGCGGGGGGAGTCGGCCGGTCCTCCTCGAACCGTTCGAGCGCGGCGATCTCCGGATGGTGCAGGTCGAACGCCGGGGACTCCGAGCGGACCTTCGGCAGGGTGACGAAGTTGTGCCGGGGCGGCGGACAGGAGGTCGCCCACTCCAGCGAGCGGCCGAACCCCCACGGGTCGTCCCGGTCGACCTTCTGCCCGTACTTCGCGGTCTTCCAGACGTTGTAGAAGAACGGCAGCGTGGAGAGCCCGAGCAGGAACGCGCCGATCGTCGAGACGGTGTTGAGCACGGTGAACCCGTCGGCCGCCAGGTAGTCGGCGTACCTGCGCGGCATCCCCTCCGCGCCCAGCCAGTGCTGCACCAGGAACGTGGTGTGGAAGCCCACGAACAGCGTCCAGAACTGGATCCTGCCCAGCCGCTCGTCGAGCATCTTGCCGGTGAACTTCGGCCACCAGAAGTAGAACCCGGCGAACGTCGCGAAGACGACCGTGCCGAAGACCACGTAGTGGAAGTGCGCCACCACGAAGTACGAGTCGGTGACGTGGAAGTCCAGCGGCGGCGACGCCAGCAGCACCCCGGTCAGCCCGCCGAACAGGAAGCTCACCAGGAAGCCGATCGACCACAGCATCGGCGTCTCGAAGGACAGCGAGCCCTTGAGCATCGTGCCCGTCCAGTTGAAGAACTTCACCCCGGTCGGCACCGCGATCAGGAACGACATGAAGGAGAAGAACGGCAGCAGCACCGCGCCCGTCGCGAACATGTGGTGCGCCCAGACCACCAGCGACAGGCCCGTGATGGCCATGGTCGCGCCGACCAGCATGATGTAGCCGAAGATCGGCTTGCGGGAGAAGACCGGGATGATCTCGGTGATGATGCCGAAGAACGGCAGCGCGATGATGTAGACCTCCGGATGCCCGAAGAACCAGAAGAGGTGCTGCCACAGCAGCGCGCCTCCCCACTGGGCCTCGAACACCATCGAGCCGAACCGCCGGTCCGCCTCCAGCACCAGCAGGGCCGCCGCGAGCACCGGGAAGGCGACCAGCACCAGGATCGACGTGAACAGCACGTTCCAGGTGAAGATCGGCATCCGGAACATCGTCATGCCGGGTGCGCGCATCCCGATGATGGTCGTCAGGAAGTTCACCGCGCCGAGGATGGTGCCGAAGCCGGAGAGCGCGAGCCCCATGATCCACAGGTCGGCGCCGATGCCGGGGGAGCGGACCATGCTGTTGAGCGGCGCGTAGGCGAACCAGCCGAAGTTGGCGGGCCCGCCCGGCACGATCAGCGAGCCGAGCACGATCAGCCCGCCGAACAGGAACAGCCAGTACGAGAACATGTTGAGCCGCGGGAACGCCACGTCGGGCGAGCCGATCTGCAGCGGCATGATCTCGTTGGCGAAGCCGGCGAAGGTGGGCGTCGCGAACAGCAGCAGCATGATGGTGCCGTGCAGGGTGAAGGCCTGGTTGAACTCGTTGCTGGACATCAGCTGGAGTCCGGGCCTGGCCAGTTCGGCCCGCATCATCAGGGCCATCAGCCCGGCGATCAGGAAGAAGCCGAACGCCGTGATCAGGTAGAGGTGCCCGATCTTCTTGTGGTCGGTGGTGGTCAGCCAGTCGATGACGATCCTGCCCGGCCGTCCGGCCCGCGTGGGTTCCGCGGCAGCCGTCCCGACGGTCTCCGTGCCCATCGTGCCCCCTCGCAGTCCGCGCTCCGGGCCAACTGACACATGATGCGCGCGAGTCCCCCGGATCCGACAGGGGGCGTACCGAACCGGATGTGCGTGCGAGATGTGCTACACGCCTGTCGAGTGCCCGGAGTTGGGACGGAATCAAGAATTCCGGATGGGGTTGTCGAGGTGGATTCCGCGTTGTCGGGAGGCAAGTGTGCGGAGCCTGTGCGGAATAGTCGAAATGAATTATGACTGCTTGTTGAATTTGATAAATGCCGTACGGGAAACGGTCTTTACGAACAAAGAAACGGCCCCATCGGGTGAAAGGGGCGTCGGCAAACTCCTGTCGTGATCTTGTGACACAAGCGTGACCGGGAAGGTATCTGGCGCCTACGGTGGCTCCCATGGCACATCTACCGACACCCCCCGCCCAGCCCGACGACAACCCCGAGCGCTATGTCGGCCTCGCCCGCGCGGAGGCCGAACGGACGGCCGCCGAGCACGGCTGGCAGACCGTCAGGGCGCTGCCGCCGGGCGCGATCATCACGATGGAGTTCCTCCAGGGACGGCTCAACTTCGAAGTGAAGGACGACACCGTCACCCGCTGCTGGGTCGGCTGAAAAGACACCCCCGGCAGCCCCGGTCGCGGCCCCTCCGGGACGCGTACGGCCGATGGCCCCGGACCGCTCCTGGTGAGCGGTCCGGGGCCATCGCCGTGCGTATCGGGAGCCTGTGGCGGCGGGTCGGTCAGCGCGCCGCCTGCGGGGTGTGCGCGCCGCCGCCGCGGGACTGCGGCGGCCGGCGGCTGCCCGCCGGAGTGACCGGTGCGCGCTCCGAGCGTGCCGCGTGCGGCCGGGTCTGGAGCTGCGGCTGCGTCTGGAGGGACGCCCCCTGGTGGGCGGAACGGCCGCTGCCGTGTCTGCCGCCGCTGCCCGCACCCACCGTCCCGCGGGACGGCGAGGGCTCCACCGAGCTCGCGCGTATCGAGGGGATGACGGTCTGGGCACCGGCCGGAGTCCGGGCCCCCGACGCCCCGGGTGCGGCGGGAACGTACGCCCCCCGGGCCCGCCAGCGCTCGCGCACCGCGAAGACGAAGGCCTCCGCGCGGGCGATCATCGGCTCGAACCAGGGCAGTGCCAGCAGGATCAGCAGCCCCGCTGCCCAGCCGAGCAGAACGTCGCTCAGCCAGTGCGTGCCCAGGTAGACGGTGGTGGCACCGACGCCGAGGGCGACCACCGCGGACAGCACCGACAGCCAGCGCCTGGCCCGCGGGGTGGTGGCCAGGTAGGCCAGGATGCCCCAGGTCACGACCGCGTTGGCGGTGTGACCGGAGGGGAATATATCGCCGCCCGCGTACAGCTCGGCGGAGCCGATCTGCGTCGCGTAGTGCGGGCCGAGCCGGCCCAGGCCGATCTTCACCGCGCCCACCGTCAGGTTCAGCAGCAGCAGGGCGGCGGCCAGGGCGAGCAGCGGACGCAGGGTGTGCTGGCGCCAGGAGCGCCAGCCCAGCCAGGCCGCGACCATCACCGCCGTCGGGCCGCGCTGTCCGAGGACCACGAAGTAGTCGAGGAAGGCATGCAGCTCCGGCCACTGCTCGTACGGCCGGAAGAGCATCACCTTCCAGTCGAGCAGCACGAGCCAGGACGAGACCAGCACGGCCCAGACGATGGCGATGTAGAACGCCGCCGTCGAGCCGAAGAGAGCCTTGCGGGTCCGGCTCATGCCGGGGATCTCTATCTTCGGCGGCTCCGGTTCCCGGTCCAGCCGGGCAAAGATTCGGTCGATACGCACCCAATCGACATTACCGCGAGTGAGTGACGGGCCCGACCGGTCCCGGCTCTTTGTGATGACCATGTGATGTGGAGTGTGTCTCACCGTAGTGTTTATTCCCGGGCGTTTGGGAAATCCTGAGGGCCTTGTGCCCTATTGAATGCGATCCACTCCTGCAACTCCTCAGGAATCCCGCCGCATTTCATTGATCGCGCACGCGGCCGGAATTCACCTCTCCACAACTCCCCGCCCGGCGGCCCCGGCAGGGGAAGCGGCCGGTCGCACCGCGTGTGCGCTCCGCCACGGCACGGAACCGCGGACGCCACGCCGAGCGTGGTGTTGCGTGGTGCACGCCACACCGGCTCGGACGAGTCGGTGAGAGATGGGCCACGCGTACCGGGGGTGAACTCGCGTACGCTGACGGCTCACTCGCCCGTCGATGCCGGGCCCACCAGGACGTATGAATCACGTGCGTGTCCGAGGGCCTACCGAGCGCGAGCGTTTCACTGGGAGGTTACGTAGATGGCAGGGACAACCACGGCCGGCACCGAGTCGACTGCGGGAGGTCCTTGGCGACGGCTCCTGGACGGTCGCGGCGCGAACCGCTGGGTCGTCCTCGCGCTCCTGTGCGCAAGCCTCACCCTCGTCGCGCTCGACTCGACGATCCTGCACATCGCGGTCCCCTCGGTCACCGAGGACCTGCGGCCCGGCTCCGTGGAGCTGCTCTGGATCGTCGACTCCTACCCCCTCATCTGTGCGTCGCTGCTGATCCTCTTCGGCACGCTGGGTGACCGGGTCGGGCGGCGCCGCATCCTGCTGCTCGGTTACGGACTGTTCACCATCGCCTCGGCGATGGCGGCGCTCGCCGAGACCCCGCAGATCCTCATCGCCGCCCGCGCCCTGCTCGGCATCGGCGGCGCGATGATCATGCCCGCGACGCTCTCGATCCTCCGCCAGGTCTTCCCCGACCGGCGCGAGCGGTCGATGGCCATCGGCATCTGGTCGGCGGTCACCGGCATCGGCGCCGCCGCGGGACCGGTGGTCGGCGGCTTCCTCGTCGAGAACTTCTGGTGGGGTTCGGTCTTCCTGATCAACATCCCGCTGATGGCGGTGATCCTTCCGCTCGGCCGTCTGCTGCTGCCCGAGTCGCGCGGCAGCGGTCAGGGGCCGTGGGACGTCGTCGGCGCGCTGATGGCCTCCGCCGGTGTGCTCGGCGTGGTCTACGGGGTCAAGCGGGCGGGCAGCGGCGAGCCAGCGCTCTCCGTCCTCACTCTGGGACCGCTGCTGGTGGGCCTGGTCCTGCTGGTGCTCTTCGTACGCAGGCAGAAGCGCCGCGAGCACCCGCTGATCGACATGAAGCTCTTCTCCCGGCCCGCCTTCACCACCTCGGTGGGCTGCATCGTGCTGGGCATGCTGGCGCTGGTCGGCCTGGAGCTGATCGCGGTGCAGTACCTCCAGCTGGTGCTGGACCTCAGCCCGCTGGAGACCGGGCTGCGGCTGCTGCCGCTGACCTTCGCCGCGATGGTGGCGGGCGCGCTGGGCTCGTACGTACTGCAACGGGTCGGCCCGCGCGCCATGGTCGCCTCCGGCTTCACGCTCACCGCCGCCGCCGTCACGCTGCTGACGATGATGGGCCAGGAGGACAACCCGGGGCTGCTCGCCTTCGGCTTCGTCCTGCTCGGCTTCGGCCTCCAGGCCACCCTCTTCGGGTCGTACGAGTCGATGCTCAGCGAGGCACCGGCGGACGCGGCCGGCGGGGCGGCGGCCATCGGCGAGACCTCGTACCAGCTCGGTGCGGGCATGGGCATCGCCCTGCTCGGCAGCGTGATGAACGCCGCCTACGGACCCGGCCTCAAGCACGTCGAGGGCGTCGCCAAGCAGCACAGCGACTTCGCCTCCAACTCGCTCGGCGAGGCATACGAGGTCGCCAAGGAGATCGGCGGCCAGGCGGGCGCGGCCCTGCGCTCCGCGGCCCGCGTCGCCTTCGTGCACGGACTGCACGTGACGCTGCTGACCAGCGCCGGTCTGCTGCTGATCGGTGCGGTCGCCGCACTGAAGCTGCCCAAGGGCATGGACCAGGCCACGGCCGCGGAGGAGGGGACGGACGGCGGGGACCGCGAACCGGACGCCGGTGCCGCGGCGGACGCCGACGGAGCCGAGGACCGCGAGGACGCCGCTGAGGGCGAGAAGGGGTCCGCGGGACCGCTGCCGGCCGCGCGGCGCGAGCCCGCCGAGGCGTCGGCGGGCCTGGACTGACCGGCCGGTGGCCCGTAACGTCGGCCGGGAGCTTTAACTACCGCTGCTAGTTAAAGCTCCGCTGCCACCCACTTCCCGAGTCGTCACCGCCGAGAGCCGCCGGAGGGCCCGCATGTCCGCACGTCCCGCGAAGCTGCCGCCGTTCGACCCCGCCGACCCGCTCGGCATCGACGACCTGCTCGGCCCCGAGGACCTCGCGATCCGCGACACCGTCCGCGACTGGGCCGCCGACCGGGTCCTGCCGCACATCGCCGACTGGTACGAGCGCGGCGAACTGCCCGGCATCCGCGAGCTGGCCCGCGAGCTCGGTTCGATCGGCGCACTCGGCATGTCCCTGACCGGCTACGGCTGCGCGGGCGCCACCGCCGTCCAGTACGGCCTGGCCTGCCTGGAACTGGAGGCCGCCGACTCCGGCATCCGCTCCCTGGTCTCCGTCCAGGGCTCGCTCGCCATGTACGCGATCTGGAAGTACGGCTCCGAGGAGCAGAAGGAGCGCTGGCTCCCCTCCATGGCCGCCGGCGAGACCATCGGCTGCTTCGGCCTCACCGAGCCCGACCACGGCTCCGACCCGGCCGGCATGCGCACGTACGCGAAGCGGGACGGCACCGACTGGGTGCTCACCGGGCGCAAGATGTGGATCACCAACGGCTCGGTCGCCGGGGTCGCCGTGGTCTGGGCGCAGACCGACGAGGGCATCCGCGGCTTCGTCGTCCCCACCGGCACCCCCGGCTTCTCGGCCCCGGAGATCCACCACAAGTGGTCGCTGCGCGCCTCCGTCACCAGCGAACTGGTCATGGACGAGGTGCGGCTGCCCGCCACCGCGGTGCTCCCGGAGGTGGTGGGACTGAAGGGTCCGCTGAGCTGCCTGAGCCATGCGCGGTACGGAATCGTCTGGGGCTCGATGGGTGCGGCCCGCGCCTCCTTCGAAGCGGCGGTCGACTACGCCAAGTCGCGCGAACAGTTCGGCAGGCCCATCGGCGGCTTCCAGCTCACCCAGGCCAAGCTGGCCGACATGGCGGTCGAGCTGCACAAGGGCATCCTGCTCGCCCACCACCTGGGGCTGCGGATGGACGCCGGGAAGCTGCGCCCGGAACAGGTCAGCTTCGGCAAGCTCAACAACGTGCGCGAGGCGATCGAGATCTGCCGCACCAGCCGCACGATCCTGGGCGCCAACGGGATCTCGCTGGAGTACCCCGTGATGCGGCACGCCACCAACCTGGAGTCGGTGCTCACCTACGAGGGCACCGTGGAAATGCACCAGCTGGTGCTGGGCAAGGCGCTCACCGGGCTCGACGCGTTCCGCTGACGGGAACCGGGGACGGTGAGCGCCCTGCTCGGCGCTGGTCGCTGTATCGGCCCGGGGGAGTGCCCCGGACCCGTGGTCGAGTGCGGACGGCCGCCCATCAGCTCTGGTTGAAGAAGCCGCCGGTCTCGCGGCCGGCGGCCTCGCCGCTCACGATGCTCGTGTTGGCGGGCGTCAGCAGGAAGACCCGGGTGGCCACGCGCTCGATGGAGCCGCGCAGGCCGAAGGTCAGGCCGGCCGCGAAGTCGACGACGCGCTTGGCGTCCCCGGGTTCCATGGCCGTCAGGTTCACGATCACCGGGATGCCGTCCCGGAACAGCTCGCCGATCCCGCGCGCGTCCCGGAACCCGTCCGGCGTGACGGTCGCGATGCGGCGGCCCTTGTCCTCGGCGGCCTCGGAGACGACGCGGACCCGGGGGTCCGTGACCCAGGGTTCGGGTGTCTCGTTGTTCCCCTCGGCGTACTCGTCGTCGTAGTAGCGGTCGTCGTCGTTGTCCTCGACGAGTCCGAGCCAGGCACTCGCCTTGCGCACCGATCCCATGAACGCCTCCTTTCACCGCGGTCTGCTTGTGTTCCGCTCCCCCTATGGTCGTCCATCATGCGGATTGCGCGCCAAGTGGATAGTCGGCGCGCAGGGTTTTCGTGACGGTACTGGTGCAGAAGTTGTGGCCATTTCCCCGGGTTCTGACGTGCCGCAGGCCGCCGGGCGAGTGTAAATCGCACCATCGGGCCAGATGGGTGAGCAGGGGGACGGACGGGTGAACATACGCCGTCTGTACGATGCCTGACGGACTGTCCAATGAGTGAGGCATCGCAGTACGGGGGCGCAATTGTTCGGCATCGTCAGACCCTGCTCACATCGGCTCGGAGAGAGCCTCAAGACGGAGTGGATGGCCCATCTCTGCGGCCTCTGCCTGGCACTTCGCAGCGACCACGGCCAGTTCTCCCGCATCGTCACCAACTACGACGGCCTGATCGCCTCGGTCCTGACGGAGGCTCAGTCCGAGCGCTCCACGGACTGGCGGCGCACCGCGGGACCCTGTCCACTGCGCGCGATGCGTACCGCGCCGGTCGCGCAGGGTGAGGGTGCCAGGCTGGCCGCCGCCGTCTCGCTGGTGCTGGCGTCCGCGAAGGTGCGCGACCACGTGGCCGACCGGGACGGGCTGTTGGCCCGTCGGCCGGTCGCCGTCGCCGCGCGCCGGATCGCCAGGAGCTGGGACCTGGCCGGCGCCAGGACCGGCGCCTCGCTCGGCTTCGACACCTCCGTACTGGTGGACGCCGTCGACCGGCAGGGCGGTGTCGAGGCGCTCGCGGGGCCCGGCACCTCGCTGCTGCTGGTGACCGAGCCGACCGAGACCGCCACCGCCGCCGCGTTCGCGCACACGGCTGTGCTCGCCGGGAAGCCGCGGAACGCGGTCCCGCTCGCCGAGGCGGGCAAGCTCTTCGGGCGCCTCGCGCACCTGCTGGACGCCGTCGAGGACCAGGCCGCTGACGAGCAGTCAGGTGCCTGGAATCCGCTGACCGCCACCGGGACCCCGCTCGCCGAGGCGCGCAGGCTGTGCGACGACGCGGTGCACGGGGTGCGGCTCGCCCTGCGGGACGTGGAGTTCGTGGACGCCAAGCTGGTGCACGTGCTGCTCGCGCACGAACTCGGGGAATCGGTGAACCGGGTGTTCGGCACGAACGGCTGCGGCCACGCGCACGACGGACAGCTCCAGGCGTACAACCCGCCGCCGGACGGGAGCGGACCGCAGGGCTACCCGGGCCAGCAGGGGCAGCCGGGGCAGCCGGGACACCCGGGCCAGCAGGGGCAGCCGGGCCAGCCGGGGCCGTACGGGGCCGGCAGCCCGTACACCTCCAACAATCCCTACGGCGGTGGCCCTTCGGGCAACCCGTACAGCGGCGGTCCGGGGCAGGGGGTGCCGCCGGGCGGCGGTCACGGGGGCGGTGGCGGAGGCGGCTTCGGCGGCGGTCACGGTGGCGGTGGCCACGGGGACGGCGGCGGGTTCCTCGGCGCGCAGCCGCCGGAGCGGAAGAAGCCGCGCGGCTTCTGGGCCGGGTGCGCGGTGGCGATCGGGCTGTGCTGCACCTGCAAGGTGTGCTGCGCGGACTCCTACGAGGGAGCCTGGTCGCGGAAGAAGCGCGAGGGCTGCTGCAACAACTGCGACTGCGGCAACGGCGGCTGCGGCGACTGCTGCACCTGCTGCGACTGCAGCTGCTGAGCCGCCCCCGCTCCGGGTGATCGGCCGGGCCGTGTGGAAGGCTGGCCGCATGACCAGCAACAGCAGTGGCACGGACGCACCCGGCGACCCGCGACGGGACTGGGAGCGCTGGCACGCCCGGCGCGTGGAGACGGTGTCCTCGACGTACGGACCCCTCTCCCTCTCCGGCACGCACTGGCTCGCCGACCATCCGGACGGCGACGTCGAGGGCGTGCCGGGGAACTGGCGGGGCGACGGCGGCGAAGTGGTGCTGACGGCCACCGACCAGGACGGCCTGTCCGTCGACGGGCAGCCGTTCACCGGTGAGGTGCGGCTCGGCGCCGACCGGGGACCGATCCCCGAGTCGCGGGTCGCCGCGGGGGAGCGGCGGCTCGTCGTGCTCAGCCGCGAGGGCCAGTGGGCGGTGCGCGACTTCGACCCGCAGTCCCCGGCACGGCGCGCGTTCGCGGGCATCGAGGCGACTTCGTACGACCCGGCCTGGGTGCTGCCCGGACGGTTCGTGCCGTACGGGGAGAGCCGGACCGTCCAGGTGGAGAACGCGGACGGGCGCTCGCGCGGGCTCGGCCTCGCCGGCGAGATCGTCTTCCCGCACGGGGGCGCCGAGCACTCGCTGCACGTCGCGGTCGAGGACGACGGCTCGCTGTGGGCGGTGTTCGCCGACGCGGACAGCGGGAAGAGCAGCTACCGGTTCCGCTTCTTGCGGCCCGCGGCACCTGCCTCGGACGGCACGGTGAGCGTCGACTTCAACCGGGCGCTGCTGCCGCCGTGCGCCTTCGCGGACCACTTCATCTGCCCGTTCCCGCCGCCCGGCAACACCCTGCCGTTCGCGGTCCCGGCCGGAGAGCTGAACAAGCAGGAGAGGTAGGGGAGCGGGGGCCGGGGGCAGGGTGGGCACGGCGGCGGGGGCCGGTCCCGGTGGCCCCTGTGGACCCGGTGGCCGCACCGGCACCGGAGCCGGCGCGCGCCGTGGCCGCCCCCGCCCGCGCCTTCCGGCCCCCGTGCGCCCGCGCAAGGCCGAAACGCGCCCTTGCGTGGGTGCGGGGCCCGCCGAATACTCCCGAGACAGCGCTTGTCAGGAGCACAGCGAGCGGCCGGAGGCACCGCCGGGCCGCCCGCCGGTCCTCGACTGCGCCTCACGGGCCCCGGGACAGACCCGATTCCGCACCGGGCCCCCGATTCCCCTCGGGAGGAACGACAAGTGAGGAAGAAGCGCACCACCACACCCCCCAGCGGCACGGCGAGACGTGTCCGGTTCCTGGCAGTGGCGGCAGGACTCGCCGCCGCGGCCGCCCTCGCCGTACCGAACGCCCAGGCCCAGCCGGCCGCCGCACCCGCCGCGCTCAGCGCCGACCAGCTCGCCTCCGCACAGGCCGCCGTCCTCGGCGCGGACGTGGCGGGCACCGCCTGGCACATCGACAAGGCCACCCGCACCCTCGTCGTCACCGCCGACAGCACGGTCTCCGGCGCGGAGATCCAGCGCATCAGGGAAGCGGCCGGGGACCAGGCGCGGGGCCTGCGCATCGAGCGCACCCCCGGCAAGTTCTCCAAGCTGCTCTCCGGCGGCGACGCCATCTACGCACCCAGCTGGCGCTGCTCGCTCGGCTTCAACGTCCGCAAGGGCACCACGTACTACGCGCTGACCGCCGGCCACTGCACCGACGGCAACCCGGCCTGGTTCACCAACTCCGCCCGTACGACCCGGATCGGGCCGACCACCGGATCGAGCTTCCCGGGCAACGACTACGGCATCCTGCGCTACGACAACGCCTCGGTCGCCCACCCGGGCACCGTCGGCAGCGTGGACATCACCAGCGCCGCCAACGCCACCGTCGGGATGAGCGTCACCCGGCGCGGCTCCACGACCGGCATCCACAGCGGCTCGGTCACCGGCCTGAACGCGACCGTGAACTACGGCGGCGGCGACATCGTCTACGGCATGATCCGCACCAACGTGTGCGCCGAACCCGGTGACAGCGGCGGCCCGCTGTACTCCGGCAGCCGCGCCATCGGTCTCACCTCCGGCGGCAGCGGCAACTGCTCGTCCGGCGGTACGACCTTCTTCCAGCCCGTCACCGAGGCGCTGAGCGCGTACGGGGTCAGCATCTACTGACCCTCGCCCCTTTCCCGGTCCGGTGCTCCGGCGCCGGACCCCTCCACTGCGGCCAGCAGCAGGCAGGCCCCCGTTCCGGACTCCTCCGGGCGGGGGCCTGTCGACTGTCACCGTGCGGAGTTACCTTCTTCTTGGGACATGTCCGGAGGTAGTGGGAGTTCTGGTACTCCAGGGGGCCGTGATGGTCGAGGAGTTGTTGGCTGCGGGTGTGGCGGTCGCCGGGGCGGGGGCCGTGTACGTACTGGCGGCGGCCAGGGTGGTCAAGCAGTACGAGCGGGGGGTGGTCTTCCGGCTCGGGAGGCTCAAGGACTCGGTGCGGGGGCCGGGGTTCACGATGGTGGTGCCGTTCGTCGACCGGCTCGCCAAGGTGAACATGCAGATCGTGACGCTGCCCGTGCCCGCCCAGGACGGCATCACCCGGGACAACGTGACGGTACGGGTGGACGCCGTCATCTACTTCAAGGTGGTCGACCCGGCGGACGCGCTGGTCCGCGTCGAGGACTACCGCTTCGCGGTCTCGCAGATGGCGCAGACCTCGCTGCGCTCGATCATCGGCAAGAGCAACCTGGACGACCTGCTCTCCAACCGGGAGCAGCTCAACCAGGGGCTGGAGCTGATGATCGACAGCCCGGCGGTCGGCTGGGGCGTCCAGATCGACCGGGTGGAGATCAAGGACGTGTCCCTGCCCGAGACCATGAAGCGCTCGATGGCCCGGCAGGCGGAGGCGGACCGGGAGCGCCGGGCCCGCATCATCAACGCCGACGCGGAACTCCAGGCGTCGAAGAAGCTGGCGGAGGCCGCCGGGGTGATGTCGGAACAGCCGGCCGCCCTGCAACTGCGGCTGCTGCAGACCGTGGTGGCGGTGGCGGCCGAGAAGAACTCGACGCTGGTGCTGCCGTTCCCGGTGGAGCTGCTGAGGTTCCTGGAGCGCGCGGCCCCCGCGGGACCGGCCTCGGCGGAACCCGGGGCCGGGGCGGCGGCGGAGCGCGAACCCGAGGCCCGGACGGACTCCGTCTCCGGGGCGCCGGACACCGCCGGGGCCGGGGTGCGGCCGGGGCCGGGACCCCGGGAGGCGGTGGAGGGCGTACCGGAGGACCAAGTGGTGTCCGGACCGCGCGAACAGGTGGGGCCGGTACCGGGCGAGCAGGTGGAGCCGGTACCGCGCGAGCAGGTCTCCGAGCAGCCGGCCGGGGAGTGAGCGGCGCCGCCCGGGGGCGCGGGGCCCCGGTGAGCGGGGCGGAAGTGGTGAGTACCGGACAGGCGTAGACCTTACGTTGGGGTGGTCCGCGGTGGCCCCGGGTGTTCGCGAATGCGACCCGGCGGGCCCAACCCGGCCGCGTAGTGGGCATGTCAAGGGAAAGGGGGCGTGCGGTAGTTGTCGTGTGCGCGTCTGGAAGTCGACCTTGTGTGCCCCCGTCCGGGCTGGGAATAGTGGGGCCTCACCCGGGCCCACCCCCACACTTCCGGGCCCGGACCCCCCACAGGAGGTCACTTGTGAAGCACCGACGCATACCCAAGCGGCGCGCGGCCGCGGCAGGAGCCGCGGTCGTCGCTCTGGTCGCCACGGGCATCACCTTCCAGACCGCGAACGCGAGCGAGGGCAGCGCCCCCACGCCTGCCCTCAAGACGCTGTCCGCGACGGGCGCCACTCAGCTCGCCTCGTCCCTGGCGAAGCAGCTCGGTGCGGACGCGGCCGGTTCGTACTTCGATGCGAAGGCGAAGAACCTCGTCGTCAACGTCACCGACAAGGCGGCGGCCGAGACCGTCCGCGCGGCCGGCGGCCAGGCCAGAATCGTCGAGCACACGCTGGCCGAACTGAAGGCGGCCCGGACCACCCTGGCGGGCAAGGCGTCGATCCCGGGCACGTCCTGGGCGACCGACCCGGTCAGCAACAAGGTCGTCGTGACGGCCGACCGCACGGTCAAGGGCGCGGCCCTCGCCAAGCTCACCAGGACGGTCCAGGAGCTCGGCTCGAAGGCCCAGCTCAAGCAGTCCAAGGGCGAGTTCAAGCCCCTCATCGCGGGCGGTGACGCCATCTACGGCGGCAGCGCGCGCTGCTCGCTGGGCTTCAACGTGACCAAGGGCGGTGAGCCGCACTTCCTGACGGCCGGCCACTGCACCGCGGACATCCAGAGCTGGTCGGACAAGCAGGGCGGCTCGGCGATCGGCACCACCGCCGACTCCAAGTTCCCGGGCAACGACTACGGCCTGGTGAAGTACACCGGCGACACCCCGCACCCGAGCGAGGTGAACCTCTACAACGGCAAGACCCAGGCCATCACCAAGGCGGGCGACGCCACCGTCGGCCAGAAGGTGCAGCGCAGCGGCTCCACCACCCAGGTCCACGACGGCGAGGTCACCGGCCTCGACGCCACCGTGAACTACGGCGACGGACAGGTCGTCAACGGCCTCATCCAGACCACCGTCTGCGCCGAGCCCGGCGACAGCGGCGGCGCGCTCTTCGCGGGCGACACCGCGCTGGGTCTGACCTCCGGCGGCAGCGGCGACTGCTCGGCCGGCGGCGAGACGTTCTTCCAGCCGGTTCCGGCGGCGCTCGCCGCGACGGGCACCGAGATCGGCTGATCCGGCCCGGACCCGACCGGAGCCCCGGCCCGCACACACCGTGCGGACCGGGGCTCCGGCCTTCCGTACTGCTGTCCCTCTGCTGTCCCTGCCGACCGCGCTGACCGTGCCCGGTCGGTGCCGCCCGGTCCGGGGCAGGGTCAGCAGCGGCCCGCCGGGCGGTCCCTGGTCACCAGGTTCGTGTGGCCGGTCGTGCCGTCGATCCACACCACCCGGGTGCCGGTGTCGGCGGCCCCGCCGTACTGCTCGCCCCGGTTGCAGGAGACGCGCTGCGCGGTCCTGCCGTCGATGTCGCTCTGCACCAGCTTGGGCAGGTTGTCGTTGGACCAGCCGCCGCCCATGACGGGCTTCCAGTAGGAGTACGTGACGGCCTGGTCGGTGGCGTCCAGCGTCCAGATGTAGGAGCGGTCGGAGTCCTCGGGAACGATGTCGGTCATCCCGGTGCCGTCGAGGTTCGCCCGGCGCAGCGTCTGCCGGTTGTCGTCCATGATGTCGTCGACCAGCCAGTACAGGTGCTTGCCGGTGATCACGGGGGAGGAGATGCCGAGCATGCCGCCCTTGGCCGGCAGCAGGGTCTGCTTCCCGGTGGCCAGGTCCAGGATCTCGGTGGAGACGTCCTGGTAGCCCTCCGCGTTGCGGAACACCTTGGCGTAGCCCAGCTTGCCGCCGCTGACGGTGGGCAGTGCGGTGACGACGTCCGCGTCGCCGTGGTCGACGAAGTGCGGTTCGCGCTCGTTGCCGCGCAGGTAGGCGACCCGGGGCCGGCCCTGTGCGTCGGCCTCCTGCCAGGTGACCGTGGTGCCCGAGACGTGGACCGCGCCCGCGAGGGCGGCGGTGCTGCGGACGGTGCGCACCGGGCCGCCCCTGAGCGGCCGGGACAGCACCTCGGAGCCCTTGGCGCCGACCGCCACCCACACCACGGTCGTGCCGTCGGTGTCCGGGGAGACGTGGTAGCGGCCGTCGTTGGGGCTGATCCTGGTGGCGGTGCCCCGGCCGTCGGTGCGGCCCGCGTACACCGAGTACGCCTCGCTGCCCTCGTCGTTCGACCGGGAGGCGGCCCACCAGCCGCCGCCCGCGCCCGCCGCGACGCCCTTGGTGTTGAGGTCGGTGGCCAGCGGGTCGGAGTCGACGCCGATCGCCTCCTCCCAGCCCGGCACGATGCCGTGCGCGGTGAACGCCCGCTCCACGGCTCGCAGTTGGATGCCCTTCACGCCCAGTTCCCTGGCGGCGGCGACGGTCGCGCGGCGCGCGGCGGTGAAGCCGTCCAGCGGGGTCAGGTACGAGGTGAGCGCCTTGTAGACGATGCGGTCGGCCTTCTTCCCGCCGAGCTCCTCGCGGATGTCCCACAGGGCGCCGGACACGATGGTCGAGTTGAGGTGGACGCCGCCGTTGTCGTTGCCGTGGGTGACGCCGAGGAAGTCCTTGGACGTCGTACGCCCGTCGTTGAGGTCGCGCATGGCGCACTCGCGGGGCTTCAGCGTGCGGCAGAGGTTCTCGCCGATCAGGCCGGCGTCGCGGGCCGGGGTCTTCGCGTGGTCGACGTCGATGGCGTTGCCGAAGTAGTCGGCGATCCCCTCGTTGAGGGCTCCCGACTGGCCGGTGTAGACGAGGTTCGCGGTGTGCTGGACGACGCCGTGCGTCATCTCGTGGCCGACCACGTCCAGGTCCGCGGAGAGGGTCTTGTACTCCTCGTTGCCGCCGCCGTACACCATCTTCTCGCCGTCCCAGAAGGCGTTGACGTACGGGAGTCCGTACTCGGTGACGCCCACCAGGGAGTTGATGGCCATGCCGCGCCCGTCCAGGCTGTCGCGGCCGTGCTTCTGCCGGAAGTAGTCGTAGACCTCACCGGCGGCCCAGTGCGCGTCGACGGCGCCGGACTCGGTGGCCGCCTTCCCGAACTTCTTGGTGGGGGAGGACACCTCCTTGATCCCGGCCGGCCACTTCTCCGACGCGTCGCCGACGTCGACGCCGGTGGCGTCCCAGGTGCTGAGGGTGTTCTTGCTGGTCTGCCAGCCGCGCCGGTGGTCGCGCAGCAGATAGCCGCCGCCCTCCTGGGCGATCTCCAGGTCCACCTTCGTGCCGTCCAGCCTGACGCCCTTGCCGGTGGTGCCGGGGAACCGGTCCTTCGACGGCTTCCCGCCGCCCGCCCCGGCCGCCGCCGTCCCCTCCTGCCGCGCCGCGGGCGCGTCCGGGGCGCCCTGCCGCGCGCCCTCGGCGCCGAAGGTCCGGATGCCGGAGTACGAGAGCACGGGGTGGCCCGCGCGGGCGTCGACGTACACCTCCTGCTTGACGGGCCGCTTGGCGACGGGGTCGAAGCCGGTCACGGTCACATGGTGGGTGAGCACGCCGCGGCCCCGGGGAAGCACCACGAGCCCGCGTGAAGTCCCTTCCAGGCTTGGGGACTTGGTTTGCGCTCCGGCCTTCGTGCGCTGCGGTACGAGGCGGGGCGCGCCGGGGGAGCCGAGTTCGCCGCGCACCGAGGCGACGGCCCGCGCGACGGCGACGCCGACGGACACCTCGGGGGCGGTGGTGACGTCGAGCCCGGTGAAGTAACGGCCGGCGGTGCCGGTGACGACCCGGCCGCCGTCCTGGCGGTCCATCCGCACCAGGTACTGGCCGCCGAGGACCTCCACGCCGCGGTGCTTCTGCTGGAAGCGGACCGTCTCGGCGCTGCCGTCGGCGACGGTCGAGGCCGGGGCGAGGTCGCGGGCCGGGTCGGCGATGGCGTACCGGCCCTTCTTCGCGGCGAGGTGGCCGCGCGCCGCGTCGGCCGGGCTTCCGGTGCCGGCGGCCGGTTCGGCGAGGCCGTCCACCAGGGCCGGGGTCGCGGTGCCCTCGCCGGGGACGACGTCCGCCGGGGGCTGCTGCGGGGCCGCGGCGCTCGCGCTCGCGGGCAGTACTCCCACCAGCAGGGCCGCCGCGCCGAGCAGCGCGGCGACCCCGGATATCCGGCTGAGGGGTCTGGTTCTGTTCACGGTGTTCCCACTTCCCTGGTCGCTTGCGCCGTTCATCGTTCATGCAAGGTGTTGCAGGGATGTTGATCAAGGAATAAGTCCTGTCCAGATCCGGGGATGCCCACTTGTGGGCAGGGTCTTGTGGGGGTGCGGGCGGGTGTCGTACCGGCCGCCGGGTGGTGACTCTCCGTGTCCGTGCAGGCGTCGGCAGGGGAGGGTGCGCCGGAATCGATCAAATCTTGTGAAAGTTTTCACAAGCACTCAAGGGTCTTTGGTCCTGTGCTGTTTCCGCAGCTCAAAGCAGGTGTGGGGGAGTGTGCCGTGGAATGCGAGGGGCTTTGGGCCCGCCGGTTGAGGGCGTTCGCCGACCTGCCGGGACGCTGACAGGCAGTGGAATGGAGGCATCACAAAGAGGACCGCAGCGAAGGAGTGCCTGTCATGCAGGCTCAGGAGATGGTCGACGGACTCGTGCAGGGAGCGCTCACCGCGCTCACCGCGTTCGAGCGACTGGACCAGGAGCAGGTCGATCACATCGTCAAGAAGGCTTCCCTCGCGGCGCTGGCCGCCCACGGGGACCTCGCGACCCAGGCGGTCGAGGAGACCGGCCGCGGTGTCTTCGAGGACAAGGCCGTCAAGAACCTCTTCGCCTGCGAGCACGTCACGAACTCCATGGCGGGCCTCAAGACCGTCGGCGTGATCGGCCGCGACGAACTCAACGGCATCACCGAGATCGCCGAGCCGGTCGGCGTGGTCTGCGCGATGACCCCGGTCACCAACCCGACCTCGACCACGATCTTCAAGGCGCTGATCGCCCTGAAGACCCGTAACCCCATCGTCTTCGCCTTCCACCCCTCCGCCCAGAAGTGCTCGGCCGAAGCCGCCCGCATCGTGCGGGACGCCGCCGTCGCGGCGGGCGCGCCCGCCGACTGCGTGCAGTGGATCGACACCCCCTCGATGGAGGCCACCGGGCTCCTGATGAACCACGAGGGCGTCTCCACCATCCTCGCCACCGGCGGCAACGCCATGGTCAAGTCGGCCTACTCGTGCGGCAAGCCCGCCCTCGGCGTCGGCGCGGGCAACGTCCCCGCCTACATCGCGCGCAGCGGCAAGCTGGAGCGCGCCGTGCACGACATCGTCCTCTCCAAGGCCTTCGACAACGGCATGATCTGCGCCTCCGAGCAGGCCGTCGTCCTCGACGCGGAGATCTACGAGAAGGGCATCGCCGAGTTCGAGCGGCTGCACGCCTACGTGGTCAGCGCCGCCGAGAAGACCAAGCTGGAGGAGTTCGTCTTCGGCACCACGGCGTACGGGGCCAACTGCGGCGGCGCCAAGCTGAACGCGGCGGTCGTCGGCAAGTCCCCCCAGTGGATCGCCGAGCAGGCAGGCTTCCAGGTCCCCGAGGACACCTCGATCCTGATCGCCGAGTGCGCCGAGGTCGGCCCCGGCGAGCCGCTGACCCGCGAGAAGCTGTCGCCGATCCTCGCCGCCCTGAAGGCGAAGGACACCGAGCACGGCCTCCGACTGGCCGCCCAGATGGTCGAGTTCGACGGACTCGGGCACAGCGCCGCCATCCACACCGAGGACGAGGAACTGGCCGAGGAGTTCGGCAAGCGCGTCAAGGCGGTCCGCGTCATCGTCAACGCGCCCTCCACCTTCGGCGGCATCGGCGACGTCTACAACGCGTTCCTGCCCTCGCTGACCCTCGGCTGCGGCTCCTACGGACACAACTCGGTGTCGAACAACGTCACCGCGGTCAACCTCCTCAACATCAAGCGGATCGGACGGCGCAACACCAACATGCAGTGGTTCAAGGTCCCGCCGAAGATCTACTTCGAGCGCAACGCGCTCCGCTACCTCGGCGAGATGGCCGGGATGAAGCGGGTCACCGTCGTCACCGACAAGACGATGAGCGCGCTGGGCTTCGTCCAGCGGGTGACGGACATCCTCAACGGGCGCGAGGACCGGGTCGTCCTCCAGGTCATCGACACCGTCGAGCCCAACCCCGAGCTGGAGACCGTGCGGGCCGGCGCGGCCATGATGCGGGACTTCCAGCCGGACACCATCATCGCCCTCGGCGGCGGCTCCCCGATGGACGCCGCCAAGATCATGTGGCTGATGTACGAGCGCCCCGAGGTGGAGTTCGCGGACACGAAGGAGAAGTTCTTCGACATCCGCAAGCGTGCCTACAAGTTCCCCGCACTGGGCGAGAAGGCGCAGCTGGTGGCCGTACCGACCACCTCGGGCACCGGCTCCGAGGTCACCCCCTTCGCGGTGATCTCCGACCCGGAGGCGGCCCAGAAGTACCCGCTCGCCGACTACGCGCTCACCCCGAACGTGGCGATCGTCGACCCGACGCTGCCGATGCGGCTGCCCGCGAAGGTCACCGCCGACTCCGGCTTCGACGCGCTGACCCACGCCACCGAGGCGTACGTCTCGGTGTACGCCAACGACTACACCGACGGCCTGTGCCTCCAGGCCGTCAAGCTCATCTTCGAGAACCTGGAGCGGTGCGTCACCGACGGCGCCAACGACCCCGAGGCGCGCGAGAAGATGCACAACGCGTCGACCGTCGCCGGCATGGCCTTCGCCAACGCCTTCCTCGGCCTGGTGCACGCCATGGCCCACACCCTGGGCAACACCTTCCACGTCGCCCACGGCCGCACCAACGCCCTCCTGCTGCCGCACGTGATCCGGCACAACGGCACGGTCGCCGCGAAGGCCACCCCGTGGCCGAAGGCCGAGGTCTACCGGGCCCCGGAGCGCTTCCAGGAGATCGCCAAGGTGCTGGGCCTGCCGGCCGCGACGCCGGAGGAGGGCGTGGAGTCCTACGCACGGGCCGTCGAGGACCTGCGCACCCGGTGCGGGATCCCGGACAGCTTCCAGGCGGAGGGCGTCGACGAGGAGGCCTTCCTGGCGGCCCTCCCGCAGCAGGCCCTGAACGCCTACGCCGACCAGTGCGCACCGGCCAACCCCCGGATGCCGATGATCGACGACATGAAGGCGCTGATGACGCGGGCGTACTACGGAAAGTGAGCCCCGAGCACGCCCGGGGGCAGTGACCCCCGAGGGGCCGGCCGACGGCAGCAGCCGTCGGCCGGCCCCTCGCGCGGTTCGCCCGCGCTCACGACTCCGGCCCGGCGGGCCCCGGGCGAGCCGCTCGCCCGGGGCCCGGCATCAGGCGCCCTGCGGGTACTGGGTCGCGCCGGGGCCCTCGGTGCCCTCCACCTCCGGTCTGCGCAGCGAGGACATGACCAGCGTGACGACCGTGCCGATGATCGCCCAGATCGCCAGCACCTGGAGCGAACCGGAGACGCCGTGGCCCTCGAAGTACGCGATGGAGCGCGCCACCCAGGTGCCCGCGCCCGGCGGCAGGGCCGGACCGATCGCCTCCCAGAACGGCGGCAGCATCGGCCCCGGAATCGCACCGCCCGCACTCGGGTTGCCGCCGATCACCACGATCAGCACCGCGAGGCCGATGCCGACGATCCCGGTCAGCGACTGGAGGGCCAGCGTCAGCGCGCCCACCGCGAACACCACCAGCGCGCCCAGCCCCGACAGGGCCAGCACACTGCCCGGCAGCGCCCCGAGGACCGGCCCGATGAGGACCGCGCCGCCCAGCCCGCCCAGCACCGAGTACACCGCCATCGCGCCCAGCCGGATGCCCGCCCGCTGCGGGGTGGCCGCCCGTGAACCGGCGCTGATCGCCAGGATCGACGCACACAGATAGCCGCCCACGCACCAGCCGACCACCAGGTAGAACGCGGACAGGCCGTTGAAGTCCTCCGCCGACGCGGGGGCCACGTCCACCGTCTTCTGGGTGCGCTGCTGGGCGGCCCCGAACTTCTCGCCGATCGTGCCGAGCGCGTGGGACAGGGCCGCGCCGCCGCCGGAGGCGACCAGCAGGGTGTCCCGCTTGCCCGCCGGGTCGAACAGCAGCGCCCCGTCGATCTTCCGGTCCATGATCTGCTTGCGGGCCTCGGCCTCGGAGGACACCTCGCGCGCGTCCAGCGGGTCGCCGGACAGCTTGTTGAGCTGCGTCACCAGCTGATCGCCGGTCTCGGGCGGGGCCTGCGCTGGCACCACCACCCCGAACGGCACGTCCTTCGGCTTCGGGTGGTGCAGCGCGCCCACGTAACTCGTGATGAACAGCAGCTGCAACGCGAGACAACCGACCACGAGCAGGGCTGCCCGCGGAGTGACGGCTTGCTTCAAATCGGAGGCGAGACTCATGAGTCCACGCTCGTCGCCCCCCGCCGGGTCGGCAGGCGGGGAGGGACCGTACGGGTGAGGAAAAGGGGCGGGGTTACGCCAAAGGCGCGGGGCCGGTCCGCTCCCCCCCTCCGGAACGGACCGGCCCCGCGCACGAGAGCCGGATCAGCGGCCGTGGCGCCCGCCCGACGCGGCCCTGCGGCGGACCGAGCCGAACATCACCGCGGCGCCCAGCGCCAGCACCGCCGCACCGCCGACCGCGATGTACGGGGTGGAGCTGCTGCCACCGGTCTCGGCGAGGTTGTCGCCCGCCGGAGCCTGGGCCGGGGCCTGGCCGGCGGCCTGCGGGGCGGGCGCGTTGGCGTCCGGTGCGGCCGGGGCCGCCGGGGCGTCCGGGGTGTCCGCCTTCGGCGCGGCGGGCTTCACAGCCGTGCCACCGGTGCCGCCCGCGCTGCCCGCGTTGGTGGTGTGGTCGGCGTCGCCGTGTCCCTTGTGCTCGACCGAGGACTTGTCGGCGCCCGCCGCGATGTCCTTGTCGGACGGGGCGGAGGCGGCCGGCGCGGGCTTCCCCGTACCACCGCTGTCCTTGCCGAACACCACGTCCGAGCAGGTGTAGAACGCCTCCGGGCTGTCCGAGCGCTGCCACACGCTGTAGACGAGGTGGCGGCCGGACTTCGGGGGCAGCGTGCCCTCGAAGACGTAGTCACCGGCCTCCATCTTCGGGTCGGCGACCGTGACGAACGGCTTGGCCTCCAGGTCGGACCACTTCAGCGGCTTCGTCGGGTCGTAGCCGTCCTTGGTGATGTACAGCTCGAAGGAGCCCTTGTGCGGGGCGGTGCCCTTGTAGCGGAAGGTGTGCTTGCCCGCGGTCAGCTTGGACGACGGCCAGTCGGCGCGCGGCAGGTCCAGTCCCTTGTACTTGTCGTTGCCCGCGCTGCACAGCTTGCCGTCGGGGATGAGGGACTTGTGGTTGCCCGCGGCGTTGGCGATGTTCACCGCGTTCCAGTCGTAGAACGCCTGGGTGCCGCTGGCGGCGACGGCCGCCTTGCAGGCCGCCGACTGCGGGCTCTCCGGGCCCTCCGCGTAGCAGGCCGAGACCCGGCTGACCGGGTCGGTCATCGAGCCGTGGGCGGCGGCCGGGGACGCGGCGAGACCGGTCAGGGCGAGCGGGGCGAGACCGAGTGCGGCAACCGTGGCGGCCTTGCGACGAGCGGTGGACATCGTGGCGAACTCCTTGGCAGGGAATGTTTCCTCGGCCCGGGGAGGGGGGGAGTTCTCCCCGGGCGCAACAGCACGCTAGACCCCGGAAACCGCGAAATCCCCTGCTGGGAGCGGGTGATGACGATCTTTATGGCTTGCTTAAGGACCCACTCAGTGACGATTAAGAAGGCCGCCCGACCAGGGGCCGCAAGTGACCGCCTGTGAGCACGAGTGACCGGGCCGAGGCCGCGCCCGCCCCGCCGCGGCAGGGCGCGCGGAGGCCCACGGGCGGTACCGCACCGCGTCCCGCCGCCGGCTCACATCACCCGGCCGTGTCCCGTCGGCCGCTCACATCACCCAGCGGTAACGCCGCTCCGGCCGCCCCGTGCCCCCGTACCGCAGGGTCACCTCCGCGCGGCCGGTCGCCGTGAAGTACTCCAGGTACCGGCGCGCGCTGACCCGCGACAGCGCCCCGCCCTGGGCGCACTCGCTCGCCGACAGCCCGTCCGGGTGCGCCCGCAGGGTCCGCTCCACCAGCTCCGCGGTGTGCGCGGCCAGCCCCTTCGGCAGCTCCCGCGACCCCGGCGGCCGGGTTCCGAACAGCTGGTCCACGTCCTCCTGCCGGGCCTGCCCGTGCACCGCGAGCGCGTCGAACCGGGTCCGCAGCGCCGCCACGTGCCGCAGCTGTTCGCGCAGCGCCGCCTGGTGGAACGGCTTGATCAGATAGTGCAGGGCCCCGGCCCGCAGCGCCGCCCGCACGGTCCCCGCGTCCCGCGCCGCCGTGATGAACAGGGCGTCCGCCGTCGGCCGCCCCGCGTCCAGCGCCTCCGCGGCCCGCAGCTCACGCAGCACGTCGAGGCCGTCCATGTCGGGCAGGTACATGTCGAGCAGAACGAGGTCGGGGCGCAACCGCTCGGCCGCCCGCAGCGCGTCGGCGCCACTGTGGGCGACCCCGACGACGGCAAAACCGTCCATCGCGGACACACAGCGGCTGTGCACCTTCGCCACCATGAAGTCGTCGTCCACCACCAGCACATTCGTCACGCGCACACGCTAGGGCGCGACCACAACGACCACAACGTCCGTTGGTTCCGGAACGGCGACAGCTCCTTAACGCACCGGCAACATGTCCCCACCCCCTACCTCTCCGTGGGGCACCCCTGTCCCTCCGTACCCCCGTACGGACACCTCTCTGGCCGTACGACATCCGAAAGGCGGCGCCCGTGCGTTTGCGCACCCCCCTCGCCCTGGCCGGGGCGGCACTCCTGGTGCTCGTGGGGCCACCGCTGCTCACCACGGGCAGCGGCTCCGACACCGGCACCCAGATCCCCGGACTGCGCTTCATGGTCCCCAACACCCCCGGCGGCGGTTACGACATCACCGCCCGCACCGCCGCCAAGAACGCCGAGGAGGCCGGGCTCACCTCGGGCGTCGAGGTGTTCAACCTCCCCGGCGCGGGCGGCACCGTCGGCCTCTCCCGGCTCGCCTCCGACCACGGCAACGGCAAGCTCGCCATGTCGATGGGGCTCGGCGTGGTCGGCGCCGTGCACACCAACAAGGCGCCCAAGTCGCTCGCCGACACCACCCCCATCGCCCGGCTCACCGAGGAGCAGGACATCGTGGTGGTGGCCAAGGACTCCCCGTACAGGACGCTCGAAGAGCTGGTGGCCGCCTGGCGGGCGAACCCGGCCAAGGTCCCGGTCGGCGGCGGCTCCTCGCCCGGCGGCCCCGACCACCTGGCGCCGATGCTGATGGCGCGCGCCGCCGGGATCAAGCCGAAGGACGTCAACTACGTCCCCTTCGACGGCGGCGGCGAACTCCTCGCCTCCATCCTCGGCAACAAGGTCGCCTTCGGGGTCTCCGGCGTCGGCGAGTACCTCGACCAGATCAAGGCGGGCGAGCTGCGGCTGCTCGCGGTCACCGGGCCCAAGCGGGTACCGGGGCTGAACGCCCCCACCCTGCGCGAGTCGGGGCTCGACACCGACTTCACCAACTGGCGCGGCATCGTCGCCCCGCCCGGTCTCACCGACGCCGAACGCACCAAGCTGATCGCCCTGTTCGAGAAGCTGCACGGCTCCAGGCAGTGGCAGGAGTCGATGAAGAAGAACGGCTGGGACGACGCGTTCCTCACCGGGGAGAAGTTCAAGGACTTCCTCGACAAGGAGGACAAGCGCGTGGACTCCGTACTGAAGGAGCTGGGGCTGTGAACTCCCTGGAGAAATCGCCGGGTTCGACGGAGGCCTCGCAGGCTCCCGCCCCCACCGGACGGGCCGCCTGGCTGCGCGAGCGCTCCGAGCTCGGCGTCAGCGCCCTGCTGCTGGTGATCGGCGTCCTGGTCCTCACCGACGCGCTCACCATGCACGTCGAGATCGCCCAGCGCGGTCCGGTCGGCCCGACCACCGTGCCGATCGTCGTCGGCATCGCCCTGCTGCTGGTCGCAGTCCTCCTCGCGGTGGACGTCCTGCGCGGCGGACGCGGCGAGGCCGAGGGCGGCGAGGACATCGACCTCTCCGAGCCCGGCGACTGGCGCACCGTCCTGCTGCTGGCCGCGGTCTTCCTCGGCAACGCGGTCCTGATCGGCCCGCTCGGCTTCCCGATCTCCGGCGCCCTGCTCTTCTGGGGCTCCGCGTACGCGCTCGGCAGCCGCCACCACGACCGCGACCCGCTGATCGCGGCGGGCCTCGCCCTCTTCACCTACTTCGTCTTCAACAACCTGCTGGGCGTCCCGCTCCCCGGCGGCCCCCTGATGGGAGTGCTGTAAACCCCATGGACTCCCTCAACTCCCTGATGGACGGTTTCGGAACCGCCCTCACCCCGGTCAACCTCCTGTGGGCCGCCCTCGGCGTCCTCCTGGGCACCGCCATCGGCGTACTGCCCGGCATCGGTCCCGCGATGGCGGTGGCGCTGCTGCTCCCCGTGACGTACGGGCTGGAGCCGACCGGCGCGTTCATCATGTTCGCGGGCATCTACTACGGCGCCATGTTCGGCGGCTCGACCACCTCGATCCTGCTCAACACCCCCGGTGAGAGCGCCGCCGTGGTCGCCGCCATGGAGGGCCATCCGATGGCCAAGGCCGGACGGGGCGCGCAAGCGCTCGCCGCCGCCGCCATCGGCCACTTCGCGGGCGGCATGATCGGCACGGTCCTGCTGGTCGCCCTCGCCCCGGCCGTCGCCGCGCTCGCCGTCGACATCGGCGCACCCGACTACTTCGCCATCATGGTGCTCGCCTTCATCGCGGTCACCTCCGTCCTCGGCTCCTCCCGCATCCGCGGCCTCGCCTCTCTCCTGATCGGCCTCACCATCGGCCTGGTGGGCCTGGACCAGATGACCGGGCAGTCCCGCCTCACCTTCGGCTCCCTCGAACTCGCCGACGGCGTGGACGTCGTGATCGTCGCGGTCGGCCTCTTCGCCATCGGCGAGGCGCTCTGGGTCGCCGCCCACCTGCGGCGCGGCGGCGCCGACGCCATCCCGGTCGGCCGCCCCTGGCTGGGCAGGCAGGACGTCAAGCGCACCTGGAAGTCCTGGCTGCGCGGCCCGCTGATCGGGTTCCCGTTCGGTGCGATCCCGGCCGGCGGCGCGGAGATCCCCACCTTCCTCTCGTACGTCACCGAGAAGCGCCTGTCCAAGCACAAGGGCGAGTTCGGCAAGGGCGCCATCGAGGGCGTCGCGGGCCCGGAGTCCGCCGCGTCCGCGTCGGCCGCCGGAACCCTGGTCTCCATGCTCACCCTCGGCCTGCCCACCACGGCCGTCGCCGCCGTGATGCTGGCCGCCTTCCAGCAGTACGGGATCCAGCCGGGCCCGCTCCTGTTCGAGCGCGAGCCCGAACTGGTCTGGGGGCTGATCGCCTCGCTGTTCGTCGGCATGGTCCTGCTCCTCGCGCTCAACCTGCCGCTCGCCCCGCTCTGGGCGAAACTGCTGCGCATCCCGCGCCCGTACCTCTACGCCGGCATCCTCTTCTTCGCCTCCGTCGGCGCCTACGCGGTCGGCGGCGAGGCCCTGGACCTGGTGGTGCTGCTGATCATCGGTCTGCTCGGCTTCGGGATGCGGCGCTACGGGCTGCCCGTGCTGCCCGCCGTGATCGGCGTGATCCTCGGCCCGGCCGCCGAGCAGCAGCTGCGCCGTGCCCTCCAGATCAGCGACGGCAGTGTGTCCGGGCTGGTGAACACGCCGTTCTCGATCGCCGTCTACGCGATCGTCGTGCTGCTCCTGACCTGGCCGTTGCTGAAGAAGCTGCCCTTCCTGCGGCGCGGCGCGGCGTCGTAACGTACCGCCATGATCGACACGAACATCCGTCCCGCCACCGCGGCGGACGTCCCCGCAGTGAAGGCCGTGACCGACGCGGCGTACCGGCACTACCTCGCACGGATCGGCCTCACGCCCGCTCCGATGCTGGCCGACCACGGGGAGAACGTCGCGGCGGGGTGGGTGTTCGTCGTCGGCGAGCCGGTGCACGGCGTGCTGGTGCTGGTCCCCGAGCCCGACCACCTCTTCCTGGACTCGATCGCGGTCCACCCGGACATGGCGGGCACGGGGGTCGGACGGCAACTCCTGGGCTTCGTCGACGCGCACGCACGCCGGCTCGGCCTCCCCGAGATCCGGCTCTACACCAACGCCCTGATGTGGGAGAACCAGAAGATCTACCCGCGCTACGGCTACGAGTTGGTCGAACGCCGCCTGGACGAGGGGATCTACGACCGCTTCCACTACCGCAAGAGTATTGGACCGGTCGATTCATAACCTGCTACGGTCCTGCGCATGGCGCGACCGCGGACATTCGACGAGGACCGGGCCCTGGAAGCCGCGATGCGCGCCTTCTGGGCCAAGGGGTACGAGGCGACCTCGACGCAGGACCTGTGCGAGGCCACCGGGCTCGGCCGGAGCAGCATCTACAACACCTTCGCCAGCAAGCGCGACCTCTTCCGGCGGGCGCTGGGACGGTACGTCGACACCATGACCGCCCGGCAGTGCACCGTCCTGGAGGATGCCTCGCTGTCCGGAGCCGACCGGATCCGGGCACTGTTCGCCCTGATCATCGACGGAGAGTACGAGGTCAGGGGGAACGGCCGCAGCATCGGCTGTCTGACCGTCAACACCACGATCGAGCTGGCGCGTTACGAAGAGCCGGAGATCGCCGCGCTCCTGGAGCGCGACCTCGCCCGCCGACTGGACGACCTGCGGGCCGCCCTGGAAGCGGGACGCAGGGACGGGTCCGTCACCTCCGAGCGGGGCGCGGACTCGCTCGCCCGCTTCCTCAACGCCGTCATCGGCGGTATGCGGGTCTCCGCGCAGGGGGGTGCGGACCGGGCGACGCTGGAGGCGGTCGCGGCGACCGCACTGGACGCACTGACGTCCTGACGTGCAGGTGCCGTGGTGCTCGCGGCATTTTCCTTTGCCTTCATTTTGTACTGATCAATCCAAAACCTGAGAAGGGCAACCTGCCGTGCCACTCGCCATATATGTCCTCGCCACGGGCATCTTCGCCATGGTGACCAGTGAGTTCGTCGTCGCCGGGCTGATGCCGCAGATGGCGGCGGGCCTGGACGTCACCATTCCGCAGATCGGCTACCTCATCACCGCGTTCGCGGTGGCCATGGCGGTGGGCGGACCCGTCCTGACCATGGCGGTCGTCAGACTGCCGCAGAAGAAGGCGCTGATGGCGCTCTTCGCGGTCTTCCTCGTGGGCAACGCGGTGGCTGCCACCGCCGTCGACTACGCCGTCATGCTCGTCGCGCGCCTGGTCACCGGCACCGCTTCCGCCGCCTTCTTCGGGGTCTCCCTCTCGCTCTGCGCCCAGCTCGTCCGCCCCGAACTGCGGGCCCGTGCCACCGCCATGGCCCTCAACGGGCTGATGCTCGGCACCCTGCTCGGGCTGCCGCTGGCCACGCTGGTCGGCGAACGCCTCGGCTGGCGGGCGGCATTCTGGGCCATCACCGTCCTTACCGTGCTCGCCGCGGGAGCCACCGCCGTCGGCGTACCGAAGCTCGGCCGGGCGGAGGGCGGCGGCGCATTCCGCGAGGAGCTCCAGGTGTTCCGCAACGGCCGCTTCTGGCTCGCGCTCCTCACCAGCACCCTCATCATCGGCGCGACCTTCTCCGCCTTCAGCTACCTGAACCCGATCCTCACCCGCGTCAGCGGCTTCTCCGTCGGTACGGTCCCGCTGCTGCTCGTCGCGTACGGAGCCGCCACCGTCGTCGGCAACAACATCGTGGGCCGCCTCGCCGACCGGTACGCCCTCCCGGTGCTGGCCACCGGCCTCGCCCTGAACCTCGCCTTCCTCACCGGCTTCGCCCTGCTCGCCCAACTCCGGTTCCCCGCGGTGCTGTTCATGCTCGGCGTCGGGCTGGTCGGAGTGACCATGAACCCGGCGATGATCACCCGGGTGCAGCGCATCGCCAACCCGCGCCCGTTCGTCAACACCGTCCACTCCTCCTTCATCACGCTCGGCGTGATCATCGGCTCCTCCGTCGGCGGCCTGGCCATCGACGCCTGGGGGCTGCGCGCGCCGCTGTGGCTGGGCGCGGTGCTGGCGGTGCTGGGGCTGCTCACGCTGGCGCCGGACATCGTCCGCGCGCGCACCCGGGCCCGTGCGCGGGTGCCCGCCGGGGAGTCCCGGGAGTCGATGCCCGCCCGCTAGAGATCTTGCCGCCACGGAAAGATTGCCGATGCGGAAATCTTGCCGTGGCGGCAAGTTCTGTTCTACGGTCCTCGCATGGCACCCACGGACGAGGACCGCACCACCGGACAGCCCGGACTCCGCGAGCGCAAGAAGCGGGAGACCCGGGCCGCACTGAGCCTGGCGACGATCCGGCTCTGCGTACTGCACGGCTGGGCCGAGGTGACGGTCGACCGGATCGCCGCCGAGGCGGGCGTGTCCGTCCGCACCTTCCGCAACTACTTCTCCGGCAAGGCCGAGGCGATCGCCTCCACCCACCTGGAGCGGATGCTGCGGGTCGGCGACGACCTGCTCGCCCGTCCGGCGGACGAACCGCTCTGGGACGCGCTGCTGCACGCCGTCCTCGGCCAGTTCGCACCGCAGGGGAGCTCGGGGCCGCAGGACGAGCGGTGGCGCGCGGGGGTGCGGCTGATGCTGGCCGAACCCGCGCTGGCCGGCGAGATCGTCAAGGCCAGTGCCGCCGCCGAAGAGGCGCTGGCGGACGCCGTCGCACGGCGCACCGGGACCGACCCGCGGGCCGACGTCTACCCGAAGCTGGTCGCGGCCGTGGTCTCGGCGGGCAGCGCGGTGGCCGTCCAGCACAGCCTGCGCGCGGACACCACCGCACCCCTGCGCGACGTCCTGACCGAGACCTTCGAGCAGCTCGCGGCGGGCCTGCCGGTTCCCTAGCGGGGCCTGCCGGCCGCCCCGCACCGCCCCGTACCCCTCTGCCCCGTACCTCTTTCCCGCCCGTCCGTACGAGCCAAGGAGACACGACCGTGACCGCTGACGTGATCATCGTGGGAGGCGGCCCGAACGGGCTGATGCTGGCCTGCGAACTCGGCCTGGCCGGAATACGCCCGATCGTGCTGGAGCACCTCCGCGAGCCCAGCACCGAACCCAAGGCCAACGGCCTGGTCGGCCAAGTGGTGCGGCTGACCGACCACCGCGCCCTGTACGAGCCGTTCGGCGGCGGCCCGCAGCCGCCGCGGCCCAACTCCGCGTACTTCATGTTCGCCGCGCTGGGCCTCGACCTCGGACAGCTCGACGCCAGCCCGGTCTACAACCTGGCCGTCCCGCAGCACCACATCGTCGCGGTCCTGGAGGAGCGCGCCCTCGCCCTCGGCGCCGACCTGCGGCGCGGCCACCGGGTCACCGCCGTCGCGCATGACGCGGACGCCGTCACCCTCGACGTCACCGGGCCCGACGGCGAACAGCGGCTGCGCGCACGATACGTGGTCGGTGCGGACGGGGCGCACAGCGTGGTCCGCAAACTCTCCGGGATCGGCTTCCCCGGCGCCAGCCTCGACCGCCGCACCAACCGGACCGCCCACGTCACCGTGGAGGCCGACCGGATCGACCCGGTGACCGGCGCCCTCGACGTCCCCGGGTACGGACAGCCCGTCCTGCCCTTCCTGCCGCACCGCACCGACCGCGGCGGCTTCGCCTACGCGCCGTTCCCCGGCCGGCCCGCACTGCTCTCCACCACCGAATGGGACCAGCCCGCCACGGACGGGCCGATGACCCTGGCGGAGATGCGGGAGAGCGTGCGGCGGGTGCTCGGCACCGACCTGCCGTTCGGTCCGCCGGAGGGCGAGGGCCCGCACGTGCTGCGGCGGCTGACCGGCGGCAACACCCGGGTCGCCGAACGCTTCCGCGACCGCCGCGTCCTGCTCGTCGGCGACGCCGCCCACGTGTACGCGGCGGGCGGCGGCCCCGGCCTGAACCTCGGCATGCAGGACGCCGCCAACCTCGGCTGGAAGCTCGCCGCGACGCTGCGCGGCACCGCGCCGCCCGGCCTGCTCGACACGTACGACACCGAACGCCGCCGGGCCGCCGAACGCATGGTCCTCTACGCGGAGACACAGGCCGCGCTCACCGCACCCGGCAGCGACACCACCGCCCTGCGCACGCTCTTCACCGAACTGCTCCAGCACAAGGGCGTCGTCCAGCACCTCGCCGACCTCACCGCGGGCACCGACGTGCGCTACGACACGGGAACCGCCGACCCTCACCCCGCGGCCGGCCGCTTCGCACCCGAACTGGAGCTGACCACCCCCACCGGGAAGGTGCGCCTCGCCGAACTGGCCAGGACGGCACGGCCCCTGCTCGTCGACCTGACCGAGGACCACGCCCCGACCGCGCTCCTGGCCGGGGACCGGGACACCGTCGACCTCGTCCCCGGGCACGGCGGCGATCCGGCCGGCCCCCGCTGCCTGCTGGTGCGCCCCGACGGCTACGTGGCCTGGGCCTGCGACTCGCCCCGCCCGGACCCCGCCGAACTGGCCGGGCTGCGGGCGGCCGTCGGACGCTGGTTCACCGGAGCCCCGGTGGCGGATGCCACCATCGGTGCATGAGTGAGGCAACACGTCCGGGCGGAGCCCCCGCACGGCACACCGAGGTCGTCGACGTCCATCTGATCCTGCGGCGGGGCGCCGAGGTGCTGCTCGCCCGGCGGGCCAACACCGGTTACGCGGACGGTCTGCTGCACGCCCCCTCCGGGCACGTCGAGGACGGCGAGGACGTACGGCAGGCGGTGATCAGGGAGGCCGCCGAGGAGATCGGCATCACCCTGGCCCCGGACGACCTCGCCGTCGCCCTGGTCATGCAGCACCGGGGCCCCGGCGGCCGGCCGCGCACCGGCTGGTTCTTCGAGGCGCGGTACGACGCCGGGGACCCGCCCGCCAACCGGGAGCCGGACAAGTGCTCCGGCCTCGGCTGGTACCCGCTGTCCGCGCTCCCGGACGACATGGTGGCGTACTGCCGGGCGGGGCTCGACGCGTACCGGGCGGGGGAGCGGTTCGTGCTGCACTGGCACGAGGACGGCGACCCGGTCGCCCACCGTGCGGACACCACCGGCCGCAAGGTGGCCCTGCCGGCCTCGGGCACGACCGGCTCGGTGCACCACATCGAGCTGTGGGTGCCCGACCTGACGGCGGCGGAGGAGAGCTGGGGCTGGCTGCTCGGCGAACTGGGCCACGTCCCCTTCCAGCACTGGCCGGACGGCCGGAGCTGGCGGCTGGGCCCGACGTACGTCGTGCTGGAGCGTTCGCCCGCGCTGACCGGCACCGCGCACGAACGCCGTGCGCCCGGCCTCAACCACCTGGCGTTCCGGGTGGCCGGCCGGGCGGCACTGGACGCCCTGGTCGAGGCGGCGCCGGAGCACGGCTGGAAGCTGATGTTCGCCGACCGGCACCCGCACGCCGGGGGCGAGGATCACTGTGCGGCATACCTGGAGGACCGAAACGGATACGAGGTGGAGATCGTGGCCGAGGAGGACCCGCGCAAGGACGTTCCCCGGGTTTGATGTGGTCATGGAAATCGAGAGACGCAGGGCACGCGGCCGGGCCACGCTGGCGGGGGCGCTCCTGCTGCCCCTGCTGCTGACCGCCTGTGGCACCGAAAGGGCGGGCGCGGCGGGCGGCCCCGCCTCCGCCGCCCCCTCCGGCGCCCCCGTGGACACGGCGGAGCTGAAGCGGCGGGCGGGGGAGACGGCACTGGAACACGTCTACGTCACCGGGGTACCCGGCTTCACCCTGGCGGCCCAGTCGGTGGGCGTGATCGGCGACGACGGCTTCGGCGGCACCTACGTGTCCCGGGAGGGCGGCGGCCGGATCGAACTCACCGTGGACCGGGGCACGTTGCCGCCCGACGGCTGCGAGGGCTGCGTCCGGGACGGCGCGCACTGGTACGAGGCCACGGGCGGCGGCGGGGCGTACGTCCGGGCGGAGGGCGGCCATCTGGTCCGCCTCGTCGGCACGGGCGTCGAACGGGCCACCCTCAAGCGGGCCGCGGAGCGGGCGCACCACGCGAGCCCCGAGGAGATGGACGCCGTACTGCCGAAGACGGACGCGTCGTCCGGCGCCGCCGCGACGGGCGGCACGGGAGGCACGGGCGGTGGCCCGGTCGTGCGGGGCGACCTGCCGCCGGTCGGCGACGGGGCGCCCCGCGACGACGTGGGGGCGAGCGGCTGAACGTGCCCGGGACGGGGCGGGGGCCGAGCGTGCCGGACGGCCCGAGCGGTCCGAGCGGTCCGAGCGGCCCGGCCGACCGGCTCGGCCGACCGGCCCGGGTGCCGTCCCGCTCGGTGGCGCGGTCAGGTCAGCAGATCCGTCAGGTCAGCAGATCCGTGAAGGTGTCCGTGCGGGCGGCGAGTTCGAGGGCGTCCAGGGTGCGGGACGCCTCGGCCGCCGCGTGCGGGTCGCGGTCCGCGAGACCGCTCTGCGCGAACTCGTCCTCGTCGAGGCGCAGCACCGAGGTGCCGTCCGCCGAGCGCCACAGGTCGAGGTCCAGGTCCTCCACCTCCACCGTGCCGTCCGCGTGCACCACGGCGGGCCGGGCCACGTCGCAGTACCAGCCCTTGAGCGTGCCGTCGCCGGAGCGGACCTCCTTCACCGCGTACCAGCGGTCCCGCCAGTAGTGCTCGGTGAAGACGTCGCCGGGGGCGAACCGCACGAACCCGAAGTCCTTCACGGTCTCCCGGGCCCAGGCGGCCCGCACGGTGACATGGGTGCCGTCGTCCGCGAGCAGGGTGGCGGGATAGCGGATCTTGGTCAGACCGGCCTTGGTGAGGGCGATCTCGACGGTGGCGGGAGTGTTCGTCGGGTCAGCCGAGTGCACGGGTGTACTCCACAGCGGTCGCGCAGCGCTCGTAGCCGAACCAGGCGTTGACCGCGAGCATGGGGCGGTTGATGTCGTCGTTGCTGGTGAAGGCCTCCAGGAAACCTGCCGCACGGGACCGGGAGAGCGAGTCGGCCTTGGCGGCCTTGGCCAGGCCGAGCCCCCGGAACTCCTTGCGGACGCCGGTCATCCCGGACACGTACCGGGTGCGGCCGTCGGTGTGGGCCAGGGTGAAGGCGGCGACCCGGCCGTCCTCGGCGAACACCACGGTGCTCAGCCCGCGGTTGTGGAGCGAGTCGTTCCAGGTGCTGTTCAGCCAGTCGTCGTAGTCGTCCAGGACGGCCTGCGTCGAACCGGGCTCGTCGAGGGTGACCTCGGCGTCCGCCTCGAAGAGCGCACGCGGGTCGTCGCCCAGGCAGTCGGCGCCGCGCAGGACGAACCCGGGCGGCAGGGCGGGGGCCTGGGGGAGCGTGCCCGCGGCCAGGTCCAGGCGCTGGTAGTGCATGGCGTGCGCACTCGTGTAGCCGCGCCCGCGGGCGAAGGCCGCCGCCGTCTCGTCGCTCGCCCAGGCGTGCAGGGTGGTCACGCCCTGCGCGGCGAGGTACTCCTCGGCGGACCGGAGCAGCGCGGAGCCGATCCCGCGGCCCCGGTGGCCGGGGTGCACCTGCGGGGAACCGAAGCCGTGGCCCGGCTCGGCGCTCTCGTACGCGACACCGCAGTGCACGACCCCGACGACCTCCCCACTCGCGTCGTCCTCGGCGAGCAGGACGTGGTTCCTGGCGGCCGGGTTGTCGTTCGCCATGCCCTCGGAGATGGCCTCGGCCGTGGTGACGATATACGGCGTGGTCAGGCTGCGGATCCGGACGATGGACCCGGCGTCGGCCGAGTCCGGGCGGAACTCGCGGAAAGTCACGGTCATGGGCGGGACGTTACGGACCCGCGGGGGCGTGCGCCTCCTGTTTTCCGGCCGTGCGCGAAACTGGGGGCGTGACCTCGCAGAAGCAGACCTTGAAGATCGTCCTGGACTTCGACGACGCCGTCGCGCCGTACGAGCAGCTCCGTGGCCAGGTGGCCGAACAGGCCCGCTCCGGCAAACTGCCGGTCGGCTACAAGCTGCCGACGGTACGGGGCCTGGCGGCGGACCTGGGCCTGGCGGCCAACACGGTGGCCAAGGCGTACCGGGCCCTGGAGACGGACGGCGTGATCGAGACGCGGGGCCGCAACGGGACGTTCGTGGCGGCGGCGGGCGACGCGGCGGAGCGGGAGGCGGCACTGGCGGCGCGGGCGTTCGCGGAACGGGCGGCCCGGCTGGGCCTGAGCAGGGAGGCGGCGCAGGAGACGGCCGCCACGGCGATCCGGGCCGTCTACCCGAAATAGCTGGGCCCCGCTGCGCGGAGCTCTTCCCCCACCCCGCCCCTTCCCGAAATGGCGTGGCGAGCCCTCCCCGGCCGGGTGCGTATCCGCGGCTCGGATGTGGCCGCTCGCGCAGTTCCCCGCGCCCCTTCAGGGGCGCGGGGAACTGCGCGAGCAACCAACAACGCCTCCGCAGGAAACCCACCAGCCCCGCGGCCGGCGGTCTCGGGAAGGGGCGGGGAGGGGCACTGGCCCGCCGTAGGCGCGACACGGCCCGGCCGGCGCCACACGGCAGCAGCCGCACATCCCGCGCGGCGGGGGAGCGACAGCCCCGCCGCCCCGGGCCCGGCCCCTACAGGTACAGCCCCGCGTCCGCCTCGCGGCCCCCCTGCCCCGGGACCGCCCCCACCCCCGCCCCTCTCCGCAGCGCGAAGAGTTCCGCCAGGGTCGCCCCCTCCCGGCCCACGCCCTCCTCCGTGCCCAGCCAGCCCACCGACTCCGCCCGGGTCAGCGGGCCCACCTCGATGCGGGCCAGGCAGCGGCCGGGCCGTACCACCGCCGGGTGCAGCCTCTCCAGGTCCTCGTTGGTGGTGACCGCCACCAGCACATTCCTGCCCTGCCCCAGCAGACCGTCCGTCAGGTTCAGCAGCCGGGACAGCGCCTGGCCCGCCGTGTGCTTCGCCTCGCCCCGGATCAGCTCGTCGCAGTCCTCCAGGAGCAGCAGCCGCCAGCGGGACTTGCCCGCCGGGCCCTCGTCCTCGCCGATCGCGATGTCCATCAGATAGCCGACGTCGTTGAACAGCCGCTCGGGGTCCAGGACGCAGTCCACCTGGCACCAGTCCCGCCAGGCGCGCGCGAGCGTCCGCAGCGCGCTCGTCTTGCCCGTCCCCGGCGGCCCGTGCAGCAACAGCAGCCGCCCCGAGACGTCGTCGGGGGTCACCTTCATCAGCCGGTCCATCGCGTCGGCCACCGGCGCCGTGTAGTTGGCGCGCACCTCGTCCCAGGTGCCGGCCGAGATCTGCCGGGTCGTGCGGTGCGGGCCGCGCCGGGGGGAGACGTACCAGAAGCCCATCGTCACCGCCTCGGGCTGCGGTTCCGGTTCGTCCTGGGCGCCGTCCGTCGTCTCGTCGAGCACCCGCCGCGCCAGTTCGGGGGAGGTCGCGGTGACCGTGACGTCGGCGCCCCGGTTCCAGCGGGACACCAGCAGCGTCCAGCCGTCGCCCTCCGCGAGCACCGCGCTGCGGTCGTCGTCCCGGGCCGCGCGCAGCACCCGAGCCCCGGCGGGCAGCAGGGCGGCCCCCTGCTTGACCCGGTCCACCGAGGAACTGTGCGCGTACGGCTGTTCCCCGGTGGCGAACCGGCCGAGGAACAGCGCGTCCACCACGTCGGACGGCGAGTCGGAATCGTCGACGTTCAGCCGCAGCGGCAACGCCGCCTCCGGCCGCACGGGCCCACCGGGAGCCCCCGGCCCGCCCGGCGCACCGGGCCCACCGGCCGCCCCGGGCCCGGCGGGACCCGCAGGCCCCGGAGCGGTCGCACGCACGGACTCGCGGTTCGCAGACATGCCGCACATGATCCGCCACCCGGCCCGGCCGCGCACGGCCTTTTCCACCGGAACGCGCCCTTCCTCGGCCAGATCGTGACGGCCCCTCCTTAATCACCACCGCCGCCGCTACCCTGAAAAACAATGGGACGTCATGGATGGGACACGGGGGCCCGGCGCTGGCGGTTCGGCGCGCTGATCGGCGTGGGCATGGCCGCACTCGCGCTCGTACTGACCATGTGCAGTGCCTGGCCCGGCGACCTGGGCAGCGGCGACACCGCCGGTACGTCGACGGACGGCGCGCGGGTGCACGGCACCCCGCAGCAGGACAAGGGGCAGCCGAAGCCCGAGCTGGGCTGGGGCTTCACCCACACCCAGTTCAGCGCCGACACCGGCAACGCCACCGCCCGCGCCAAGGCCGAGAAGCTGCTGTCGGGAGCGCGACTGCCGCAGATCCAGCACCTCATGGGCTGGGGCTCCAACAACCCCGAACCCTCGCCCGGCCGCTACCAGTTCGGCGAGATGGACAGCCGCATCGACCTGATCCGCAGGTCGGGCGGCACGCCCGTGGTCACCCTGTGCTGCGCCCCGGACTGGATGAAGGGCGGCCGGGCCGGCGCCGCCAACACCAACTGGAGCAAGCAGGCCTTGGAGACCGCCCCCAGCCCCGAGCACTACGCGGACTTCGCCAAGCTCGCCGGGGTCGTCGCCAGGCGCTACCCCGACGTCAAGCACTTCCTCGTGTGGAACGAGTTCAAGGGCTTCTTCGACGACGGCGCCAAGCGCTGGAACTACGAGGGCTACACCGAGCTGTACAACCTGGTGTACGCCGAGCTGAAGAAGGCCGGCAAGGACATCCAGGTCGGCGGTCCCTACCTCGTCATGGACAGCTACGAGCCCCGCGCCCAGGAGCACGCCTCCGCCGTGAAGGGCCCCTGGGGCAGCATCGACCAGCGCTCCCTGGACGCCTTCACGTACTGGAACAAGAACAAGGCGGGCGCGGACTTCGCCGTCGTCGACGGCTCCAGCTACACCCGCGACGACGAACTGCTGCCCGACCCGTTCCGCGCCACCGAGAAGCTCACCGCCGTCAGCAGGTGGGTGCGGCAGCAGACCGCGGGCAGACTGCCGCTGTGGTGGGCGGAGTACTACGTGGAGCCGGGCGACGACCGGGACGAGCGCGACGACTGGAGCGAACCGCGCCGTGCCGCCGTGCAGGCCGCCGGCATGATCGCCCTGGTCCGCGGCGGCACCACCACCGCCTTCTACTGGAACCCGCAGAACAAGGGCGCCTCCTGCGCGGGCTGCCTGTGGACCTCCACCGAACTCGCCGACGGCGGCACCGAACTGCCCATGATGGCGCTGATCTCGCGGTTCGCGAAGGAGTTCCCGCCCGGCACCCGGTACGACGACCGGGTGGCCGTCGCCCCCGACGACGTACCCAATGTGCGCGTCCTCGCCAGTGAGCGGACCGTCCTCGTCGTGAACACCCTCGACCGGGCGATCAGCGCCGCGGTCGACGGCCAGGAGTTCGACATGAAGCCCTACGAGGTGCGCTGGCTCACCCGCCGCTGAAGCGAGGACCATCCACCGAGCGCGGACCCGGACCGCCCCGCCGCGGGGAGCCACGGCGGGGCAGGGGCCGGAGGCCGGAGGCCGGAGGGCAGGGTTCACCCCCGCCGCGCCGCCCCTACGTCCCCGCGATCCCCGCCAGCGACATGACCCGGATGATCAGCGCCGCCAGCAGCACCGCCAGCAGCGGCAGCGAGAACCAGTACGTGGACTGCATCCACCGGAGCTTGCGCACGCTCTCCGGCCGCGCCACCCGCACCACCTCGCGCACCGACAGCAGCAGGATCAGCGCGACCGCCGCCAGCGCCCCGACCACCGACCACGGAGTCCACGTCACCTGCGGTCCGACCGGGCCGGGGTCCGCCTTCTCGACGGGGCCCTCCGGCTGCTTGCGCAGCGCGTACAGCGACACGTCCGGATTGGCCAGCACCTTCTTCAGCTCCGGCCGGGCGTCCAGGTTGTGCAGCAGCCGCTTCTCCCAGCTGGCCGCGTACCCCGAGTCCATCTGGAGGTACACCACCTGACTGCGGTTGACCATCAGGTACGAGTTCGGTCCCGCGTCCTTGAGCGCCTTGACCAGACCGGCCACCAGCACCGGGTCGCGCGGCGCCTCCGTCGGCTCGTACTGCACCTTCTCCATGTCCCTGGCACCCCACGGCAGCGCGGGCGTCACGTTGTCGACGACGTCGTTGCTCATCCACAGCAGCCGGGTGGTCGGCTCGTCGTGGGCGTACACGTACTCCATCGCCGCGACCTCGCCCGCCCTGACCCGTTCGAACGCCTCGTTGCCCCAGCGGGCCACCAGGAATCCGCCGATCAGTACCAGCCCGGCCAGCAGGGCCGCCAGCGGGGCCAGGCTGGTGCGGTCGGCGTCCCGCTCGGCGGCGGTCGCCCCGGTACGGGGGAAGAAGCCGAGCCCGGCGAGCAGCGCGGCACCCGGCAGCGCGAACATGAACACGCGCAGCGCCATCTCGCCGCCGTAGCTCTGCATGCCCAGGCCCAGGAACGGGACGAACGCCAGCACCAGCAGCGAGCGCTCGGCGTAGCCCGCGAAGCGGCGGCGCGAGAAGCCCCAGCAGGCCAGCGCCATCACCCCGCCCGCCATCGCCACCCGCACGTACAGCACCAGCTTGTGCGTGGAACTGCCGCCCTCGATGCGGCCCGCGACGGAGGAGGAGACGTTGTCGCCGAGGCCGCCGATCCCGCCGAAGAGCTCGTCGAAGTGCCCCGACCAGTACGGTTCGGCGAAGAACCCGATCCAGACCGCGACCAGCACCGCGAACAGCACCGGCAGCCCGCGCAGCGTGGAGCGCCGGCACATCACCAGCACCGCCACCACCCCGAGCATCACGAACGGGGTCAGCTGGTGTGCCGGAACCGTCCCCGCGAACAGGGCGATCAGCACCACCAGCAGCATCGCCTTCTCGCGCCGCCCGGCCGGCCGCACCTCCGCCTCGCCCGGCCGCCGCCGGGTCCAGATGACCCGCGGCTCGCGGAACCACACCAGCAGGATCGCCACGAAGGCCAGGTAGAGGAGGTACGTGTAGCCCTGCGGCGAGAAGTAGTCCTGGCCGACCCAGCCGCTCAGCACGAAGAACCAGGCGCCGGTCCACTTCGCCCGCCAGCTCGCCCGCAGCGACTTCATCAGCAGGAACAGCGGTGCCAGATAGAGCAGTTGCATGAGCAGCGGCCACCAGCGGATGACCTCCGACATGTCGGAGATCCCGCACGCCTGCGCCACGAAGGTCGCCGCCGCGAAGAACCCGGGCCAGCTCCACCGGGCGTCCAGGTCGGGCACCGCGGTGCCGGTGCGGTCGATGTAGTCCAGGAAGCCGAGGTGCTGCCACGCCGTCGCGAAGCGCGGCGCCTCCTCCAGCACCGCGGGCAGCGCGTGCAGCGAGACGACGGTGGCGAGCAGGGCCGCGCCGAGCAGCGCCGTCCTCGGCCGCTCCAGCCACAGCAGCGACGCGAACGACACCGCGAGCAGCGCTGCCCCGATCAGGGTCGCCGCGGGCAGTACGGAGATCAGCCCGAGCCCGCCGATCCGGTCCAGATCGGCCTCGCCGATGCCCCGCACCGGCAGCCAGTAGAGCAGCAGCGCCGCCAGCAGGACTGCGCCGAAGGCGAGTTCGACCGCGTGGCGGCCGAGGAGGGCGCGCAGCCGGTGCGGCGGGGGAGCGGGGTCCGCCGTGCCGTACGCGTCCGCGGCGGGGCCGTCCGGGGTGCCCGCAGCGGCCGGGACCGGCTTCTCGCTCTCCTCGGCGGACGGCGTTCCGGCCGGAGTGGACGAGGTGGATGCCGGGGTGGAAGTGCCGGAAGTCTCCCGGGGGGCATGGGACTTGGCGAACCTGTCGGGGGGCCGCACCTTCGGCGGTACCCGCAGTGCCCAGGTCGGCCGGTGTTCCTCCGCGTCCTCCTGCTTCATACCCGGTACGACACCGGAACCGCCCCGGGGGATGTACAGTCCGGCCGCCGGAGTTTCCGGACCGATCCGCACGTCCGGCCGGCGCTCCTGGTGGTCGAAGTCGGCGGCCGTGCCCAGCGGCAGCGTGGTGGCGTCGCCCAGCGCCGTCCGCAGCGCCCAGCGCGGGCCCTCCCGGTGCGGCGGCCGTGCGGTCCGTACCGCGGCCACCTCCCCGGCGGCCTCCGGAGCCGGGCCTTCGGGTGCCGATTCGGGCGCCGTCCCCTGTCCCGTCCCCCCGTCCGTCTCCCGCGCGCTCTCCGCGCCCTGCCGGGCGGGGGCGGTAGCCGGTTGCGGGCCCGCCGCCGGAGCCGCGCGGACCACCCCGTACAGCTTGACCGCGGCGATCGAGGCGATCACCGCGAGGCTGGAGATCTCGGCGACGCCCGCCCCGGTCAGCCCCATCCGGGGCAGCAGGAGCAGCGTCAGGCCCAGCACCAGCACGCACAGCGCGCCCTGGAGATAGGCGAGTCCGCTGGTGCGGCTCTGCGCGCGCAGCACCGCGAAGTACACCTCGATGATCACCCGCAGCAGCGCCCCGACGGCGAACCAGCGCAGCAGCGGAGTCGCCGCCTGCGCGTAGCCCTCGCCGAAGACGCGCAGGATGTACGGCGCGCCGAAGAAGAGCACCGCGCCCACCGGCAGCATCAGCTTCGCCATCTTCTTCAGCGCCGCCCGGCAGTTGCGGGCCAGCGAGGCGGGGTCGTGCGCCCCCTCGACGGTCAGCGAGGCACCCATGTTGATGGCGAGCAGGTTGACCGTGCCGCCGATGGTGGTGGTGATGTAGAAGTACGCGTTGTCGGCGGAGCTGACCTGCGAGGCGACGATCACCGGCACCAGATAGACGACGGCCAGCGAGAACAGCGAACCGGTGTAGTCACCGGCCAGGAAGCGCCCCATCTGCCGCATCGTCGGCGGCTCGGCGAGCCCCTCGGTGGCCCGCACGTGCTGCGGCACCAGTCTGCGGAACACCAGGATGCCCAGCGGAACCACCGACACCGCGATGGCCGCCACCCACGACACGAAGACCCCGGCGGTCGGGATCGACGACGCGATCAGCACCAGCAGCAGCAGCTTCACCGCCGAGAAGACCGTGTTGCCGACCGGCACCCACAGCGCGCTGCGCAGCCCGGTCAGCACCCCGTCCTGGAGGGTCAGCAGCGACCACATCACCACGGCGAGCACGAAGCCGAGCCCGTTCAGCGGCCCGTGCAGGAATCTGTACGAGGGACCCCAGAAGTCCAGCGTGGACAGGAAGATCCCGGCCGCCACCGCCACGACCAGCGAACTTCCCGCGTAGGTACGGAACACCAGCCGTCCGGTCCGGCGGCCGGAGACCGGGATGAACCGTGCGAGCGCCCCGGTGAGGGTGAGCGCGGTCAGCCCGGCCAGCAGCTTCATCGCGGCGATGGCCGCCGACCCCTGGCCGACCGCGGACGGCGTGTAGTACCGCGCCGCGACCAGCCAGAAGCTCAGGCCGAGGAGGGCGCTGACCCCCGTGTTGAGCATCAGCGCATAGGCGTTGCGGAAGAGCGGACTGCCGCCGTCCGCCCCGCCGCCGGAGCCCTTGCCGCCGGCCGGACCGGCAGCGGACTGCTTGGCTCCGGGCAGCCTGGGGACCGGGAGCCGCAGCCTGCGCGACGGCAGCCGCTCCCCGGTCACTGCCCTGTTCTCCCCGGTGTCGTTCCCGGCCTGAGCGGTGGTCGTGTCAGACACGGCTGGCGGCTGCCTCTCGTGCGTGTCGCGCGAGCCGGACGGCGGACCGGCACCTGCGCACCACCGCGTACCCGCGGGTGAGGGCGCGCTCCCGGGCGAAGTCGCGGTAGGTGGCGGTGTTCTCCACCATGCGCGCGAACCGCTCGATGCCGGTGGAGCGCTGCACCGTCAGCCGGTGCAGCGCGAACGGGCCCTGGCGGGGCACCGCGGACGCGTTGTTGACGGCGAGCGCCTGTGCGAACCCGGCGTCCCGCACCGCCCGTCTGACCCGGCGGCTGGAGTAGCCGTAGGGGTAGGCGAACGAGACGGGGGAGGTGCCGCCGAACTGCTCCGCGACGATCTCGTGGCAGCGCAGCAGCTCGAACCGCAGCCTGCCGTCGTCCAGCTGGTCCAGCTGCGGATGGGTGTGGCTGTGCCCGCCGATCTCCGCCCCCGCGCCGGCCAGTTGGCGCACCTGGTCCCAGTCGAGCATGGTGTCCAGCGCGCCGGGCCCCTCGTGGGGCCCGCGCAGCCAGCCCGTCGTGACGAACAGGCTGGAGCGGAAGCCGTACTTGGCGAGGACGGGCAGCGCGTACCGGTGCACCCCCTCGTACCCGTCGTCGAAGGTGATCAGCACCGGTTTGCGCGGCAGCACGGTCCGGCTGCCGCGCCAGGCCGCACCCAGCTCCCCGGTGGTGAGCGGGGTGAAGCCGTGCGCGTCCAGCAGCTCCATCTGCTCGGCGAAGGCCTCCGGCGACACGGAGAGCCCGTACGCCGCCTGCGCGGGCCGGTGGCCGACCGCGTGGTACATCAGGATCGGCACGGGGGCGGTGGTGCCGCCCGTGCCCCGGGCGGCCGGCTGCCCGCCGCCGCGGCCCGCCGCCGTGTCTCTGCTGCCGCTCGGACTGCTCATGCGTGCGCCCCCTCGCGTCCCTCGCGATCCCCTGCCTCTCCGGCCGCCGCCGCTCCTTCCGCCGCGGCCGGTGCGACCGAGAATCCGCCGCCCGACCTGCGGGCCCGGAGACTGCCCAGTACGTACCCGCCCGCCGCGGCGGCCACTCCGGTCACGATGGCCCCCGCCCGGCCCGCCCCGCCGGGACGGCCGAGGACCGCGTCCCGGAGCCCGCGCAGCACCCCCGCGGGCAGCACCCGGGAGGTGTAGCGGCGCTCGGACTCAAGTCCCTTGCCCGCACCCACACTTCGCGCCACCAGGGCTTTCGACAACCCCTCTGCGTAGGTCCTGGAACGGAAGTAGCCGAATCGCTCCCTGCTGCCGGGGACCTTGTGGTGGATCACCGCCCGGTCGTCGATCAGCAGCACCGCGTCCGGCAGCGCCTTGCCGAGCCGGATGCACAGCTCGGTCTCCTCGCAGCCCAGCGGGCGCTTGTCGCCGTCCCGGCCGATGCCGGTGGCGAAGCCGCCGGCCGCGTCGAAGGCGGTGCGGCGGAACGAGGCGTTGCCGCCCAGCACGTTGCGCACCCGCACCCGGCCCGCCGGGATGCCCTTGTACGTACAGCCGACGACCCAGTCGAACTCCTCGGGGAACCAGTCGGGGCGGCGGCCGGACGCCCAGGCGGGCATGGTCAGGCCGCCGACCGCCATCACCCGCGGATCGGCGTACCCGGCGGCGAAGTGCCGCAGCCAGTCCCGCTCGGCCACCGCGTCGTCGTCGAGGAACGCGACGACCTCGCCGCGGGCCGCCGCGATCCCGGTGTTGCGGCCCGCGGAGAGGCCGCGGGGGCCCGCGTTGGCGAGCACCCGCACCTGGGCGCGCGACTCCTTGAACTCCCGTACCAGGCGCTCGCGCAGCGCCGGGTTGTGGTCCACCACCAGCAGCGTCTCCGCCGCCGGCCGGGACTGCGCGCGCACCGAGGCGACCGCCGCGAGGATGTCCTCCCAGCGGTCCTCGGTGTACACGCAGATCACCACGGAGATGTCGGGCGGACCGGCGTGTGCCGCGTCGGTGGCCGCTCTCAAGACACCTCTCCCCGGCCGGTGATCCGGCGCGCGGGCAGTGCGGGCAGCGCCGTACGCCGTCGCCCGTGCCGCTTGCCGCGCTCCTTGAGGATCACCTTCAGCACGCGCAGACCGTCCCGGACGGCGCTCAGGTTGCTCGTGCCGTGGATGCGCTCGAACTCGTGGCTGGGAATCTCCTGCACCTTCAGCCCCGCCTTGACGACCCGGATGTTCATCAGGGTCTCCACCTCGAAGCCGGTGCAGTCGAGGTCGATCTCGTCGAGGCAGTGCCGCCAGAAGGCGTTGTAGCCGTAGCACAGGTCGGTGTAACGGGCGCCGAACTTGGCGTTGACGACCGAGCACAGCACCCAGTTGCCCAGCTTCCGGACGGGGGTCATGTCGTCGGTGCCGCCGCCGTTGGCGAACCGGGACCCCTTGGCGAAGTCGGCGCCGGAGACCAGCGCGGAGACGTAGGAGACGATCTCGTGGCCGTCCGCGGAGCCGTCCGCGTCGACCATCACGATGATGTCGCCGGTGCAGGCGGCGAAACCGGTGATCAGCGCGTCGCCCTTGCCCTTTCCGGTCTGCGGAACGACCTTGACGTCGGGCCACAGTTCACGGGCGACCTGAACGGTGTTGTCGGTGGAATTGCCGTCCACCAGAACGACTTCGTGAATCCAGTCCGGAAGCGTCTTGAAGACGTACGGAAGATTCTCCGCCTCATTCATGGCGGGGATGACCACACTCACGGGCACGGTGATCGCGAGATGTGAGGAGATGGGCCGGTACTTCAGGCTTTTCTTGATCGCGCTGCTGCGGCTGCTGCCGTTCGTGGACGGCTCGCTGAGCGGATCCTGCCCCGGTACCGCGGGTCGGAGAAATGAGCTCATGAGTCTTTTCCCTCTCCACCGGCGGACCGCCCGCCCCCGGGCGGTCCGGATGATTTTCCGGTTCGAAAGGGGGGTTTCACCCCGGCCATGACGGAATACCACTCCGTACTGGTTGGGTGAGCTGGCTATTGCTCTGCGCGGAACGTGTCCCGGCATGAATGCTGGCTGCCGAGCACGGCACCCCCCTACCGCGCTCCCGCCCCGTGCCCCATCGCGACGCTTGAGCCCTCCCCTAGAGCCGCTTTGCTTGATGGGCCGATGCGGGTGGATGTACGACGGTATTGATGATTGGGACCCTATGGCAAGACCTGGAACGAAGCCTCGCTTTTTTGTGACTTTGGCTTACTTCGACGGTCGCATCCGGAACCGTCCCGATCGGATTTCCCCGATCCGTTTGAGCAACTTGTCGGCGGGTTCGAACAATTCCGGCCGTTCGACCACCGCATTGCGCAGGGCCCGCACCGGTGCACGGTGCGCTCGGTGGCCGAATGCCACCGGGTGCGGGCGCATCACCCATCCCTCGGAAACCATGATCTCCCTGGTCTTGAGGGAGTCCTTGTACTCTTTCTGGCCGCGCCCCAGATCGATGTACGCGATGCCCTCGGAGGCCGCGGCTTCGGCGATCTTGAGTTGCATGAGCAATCCCGGTGAATATTTTGCGAACTCCGGGTCGTAGGCCGGGAACCAATTCGCGATGATCCGCTCCGAACGCGGGCCGAAATGCGCCGCGACCGGCCGGCCGTCCGCGTAGAGCACCGAAAGCAGCCCCGTGAAGGATTCGCTGCGGGTGTGGAAGAGCTGCTCGACCAGCTGGATGATCCAGGCCTGGGAGAAGCGGTCGCTGCGCCCGGTCCTGCGGTACTGCGCGGACTTCCACCGCATCAGCGCCCGCAGCGCGGCCGGGTCCCGCTCGTCGTGCACGTACCGCACCTCGCCGACCCGGCGCCCCAGCCTGCGTTCCTTGGCCTGTGTGGTCTTGAGGAACTTCGGCGAGTGCGTGCGCAGATGGGCGAGATACGCGTCGTAGCCGTCGAGGGTGTCGATCACGGGGGAGGCGAACCGGCCGGTCGCACCGGTCTCGAAGGCCCCCTGCCCCTGTGCCAGGTGGTCGAACTCCCACACCGCGAGCCCGCACGCCCGCAGCATCTCCCGGGCGTCCCAGGTGAAGCCGGGCCGGTGCACGATGCCCTGGCTGTCGGAGACGCCCAGCCCCAGCGCCCGGCCCACGCCGGTGCTGGATCTCTGGTACGCGAAGAACGCGGCGGCCTCGCCCTCCTCCCGGACGACCGCGATCCGCACCCCGCGCCGGCACCTGCCCAGCGCCAGCGCGAACTCCGGGGAGAGGAACGGGTTCGCCAGCTCGGGCGAACCGTGCAGATGCGCCTTGGACTGCATCGCCGTCCAGGTCGCCCGGTCCGCGGCGGTGAGTTCGCCGGGACGGTACACGGAGATCTCCACGTCAGGGTGCCTGCCTTCGCGCCGGACGGCCGGCCCGGGACCGGACCGCTGTGAGCAGGAAGAGGAGGACGCTGACCGCGGCCACCGCCGCGATCCCGCCCCTGATCGACCAGAGGTGCATGGCCAGCATCGCTTGCGCCACCAGCAGGTTGAGAGCCAGTGCTGCCGTGAAGGACGCCACCGTCCGCCCGAGCGGTTCCAGTTGCCGGAGCCATGTCGCGACGGCCGCGCCGGGCGCCACCACCATGAAGACGACCGTGAACGGCGCGCGCAGCGGCGACGACAGGTCGGTGAACGCGAGGAAGCCCCCCGCCGCGGCCACGGCGAGCGCCGCACCCGCGACCGAGGGAAGCAGGTCGCGGCCCCGTAAGCCGTGTTGCCCGCCGTCCGCTGATGGATTGTCACTGATGATCTGCATTGGCGACTTTGCCCCCTGAAGCGCCGGATGCCGGGCTTCAATGTCGCGCAGGCCGCTGACCCCCGTCAAGGATGCGAAGAGAGTGTGGAGAAGATCCGAGCCGAATGTTCTTGGCATGAACACTACCGGCGAGTCACTGGGGCTGGTAGGAAATGCGAGGCGGAAATCCTGCTAAGGGAGGTTCCATGAAATTGTCCCGTTTCACGGCGTTCTCATGCTCGTTCCTGCTCGCCGGTGTCGTCGCCCTCACCGGGGCGAGCGCGGCACAGGCGAACGAACAAGTCCAGGCAGTCGACTACGTGGCCCTCGGCGACTCGTACTCCTCGGGAGTCGGCGCGGGCAGCTACGACGGCAGCAGCTGCAAGCGCAGCAGCAAGGCCTACCCGGCCCTCTGGGCGGCGAAGTCGTCACCCGCGAGCTTCAAGTTCGCCGCGTGCAGCGGCGCTCGTACGGGTGATGTGAACAACAGTCAGCTCAGCTCGCTCAGCTCGGCGACCGACCTGGTCAGCATCACCGTGGGCGGCAACGACGCCGGCTTCGCCGACGTCATGACCACCTGTGTGCTGCAGGGCGAGTCCGCCTGCATCTCCCGCGTCAACCAGGCCCGCGCCTACGTCGACAGCACCCTGCCGGCGCAGCTGGACTCGGTGTACGACGGCATCAGAGCCAAGGCTCCTTCGGCCCGCGTGGTGGTCCTCGGCTACCCGCGCTTCTACAAGATCGGGGGCACCTGCTCCGTCGGCCTCAGCGACAAGTCCCGCAGCGCCATCAACTCGGCCGCCGACTACCTCAACACCGCCACCGCCAAGCGCGCGGCCGACCACGGCTTCGCCTACGCGGACGTGGCCGGCAGCTTCACCGGCCACGAGATCTGCACCCCGAGCCCGTGGCTGCACAGCCTGAACTGGGGCAACATCGGCGAGTCCTACCACCCGACCGCCGCCGGCCAGTCGGGCGGCTACCTGCCGGTCTTCACCTCGGCCGCGTGACCCCGGGGCGCTGGCCCCGGCCGCGCCGCTCCACTGCTTTGCCCGCACCGCCCCCCGCTACGGCTGTCCGTACGGGGTGACCGAGGGCGAGGAGCCCCCGCCCGTAGTGGTCGGGGTCTCCTTGTCGCAGGTCACCGAGAACGCGACCGGGTCGGACGCCACCGAGCGCGGGCTGCGCACCTTCAGCAGCACCGAGTCCTGCCAGGTCTCACCCGCCCGATAGGTCAACTCGGTGTGCTCGACCTGCTGGTTGGTGGTCCCGGACGGGAAGTCCAGCGTCTTCCACTCGCCGTCCGAGGTCTCCCCGCTCTTCGTCGTCCACTGGTACTCGACCTTCTCCGGCGAGTGCCCGAGGGTGATCGTCGCGGAGAACGCCGGCGCCTCGTCGCGGGGCGCCGGGCACTTCCCCGAGTACTCGCCCCGCACCACATGGACGCTCACCCGCACCGTCTGCTGCGGCGGGGGAGTGGTCCGCCCTCCCGTGCCACCGGTGGAACCGGTCCCTCCGGAGGTGTTCCCGTTCCCGGTGGAACCGCCGCTGCCGCCGCTGCCGCCGCTCCCGGTGCTGCCGCCCGTGGTGCCCCCGGTGCCCTTGCCGGTGGGAGTGCCGCCGGAGCCGTTGGCCGCCCCCGCGTCGCCGGTGCCGCCCGAGCCGGTGGTGCCGCCGGAGCTGCCGCCCGTCGTGCCGCCGGTGCCGTCGTTCCTGGTCAGGGCGTACACCAGGGCGCCGACGCCGAGCAGCAGCGCCGCCGCGAGCACGGCGACGAGCGCGACGGCCCGCCGCGGCTGCGGCTGGGCGGTGGCCGCGGTGCTCCCCGTGGCCGGGCCGTACGAGCCGGCGCCCGCGCCGCCCGCCGGCATCGGCACCGGACGGGGCGGCGGGGTCGATGCGGTGACGGTCGGACTGCCGTACGGGCCCGCGCCCGACACCGTCCCTCCGGCGGCCACCAGACGCAGCTGGCGCTCCGCCTCCGCCGCGGACATCCGCTGGGCGGGGTCCTTGCGCAGCAGCCCCTCGATCACCGGCAGCAGCGTGCCCGCCCTGACCGGCGGCGGCAGTTCCTCGTCGACCACCGCGCGCAGCGTGGACAGCGGGGTGTCCAGCCGGAACGGCGAGCTGCCCTCCACCGCCGCGTACAGCAGCACCCCCAGCGACCACAGGTCCGACTCGGGACCCGGCGTGCGCCCCAGCGCCCGCTCGGGCGCCAGGAACTCCGGCGACCCGATCAGCTCGCCCGTCATGGTCAGCGCGGACGTCCCCTCGACCATGGCGATGCCGAAGTCGGTGAGGACGATCCGCCCGTCGTTCCCGAGCAGTACGTTGCCGGGCTTCACGTCCCGGTGCAGCACCCCCGCCTCGTGCGCGGCCCGCAGCGCGGCGACCACCTCCGCGCCGACGTGCGCCGCGCGGGCCGGGGAGAGCGTCCCCTCCGCGTCCAGCACGTCGGACAGGCTCAGTCCCCGTACCAGCTCCATGACGATCCACGGGCGGCCGTCCTCGGTCGCCACGTCGTAGACCGTGACCACGTTGCGGTGCGAGATGCGGGCGGCGGCCCAGGCCTCGCGCTCCAGCCGGGCGTACAGCCGCGACTGGTCGGTGCCGCCGAGCCCGGCCGGTGCCCGTACCTCCTTGACCGCGACCTCACGGCCCAGCACCTCGTCACGGGCGCGCCAGACGACCCCCATCCCGCCCTGCCCCAAGGGGGCCAAAAGGCGGTATCGGCCCGCCACCACCCGTCCCTCACCCGGCACTTCGCTCACAGGCGTCAGTCCCCCGATCCGCAGCGGAGCGGCATCATGGTCGAAACCATTCCAAGTTAGCTCAACTCCGCGCTCCTGCCGCCTCCTTGGACGATTACGGTCCGTCAACACCGGTACGTCTGTGATGAATCCTGTGGGCGGGATACACGTGGGTCATGCGGGGGAGATAGGGTTAACCTGCCCGGTGACGGGTGCCCTCGTACGGGTGGGGAGTGACATGGAACAGATAACGGTGCGCAGCAGGCCCCGGGTGCCTGCCATCACATGCGGGAGCAGTGCGACCAGCTCGCGGCTCGACCGCCACCTCGCGGTGCTCGGCGGACCCGCCGTCCCGCAGCGTGAGACGGCCGAGGCGACGATGCTGATGCGTGAACTGACCTCGCGTGAGGTGCCGCGCACACGCAACACCAGCAGGGGGAAGCGCATCTCGCGCGTCTCCCTCTTCGCGCCGCTGCGGCGCCTGCGACGGTCGTTGTTCGGGAGCCGCGGCTGATCGGCCGTTTCCCGCGAGCGCTGCCGCACAGAGCACTGCTCTTCGGTGAGAGCGCCGTTCCGACACAGGCGACCCGCTGCCCGACCATCCGTCATTCCCGGGGCAGGGGGCCGCTGGTGCGGAGCGGCGCTTTCGTCGTTCCCGACCACCCGACCACCCGGCCGCCCGTGCCCTCCCGCCGCCCTAGAGCAGCGCGAACTGTCCGCCGGGGCCCTCCTCGTGATGGTCCAGCACCGAGGCCGGGCGCCGCGCGGACCCCGGCACGGGCAGGACCCCCGCCGCGTGCAGATCGGCACGGCCCAGTACGTCGTACGAACCGGGCTCCGGCCGTCCGGCCGCCGCCTGCGCGTACAGCGCCAGCACCGTCACCAGCTCCAGCAGCTCGGAGTTCCACTCCTGGGGCCAGCCGCGCGGGCCGATCGCCTCCAGTGCCCCCGTCGGCTCCGCCGTCCGCTCCTCGAACCAGCGCTCCAGCACCCGGACCCCGCCCACCTCGAAGTTCCAGGCCTCGACGGGCACCGGCGAGATGCGGCCGGTCGCACCGAGCAGCAGGGCCGACTCCGCCCCGTCGTACGCGAGCGAGTCCGGCCGGGGCGGGGTCGCCGCCCGGACGTACGGCCGCTGCCCGCCCGGCAGCCGCGGCCGGTCCGCGCCCTGGGCGCCGCGCACCAGGACGGCCAGCAGCCGGTGCCCCGCCCCGACCCCGGACAGCCACACCCGAGGATCGGCCGGCAACGGCACCACCGGCCCGGCGGGCGAGGGCAGTGCCGCCGCCAGTGCCCAGGCGAGCACGTCCTTCGGGGCGACCGCGTGGCCGTAGCGCGCGGCGAGGTGGGCGGTCAGGCCGGGGGCCAGGTTCGGCTCCTGCCCGCCGGGTCGGCGGTAGAGGGGGCGGATGCGCCCCGGGCGGCCGGCCGGCGAGCGGCCGTCGGGGAGGAGCGCGGAGGCCAGCAGGGCGGGGCCCGCAGCCCCGGGGACGTACCCCTGCTCGACGGCGAAGAGCTGGTGGCCGGGGTCGGCGACCCGCCAGAGTTCGGGGCGGGCGGTGTCGATCAGCCGGTGGTCGGGGATCAGCCACTGCTCGTCGAAGGCGCCGTGCAGGACGCGGACCGGTTCCGGGCAGCGGCCCGCCTCGCCGGCGAAGCGGGTGGTGGCGGTGCGCTGGCCGGGCAGGGCGGCGACGGAGGTGTGCGGGGTGCGCTGCCGGGTGGGGGCGAACAGGGCCTCCCGCTCCGGCCCCTCGGCCCGGGTCACCGCGTCCCAGCGGGCCCGCAGGGACGCCGGGTCGGGGCCCATCACCCAGCTCCGGCCCAGGCGCAGCGGCGCCACGGACCACGGCATCAGATCGTCCAGCAGGAGGGGCTGCGGCGTCTCGGCAACATCGCTCACGTCCCGCATCGTAGGCGCTCGCGACGGCCGGGGCCGACCCCGCCGGGAGCGGGGGAGGGCCACCGGGAGAGGTGCGCGCGGCGGGCGGGAGCGGCCGTGCGGGGCGACAGCGCCGCGCAGGAGCGCCCCGCCGGGCGGCAGCGCCGTACCGCAGCCTTCCCGGGCGGTCCGGCGTCAGTCGGCCTCCACCGTCACCGTGAAGGAGAACCGGTCGCCCCGGTAGCGGATCCGTGCCACGTCCACCACCCGGCCCGCCTCGTCGTAGGTCACGCCCGTGTAGTGCAGGATCGGCGAGAGCAGCGGGACGTTCAGCAGTTCCGCCGTCTCCGGGTCGGCGAGGCGGGCCTCGATGGTGTCCGTGATGCGGCTGATGCGTACTCCGGCGACGTCACGCAGCACCTTCGTCATCGGCCAGCGCTCCAGGTCGTCGGCCTTGACGCGGTCCGCGATCTCCGGGCGGATCGCGTTCTCCGCCCAGTTGGTGGGCTCGCCGGTCTCCGCGTCGTACCGCAGCCGCCGGTAGGTCATCACCTCGGAGATGTCCCCGAAGTGCTCGGCCAGCTCGCCGGGCACCGGTACCGGGCCGTGCCCCAGGAGGGTGGCCGGCTCGCCCGACTGCTGGGCCACGACCGCGTCGATCGAGCCGAGCAGCCGGCGCGGGGCACCCCGCCGGGCGCCCGGCTCGATGAACGTGCCGCGCCGCCGGTGCCTGCTGATCAGGCCCTCCGACTCCAGCTCCTTGAGCGCCTGGCGCATCGTCAGGACGCTCACCCCGTAGTGCGCGGCGAGCTGCTCCTCGGTGGGCAGCCGCAGCGAGGCGTCCGGGGAGCGGCCCAGTATGGAGGCGCGCAGCGACTGGGAGACCTGATACCAGAGCGGCAGCTTCCGGTTCAGTACGAGGGAGTCGGGGGCGAAGGCGGTCACCTGGGGTCTCCGTGGGGAAGGGCGCGGCTTACGGGCGGAAGTGGCGCTGAAGACCCTGCCACACCCCGTCGTAGGACGGCTGAAGATGCCCGGCGGTCGCGGCCTGCTCGGTCGCCGTCACCGGCCAGCGCGTCTCGAACATGAACGCCAGCCCGTCGTCGATCCGCTGCGGCTTCAGCTCGGCCGCGCTCGCCCGGTCGAAGGTCTCCCGGTCGGGCCCGTGCGCGGACATCATGTTGTGCAGCGAGCCGCCGCCCGGCACGAAGCCCTCCGCCTTGGCGTCGTACGCGCCCTCGATCAGGCCCATGTACTCGCTCATCACGTTCCGGTGGAAGTACGGCGGCCGGAAGGTGTCCTCGCCGACCAGCCAGCGCGGCGCGAAGACCACGAAGTCGACGCCGGCCAGGCCCGGGGTGTCCGACGGCGAGGTGAGCACCGTGAAGATCGACGGGTCCGGGTGGTCGTAGGAGATCGAGCCGATGACGTTGAAGCGGTGCAGGTCGTAGACGTACGGCACGTGGTTGCCGTGCCAGGCGACGACGTCGAGCGGCGAGTGGTCGTAGGTCGCCGACCAGAGGTTGCCGCAGAACTTGTTGACCACCTCCACCGGCCCCTCGACGTCCTCGTACGCGGCGACGGGCGCCCGGAAGTCACGGGCGTTGGCCAGCCCGTTGGCGCCGATCGGACCCAGGTCGGGGAGCTGGAAGGGGGCGCCGTAGTTCTCGCAGACGTACCCGCGGGCGGTGGCGTCCAGCAGCTCCACCCGGAAGCGGACGCCGCGCGGGATCAGCGCCACCTCGCCGGGCTCCGCGCGCAGCAGGCCCAGTTCGGTGCGGATCAGCAGCCCGCCGTGCTCGGGGACGATCAGCAGTTCGCCGTCGGAGTTGCCGAACACCCGGTGCAGCATGGGGTGGTTGGCGTGGTAGAGGTGGATCGCCATGCCGGTGCGCTGGGTGACGTCGCCGTTGCCGCCGAGCGTCCACAGGCCGGCCAGGAAGTCGGTGCCGGGCGCCGGGTCGGGCAGCGGGTTCCAGCGCAGCCGGTTCGGGTCCGGGACGGTCTCGGTGAACGGCGCGCCGCGCAGTGCGCCGTTGTCGGCGCGGTGGTACGGCGGATGGGCGGCCGAGGGCCGGATCCGGTACAGCCAGGAGCGGTGGTTGTGCGCGCGCGGTTCGGTGAAGGCGCTGCCGCTGAGCTGTTCCGCGTAGAGCCCGAGGGGGGCGCGCTGGGGCGAGTTGCGCCCGTGCGGCAGGGCGCCGGGAACCGCCTCCGAGCTGTGCTCGTTGCCGAAGCCGGGGGAGTACGCCAGGGCCTCCGCGGTCTTCCTGGCCTGTTCGGTGCCGTGCCCGCTGTCGCTCATTGTCCGCTCCCTGTGCCACTGACGAAGGAATCCTATGGACAACTGTAGGAATTGGCCGCCGGGGCGTCAACGGGAATCGGGTGCGCGTGGGGGGCGTGTCCCGAGGGGCTGGTGCGGCGTACGGGGAACGGGCGTCGCCGCACTCCCGTGCCCGGGTCCGCGGATTCCCGGTGCGCGGGGGGATCCCAGAACATGAACATTGCTCTACTCTCTCGCACATGTCGTGGACACGCTGGTTCCGCACGTGCCTGGTCGGCCTCCTGGCCCTCGCCCTCGCCCTGCTCACCGCGCCGACCGCGCAGGCCCACGAGGAGCGCCCCGTCGCCTTCCCCGACGGCTCCGGGAGCGTGCCCGCGCACCGGGGCGGGGAACCGGACCTCCTCGTCTGCAAGACCGACCGGGCGGACTTCGAACGCCGCATCGCCGGCTTCCCGCAGGCACTGAAGGACCGCAACCGCACCCTCTTCGCCCGCTGCACCGCCTCCGGCTACCGGCATCTGCAACAGGCCGTCGACGCGGTGAGGACACCGGGCAGGAACATCGCCGTGCTGCCCGGCCTGTACGAGGAGGAACCCTTCACCGCCGAGCCGGCCGGGGCCTGCGCGCAGCTGAAGGCCCGCAGGTCGCAGCTCGGCTACCAGATCCTGTCGTACGCCCAGCAGAAGCAGTGCCCGCACAACCAGAACCTGGTGGCGATCCTCGGCAAGAAGGACCTCCAGATCGAGGGCACCGGAGCCCGCCGCACCGACGTCGTCATCGACGCCAAGTACCGCAAGCTCAACGCGATCCGGGCGGACGGCTCCGACGGCATCTACTTCCGGAACTTCACCGCGCAGCGCACCACCTTCAACTCGCTGTACGTCCTGGCCGCCGACGGGTTCGTCATCGACGACGTACTGACCCGCTGGAACGACGAGTACGGCTTCCTGACCTTCGCCAGCGACCACGGCCTCTATAAGAACTGCGAGTCCTACGGCAACGGCGACTCCGGCATCTACCCGGGCAGCGCCTCCGACATCAACAACGGACGCGGCTACGACGTCCCGCGCTACTCCATCGAGATCACCGGCTGCCGCAGCCACCACAACATGGTCGGCTACTCGGGCACCGCGGGCGACTCCGTGTACGTCCACGACAACGAGTTCGACCACAACATGGGCGGTGCCTCGATGGACAGCGCCTTCCCCGGACACCCCGGACTCCCGCAGAACCACGCCCGCTTCGAACGCAACCTGATCCACGACAACAACGAGAACTACTACCCGTACGTCGCCGACGGCACCTGCGCCAAGCCCCCCGCCGAGCGCGGCTACGAACGCGGCGTGGTCTGCCCGCAGATCTCCATGCCACCGGGCACCGGCATCATCACCGCCGGCGGCAACTGGAACCGCTACGAGAACAACTGGGTGTACGGACACGCGCGCGCGGGCTTCTTCCTCAACGCCGTACCCGCCTTCATCCGCGGCGAGGACGCCTGGGCGAAGCAGACCGACACCTCGCACCACAACCGGTACGCCGGGAACGTCCTGGGCAAGGACAGGGCGGGCCGGTCCGCCCCCAACGCCGCCGACGTCTGGTGGGACGGGCAGGGCGGCGGCAACTGCTGGGACCCCGGATCCGGGGCCAGCACCCCGCGCGCGCTGCCCGAGTGCGGCGCCCGGCCCGGCGAGGTGTCCGGCGGCTCGGACCGGCTCGTCGGCGAACCAGTCAAACTCGCCCAGCTGCTGGTCTGCTCCGACTACAACGTGCAGGCGCGACGGCTGCCGGCCGGCTGCGACTGGTACGGGGCGACGGGCATCGCCCGGGTCGAGACACAGCTCGCCCTGGGCACGGCGGCGGTACTCGCCCTGGTCGGGGGAGTGCTCTGGTGGCGCAGGCTCCGGCACCACCGCGTCGCGACCGCGGCCACCGTGCTCGGCGCGGCGGGCCTGGCCCTGGACGTCGCCGGGTCCACCACCGGGCTGACCTCCGGCCACGTACCCGCCCTGGCGCTGCTGCTGACCGGCATCTGGTGGACCGTCACCGGCCTCGCCCTGCGCACCGAGCGGCCGTGGTTCGGCCGGACCACCGTCCTCCTCGGCTGCCTCACCCTGCTCGACGCCTTCGACAAGGCGGTGGTGATGATCCCCTGGACCCCGCTGGGACCGGCCTGGATACGCGGGCTGCTCGCCGTGGTGTGGGTGATCTGGGCGGTGGTCGCGGCAGCCCGGCACACCGCGCGGCCCGCACCCGTGGCAGCGCCCGAGCGGGCGGGGGCCGTCGCATGAGGCGCACCCGTACCGCCCCGCCGCTCGGCGCCGCCGCCCTGCTCACCGCCGCCGCCCTGCTGACCGGCTGCGGCGACCGGCCCACCACCCACCACCGGCCGGGCACCGGCCACGAGGTGGCCACCGCGGAGGCCGGGCGGCTGCTGGCCGCCAAGGACACCGACGGCCACCGGCTGCGCGAGGTCGCCGCCGAGGGGGCACCCACGGTGACCCTGACCGCGCGCCCCGACACCGAGGACGGCTGGAACGTCCAACTCGGCCTCCAGCGCTTCCGGTTCACCCCCGACAGCACCGGCGGCGCGGCCCTCCCCGGCAGCGGCCACGCCCACCTCTACCTCGACGGACGGGAGGTCGGCCGCCTCTACGGCCCCTGGTTCCACCTGCCGGGCCGCACCGTCCCCCGGGGCGCCCGCACCCTCACCGTGCGTCTGCACGCCGACGACCACACCGTCTGGGCGGTGCGCGGCACACCGGTGCAGGGCACCGCGCCCCTCGCCCCGGCGGCCCCCGCAGCCGACCCGACCCGCGCCGCCGGGGCCGCCCCGACGCCCGCGCCGCCCCGGGCCGACCGGACCGTGGACATCACCGTCACGGACGGCAAGGTCCACCCCGCACCCGGCCGCGTCGAACTCAGGAAGGGCCAGCGCCTCGCCCTCGGCGTCACCAGCGACCGCGCCGACACCCTGCACATCCACGGCTACGACCGGAAGGTGGAACTGCCCGCCGGACAGCACGTCACCTACGCCTTCGTCGCCGACCGCACCGGCCTCTTCGAGGTCGAGACGCACGAGTCCGACCTGCTGCTGACCCAACTCGTCGTACGGTGACCGTCCTCGCGCACGGCATCGGCTCCCAGCACGACCTGCCCCTGTCGCCCTTCTACGCCTTCGCCGGAGCCTTCGCCGCGCTGCTGGTCTCCTTCCTCGCGCTCGGCCTGCTCTGGTCCCGCTCCCGCTTCCGCGGCGACCGCGCGGGCCGCCCGCTGCCCGCCGCCCTCCAGCGCCTCGCCGACGCCCGCGCCACCCGCGCCGCGCTGCGCGCCCTCGGCCTCGCCGCCGCCCTGTTCGTCCTGCTCCACCTGCTCCTGGGCCCGGACGACCCGGACCGCAACCCCGCACCCGGTGCCGTCCACGTCCTGCTCTGGGTCGGTCTGGTCCCCGCCTCCCTCCTCCTGGGCCCCGTCTGGCGGCTCCTCAACCCGCTCCGCACGGTGCACCGGCTGCTCTGCCGCGCCCTCGGCCGCGACCCGGCCGCCGGCCGCCCGCTCCCGTCCGGCACCGGCCTGTGGCCGGCCGCCGCCGGACTGCTCGCCTACACCTGGCTCGAACTCGCCTCCCCCGACCCCGCCTCCCGGCCCGCCCTCCTGGCCTTCCTCGCCCTCCACACCGCCGTCCACCTCGCCGGCGCCGCCCGCCACGGCGAGCGCTGGTTCGCCACCGCGGACGCCTTCGAGGTGTACTCCACGCTGCTCGCCCACCTCTCCCCGCTGGGCAGACGCCGCGACGGCCGCCTGGTGCTGCGCTCCCCGTTCCACGGCCTGGACGCGACCCAGCAGCGCCCCGGCCTGGTCGCCGTCCTGTGCGTCCTCCTCGGCTCCACCGCCTACGACGGCTTCTCCGACTCGCCCTCCTGGATCACCACCGTCCAGAACTCGGCCCTGGGCCGCACCCCCACCGCCACCCTCGGCCTGCTCGGCGCCGTCGCCCTCGCCGCGGGCCTCTACTGCCTGTGCGCCGGAGCGACCCGGCTGATCTCGGGACCCGGCGCCGCCCACGGGCCGGGCGCCGCCCACGGGCCGGGCGCCGCCCACGGGCCGGGCGCCGCCCACGGGCCGGGCTCCGGCCCCGGGCCGGCACGACGGCTCCCGCACCCCCTCACCGCCTTCGCGCACTCCCTCCTGCCCATCGCCCTCGGCTATCTCGTCGCCCACTACTTCACGCTGCTGGTCACCGAAGGGCCGCGCACCTTCCTGCTGGCCCTGGGCGCCGACGATCCGGCCCCGCCCGGCCCGCTCCTGTCCGCGGGCGCCGTCGCCGCGCTCCAGGTCTCCGCCGTCGTCACCGGCCACGTCCTCGGCGTGGTCGCCGCCCACGACCGTTCCGTACGGCTCTTCCCGCCGGACCGCGCCGTCGCGGGGCAACTCCCGCTGCTGGTGCTGATGATCGCGTACACCACCGGAGGGCTGAGCCTGCTGCTCGCCTGACCGGCACGACCTGCCGCCGCCCCCGTACGGCTCCCGCACACGGCCCCCGCGGGCGGGCCGCCGCACCCCGCGCACCCCGCCGCCCCGCGCACCTTCCGCAAAGCCGCCTCTTTCCGTACGCGACAGGAGCGGCATCATGGAGCCCGTGCCCCCAGAGCCCCCAGCCCGTCCCGAGTCCCCCGCGCAGTCCCCGGCCGACCAGGTGCCCCCGGCCGGCGAGCGGCCCCCGCCCGGCCGCGCGGTCCGGCCCGCGCTGCGGCGCGAGCCGGTGCAGCAGCGCAGTGCCGAGCGCCTCGCCCGGATCCTGGACGCCTGCGCCGAACTCCTCGACGAGACCGGATACGAGAAGCTCTCCACCCGGGCCGTCGCCACCCGCGCGGGCGTCCCCATCGGCTCGGTCTACCGCTTCTTCTCCAACAAGCGCGCCATGGCCGACGCCCTGGCCCAGCGCAACCTCGACGCCTACGGCCAGGCCATCGCCCGCCGCCTGGAGACCATCCCCCCGGCCGACTGGCGCGGCGCGGTGGACGCGGTCCTCGACGAGTACCTGGCCATGAAGCGCACCCGCCCCGGCTTCGCCCTCGTCGAGTTCGTCGCCCCCGCCCAGGCCGGTGTGCCCGACACCCGGGTCGCCGACCGTCTCGTCGACCTGCTCCCCGCCCACCTTGGCCGCACGCCCGACGCCGACCTGCGCCGGATCTTCACCGTCGCCGTCGAGGCCGCCGACTCCGTACTCCAACTCGCCTTCCGCACCGACCCCCGGGGCGACCCGGAGATCATCGCCGAGACCCGGATACTGCTCCGCGCCTACCTCGCCGGGGTTCTCGACTGATCCCCGAACGGGGTGCCAACCGGTCGGTATGCTCGGCGGTGCCCATGCGCCAACGCCGCCGCCACAGGGAGCAGCCATGTCCGACAACTCCCGTACCGCCCCGCGCATCTGCCCGCTCTGCGAAGCCACCTGCGGACTGACCCTGACGCTGGAGGGCTCCCGGGTCACCGGCGCCCGCGGCGACGCCGCCGACGTCTTCAGCCGCGGCTTCGTCTGCCCCAAGGGCGCGGCCTTCGGCGAACTCGACGCCGACCCCGACCGGCTCACCGCACCCCTCGTCCGGGTTGGCGGCACGCTGCGCGAGGCGAGCTGGGAGGAGGCCTTCGACGAGATCGCGGCCCGCGTCCGGCCGCTCGTCGAGGAGTACGGGGGCAACGCGGTCGGCGTCGTCCTCGGCAACCCCAACGTGCACACCATGGCGGGCGCCCTCTACCCGCCCGCCCTGCTCGCCGCGCTCGGCACCCGCAACCTGTTCACCGCCAGCACGCTCGACCAGATGCCCAAGCACGTCTCCAGCGGACTGCTGTTCGGCGACCCCTTCGCGATCCCCGTACCCGACCTGGACCGCACCGACCACCTCCTGCTGCTGGGCGCCAACCCGCTGGACTCCAACGGCAGCCTGTGCACCGCCCCCGACTTCCCCGGCAGGCTGAAGGCGCTGCGGGCGCGTGGCGGCACCCTCACCGTGGTCGACCCGCGCCGCACCCGTACGGCGAAACTCGCCGACCGGCACCTCGCGATCCGCCCCGGTGCGGACGCGGCGCTGCTCGCCGCCCTGGCCCACGTCCTGTTCGCGGAGGAACTGGTGGCGCTCGGCGAGCTGACCGACCGGGTGACCGGGGTCGACGAAGTCGCCGCGGCGGTGGCCGGGTTCACGCCCGAGGCGGTCGCCGGGGTGTGCGACCTGCCGGCGGACGAGATCAGGGCCGTGGCACGCGAACTGGCCACCGCGCCCACGGCGGCGGTCTACGGGCGGGTCGGCAGCTCCACCGTGGAGTTCGGCACCCTCGCCAACTGGCTCGTCGACGTACTGAACGTGCTCACCGGCAACCTGGACCGCCCCGGCGGCGCCCTCTTCCCGCTCTCCGCGACCTCCCCGAAGCCGCGGACCCCCGGGCCCGGCCGGGGCTTCGACCTCGGCAGGTGGCACAGCCGGGTCGGCGGCCACCCCGAGGCCAAGGGGGAACTGCCGCTCGCCGCGCTCGCCGAGGAGATCACCACCCCCGGCGAGGGCCGCATCCGGGCCCTGATCTCCATCGCCGCCAACCCGGTGCTCTCCGCCCCCGACGGCGACCGGCTGGACGCCGCGCTCGAGAGCGGTCTCGACCTCATGGTCAGCGTCGACCCGTACCTCAACGAGACCTCCCGCCACGCGGACGTCGTGCTGCCGCCCCCGCCGCCCTCCCGCAGCGCCCACTTCGACTTCGCCTTCAACGGCTTCGCCGTCCGCAACCAGGTCCGCTACACACCCGCCGCGCTGCCCCTCGAAGCGGGCCGGATGGACGAGTGCGAGATCCACGCCCGCCTCGTCCTGGCCGTCGGCGGACTGCACGGGGCGGACCCCGCCACCGTCGACGAGTCGGTCATCGCCCGCACCCTCGCCAGGGCGGGCGCCCCGGCGGACCTCGCCGCCCGGCTCACCGGCGACAGCGGCCCGGAACGCCGCCTGGACCTGATGCTGCGGCTCGGCCCGTACGAAGGGCTGACCCTGGACGCCCTGCGCGCCGCCCCGCACGGCATCGACCTCGGTCCGCTCCGGCCCCGGCTCGGCCAGGTGCTGAAGACCCGCAGCGGGCGCGTCGAACTGCTCCCCGGACCCGTCGCCGCCGACCTGCCCCGGCTGCGCCGGGCGCTGGAGGAGCGGACCGAGGACCGCGCGCTGGTCCTGGTCGGCCGCCGCCATCTGCGCTCCAACAACAGCTGGATGCACAACGTGCCCGCCCTGACCGGCGGTTCCAACCGCTGCACCCTGCAGATCCACCCGGACGACGCGCGGCGGCTGGGCCTCACCGACGGCGCGCCCGCGCGGATCACCGGCGACGGCGGCGCCGTGCAGGCTCCGGTGGAGATCACCGCCGCGGTGCGCAGCGGAGTGGTGAGCCTGCCGCACGGCTGGGGCCACGACCGCCCCGGCACCCGGCTGACCGTCGCGGCCGGGCGCCCCGGCGTCAACGTCAACCAGCTCCTCGACGGGAGCCGGCTGGACCCGCTCTCGGGCACGGCGGTACTGAACGGGTTCCCGGTGGAGGTGACGGCGGTCGGGGACCGGGCGGCCCAGGTCCCCGCGGACGTCGCGGCGGCGGAGGTCCCGGCGGCGGACGTCCCGGCGGCGGGGTGAGGCCGCTGACGCCCCTGGCGCCGAAAAACTATCGCCGCTAGTTTGGGGTCCGGACGACGACCGGACCGGTGCAGGAGGTATCACGATGGCGACGCAGGCACACGACGGCATGTACATCGGCGGGGAGTGGCGGCCCGCCGCCGGCCAGGACACGATCCCCGTCGTGAACCCGGCTGACGAGCAGGTCATCGCCCATGTCCCGGCCGGTACGGCGGCCGACGTGGACGCTGCGGTGCGCGCGGCACGGGCCGCCCTCCCCGGCTGGGCCGCCACCCCGCAGGCCGAACGGGCCGCCCTCATCGGCGCGGTGCGCGACGGTCTGGCCGCCCGCAAGGACGACATCGCGGCCACGGTCACCGCCGAACTCGGCGCCCCGCCCGCGCTCGCCGAGGCGGTGCACGCCGGGCTGCCGATCGTGGTCGCGGGCTCGTACGCGGAACTGGCGGCGACGTACTCCTTCGAGGAGAAGATCGGCAACTCGACCGTCCGCAGCGAGCCGGTCGGCGTCGTCGGCGCGATCACGCCCTGGAACTACCCGCTGCACCAGATCGTCGCCAAGGTGGCCCCGGCGCTGGCCGCGGGCTGCACGGTCGTGCTCAAGCCCGCCGAGGACACCCCGCTGACCGCCCAGCTCTTCGCCGAGGTGGCGCACGAGGCGGGGCTGCCCGCCGGGGTGTTCAACCTGGTGACCGGGCTCGGCCCGGTCGCGGGCCAGGCGCTCGCCGGGCACGAGGGCGTCGACCTGGTGTCCTTCACCGGTTCGACCGCCGTCGGCCGGCAGATCGGCGCGACCGCGGGCGCGGCCGTCAAGCGGGTCGCCCTGGAGCTGGGCGGCAAGTCCGCGAACGTCATCCTGCCCGGCGCGGACCTCGCCAGGGCGGTGGGCGTCGGCGTCGCCAACGTCATGTCCAACTCGGGCCAGACGTGCAGCGCCTGGACCCGCATGCTGGTCCACACCGACAGCTACGACGAGGCCGTCTCGCTGGCCGCCGACGCGGTCGCCAAGTACGCGCCGGGCGAGCGGGTGGGCCCGCTGGTCAACGCCAAGCAGCGGGAGCGGGTGCGCGGCTACATCACCAAGGGCATCGAGGAGGGCGCCCGTGTGGTGGCCGGCGGCCCCGAAGCCCCCTTCGCCACCGGCTACTACGTCGCACCGACCGTCTTCGCCGACGTCACCCCCGAGATGACCATCGCGCAGGAGGAGATCTTCGGCCCGGTGCTCTCGATCCTGCGGTACGAGGACGAGGCGGACGCGCTGCGCATCGCCAACGGCACGGTGTACGGGCTGGCCGGTGCGGTCTGGGCGGCCGACCCGGAGACGGCGGCGGCGTTCGCCCGCTCCATGGACGCGGGCCAGGTCGACATCAACGGCGGCCGTTTCAACCCGCTGGCCCCGTTCGGCGGCTACAAGCAGTCCGGCGTGGGCCGCGAACTCGGCACCCACGGCCTCTCCGAATACCTCCACACCAAATCCCTCCAGTTCTAACCCCACCCCACCCCCGCCCCCCTTGGGCGGCGGCACCGCCCGCCGAGCCCCCTTGGGCGGCGGGGCCGCCCCCCGGGGGCGGAACGGGCGGGCAAGGGGGCGGCCCCCCGGCGGAGCCGCACCCCCGGGCCCCGGACGCCCCCGGCCCCGCGCACCCCGGCCCACCCACCCCCGCCCCCACCCCGCCCCTCCGGCCCCAGGAGCCCCCATGCCCCGCGCCGCCATCCTCCGCACCCCCCACACCCCCCTGGAGGTCACCGACATCGACCTCCCCGCCCCCGCCCCCCACCAGGTCCGCATCCGCCTCGCCGCCGCCGGCGTCTGCCACTCCGACCTCTCCCTCACCAACGGCACCATGCGCGTCCCCCTCCCCGCCGTCCTCGGCCACGAGGGTGCCGGAACCGTCACGGCCGTCGGCGAGGCCGTCACCCACCTCGCCCCCGGCGACGATGTGGTCCTCAACTGGGCGCCGTCCTGCGGCGAATGCCACGCCTGCGGACTCGGCGAGGTGTGGCTGTGCGCCGACGCCCTCACCGGCGCCGGCGCCGTGTACGCCCGTACGACCCCCACCGCCACCGACCCCGGCACCGACCTCCACCCCGGCCTCAACGTCGCCGCCTTCGCCGAGGAGACCGTGGTGGACGCCAAGTGCGTCCTGCCCGCCCCGGCCGGCATCCCGCTCACCGACGCGGCGCTCCTGGGCTGCGCGGTCCTCACCGGCTACGGCGCCGTCCACCACAGCGCCGGGGTCCGCCCCGGCGAGACGGTCGTCGTGCACGGTGTCGGCGGCGTCGGCCTCGCCGCGATCCAGTCCGCCCGGATCGCCGGTGCCGCCCGGATCGTCGCGGTCGACGTCTCCCCGGCCAAGGAGGAACTGGCCGCGGCGGCCGGAGCCACCGACTACCTGATCGCCTCCGACACCACCGCCAAGGACGTCCGCCGGCTCACCGGCGGCCACGGCGCCGACGTGGCGATCGAGTGCGTGGGCCGCGCCGCCACGATCCGTACCGCCTGGGAATCCACCCGGCGCGGCGGCCGTACCACCGTCGTCGGCATCGGCGGCAAGGACCAGCAGGTCACCTTCAACGCCCTGGAGATCTTCCACTGGGGCCGCACCCTCGCCGGCTGCGTGTACGGCAACAGCGACCCGGCCCGCGACCTCCCGGTGCTGGCCGAGCACATCCGGGCGGGCCGCCTCGACCTGGCGTCGATGGTCACCGAACACATCGCCCTGGACGGCATCCCGGCCGCCTTCGACAACATGCTCGCGGGCAAGGGAGGCCGTGCACTGGTGGTCTTCTGAGAAGCCCCGGGCCCAGCGGACCCCGCCCTCCCCGGACCACCGGAACCACCCGGGCCACCCGGGGCCCGCCCGGCACCACCGCCGGACGGGCCCCACCCCGTACTAGACCTTCTCCGCCCCGACGGAAGCACCGTTACCGGTACCGACATCAGCACCAGCACCGGTACCAGCACCAGCACCACCCTTGCCGTCCGCCACAGCCGCCCCCGGCACAGCCGCCCGCCGCGACCGCGACCGGGACACCGCCACGCCCGCCAGGCACACCGCGCCGCCGAGCAGCGTGATCCACCCCGGGACCTCGTCCAGCAGCAGCCACGACATCACCACCACGATCGCGGGCACCGCGTACGTGGTCGCGCCCATCTTCCCCGCCGTGGTCCGCTTCAGCGCGTACGCCCAGGTCGTGAAGGCCAGCGCGCTCGGGAAGACGCCGAGGTAGACCATGTTGAGCGTCGCCGACAGGGGGGCGTGCGCGAGCCCCTCGACGAGCTGCCCGGAGAACGGCAGGCAGGCCACCGCCCCGATCACACAGCCGTACGTGGTCGCCTGGAGCGGGCTCGCGTGCGCCAGCGCGGGCTTCTGCGCCACCACGCCGATCGCATACGTCACCGCCGCCGCCAGGCAGAGCGCCACGCCCAGCAGCGACGTACCGCCGCCGCCCGACATCGAGATGCCGACGATCGCCGCTCCCGCGAACGACACCGCCATCCCGGCCAACAGCCGCGGCGGCAGCCCCTCGCCCAGGAAGCGGCTGGCGAGCAGGGCCATCAGGATCGGCGCCACGTTCACCACGAGGGACGCGGTGCCCGCGTCGACCAGCTGCTCGCCCCAGTTGAGGAACACCGCGTAGGCACCGAACCACAGCAGGCCGGAGACGGCGATGCCCGGCCAGGCGGCGCGCGGCGGCAGGCCCTCCCGGCGTATCAGCAGGATCGCGACCAGGACGAGCGAGCCGGACAGCAGCCGGCCCAGCGCCAGCGCACCCGGTGCGTACGACTCCCCGGCGCTGCGGATCGAGACGAAGGCCGAGGCCCACAGGGCGACGGTGACGGCGGCGGCGACCAGGGCGAGCGGTTCGGAGCGGGCCTCGGAGGCGCCCGAGGGCGCGGGGGATGTGGTCATGCCAAGATGCTAGGGCACGGACACTTCGGTTGTCACCGAAGTATTCCCGCATCGATACCGAGGAGGTCGTGCAGTGCCCGCTCGCCGGCCGCCGTGACCCGCACGGCACGTTCGCTGCCGATCCGCACGCACCACTTCTCGGCGAGCGCGTGACGGCACAGTTCGGCGCCCGCGACGCCCGCGATGTGCCGTTTGCGTTCGGTCCAGTCCAGGCAGGAGCTGACGATGGGGCGGCGGCCCTTCGGGTTCTCCAGCGCGATGCCCAGACCCGCGAACCACTCCAGGCCCGCGTCGGTGAGCGCGAAACCGCTGTTCGTCAGCAGCAGTCCGCGCCGCTCCAGCGCGTCCGTGACGGCGATGCCGAGCCGCCCGGCGAGATGGTCGTAGCAGGTGCGGCCGCGCGCCATCGCACTGCTCGCGCCGGCCGCGCGCAGCGTGTGCGGGTTGTCGCGACCGGGGATCGCGTGGGCTGCGACCGACTCGATGAGCTGCGCGATCCCGCCGTCCGCCAGCCGTACGTACCGGTGCCGGCCCTGGCGCTCCTCGGTGAGCAGTCCGGCGGCGATCAGCCGGCCCAGGTGCTCGCTGGCGGTGGAGGCGGCGACCCCCGCCTGACGGGCCAGTTCGCTCGCGGTCCAGGCGCGGCCGTCCAGCAGGGAGAGCAGGAAGACGGCCCGGGTCTCGTCGGCCAGCAGGGCGGCGAACGCGGCCAGCCGCTCCGCGGGCGGCGCCGCGACGGAGGGCGGGGTGGGCGTGGAGGAGGGCGACATCCTCCCAGGGTGCCCTAGAAATGCTTCGGCGCGGGCCGAACTGTTCTCAGAGCGCGGACCGGGCGGCGGCCGTCGCCCCGTAGCCCCCGGCCTCGTACTGGCAGGCCAGTCCTTCGACCAGGGCCCGCAGCCCCGTCGTGAAGGCCCCCTCGTCGACCTTCTCCTGGTGGTCCGCCAGCAGGTGCGCCTGTCCGAGGTGCGGATAGTCGGCCGGGTCGTACGCCGCCTCGTCGTCGACGAAACCGCGCGCGAACGAGCCGAGTGCGGACCCGGTGACGAAGTACCGCATCAGCGCCCCGATGTACGTGGCCTGCGCGGGCGGCCAGCCGGCCCGCACCATCGCGCCGAACACCGCGTCCGCCACCCTCAGCCCGGCCGGCCGGCGGCCGGGGCCGCTCGCCAGGACCGGGACGATGTGCGGGTGCTCGGTGAGGGCCGCGCGGTACGACAGGGCCCAATCGTGCAGCGCCGCCTGCCAGCCGCGCGGATCGCCCTCCTCGAACATCGACAGGTCGACCTTTGCGGAGACCGTGTCCGCGACCGCCTCCAGGATCTCGTCCTTGGTGCGGAAGTGGTTGTAGAGGGAGGGGCCGCTGACGCCGAGTTCGGCCGCGAGCCGCCGGGTGGAGACCGCGCCCAGGCCCTCCGCGTCCACGAGCGCGCTCGCCGTCGCGACGATGCGGTCTCTGCTCAGGAGGGGCTTGCGCGGTCGGGCCATGCCGCCCATAGTAGGGCCTGCGTCACCGAAACTAGCAGTGCTAATTTAAAGCCGAACCGCACCCGACGAACGAGGTGGAGCGCCGTGAACCTGGAACTCAGCGAGGAGCAGAGCGCCGTCCGGCAGCTCGCCCGCGACTTCGTCGCCCGCGAGGTCGCCCCGCACGTCGTCGCGTGGGACCGCGCCGAGAGCGTGGACCGGGCGATCGTGAAGAAGCTCGGCGCACTCGGCTTCCTCGGTCTGACGATTCCCGAGGAGTACGGCGGCAGCGGCGGCGACCACCTCGCGTACTGCCTGGTCACCGAGGAACTGGGGCGCGGCGACTCGTCGGTGCGCGGCATCGTCTCCGTGTCGCTGGGCCTGGTCGCCAAGACGATCGCGGCCTGGGGGAGCGAGGGGCAGAAGCGGCGCTGGCTGCCGGGGCTGACCTCCGGCGAGTCGATCGGCTGCTTCGGCCTCACCGAGCCCGGCACCGGCTCGGACGCCGGGAACCTCGCCACCCGGGCGGTCCGGGACGGCGCGGACTACGTCATCAACGGCACCAAGATGTTCATCACCAACGGCACCTGGGCCGATGTCGTCCTCCTCTTCGCCCGCTCCACCGACGCCCCCGGCCACCGGGGCGTCTCCGCCTTCCTCGTCCCCACCGACACCCCCGGCCTCACCCGCAACACCGTGCACGGCAAGCTCGGGCTGCGCGGCCAGGCCACCGCCGAACTCGTCCTCCAGGACGTCCGGGTGCCCGCCTCTGCGATGCTCGCGCCCGAGGGCAAGGGCTTCTCCGTCGCCATGTCCGCCCTGGCCAAGGGCCGGATGTCGGTCGCGGCCGGCTGTGTGGGGATCGGGCAGGCGGCGCTGGACGCGGCACTGTCGTACGCCGGTGAGCGCGAGCAGTTCGGCCGGACCATCGCCCACCACCAGCTCGTCCAGGAACTGATCACCGACATCGCGGTCGACGTGGACGCCGCCCGGCTGCTGACCTGGCGCGTCGCCGATCTGATCGACCGCGGCGAACCCTTCGTCACTGAGGCGTCCAAGGCCAAGCTGTTCGCCTCCGAGGCCGCCGTCCGGGCCGCCAACAACGCCCTCCAGGTGTACGGCGGCTACGGCTACATCGACGAGTACCCGGCGGGCAAGCTGCTGCGCGACGCCCGGGTGATGACCCTCTACGAAGGCACCAGCCAGATCCAGAAACTGGTCATCGGCCGTGCGCTGACCGGGGTTTCGGCCTTCTGAGTACGTTTCTGAGTACCCGTACGGATGCCCGGCGCAGTGACCCGCGTCACTCTTCAGGCATGAGTGACACACCGGTCAAGCAGCAGAACACGGGAGCCTTCTACGGGCAGGCCGTGGCCTCCTTCGCCGTCGCGCTGGGCGCGGTGGTCGGCGGCATCGTCTACCTCGACGCCAGCGGCTGGGTACGGGCCTTCCTCGCGGTCGGCGTCCTCTACCTCACCACCTCCGCCTTCACGCTCGCCAAGGTGATCCGGGACAGGCAGGAGGCCGGGCAGCTGGTCAGCCGGGTCGACCAGGCCCGGCTGGAGAAGATCCTCGCCGAGCACGACCCCTTCACCAAGCTCTAGCACCACCCCTTCCCCGGGCTCTGCTTCCCCGGGCTCCGGCCCTGTGCTCCGGCCCCGTGCTCCGCTTCCCCGGGCTCCGGCGTTCCGGCCCCGGGGGTCCGCGCTAAGCGCTTGCTCAGAACCGCGGGGTATGGTGTTCGTCCTGCCGGAACCGGCACGGCACCGGGTGAAGGGACCAGCGATGAGCACGGCGGAGGACGCGCCCGGCGGCGCGGAGGACACCGGCAACGAGGACCTGGCCTGGGGCGAGGTCGCCCCGGACGCCGCCCGGCGGCTGCTGGTCGCCGCCGTGGGCGCCTTCGCCGAGCGCGGGTACCACGCCACCACCACCCGCGACATCGCGGGCCGCGCGGGCATGAGCCCGGCCGCGCTCTACATCCACTACAAGACCAAGGAAGAGCTGCTCCACCGGATCAGCCGCATCGGCCACGACAAGGCCCTGCGCATCCTGGAGACCGCCGCCGACGGCGACGGCAACGCCGCCGAACGGCTCGCGGACGCCGTCACCACCTTCGTACGCTGGCACGCCGCGCACCACACCACGGCGCGGGTCGTGCAGTACGAGCTGGACGCGCTCGGCGAGGAGCACCGCACCGAGATCGTCGCGCTGCGGCGCAGGAGCGACGCGGCGGTGCGGCGCATCATCAACGACGGGGTGCGCGCGGGGGAGTTCGACGTCCCCGACGTGCCGGGCACCACGCTGGCCGTGCTGTCGCTCTGCATCGACGTGGCGCGCTGGTTCAACACCGAGGGCCGCCGCACCCCCGACGAGGTCGGCGCGCTCTACGCCGACCTCGTCCTGCGGATGGTCGCGGCGGGAACCCCGTAGGCACCCGGGCGGAACCCGCCGCTGCGCCCGGACGGGGGCGGGTCAGAAGTAGTAGCGGGAGATCGACTCGGCCACGCACACCGGCTTGTCGCCGCCCTCGCGCTCGACCGTCACCTTCGCGGTGACCTGCACGCCGCCGCCCGCCTCGGTCACCTCCGTCAGCACGGCCGTGGCGCGCAGCCGCGAGCCGACCGGCACCGTGGCGGGGAAACGGACCTTGCCCGTCCCGTAGTTGATGCCCATCTTCATGCCCTCGACCCGCAGCACCTGCGGGACGAACGTCGGCAGCAGGGACAGCGTCAGATAGCCGTGCGCGATCGTCGTCCCGAACGGGCCCTGCGCCGCCCGCTCCGGATCCACGTGGATCCACTGGTGGTCGCCGGTGGCTTCGGCGAAGAGGTCGATCCGCTTCTGGTCGATCTCCAGCCACTCGCTGTACCCCAACTGCTCGCCGACCCCGGCGGACAGTTCCTCGGCGGACGTGAAGATCCTCGGCTCGGCAGCCATCCTTGAGCTCCTCATCACTTGTATAAGCGTTTGCTCAGCATGGTTGGGGCCGTGTGTTCCTGTCAACGGACGCCCATTAGGCTTCGCGGAGTGCCGCAGATTCCCTTGAAGGTCCATGAGCTCACCGTCGGCCAGCTGTCCGCGCGCAGCGGAGCCGCCGTGTCCGCCCTGCACTTCTACGAGGCCAAGGGGCTGATCACCAGCCGCCGCACCTCGGGCAACCAACGCCGCTACGAACGCGACACCTTGCGCCGGGTCGCCTTCGTGCGGGCCGCCCAGCGGGTCGGTATCCCGCTGGCCACGATCCGCGACGCGCTCTCCGAACTGCCCGAGGAGCGCACCCCGACCCGCGAGGACTGGGCGAGGCTCTCCGAGCACTGGCGCACCGAACTCGACGCCCGGATCATGCAGCTGGGACGGCTGCGCGACCACCTCACCGACTGCATCGGCTGCGGCTGTCTGTCGCTGGAGACCTGTGTGCTCTCCAACCCGGACGACGTCATCGGCGAGCAGATCAGCGGCTCGCGCCTGATGGGCGAGAAGCGCAAGAAGTCCTGACCCGGCCGCACCCCGGCGGAGCGTGCGGCTCCGGGGCGGCCGGAGCTGCCCGGCCGCCCCGGATCACTCGAACTCGGTGCCGCCCTTGCGCGTCAGGTACGCCGGGCTGACCGCCTTCGCCACGGCCCGGCCACCGGTCACATGGCTGTGCCGCTCGACCGCCGGACGGATCACCACGCCCTCCCGCAGATGCAGCTCCCGCCCCGACACGGTCTCCCGCCCCGAGGCCAGCTCCAGCACCTTCGACACGTCGTACGGGCCCTCGTACAGCCGTGGCACCACCGGCAGTTCGCCCTCCAGCAGCTCGGCGAACTCGGCCGCGTCCAGCCAGCGCACCCGCCCGGCCACCTCCACCGACACGTCGAAGGCGGCGAACCCCAGCCGCTCGGAGCGGCCGTCCGCGCCGTACGCCAGGTCCTGCACCCCGGCCCCGTACACCTCGCCGAACACGCCGACGCGGCGGGCGCCCAGCGCGGTGGCGACACGGGCGGCCACCGCCGGCACGCCGTGGCCGGTCACGGCCCGCCAGTACAGGTTGCGCGGGTCCTCCTTGAGGGCGAGGTTCTTCGCGCCGAAGCCCTTGGAGGAGACGAACACCCGCTCGCCGTCCGGCAGTTCCGGGTCCCGCAGATAGGTCACCAGACAGGCCGTGCCGTGCAGCTTCTCGGTCAGCACGACCGGCTCGCCGGGCTCGAAGATCTGCGGGTAGCGGTGCAGGTTCTCGATGTCGACCCAGGGCAGCAGCTCGGGGGCGGACTCCACCTCGCCGTTCATCGTCGGCGGGATGGGCGGCACCCACTTGGTGATGCCGAGCAGGTCCGCGAAGTCGGTGCCGTCGGCGGCGGCAGCGGCCAGGTCCGTTCCGGACAGGGCGGCCGGGCGGCAGACGATGCCCTGCGACACCTCGCCGCGCAGCCGCACCGCCTTCACCCGGTCCGCGGCCCGGCCCGCCAGCCTGCCGGTCAGGCCCAGCTCCTCGATCAGCGCGGCCGGGAGCACGGACTGCTCCGGTATGTAGAGGGCCGCCTCGCCGCTGCGGTAGGCGCCCTTGGCGACGACGGCGCGGTAGAGGCCGACCTGCGCGAGTTCGAGCGCGTCCGCGTTCGGGTGGTCGTGGATGGTCAGTGTCTCCGCGGTCACGCGCAACGTCGACATGGCGGCGGTCCCCCTCTGTGCCCACGCGCCGGTGTCCCGGGGCGTGGGCCGTGCTTACGGCTGCTGTGGATGCGACTCCACTGTGCGGTCAGGCGCCCTCCACCGGCCACTTGATTTTCCGGGCGGCGGCCACCAGTTGGGCGTTCGACGCGGCGGGCGCGCCGTCCGGGAGCAGCAGGGTGTCCTCCAGGCCGATCCGGGTGGCCAGGCCCAGCCGCCTGGCCAGCGCGAGCACCGGCCAGGCCCCGCCGCCCTCGCCGTGCAGCAGCATCGGGGCCCCGCGCACGTCGCCCTTCGCGCCCACCCCGCCGCAGCGGGCCAGCTCGGCCAGGAACTGGAGCGCGGAGTCCTCCGCGGTCAGCGGATCGGGGTCGGTCACCTCCACCAGCACCCGCAGCGATCTGTCGGCCAGCGGGGAGCAGAGGAACTTCTTCACCCCGTCCGTGCCCGACCAGAGCCCCGACTCGATCTCGACACCGCGGGCGAGCAGGGCGTGCGCGACCTCCTCGGCGCCGGGCTCGTGCCAGTTCACCGAGGCGTGGTCGGGCAGCACCGTCCAGGACTCGATCCGCTCGACGCGCCGGTGCGGTTCGGGCTCCGTCCAGGCGCCGGTGGTCACCCCGACGGGCACGTCCACCGCGTCGCGTATCGCCGTGAGGGTGGCGGCGAGCGCGCGGGGCGACAACGTGTCGTCGCCGCAGGGCGTCTTGGGGTGCACATGCACCTCACCGGCGCCCGCCGCCACCGCCGCCGCCGCGGCCTCCGCCATGGCGTCCGGCGACACCGGGACCGCCGCGCCGTCACCGGGACCGCGCTGTCCGTTCAGACACACCTGAATCAAGGGCTCGACCATGCATTCGATGGTGACACCCACCACTGACAATCAGCCATGCACTGAGCATTCGCACGGTTGTCGCGGGGAAACCCGTGCACCGGAACGGGTCCGTCCGCGACAGTGCACGCGCGGGCGTGGACGGCGCGGGTGCGCGGGACGCGCGGGTGCGCGGGCGCCACCACCGCGCAGGGCCGTTCGCTCCGGCCGGGTGACACGGGGGCGCGGCGCCACGGGGATGGCCTCCGCCGCGCCCCGCGTGCTCACGCCACGGACGCCAGCTCCCGGCTCCGTGCCCGTTTGGCCTCCGCCAGCGCCTCGGGCGTCAGGACGGGCTGCGGCACCAGAATCCCGCATCCCGTGCAGACCGGCCCGAACCACGGCTCGTGGACCAGGTCCTGCTTCCAGACGATCCCGCCGGACGCGCACACCGGGCAGTGGGCGCCCGGTGCCGACTCCAGGGCGGAGATCAGCCCGCGCAGCACCTCGGCCAGCGGCGCCGACGGATGGACCGCCGGATCGTCGCACCACGCGACCCCGAAACCGCCCCAGGTCCGCCGGTGCCAGTCGTCGAAGGAGCCCGGCCGCCGCAGCCCGTCGTGCTTCTCGCGCTTGCGGCGCTTCGCGAACTCCACCTCGTACGCGAGCCAGACGGCCCGCGCCTCCTCCAGTTCCTCCAGCGCGGCCACCAGCCGCACCGGGTCGGGCGCCCTGTCCTCCGGACCGAACCCGTGCCGGGTGCACAGGTGGTCCCAGGTCGCCCGGTGCCCGTAAGGGGCGAACCTCTCCAGGCACTTGCGCAGCGAATACCGCCGCAACGCAAGGTCACACCTCGGGTCACGTACCTGTCTCGCGAGACTCCGAAAACCGGCCATCGCACTGCCACCTCCGTCGCTGGTACTTCGGCGTCGATGAATGGACGTACGGGTGCCCGTTTCGGCTCCATCGAAAATCCGATGGGCCCCATCACGGAACAATTGGCCCGGATTCGCACGGTTCCCACCGGTCACAGCACCCCTCGAACGCATCGCTCGATCGGGTGAGGAAGGGAGAAAGTTGAGAGATGCTCATCTTCCCTTGGCAGGCTGACCGCCAGTAACCTCCGGAGCACCGGCATCCCCGGGGAGCTCGCGGGGAGCACCCGTGCCCTCCGGTACCTCCCGTCCCCGAACCCCCGTCCGACGCGGCCGGTTGAGAACTACCGGAATCACCGCCGCGGCCGTAGCGGCCCTGGTCGCGGACGCGGTTCCCGGACACCGCTGAACGGCGGCAGCGGAGCACACGGGGCCGGCCCGGGACATTCCCGGTCCGGCCCCCTCGTGCCGCCCGCCTCAGCGGTACAGCAGGTGCTCCCGCCGGGTCCGCCGGAACGCCGCCAGGTCCGCCTGCCACGCGCCCACCACGTCGTCGGTGCCCGCCCCCGCGTCGATCATGGTCCGCACCCGGGTGTTGCCGGTGAGCTTGTCGATCCAGTTGTCCGGCCGCCAGGCGAAGCCGCTCCACGCCTTCCTGGCCGTCACCAGCAGGGCGATGCCGGTGCGCACCGGGTCGAACGACTCCCGGTCGTGGACGTGCAGTTGGACGCCCCCGACCGTCTTCCCCTGGAACTTCGAGAACGTCGGCGCGAAGTACGCCTCCCGCAGGCGCACCCCGGGCAGCCGCTCCGCGTTCGCCGCCTCCGCCCACCGCCGGTCGATGCCCTCCGCGCCGAGCAGCTCGAACGGCCGCGTCGTACCGCGCCCCTCCGAGAGGTTCGTCCCCTCGAACAGGCAGGTCCCGGAGTACACCAGGGCCGTGTCCGCCGTCGGCATGTTCGGGCTCGGCGGCACCCACGGCAGCCCGGTGGCGTCGAAGAAGTCCGCCCGCCGCCACCCGGTCATCCGCACCACCTCCAGCGGCACCGGCCGCTGCAGGAACTCCGCGTTGAACAGCAGCGCCAGCTCCGCCACCGTCATCCCGTGCGCCTGCGCGATCGGCTCCCGCCCGACGAAGGTCGCGAACGCCCGGTCCAGCACCGGTCCCAGCGCCGCCCGCCCGGTCACCGGGTTCGGCCGGTCCAGCACCACGAACCGCTTGCCCGCCAGCGAGGCCGCCACCATGCAGTCGTACAGCGTCCAGATGTAGGTGTAGAACCGGGCGCCCGCGTCCTGGATGTCGAAGACGACGGTGTCCACGCCGGACGCGGTGAACACGTCGGCGAGCGGCTGCCCGCTCTTCAGGTACGTGTCGTAGACCGGCAGCCCGGTCGCCGGGTCGTCGTAGCGGCCCTCGGAGCCGCCGGCCTGCGCGGTGCCCCGGAAGCCGTGCTCGGGGCCGAAGACCGCGGTGAGCGACACCCGGTCGTCGGCGTGCATGACATCGACGACGTGCCGTGCGTCGGCGGTGACACCGGTGGGGTTGGTGACGATGCCGACCCTGCGGCCCTGGAGCAGCCGGTAGCCGTCGGCGGCCAGGCGGTCGAACCCGGTACGCACCCGGGGGTGGTCCCCGCCCCGCTGCCCGCCGACCCCGGCGGTCCCCTCGGGCCCGGCCGCCGCCGCGGAACCGCTGGTCGCCAGTACCCCCGCCACGCCGCCGCCCGCAGCCAGCAGTCCCCGTCTGGACAAGCTCATCGCGCAACCTCCATGATCGGCCGGTCTGTCATGTCCGCGCACGCTAACCGCTCACCGGCCGCCGCGGAACGGAACGCGCCAGCCGGAAGGCGGGTCCGCCGCTCCGGACCGGGTCCGCGCACCGGGGGCAGGTGCGCGCACCCCCTTTCGCCACTCCATACCGACTGGTTAGTCTGCCCGCAGAGCCGACAGCGAGAGGTGGCCCCGGATGGACGCGGTGCAGGGCGCGGGAGTGGTCGTGACGGGCGCGGGAGGCGGCATCGGTGCCGCACTGGCCCGCAGGTTCGTGGCCGAGGGGGCCAGGGTCGTGGTCAACGACCTGGACGCCGGCAAGGCCAAGGAGGTCGCGGAGGAGATCGGCGCGAGAGCCGTTCCCGGGGACGCCTCGGCGATCGTGGAGGAGGCCCGCGACGCGCTCGGCGGCGCGATCGACGTGTACTGCGCCAACGCCGGGGTCGGCTGCGGCGGCGACCCGTTCGCCGAGGACCTCTGGGAGAGCGCCTGGGACGTGAACGTGATGGCGCACGTGCGGGCCGCCCGCGCGCTGCTGCCGCACTGGCTGGAGCGGGGGAGCGGCCGGTTCGTGTCCACCGTCTCGGCCGCCGGACTGCTCACGATGATCGGGGCCGCCCCGTACAGCGTCACCAAGCACGGTGCGCTGGCCTTCGCCGAGTGGCTGTCGCTGACCTACCGCCACCGCGGCGTCAAGGTCCACGCGATCTGCCCGCAGGGGGTACGGACCGACATGCTGACCTCCGCCGGATCGGCCGGCGACCTGGTCCTCGCGCCGACCGCGATCGAACCCGAGGACGTCGCCGACGCCCTCTTCGCGGGCATCGCGGACGACCGCTTCCTGATCCTGCCGCACCCGGAGGTGGCGGACTACTACCGGACGCGGGCGACGGAACCGGACCGCTGGCTGGCGGGGATGAACCAGCTCCAGCAGAAGTGGGAGGGCCAGGCCCGATGACCGAACCGACCCCGGCCCCGTCCGCGAATCCGGCCCCGTCCGCAGATCCGTCCGCGCCCCCGGCCCCGTCCCAGACCCCGACTTCGGCCCCGGCCCCGGCTCCCGCCCCGCCCTCCCGTTACGCCGACAAGCCCTGGCTGCACCTGCTCAGCGACGCCCAGCGGGCGCCCGTGCACCCGGCGCCGACCCTGCTGCACGCCTTCCGGGAGAGCGTGGGCCGGGCCCCCGACCGGCCCGCGCTGGCCTACTTCGACGGACGGCTCACCTACCGCGAGACGGACCTGCTGTCCGACTCGGTGGCCGGGCACCTCGCCGCCGAGGGGCTGCGGCACGGCGACCGGGTCGCGATCATGCTCCAGAACTCGCCGCACTTCGTGCTCGCCCTGCTCGGCGCCTGGAAGGCCGGGGCGACGGTCGTCCCGCTCAACCCCATGTACAAGTCGGCCGAGGTGGCCCACGTCCTGAAGGACGCCGAGGTCACCGCGCTGATCTGCGCGGACCGGGCCTGGCAGCAGTACCTGCGGGAGACCGTGGCCGGCGCGCCGTCGGTCACCATCGCGCTGACCGGCTGCGAGCTCGACCTGCAGAGCACCGACGACGAGCGGGTCCTCAACCTCGAACGGCTGCCCCCGGCCGAGGACGCCGACGACCTGCTCACGGTCGCCCGCGCGGGCCTGGATTCACCCCCCGGGCGGGAACTCGGCGCGGACGACACCGCGTTGATCAGTTACACGTCCGGCACCAGCGGCACCCCGAAGGGGGCGATGAACTCCCACGGAAACATCATGGTCAACGCGGAGCGGCAGCGCACCGGGCACCCCGTCGCCGAGGGGTCCGCCTACTTCGCCCTCGCCCCGCTCTTCCACATCACCGGCATGGTCTGCCAGCTGGCCGCCTGTCTGACCAACGCGGGCACCCTCGTCCTGGCCCACCGCTTCCACCCCCAGGTGGTCCTGGACGCCTTCGCCGAGCACCGGCCCGCGTACACCGTCGGCCCCTCGACGGCGTTCATGGCGCTGGCCGCGACCCCCGGCGCGAGCAGGGAGCACTTCGCCTCGTTCGAGGTGATCTCCTCCGGCGGCGCCCCGCTGCCGCCCGCCCTGGTGGAGAAGTTCCGGGCCGGGTTCGGCCCGTACCTGCGCAACGGCTACGGGCTCACCGAGTGCACGGCGCCCTGCGCCTCCGTACCGCCGGAGCGCGAGGCGCCGGTGGACCCGGTGTCCGGGACGCTGTCGGTCGGCGTCCCGGGACCCGACACGGTGGTGCGGATCGTCGACGACAAGGGCCAGGACGTGCCCTTCGGCGAGCAGGGCGAGATCGCGGTGCGCGGCCCGCAGGTCGTCACGGGCTACTGGCGGCTGCCGGAGGCCACCGCCGAGACGTTCCCGGACGGCGAACTGCGCACCGGCGACATCGGGTTCATGGACGCCGAGGGCTGGCTGTACGTCGTCGACCGCAAGAAGGACATGATCAACGCGTCCGGCTTCAAGGTCTGGCCGCGCGAGGTCGAGGACGTCCTCTACACGCATCCGGCGGTCCGCGAGGCGGCCGTGGTCGGCGTCCCCGACGCCTACCGGGGCGAGACCGTCAAGGCGTACGTCGCCCTGCGCCCGGGGGCCGAGGCCACCCCCGCCGAACTGTCGGAGTACTGCCGGCAACGGCTCGCCGCGTACAAATACCCGCGTGAGGTGGACATCCTGCCGGAGCTGCCGAAGACGACAAGTGGGAAGATCCTCCGGCGGGAACTGCGTTCCCCCCAGGCGCGGACACCCCGGCAGACCCAGCACGCGAGCGATTGATCAAGGCAGGTGGCGGCAATGGCCAGAACGACGGACCCGGGCGGCACCCCCGTTCCCCAGCGGCTGCTGGCCGCCGCCACCAGGCTCTTCGCGGAGCAGGGCTACGACCGCACCTCGGTCCAGGAGATCGTCGAGGCGGCGGGCGTCACCAAGGGTGCCCTGTACCACTACTTCGGCTCCAAGGACGACCTGCTGCACGAGGTGTACGCGCGGATGCTGCGGGTCCAGCAGGAGCGGCTGGACGCCTTCGCCGACGCGGACGCGCCCGTCGAGCAGCGGTTGCGCGACGCGGCGGCGGACGTCGTCGTCACCACCATCGAGAACCTCGACGACGCCTCGATCTTCTTCCGCTCCATGCACCACCTGAGCCCGGAGAAGGACAAGCAGGTGCGGGCCGAGCGGCGCCGCTACCACGAGCGGTTCCGCGCGCTGGTCGAGGAGGGGCAGCAGGCGGGCGTCTTCTCCACGGCCACCCCCGCCGACCTGGTCGTGGACTACCACTTCGGCTCGGTGCACCACCTGTCGACCTGGTACCGGCCCGACGGCCCGCTCAGCCAGCAGCAGGTCGCCGACCACCTCGCCGACCTGCTGCTGCGGGCCCTGCGCCCCTGACCGGGCGGCCCCGCTACGCCGTACGGCCGTGGGGGGGGGCCCCCCCCCCGGGCCCGGGGGCCGCCCCCCCCGCCCCCCGCCGGCGCCCCCCGCGGGGGCCCGGGGCCCCCCCCCCCCGCCCCGGCCCCCCCCCCGCCCCCGCCGGCCGGGGCCCCCCCCCCCCGGGGGGGGCCGGGCCCCACGGCCGTACGGCGGAAGGGCTCAGCCGAGCGGCAGGACCTTGCGCCCCCAGGTCTCGTTCGTCACCGTCGCGAAGGACGTGTACCAGGCGCAGCCCGCGCACAGCAGGCCCAGGAAGCCGCCGACGTGGCCCAGCGCCGTGTTCTGCGCCAGGTCGCCGAGGGCGAGGAAGAGGAACGTCAGCGTCAGCGTCACGAAGATCAGCCGGTGCGCCACGTCCAGCTTGAGCGCCGCGACGGTCATGTACAGCGTGAAGACGAACCACGCGATCAGGAAGAGCCCCGTCGCCAGGTGCGCGTCCTCGGCCGGCAGTCCCGGCACCACGAACTTCACGTACCCCGCGAAGGCCATCCAGAAGGCGCCGTACGACACGAAGGCGGTCGCCCCGAAGGTGTTGCCGCGCCGGAACTCGAAGAGTCCGGCGGCGAACTGGGCGAGCCCGCCGTAGAACAGCGCGAGCGGCAGGACGACCGCGCTCAGCGCGGCGTTCGCGACCAGGCCGGAGTTGAACATGCTGAGGACGAAGGTGGTCAGCGCGAACGCGGCCAGCCCGAGCGGACCCGGGTTGGCGGTCCTGACGGGCGCGGCGGCGGCGGGCGCCGCGGTGCTGTGAGACATGCGGGGGGTACTTTCGATCGAGGGACCAATCGAACTTACCCGGCGATCCGGACATCGGGTGGCGGACCGGGGCCCCTTCCGGCGGGACCGAGGTCCCGCCGGAAGGGGCCGGAGGTCCCGCCCCGCGCAGCCCCCCTACAGGTACCGCTTCAGCTCCCGCCGGGCCAGCGAGCGCTGGTGCACCTCGTCGGGACCGTCCGCGAGCCGCAGCGTGCGCGCCGCCGCCCACAGCTCGGCCAGCGGGTAGTCCTGGCTCACCCCGCCCGCCCCGTACAGCTGCACCGCGTTGTCGATGATGTCGAGCACCGCGCGCGGCGTCGCGATCTTGATCGCCTGGATCTCGGTGTGCGCGCCCCGGTTGCCGACCGTGTCCATCAGCCAGGCCGTCTTCAGCACCAGCAGACGCAGCTGCTCCACGGTCACCCGGGCGTCCGCGATCCAGTTCTGCACGACGCCCTGCTGGGCGAGCGGCTTCCCGAAGGCGTGCCGGGAGACCGCCCGGCGGCACATCAGCTCGATCGCCCGCTCGGCCATGCCGATCAGCCGCATGCAGTGGTGGATGCGCCCCGGGCCCAGCCGGGCCTGCGCGATGGCGAAGCCGCCGCCCTCCTCGCCGACCAGGTTCGCGGCCGGCACCCGTACGCCGTCGAAGACGACCTCGGCGTGGCCCCCGTGGTAGTGGTCCTCGTACCCGTACACCTGCATCGCGCGGCGGACCTCCAGGCCGGGGGTGTCGCGCGGCACCAGGATCATCGACTGCTGGCGGCGGGCGTCCTCGCCGTCCGGGTCGGTCTTGCCCATCACGATGAAGACCTTGCAGTCCGGGTTCATCGCCCCGGAGATGTACCACTTGCGGCCGGTGATCACGTACTCGGAGCCGTCGGCGGACCGCTCGATCCGGGTCTCGATGTTCGTCGCGTCGGACGAGGCCACCTCCGGCTCGGTCATCGCGAACGCGGAACGGATCTCCCCGGCGAGCAGCGGCTCCAGCCACTGCTTCTTCTGCTGCCCGGTGGCGAACTGGGCCAGCAGCTCCATGTTCCCGGTGTCCGGCGCCGCACAGTTCAGCGCGGTCGGCGCCAGCTGCGGGGAGCGCCCGGTCAGCTCGGCCAGCGGCGCGTACTGGACGTTGGTCAGCCCCGCCCCGTACTCGGCGTCCGGCAGGAACAGGTTCCACAGCCCCTGCCGCCGCGCCTGCGCCTTCAGTTCCTCCATCACCGGCGGGGTGTCCCACGGCGAGGCAAGCCGGGCCCGCTGCTCGTGGGCGACCGCCTCCGCCGGGTAGACGTGCTCGTCCATGAAGGCGAGCAGCTTCCCGCGCAGCTCCTCGGTCCGTGCGTCGTATGCGAAGTCCATGGATTCTCAGCCCTTCTGAAGGGTCGTCAGGCCGTGGCGGATGAAGACGGGGACCAGTTCGCCGATGCGGTCGAAGCCGGCGCCGACGGTCTGCCCGAGCGTGTAGCGGTAGTGGATGCCTTCGAGGATCACGGCGAGCTTGAACCAGGCGAACGCCGTGTACCAGTGGACCGCCGACACGTCGCGCCCGGAGGCGGCCGCGTACCGGGCGACGATCTCGTCCGTCGACGGGTGGCCGGGCGCCGCGGCGGTGGTGGAGATGGGGGAGTCGGGCAGGTCCAGCTTCGTCCCGTACATCACGAGCAGCCCGAGGTCGGTCAGCGGGTCGCCGAGCGTCGACATCTCCCAGTCGAGGATCGCCCGGATGCTGTCGTCGGGGCCGCCGATCAGTACGTTGTCCAGCCGGTAGTCGCCGTGCACGACGGTCGGCGCGGGGGAGTCGGGCAGGGCCCGGCCCAGCTCCGCGTGCAGTTCGTCGATGCCCGGCAGTTCGCGGTTGCGGGAGGCGTCCAGTTGCTTGCCCCAGCGCCGCAGCTGACGCTCCAGGAACCCCTCGGGCCGCCCGAAGCCGTCGAGCCCGGCCGAGGCGGGGTCCACGGCGTGCAGCTCCACGAGCGTGTCCACCAGCGACAGCACGGCGTCCCGGGTCCGCCCGGGACCGAGCGGAGCCAGCTCCTGCGCCGTCCGGTAGGGGGTCCCCTCCACGAACTCCATGACGTAGAACGGCGAGCCGAGCACCGTGTCGTCCTCGCACAGCAGGATCGGCTCCGGCACCGGCACCCGCGTCGGGTGCAGCCCGCTGATCACCCGGAACTCCCGCGTCATGTCGTGCGCGGTCGCCAGCACGTGGCCCAGCGGCGGGCGCCGGACCACCCAGCGGGTCTTCCCGTCCGTCACCTCGTACGTCAGGTTGGACCGCCCGCCCTCGATCAGCCGCGCGGACAGCGGCCCGGCCACCAGCCCCGGCCGCTCCTGGTCCAGATGGGCGCGCAGCCGCTCCGGGTCGAGTCCGGGCGGCGCGGCGGCCGTCGGCTCGGTCGGGGGGACGGTGCTCATGGGGCTACCTCCGGTGGCGGCGGGCGAATGCTGCGCACCATGATGCCGACCAGTCGGTATGCCGTCCAGAGGGGGAGCGGTGCGACGCCCCGGAACCCGTGTGGCACTGCACACTCGAAGCACCGGCCGCGCCCTCACGGCATCAGGGCCACCCCGAGAACGGTCAGCGCCAGTACGCAGCCCACCGCCGCCAGCGCCCGGCGCGCCGACAGCACCGGAGGCCTGGCCCGGTCCAGCTCCCGCAGCCGGCGGTGCGTCACCACCAGGAATCCCAGCCACACCAGCACGCTCAGCGCGGCGGCCAGCACTCCGCCCGGGTCCCCCTGGCCGTGGACCGCCTGCTTCACCGCCAGCACCGCGACGACCGTGCAGGACAGGGTCGTACGCCGCCAGGCGAGCCGGGTCCGCTCCGGCTGGAGCCCGGGATCGCGCTCCGGCCCCACCGCCCCCGCCCCGGCCCCGCTCCCGCCGGACTCTCCCGTGCCCGCCCCGCACGCGCTCCCGCCGGATTCCCCCTGGCCCGCCACGGCCCCGCTCATCCCTCCCACCCGAACAGCACGACCACCACCATCGCCACCGCGACCACCGCCACCAGCAGGCTCAGCACCGTCGGGAAACGGGTCGCCGGCAGGTCCTCGCCGCGCCGCATCGCCCGCTCGCAGCGCACCCAGTGGTTCACCGCCCGCAGCGCGCACAGCGCCCCGGCCAGCAGTAGCGCCACCGCCATGCCGACCCGCACCGCCCACCGCAGGTCGGGCAGGAACTGGTCGACCGCGAACCCGGCCCCCACCAGCGCCAGCGCCGTCCGCACCCAGGCGAGGAAGGTCCGCTCGTTGGCCAGCGAGAACCGGTAGTCCGGGGTGTCGCCCTCCTCGCGGATGCGCCGCGGCGCGAACCACAGCCGCAGCCCGCGCGCGAACCCGCTCACAGCCCCAGCTCCCGCAGCCGCTCGTGGGCGGCCAGGCCGTCGGGCACCCAGGTCCACTCCGTCAGCCGCCGCGCCAGCTCCTCCCCGTCCAGGAACCCGTACCAGGCGACCTCCTCCACCTGCGGGTCCACCGGCAGATCGCACCGCACCTCGTAGACGTGGCTCCACCAGCTCTGCGCGCCGTCCGCGCTCTCGTACAGGAACTTCAGCAGCGGCACCGGCCGGGGCAGCCCGGAGACCCCCAGCTCCTCCTCGGCCTCGCGCAGCGCCGCGTCGTCGTACGACTCGCCCGCGCCGACGACCCCGCCCACGAACATGTCGTACAGCGAGGGGAACACCAGCTTGGTCGCGGTCCGCCGGTGCACGAAGGTGCGGCCCCCGGCGTCCCGGACCCGGACGAAGGTGCAGCGATGGCGAAGGCCCCGCGCGTACACCTCGGCGCGCGGGGCCTGTCCGACGACCACGTCGTTCTCGTCGACGACGTCGAGGATCTCGTCGGCGGGGTTCACAGCGGGGGTTCCTGGAGTCATGGTGACCATCCAACCCCACCCACCCCGGCGGTCACTGACCCATGACGTACTTCACCGTCGGCCCGGTCGTCCAGCCGCCGTCCACCGCCAGCTCGGCGCCGGTCACGTACGAGGCGGAGTCCGACAGCAGGAAGACGACCGCACCCGCGATCTCGTCGGCCTCGCCGACCCGGCCCATCGGGGTGTTGGGGTAGTTGCCCTCGCCCTGCTGGATGCCGACGGAGGCGGTCATCGGGGTGTACGTCATGCCGGGGTGGACGGAGTTGACGCGGATGCGCTCGGTGCCCAGCTCCACCGCGCCGATCTTCGTCAGGCCGCGCACGCCCCACTTGGAGGCCCCGTAACCGGCGGTCAGCGCCAGGCCCATCAGGCCGGCCGCCGAGGAGATGTTGACGATCGAGCCGCCGCCGTTCTCCCGCATCGCCGGTACGACGGTCCTCATGCCGATGAAGACACCGGTCAGGTTGATGTCGAGGACCTTGCGGAAGTGCTCGACCGACTCGTCCGCGAGGAACCGACCGGTCGATATGCCGGCGTTGTTCACCAGTCCGTCGATGCCGCCGAACTCCGCGACCGCGAAGGCCGCGACGCGCGCCCAGTCCTCCTCCGACGTCACGTCGTGGTGCTGGAAGCGGGCCCGCTCGCCGAGTCCGGCGGCGGTGGCCGCGCCCTCCTCGTCGAGCACGTCGGTGATCACGACGTTGGCGCCCGCCGCGACCGCCTGCCGGGCGGCAGCCGCGCCGAGACCGCGGGCGCCGCCGGTGATGAGGACGGTCTTGCCGGTGAGGTCGTTGTTGCTCATGGTGCGTTCTTCTCTCAGTTCTTGTGGGTTACGCGGCCGGGGCGTGGGGTGCCCCGAGCAGCGCGGTGGTGGTCTCCACGAGGTCGGCGAGGAACACGTCCTCGTCGGTCAGCGGGGTGGCGCCCGCCAGGTACTGGCGGGCCCGGTCGGAGAGGGCGGCGCCGATCAGCGTCAGCGCCAGGTCGAGCCGCTCCAGCCGCAGGGGGCCGGGCAGCGGGGCGGGGGAGGCGGCGAGGGCCGCGCCCACCCGCTCGATCAGCCGCCAGTACGCCGTGCCGGCGAGCGTGGGGTGCGGGGTTCCGGTCCGCACCCCGCTCTCGTGGCTGAGCTGCGCGGAGATCAGCAGACAGCGCCGTCCCCGGTCGGTGGCCAGCTCGGTGGCCTCGGCGGCGACGAGCGCACCGATCAGCTCCCGTACGGAGTCCGGGCAGTCGGCCGAGTTCGCCGCGAGCACCCGTTCGGTGCGCTCCTGGCGCTGCGCCATCACGGCGTCCAGCAGTCCGGCGCGCGAACCGAAGTGGTACTGGACCGCCGAGGGGTTGCTCTGCCCGGCCAGCCGCACCACGTCCCGCAGCTGCGCCCCGTCGACCCCCTGCGCGGCGAAGATCTCCTCGGCCGCGCGGATCAGCTTCTCCCGGGTACCGGGTCCTGACGTCCTTGCCATACCCCCACTGTAATGCTGCCCATTATTAAATGCGAGATCCGGCTTCACACACCCCGCACCACCGCCCAGCCGCACCCCACCTCGCCGCCCGCAGGGTCCCGCACCACCATCCTCAGGAGCCCACCCCACCGCCCCGCAGAGTCCCACCCCGCCGCCCCGCAGGGGCCCGTCTCATCGGTGGGCCAGTGCCCGTTCGGTCGCCGCGCCGGTGCCCACCGGCATCGCCGGGTGCCGTCCCAGCAGTACGATTCCCGCCACGATCGCGACCAGCCCGGCCGCCTCTCCCGCCAGCGCCGCCGGGCTCGTCTGGAGCCGGTCGCCGAGGAAGCCCACCCCGCACGCCACTCCGGCCAGCGGCTGCGCCGCCGTCAGGGCGGGCAGCGACATCCGCAGGGTGCCCGTCTCGAACGCGCTCTGCACCAGCACCAGCCCGACGACGCCGAGCGCCAGCACCCCGTACACCTGCCAGCCCCCGGCCAGGGCCGCCCAGCCGCCCTCCTCGAACCGCTGCCCGCTCACCCGGGTCAGCGCGTCCTGGAGCCCGTACAGCAGCCCGGCGGCCAGGGCGAGCAGTGCCGGGCCCGAGCTCATCCGGGACCGCTTGGCGTGCGCGGTCAGCAGTACGGCGAGCCCGAGCACCACCCCGACCACCAGCCAGTGCCGTACCGGATCCACCTCGGCCCGCCCGCCGTGCGGCTGCCCCGCCAGCAGGAACGCGGCCACGCCCCCGGCCAGCAGCCACAGCCCCGCCCATCCCTGCCTGCCCAGCCGGCAGCCGGTGCGCCACCGCGAGAGCGCCATCGCGAAGAGCAGATTGGTCGCGAGCAGCGGCTCGACCAGCGACACCCGGCCCTGCGAGAGCGCCAGCGCACCCAGCACCATGCCGGCCACCATGCAGCCGATCCCGGCCAGCCAGCGCGGCACCCGTACGAGATCCAGCAGCAGCCGCAGCGAGAGGAAGTCACCGAGCGGAGCCCGCCGGGCGGCATCCTGCTGGAGTACAAAACCGAAACCGATGCAGCACGCGGCACTCAGAGCCAGAAGAAGAACAGTCAGCGACACCGTGTAAACCCTCAACCGTGGAGTGAGTGTGCGGGGACCTGGCCCGACCATAGCCGCACCGGGCCTGTGATCGCTGCGGAGGCCGCAGAGCGCCCCGCAGCCGCCTGCCGCGCTCCGCACGCCGCCGGGGCCGCCCCGCGGAAGCCACCGGAAGAGGCCTCCGGACGGTTGACTAGTTACTGCCGCGTACCGAAGATCGGGCCATGGATGCCAAGGGGTACGACGCGGACGTCGTCGTCATCGGAGCGGGACTCGCGGGCCTCGTCGCCACCGCGGAACTGGTCGACGCGGGGCGCAGCGTGATCCTCCTGGACCAGGAGCCCGAACAGTCGATCGGCGGCCAGGCCCACTGGTCCTTCGGCGGCCTCTTCCTCGTCGACTCGCCCGAGCAGCGCCGCATGCGGGTCAGGGACAGCCGTGAGCTGGCCCTCCAGGACTGGCTCGGCACGGCGGGCTTCGACCGCGAGGAGGACGCCTGGCCGCGCAAGTGGGCCGAGGCGTACGTCGACTTCGCGGCGGGGGAGAAGCGCTCCTGGCTGCACCAGCAGGGCGTCCGCTTCTTCCCGGTGGTCGGCTGGGCGGAGCGCGGCGGTTACGACGCGGGCGGCCACGGCAACTCCGTACCCCGCTTCCACATCACCTGGGGCACCGGCCCCGGCGTCGTCGCCCCCTTCGAGCGGCGGGTCCGCGCGGGTGTGGCACGCGGCCTGGTCACCCTGAAGTTCCGGCACCGGGTGACCGGCCTGGAACGTACCGCGGGGAACGTCGACACGGTCGTCGGCGAAGTCCTCGAACCCTCCGGCGCCGCACGCGGCACGGCCAGCTCCCGCACCGTCGCGGGCGACTTCACGCTCCGCGCCCAGGCGGTGATCGTCACCTCCGGCGGCATCGGCGGCAACCACGACCTGGTCCGCGCCCAGTGGCCCGAGCGCCTGGGCACCCCGCCCGCCCACATGCTCTCCGGCGTCCCGGCCCACGTCGACGGCCTGATGCTCGGCATCACGGAGACGGCCGGCGCCAGCCACATCAACCGCGACCGGATGTGGCACTACACCGAGGGCATCGAGAACTGGAACCCCATCTGGGACAAGCACGCCATCCGCATCCTGCCCGGCCCCTCGTCGCTCTGGCTGGACGCGCGCGGGCAGCGCCTGCCCGTGCCGCTCTTCCCCGGCTTCGACACCCTAGGCACGCTCGACCACATCATGCGGACCGGGTACGACTACACCTGGTTCGTGCTCGACCAGAAGATCATCGGCAAGGAGTTCGCCCTGTCGGGCTCCGAACAGAACCCGGACCTGACGGGCAAGTCCGTGCGCGGTGTCGTCGAACGCGCCCGCGCCGCCGTCCCCGCCCCCGTGAAGGCGTTCTTGGACCACGGCGCCGACTTCGTCATCGAGAAGGACCTGTCCTCCCTGGTGCGCGGCATGAACGCGCTCACCAAGGAGCCGCTGATCGACGAGGCCGAGCTGCGCCGCCAGATCGTCGCCCGCGACCGGGAGATGGCCAACCCGTTCAGCAAGGACCTCCAGGTCACGGCGATCCACGGGGCACGCAGGTACCTCGGCGACAAGCTGATCCGCACGGCCGCCCCGCACCGCATCCTGGACCCGAAGGCGGGCCCGCTGATCGCGGTACGGCTGCACATCCTGACCCGCAAGTCCCTCGGCGGCCTGGAAACCGACCTCTCCTCCCGCGTCCTCACCCCGGAGGGCACCCCGCTCCCCGGTGTCTACGCGGCGGGTGAGGCGGCGGGCTTCGGCGGCGGCGGCGTCCACGGCTACCGCTCCCTGGAGGGCACGTTCCTGGGCGGCTGCATCTTCTCCGGCCGGGCCGCCGGCCGGGCCGCCGCCCGAGCAGTCTCCTGAGCAGTCTCCTGAGAGGAGCCCCTCAGGGGCGCGGGGAACCGCGCGAGCGACCGAATCCCCTCCCGCGGGGAAACCGACAGCCCCGCGGGTCCCGCCCACCCCTACAACACCTCCACCACCCTGAACCTCTCCGCCACCACCTTCGTCTCCTCATCGACGGTGAACGACGGATCCCCCATCGCCTCCCGCATCTCCTCCCCGTGCCAGAACCTCTCGTGCCCGGCCCGCCACTCCGCCACCGACGTGTACCCCTCGCCCTCGTCCAGCGCGTGCCGAAGGTCGACGTCGCCCAGCCGCAGCACCCGCACCTCGGTGGTCTCCAGGACCGCCACCTCGCGCCCGTCGGAGTCGATCAGCGCGGCCAGTTCACCGACCGGCGGCAGCTCCTCGTCCTCCGCCTCGTACTCGCAGAGCAACCCCGTGGTCAGCGTCTTCTCGCCGGAGAGCACGGCTGCGACCAGCCGGTCGCGCAACGGGCCGGGAAAGGCCAGCAGATACGGCGGCAACGCCGGCTGCCCCCCGGCCCCCACCGAACCCGCTGAACCCGCCGAACCGGCCGAACCCACCGAACCGGCCGAATCCACACCCTCACCCCTCAAGTCCTCACTCATCCCCCCACTTTATCGCCGCACCCCCCACCACCAGCGGCGATCCCGTACCATCCCCCTGCCAACTGCTCCGCGGACGGCTTCAGTTGGCAGGGAGCAAAACCCAACTCCCCTTGACGTGGAGCCACCCCTACCGCTTTGCTGTGCCTGATCAAACGCTGGCTCGTCGCGTCGTGGAGGTACCCCGCGGATGGCCCCACCTCCGCCGCCGCTCCTCGGCCGCTCCCGTCGTCGCGGTGAACAGCCGCCGGACTCCGCCCTCGACGACACCGAACTCGTCGAAGTACGCGACCAGTTGGCCCAGGGCCGCTGGACCGCGGTGCGCACCCTGCTGGCCCGCACCGGCGACGAGTGGGACCGCCGCGGACACCGACTGCTGGTCCTCGCCGAGCCCAAGGGCACCCACGCCTGGACCCAGGACTGGCTGCTCGCCGAGCCCGAGAGCGCGGACGCCGCCGCCCTGCTGGCCTGCGCCGAGGTACAGCGCGCCCTGTCCGGCAAGGGCTCCCCGGACCGCGCCCGCAAGGCCTGCCGGACGGCCGCGCAGCGCCACCCGAAGGACCCCACCCCCTGGCTCGCGCTGCTCCTCCTCGCCCGCCACCTCGGCACCGAGGAGGAGGTCACCCAGCTGTACGACCAGGTCAGGGCCCGTCACCCGGAGCACCACCACGCCCACCACCTGATCATCGCCCGGCTCGCGGAGCGTCGCCCCGACATAGGGCAGGACCCCCTCCACGAGGTGTACGACTTCGCCTCCTGGGCCGCCGAGCAGGCCCCGGCGGACTCCCCGCTGGCGATCCTCCCGGTCGTCGCGCACGCCGAGCGCTACCGCGTGCTCGCCGTCGCCGGGCAGATCCCGCCCGACCCGGAGCTGTCCGGCCACTGGACCGGACGCCGCGCCCGCCAGGTGATGAAGTCGGCGTTCGACTGGTGGCTGGAGTGGGAGCACCGAAAGCACCCCCGCTCCCGCATCGACCTCAACTTCCTCGCGCACGCGAAACACTGCGAGGGGCGCACCGCCGAGGCTGCCGCCCTGTTCCACCGGATCGGCCCGCACCGCACCGCGGCCCCCTGGTCGTACCCCGACCGGGACCCGCACCAGGCGTTCCGCGCCGCGCGCGCTGCCGCGCTGGGCGACGACTGACCGGACCGGCCGGCCCGCCGCTCGAACGGCGGCGCGCCCGGACACCTTCCACTCCATCCACCGAAGGGACAACCCCGCCATGGCGACGGGCAGTTCGACCACGAGAAGCAGCGGCGGGAACGCCGGACCGGCCGGGCCGGGCGGTCCGGGCGGGATCAACACCTTCAAGGGGGAGGAGGGGGCGCTGCGCGCCGACCGCCTCAGCACCGGGGGTCTGCTGCTCTCCGTCCTCGCGGCCAGCGCCATCCTGATGACCGTCGCCGGCGTCATGCCGACGCTCTTCGGCGTGATGGGCGTCGTCGGCCAGCCCCTCCTGTACGTCATCATCGGCGCGATCCTGCTGCTCTTCAGCCTCGGCTACTCCGAGATGAGCCGGCACGTCCACAACGCGGGCGCGTTCTACGCGTACATCGCCCGGGGCCTCGGTCCGACGGTCGGCGCCGGTGCCTCGATGGTCGCCCTCGTCGCGTACAGCGCGATGCAGGTCGGCATCTTCGGCATCCTCGGCTTCGAGGTGTCCGGCCTCTTCTCCGCGTACCTCGGCCTCAGCGTCTCCTGGTGGGTGATCGCGCTGGTCTCGGTGGCGGGCATCGGCCTGCTCGGCTGGCTCAAGATCGACCTCAGTGCCAAGGTGCTCGGCGTGCTGCTCGTCATCGAGTTCGCCCTCGTGGTCGTCTTCGACATCGCGGCGATAGCCTCGCCGGGACCCGAGGGCCTCTCCATGGCGGCCTTCAACCCCGAGACCCTCACCGGTGCGGGCCTCGGCACCGCCCTGTGCTTCTGCATCGCCGCCTTCGTCGGCTTCGAGCAGGCCCCCGTGTACGCGGAGGAGACCTCCCGCCCCCAGGTCGTGGTCCGGCGTGTCATGTTCCTGGCGGTCGGCTGCGGCGTGGTCTTCCTCGCCCTCAGCTCCTGGGCGATGTCGGTCGCCGCGGGCCCCGGCAACGTCGTCAAGGCAGCCGCCGCCGAGGGGCCGGGCCTGCTCTTCTCGCTCACCGAGGCCCGCCTCGGCTCCACGTACAACGACATCCTGCACGTGCTGTACGTCACCGGAATGATCGCGGCGCTCCTCAGCTTCCACAACGTGGTCGCCCGCTACGCCTTCGCGATGGGCCGCGAGGGGCTGCTGCCCGCCGCCTTCGGCCGCACCAACAAGGCCAGCGGCGCCCCCGCCACCGGCTCCCTCCTCCAGACGGCCATCTCGCTGGTGATCGTCGCCGTCTTCGCGTTCACCGACGACAAGCCGAACGGCGACCCCACCGTCCCGGTGCTCCACCTCTTCACCTGGATGGGCAACATCGGCGCGCTCGGCGTGATGGTGCTGATGGCCGTGGCGTCCTTCGCGGTGATCGCCTTCTTCGTCCGGCGCGGCGCGGCCCGCGCGCAGGCGGGCTGGCTGATCGCCTCCGGCATCGCCGGTGTCGCGCTGACCGTGATCACGGTCTTCACCGTCCAGGACTTCGACGTGCTGGTGGGCGCGGGCCCCGGCTCCGCGCTGAGCTGGATCCTGCCGAGCGTCATCGGCGTCACCCTGATCGGCGGCATCGTCTTCGGCCTGGTGCTGCGCTCCCGCAAGCCCGAGGTGCACGCCCGGATCGGGCTCGGCAACGAGGCGTTCCAGCTGGACAAGGCGGCGTCCGAGTCGGCGGCGGCACGCGACTGACCTCGGCCGCGGCCCCCGCCACGGCCCGTTGCCGGACCTCCGGTGACGGGCCGGTACACCTTACGAAACGCTGACGAGTGCCCGTGGCCCCTGGATCCGGGCGGCCACGAGTGCTCGAATCGTCCGTGTGAACCCTCAACCGCCGCCCTCCGACGGCCCGCCCGCCGCCCCGGACCGGTCCGGGCCCCCGCCCGCCGCACCGGACCCGCCCGAGTCCCCGCGCGGTGCTCCGGTCGGCCGCCGTCTCGTCCTCGGGATGCTCGGTCTCGGCGCCGCGGGCGTCGCGGCGGCCCCGTACGTCCAGCGCGGCATCGACTCCTTCCTCGGCGCGGCGGCCGGCAAGGACCCCACCGGTCTGACCGGGCTCCTGCCCGGCACCGGCGGCTTCCGCTACTACTCGGTCGCCTCCTCCGTCCCGAAGAAGACCCCGGAGAACTACCGGCTCACCGTCGACGGACTGGTCGAGCGCCCCGCCACGTACAGCCTGGACCAGCTCCGCGCGCTGCCGCAGACCCGGATCGTGCGCGACGTCCAGTGCGTCACCGGCTGGCGAGTGCCGGGCACGCCCTTCGAGGGCGTGCGGCTCTCGCACCTGCTGGCGCTCGCCGGGGTCAGGCGGGAGACCGCCCGCGCGATCCGCTTCACCTGCTTCGACGGTACGTACACCGAGAGCCTCACCCTCCAGCAGGCGGGCCGCCAGGACGTGCTGGTGGCGCTGCGGATGCGGGACGAGGACGTCACGCATTCGCACGGTGGCCCGGTGCGGCTGTACGTCGCCCCCATGTACTTCTACAAATCGGCCAAATGGCTCTCGGGCATCACGGTCACCGACCGGGTCGTCCCCGGCTACTGGGAGGAACTCGGCTATGACATCGACGCCTGGGTCGGCCGGTCGAACGGACGCTCCGACACCCCCACCGTCTGAACTCCCCGCCCGGGTGGAGCGGTTCACCCGCGCCGAACGCCGGGTGCACCGGGCCACGGCCGTCCTGACCCTGACCTGCGTGGCCACCGCCGCCTTCCTCTACCTGCCCTTCCTCGCCGAGCTGGTGGGCCGCCGCCACCTGGTCGTCACCGTGCACATCTGGACCGGTGTCCTGATCCCCGTCCCCTACCTGCTGGGCCTGTTCTCCCGGGCCTTCCGCGCCGACCTCCGCCGCATCGGCCGCTTCGCCCCCTACGACAGGGACTGGCTGCGGGCCGCCCGCCGCCGCGAGCTCGTCCGCCCGGCGGGGAAGTTCAACGCGGGCCAGAAGCTGTACGCGGGCTGGATCGCGGGCGCCGTACTGGTCATGCTCGGCACCGGCCTGCTGATGTGGTTCACCCATCTCGCACCGGTCCTCTGGCGTACCGGCGCCACCTTCGTCCACGACTGGCTCGCCCTGCTCATCGGCGTCGTCGTCGCCGGACACCTCTGGACGGCCCTGACCCACCCGGAGTCCCGCGTGGGCATGCGCACCGGCACGGTCGACCGGACCTGGGCCGAGAACGAGCACCCGCACTGGCACCCGTAGCCCTTAGCCCGTCGCACGCCGTCCGCCGCCCACGGTCCGCACGGACGGCCCGGCATCCGGCCGCGCCCGCGACGTCCACTGTGACGCCCGTCTCGTTCCTGCCGGCCCCCTCCAGCGACGCGTACGGCGAATCCGGCAGCACCACCCTGTGTAGCGCCGGGCAGCCCACCGCGCCGCCCAAGTCGCCCCGCGCGGGGGCCCGTTCGCCGAGCCGCTCCCGTCGGGGCCGCCGCCCCTCGTCGGTCGGCGGCGTTGTGCCGGTCGTCCCGGCGGGGTTGGCGGCCGGCGGGAAGTCATTACCCTCCGCGTACGACACCCCGACCCTTTGCGCCGGTAATGCCCCAATTGCTGCCTCCCCTGTACCCGCTGAGCCCGTAACGATTACGACGTGTGAGAAATTCATCAGCCCGCCCATTCCTCTCAGTTCAGCCTTGACGCACCAGTAACGACGCCCGAGCATTCTCCGCATGGCCTTGTCAGACAGCCGGACAAGCCCCATGAGCTCGGATGGAATACCAGGTTCCGCAAGTACTCAGGGTGGCGCTCCCGGCATCCCGAGACGCGTGAGTGCGACCGATGTCGTCATCGCGCATCTCCGTGATGCCATCGGGTCCGGCGAACTGGCCGTGGGCGACAAGCTCCCCACCGAGGCGGAGCTCGGCCGGCACTTCGGCGTCAGCCGTTCCGTCGTCCGCGAGGCCCTGCGCACCCTCCAGGCCCTCGGCCTCACGGTGTCGCGCGCGGGCAAGGGCACGTACGTCGAGTCGGCCGGTGTGGACCAGAATCCGGTCTTCGGCTCGTACTCGGCCCGTGACCTGCTGGAAGTCCGCCGTCACGTGGAGATCCCCGTGGCGGGGTACGCTGCTGCTCGCCGCACCCAGGACGACATCGATCATCTCCTCACGCTGATCGCGAGCATGGAACGCGAGACGGATCCCACCGCCTGGGTGGCCCTGGACTCGATGTTCCACCTCACCGTCGCCAGGGCATCGGGCAATCCCGTCTTCAGCAAGATCATCGAAGAGATCCGGGACGCCCTCGCGCGGCAGTCCAGCTTCCTGAACCAACTCGGTGACCGGCGACGCCAGTCGGACATCGAGCACCGGGCCCTGGTCGAAGCGATCGTCGAAGGGTCCGAGGGGGCAGCCGTGCACGCCATGGCCGCCCACCTCGAACTCGTCGAGACCGCACTCAACTCCCTCGTGCGCCCCGGTACCGCACATCCCCCCATACGAAGGCGAAGCGATACATGAGTGACCGCACCCGCACTGCGGCCGTCGACAGCGCCCCGCCGTCCCCGCCCTCGACGTCCTCGCACGTCGACGCCGGTGACGAGGGGTACAGCAAGGACCTCAAGTCCCGCCACATCAACATGATCGCCATCGGCGGAGCCATCGGCACCGGCCTCTTCCTCGGGGCGGGCGGCCGGATGGCCGGGGCGGGCCCCTCCCTGGCCATCGCGTACGCCGTCTGCGGCGTCTTCGCGTTCTTCGTCGTCCGCGCCCTCGGCGAGCTGGTCCTCTACCGGCCGTCCTCGGGCGCCTTCGTCTCCTACGCCCGCGAGTTCATGGGTGAGAAGGGCGCGTACACGGCGGGCTGGCTGTACTTCCTCAACTGGTCGACGACCACTGTGGCCGACATCACCGCCGCCGCGACCTACGCCCACTTCTGGGCCATGTTCAGCGACATCCCGCAGTGGATACTCGCGCTGATCGCCCTGGCCGTCTGCCTCACCGCGAACCTCATCTCGGTGAAGTACTTCGGCGAGCTGGAGTTCTGGTTCGCCATCGTCAAGGTCGCCGCCCTGGTGGTCTTCATGCTGATCGGCATCTACCTGGTGGTCACCCAGACCCCGGTCGACGGCCACACCCCCGGCTTCTCCACCGTCTCCGACGGCGGCGGCATCTTCCCGATGGGCGTGCTGCCGATGCTGATCGTGATCCAGGGCGTCGTCTTCGCGTACGCCTCCGTGGAGCTGTGCGGCGTCGCCGCCGGCGAGACGGAGAACCCGCACAAGGTGCTGCCCAAGGCGATCAACTCGATCATGTGGCGCGTCGGCGTCTTCTACGTCGGCTCCGTCGTCCTGCTCGCGCTGCTGCTGCCGTACACCGCGTACACCGACAAGCAGAGCCCGTTCGTCACCGTCATGGACAAGATCGGCGTGCCCGGCGCGGCGGCCATCATGAACCTCGTCGTGCTGACCGCCGCCCTCTCCAGCCTGAACTCCGGCCTGTACTCCACCGGCCGCATCCTGCGCTCGATGTCGCTGGCGGGCTCCGCCCCGAAGTTCACCGGCCTGATGAACAAGGGCCAGGTCCCCTACGGCGGCATCCTGCTCACCGCGGGCTTCGGCGTCCTGGGCGTCGCGCTGAACTTCGTCGTCCCCGACGACGCCTTCGAGATCGTCCTGAACTTCGCCTCGATCGGCATCCTCGGCACCTGGGCGATGATCATGACCTGCTCGCTGCTGTTCTGGCGCCGCTCCCAGCAGGGCCTGCTGGAACGCCCCTCGTACCAGCTGCCCTGGGCCCCGTACACCCAGATCGTCACGCTCGTCTTCCTCGCGATCGTCGTCTTCCTGATGTGGTACGGCGACGGGGTCGGCCGGACCACGGTGTACTGCCTCCCGCTGATCGCGGCGGGCCTCGTCGGCGGCTGGTTCCTGGTACGCCGCCGGGTGAACGCCATCGCCGCGGAGCGCACCGGACAGTTCTGATCCACGCCCGCGCACCGCAGTCGGCCGTCTCCCCTCCGGGGAGGCGGCCGACCGGCGTATGGTCGGACATATTGCGAGGTCAGACACCTCTTCAGCCAGTCATCCAGCCAGGTCAGGAAGGACCCCACATGCCACAGCAGGTGCGCGGCGTGATCGCCCCGGGCAAGAACGAGCCGGTGCGCGTCGAGACGATCGTCGTCCCCGACCCCGGACCCGGCGAGGCCGTGGTGAAGATCCAGGCCTGTGGCGTCTGCCACACCGACCTGCACTACAAGCAGGGCGGCATCAACGACGACTTCCCCTTCCTCCTCGGCCACGAGGCGGCGGGCGTCGTGGAGGCCGTCGGCGAGGGCGTCACCGACGTCGCGGCCGGCGACTTCGTGATCCTCAACTGGCGCGCGGTCTGCGGCCAGTGCCGGGCCTGCCTGCGCGGACGTCCCCAGTACTGCTTCGACACCCACAACGCCAAGCAGAAGATGACCCTGCTCGACGGCACCGAACTCTCCCCGGCCCTGGGCATCGGCGCCTTCGCCGAGAAGACCCTCGTCGCGGCCGGCCAGTGCACCAAGGTCGACCCGTCGGTCTCCCCGGCCGTCGCGGGCCTCCTCGGCTGCGGCGTCATGGCGGGCATCGGCGCCGCCATCAACACCGGACAGGTGGGCCGCGGCGACTCGGTCGCCGTCATCGGCTGCGGGGGAGTGGGCGACGCGGCCGTCGTCGGCGCCCGGCTCGCCGGAGCGGCGAAGATCATCGCCGTCGACATCGACGACCGCAAACTGGAGACCGCCAGGTCCATGGGCGCCACCCACACGGTCAACAGCCGCGCCACCGACCCCGTCGAGGCGATCCGCGAGCTGACCGGCGGCAACGGCGCCGACGTCGTCATCGAGGCGGTCGGCCGCCCGGAGACGTACAAGCAGGCCTTCTACGCCCGCGACCTCGCCGGCACCGTCGTCCTGGTCGGCGTCCCCACGCCCGACATGCAGCTCGAACTCCCCCTCCTCGACGTCTTCGGCCGCGGCGGCGCCCTCAAGTCCTCCTGGTACGGCGACTGCCTGCCCTCGCGGGACTTCCCCATGCTCGTCGACCTGCACCAGCAGGGCCGCATCGACCTGGCCGCCTTCGTCACCGAGACCATCGGCCTCGGCGACGTCGAGAAGGCCTTCGCCCGTATGCACGAGGGCGACGTCCTGCGCTCGGTGGTGGAGTTCTCGTGAGCGAGCCCCGCATCGACCACCTGACCACCTCCGGCACCTTCTCCCTCGACGGCGGCACCTGGGACGTCGACAACAACGTCTGGATCGTCGGCGACGACACCGAGGCGATCGTCGTCGACGCCGCCCACGACGCGGACGCCATCCTGGCCGCCCTCGCCGGACGCACCCTGCGCGCCATCGTCTGCACGCACGCCCACAACGACCACATCGACGCCGCCCCCGCCCTCGCGGCGGCCACCGGCGCGCCGATCCTCCTCCACGAGGACGACCTGCCCCTCTGGAAGCAGACCCACCCGGACCGCGCCCCGGACGGCACCCTGACCGACGGCCAGGAACTCACCGTGGCGGGAACGACCCTCCAGGTCCTGCACACCCCCGGCCACGCCCCCGGCGCCGTCTGCCTCTACGCGGCGGACCTCGGCACCGTCTTCACCGGCGACACCCTCTTCCAGGGCGGCCCCGGCGCCACCGGCCGCTCCTTCTCCCACTTCCCGACCATCGTCGACTCGATCCGCGACCGGCTGCTCACCCTCCCCGCGGACACCGCCGTCCGCACCGGCCACGGCGACTCCACCACCATCGGCACCGAGGCCCCCCACCTCGCAGACTGGATCGCCCGCGGCCACTGACACCGGTCACGACGAAGGGGGCCGCCCGCACCGGGCGGCCCCCTTGTCCGTGCCCCGGGACATCGGCCCGCCGGGGGACGGGCCCGGACATGCGAGAAGGCCCCCAGATCATCTGGGGGCCTTCTCGTCTCTGTGTCCGAGGGGGGACTTGAACCCCCACGCCCGATAAAGGGCACTAGCACCTCAAGCTAGCGCGTCTGCCATTCCGCCACCCGGACAAGGTGTCTGCCGGTTGGGGCTTTTGTGCTGTCCCGTTCCGACGTGGAAAACAATACCAGGGGTTCGGGGTGCTCGATCACCACCCCCGATCGGGCCTCCCACCTGCGTGAACGGCGTATTGCGCAGGTGGGCCCCCCTTGGGCGGCGGCGGTGCGGGCGAGAGGATGAGGGGGACCACCAGGAACGCAGTGGGAGGAAGCAGCGTGAGCGAGTCGAACACGACCCGGAAGGTGACCGGCGAGGACGAGGTCGTCGACCTCTGCCGGGACCTCATCCGCATCGACACCAGCAACTACGGCGACCACTCCGGGCCGGGCGAGCGGGGGGCCGCCGAGTACGTGGCGGAGAAGCTCGCCGAGGTCGGTCTCGAACCGAAGATCTTCGAGTCCCACCCGGGGCGCGCCTCGACCGTGGCCCGCATCGAGGGCGAGGACCCGTCGCGGCCCGCCCTCCTCATCCACGGCCACACCGACGTGGTGCCCGCCAACGCGGCGGACTGGACCCACGACCCGTTCTCCGGCGAGATCGCCGACGGCTGCCTCTGGGGGCGCGGCGCGGTCGACATGAAGGACATGGACGCGATGACCCTCGCGGTCGTCCGGGACCGGCTGCGCTCCGGCCGCAAGCCCCCGCGCGACATCGTGCTGGCCTTCCTCGCCGACGAGGAGGCCGGCGGCACCTACGGCGCCCGGCACCTCGTCGACAAGCACCCGGACCTCTTCGAGGGCGTCACCGAGGCCATCGGCGAGGTCGGCGGCTTCTCCTTCACGGTCAACGAGAACCTGCGCCTCTACCTGGTGGAGACCGCCCAGAAGGGCATGAACTGGATGCGCCTCACGGTGGACGGCACCGCGGGCCACGGTTCGATGACCAACAAGGACAACGCCATCACCGAACTGTGCGAGGCGGTGGGACGGCTCGGCCGCTACGAGTGGCCGGTGCGGGTCACCAAGACCGTGCGCTCCTTCCTCGACGAGCTCTCCGACGCGCTCGGCACCGAGCTCGACCCGGAGAACATGGACGAGACCCTCGCCAAGCTCGGCGGCATCGCCAAGATGGTCGGCGCGACCCTGCGCAACTCCGCCGCCCCCACCATGCTCGACGCCGGCTACAAGGTGAACGTCATCCCCGGCCAGGCCAGCGCCCACGTCGACGGCCGCTTCCTGCCCGGCTACGAGGAGGAGTTCCACGCCGACCTCGCCCGCATCCTCGGCCCGCGGGTGAAGATCGACGAGGAGCGCTCGCACCGCGACAGGGCGCTGGAGACCGACTTCGACGGCAAGCTCGTGGACGCGATGCAGCTCGCTCTGCGCGCCGAGGACCCGATCGCCCGCGCCATCCCGTACATGCTCTCCGGCGGCACCGACGCCAAGCACTTCGACGACCTCGGCATCCGCTGCTTCGGCTTCGCGCCGCTGCAGCTGCCGCCCGAGCTGGACTTCGCGGGCATGTTCCACGGCGTCGACGAGCGCGTGCCGACCGAGGGGCTCAAGTTCGGCGCCCGGGTGCTGGACCGCTTCATCGACGCCTGCTGAGACCCGGCAGGGGCGCGGGGCGATGCCCAGGACGGGGGTTGCGGAAACGTATTGCCCGGGTATTCGCCCTCACGTGCTAATTGAATGAAAAGAGTGAATGGTGGGACCGGGTCGTAGCCCCGCCCGTTTCTCTTCGTTACAGGTGGTGCGGTCCGCGGCTGGGATCGCACTTTCCAACTAGGAGGAACAATGATCAAGAAGGTCGTCGCTGCTGCGGCTGCCACTGGTGGCCTCGTTCTCGCCGGTGCGGGTATGGCCGTCGCCGACTCGGGTGCCCAGGGCGCTGCGCTGCAGTCCCCCGGCGTGCTCTCCGGCAACGTTGTTCAGGCGCCGATCCACGTGCCCGTGAACGCGTGCGGCAACACGGTCTCCGTGATCGGTCTGCTGAACCCCACCTTCGGCAACACCTGCGTCAACAGCTGACGTTGTGCCACGACCCCTTGAGGGTCTGATTCCCGGGCGGCCCCGGAGTGCGCGCCATGCACTCCGGGGCCGCCCTCGCATTGCGGCCCGCGGTCAAGCACGTCCGCGGGCATTCCGGAAGAGGCAGGGGAACGATCCAATGCGTCAGGTCACCAAAAAAGGTCTGATCACCGTCGCGGCCGCCGGTGGCGTGCTCGCCCTGGGCGGCGGCTACGCGCAGGCCGACTCGGGTGCGGAGGGCACCGCGTCGCACTCGCCGGGCGTGCTGTCCGGCAACTCGGTGCAGATCCCGGTCCACGTCCCGGTCAACGCGTGCGGCAACACCGTCAACGTCATCGGGGCACTGAACCCGGCGATGGGCAACGCGTGCGCCAACAAGTCCGGTTCGGCCACCCCCGGCAAGCCCGGCCCGGCCGGACCCGGCGGCGGCAGCCACACGGGCGGCGGCAACCAGACCGGCGGCGGCAGCCACACCGGGGGCGGTCACACCGGCGGCGGTCACACCGGAGGCGGCTCGTCCGCCGACGGCACCACCGCCAACTCGCCCGGCATCGGCTCCGGCAACAACATCCAGGTGCCGATCGACATCCCGGTCAACGCCTGCGGCAACGGCGTCAGCGTCGTCGGCCTGCTCAACCCGGCCATGGGCAACGACTGCGCGAACGAGTCGCCCGCCACCCCGGCCACCCCCGACGAGCCGCCGCACCCCGGCAACCCCGGGACCCCCGGCGAGCCGCACCACCCGGTCACCCCGCCGCAGCCGCACACCCCGCCCACCCGGGCGATCCCCAACACCCCGCGGACGCAGACCGTCACCGAGCCCAAGGCCACCGAGTCGCTCGCACAGACCGGCGCGTCCGGCGCGCTCGGCACGGTGATCCCCGCGGGCGCGGGTCTGCTCCTCGCGGGCGCGGTGCTCTACCGCCGGTCGCGCTCGGCGGCGTAACCGCGGTCACGGCGCCGGCCAGGTCCGGCGCGACGACACGGAGCAACAGCACTTCACGGAGCGGGTCCCGTCACGGCGCGGCCCGCTGCGTGAAGTGCCCGGCCGGTATGGGGCCGTGGCGCTGTCACCTCACCAGGTGGCCCGCAGTTGGCGGATGATCCGCCTGCGCAGCCGCACCCGGCGGCTCCCGTCGTGGCGCAGGATCAGTCGGTCCAGTTCCCAGTGCCCGTACTCGGCGTGGTCGGTCAGCAGGCGGGTCGCCTCCTTGCGGGAAACCCCGCGCGGGACGTACACGTCGACAAATTCGTATTCCGGCATCGCATCTATTGTGCGGGCAGAGGTCGTCTACGGATAGCGTCTGCACTATGTCTGATGCCGTTCAGCCCACCGCTGCCGAGGTACGCGCCGCCGCCGAGGCGGTCAAAGCCGCGCTGGACCGCCACCTTGAGGCGGTCGAACGCCGTTCCGGGGACGACGACCCCGCCGTCTACGACGCCTTCAACGAACTGGCCGCAGCCGCGGAGGACTACGACGAGCTGCTCTACGAGCGCTACGACGAGGTCACCCCCTTCGAGATCCCCAGCCCCGAGACGTCCTTCCCGGCCCACACCGGGCCCCTGGATGCGCTCAGCGTGCTGATCCGGCGCGACTACGCGGTCTCCCAGCCGCAGCGGCTGCTCGCCCAGGCACAGCGCATCGCCGACCTCGACCCGGACGTCGGCACCAACGGACTACCCGCCTCCGCGGGCGTGGTCGGCAGCAGTGTGCAGGCCGCCCTCGGGGTGCTCTTCGGCGAGTACGAGCCCGACGAGATCGCCTCCCGGCACAAGGAGTTCGGTCTGGAGGAGGGCGACTCCACGCTGTGGATCGCCGCCGTCGAGGAACTTCCGGAGCCGGGGGAGTGGCTCAACTCCCCGTTCGACAGCGCCGATCCGCAGAGCGTCGTGTGCCGCTTCGACGTCAGCTCGGTCTTCGACGACGACGAGATGGACGACCTCGAAGAGGTCTGAGCGCAGAACGGGGCCGCCCGCGCGCGGCAGCCGCACCAAGGGGGTGCGGGGCAGTCACTGCCCCGCACCCCCTTGGTCACGCGTCGGACGCCCGTGCCGTTACGCCGTCGCCCCGGCCGGTGCCGGGCGCAGCAGCTCCGCCAGCCTGGTCGTGCGCGGGCGCGCCGGAGCCTCGGCCACCGCACGCGGCAGCGCCTGGTCCACCCCGTGCACCACCGAGAGATGACGCTCACCGCGGCCGAACGCCGTGTACACCCACGGGCGGTCCAGCACCTGCGCCGCGTCGCCCGGCAGCACCACGACCACCGCCGGCCAGCGCATCCCGGCCGCCTGGTGCGCGGTCAGCGCCCAGCCGTGCCGCACCGACGACTCGACCCGCTCCTTCGGTACGACGACGGGCGTGCCGGCACAGTCCAGGTGCAGCCCCTCCGCGTCCGCCCCCACCACGGTGCCCGGCACGGTCCGCCCGGCCACCGGGACGTACACGATCCGGTCGCCCGCGTCGAAGCCGCCGAACCGGCCGGGGCCCGGGTTGAGCCGCTGCTTGAGCGCCGCGTTGAGCGCCCGGGTGCCCGCGGAGCCGCCGTGGCCCGGGGTGATCACCTGGGTGTCCTCGGGCGGTACTCCGAAAGCCCGCGGCACCGAGTCCGCGACGAGCTGGACCGTACGGTGCACGGCCTCGCCCGCGTCGCGCACCGGCACGATCACCACTTCCTTGCCGGGGGCGGCGACCTGGTTCAGCTCACCGATGCCGATGCCCGACACCAGCTCGCCGATCGGGCCCGGGTCGGGGGTGCGCGAGGCGATCTGCGGACAGGCGCGGGCGCTCAGCACGTCCGCGAACACCTGCCCGGCACCGGCCGAGGCCAGTACGCCGGGGTCGCCGCTGAGCACCAGGCGCGCCCCGTCGGGCAGCGCCTCGACGAGCACCGCGCCGGTCTCCACGTCGAGCTGGGGTGCGTCGAGCACCACCAGCAGGTCGAGGGCGAGCGCACCGTCCGCGTCCCGGCCGGGACCCTCGGCGCCGGACAGCAGCCCGGCCAGGGTGACCGCCCACGGGTGTGCCGCGGGGCGGGCGTCGCCGTCCGGGGCCGCCGGGCCGCCGTCCGGGGAGGGGGTCCCGGTCGCCGCGTCGAGTGCCGCGGCCACGCGGGCGCGGCCGTCGGGGCTGTGGGTGGCGGCGAACGCGCGCAGGCCCAGCCGGTGGGCCGCCGCGAGCAGGGCGGCCGGTTCCGCGCGGGACGCCTCGCCGCCGGTGTGGGCGACCAGGCAGTGGTCCGCCACCGCCTGCACCAACTCGCCCGCGGAGCCCGGGAGCCGCTCCCACTCCCCGGCGTCGGCCACGGGGGAGTTCACCAGCCGGGCGAGGCCCTCCGCCAGGCTCTCCTCGGCCATCGCGTACCGGTCGAGACCGAGCAGGGCGGGCGCGGGCTCCGGCGCGTCGGGGCCGCCGTCCGCGGCCTCCTCGCCGTCCGCCGGCTCCTCCTCCTGCGCGTCGTCGGCCCCGTCGTCCTCCTGGAGGGACAGTGCGACGCCCTCCGCGACGGCGTGCGCGACCGCTCCTGCGGGGTCGGGCACCGCGTGCCCGGCGAGCGCTGTGCACACCTGCTCGGCCGGGACGGCCGTGTGGCCCTGCCGGGCGGCCCGCTCCAGCAGCCAGCCGACCAGGGCAGCGGTCCGCCGCCCGTCGTCCGGGCCGCACTGCCCGCCGAGCAGCGCCCTGGCGAACCCGTCGGCCTGTTCGGGCCGCACGCCCGGTACGGAAAGCAACTGCCAGGGGTCCTCCCGCAGCAGCTCCGCGGCCTGCTCGCCGAGCCGCTCGGCGACCTGCGGCGCGAGCTCCTCGGGGGCACCGCCCGCCGCCAGCACGCCCCGTACGTCCGCCACCGTCCGCGGCCCGGCGGCGACCGGCCCGGCAGCCGGAGTCACCGGGCGGGACGCGGCCTGGGACGGCACGGCGGCCGGAGCCGGGGCACTGGCCGGCCCGGCGGCCGGCGCGGGCTCCGCGACGAACGCGGTGGCGGGCCTGGAGCCGCTCTCCACGGCCCGTACGGCGGCCATCAGGTCGGCAGCACGCCCGCTCAGCTTGGTACCGGCGGAAATGGCCGGCTTCTCGGCCTTCCGCTTCTCGATCCTGGCCCGGAACTCCCGCTGGGCGGCCAGCTCGGCCTCGGCCTCGGAGAGCTGGGGCGCGGCGGGGGCGTCGTCCCCGGCCGCCGGCGCGGTCCCCCCGTCGGGCGCGCTGTCCGCGTCGTCGGAGTCGGCCGCGCCGTCGTCCTCCCCGGCGGACGCGTCCGGGCCGGCACCGTCCTCGCCCTCGGCGGGCGCGGCTGCCTCGGGGGCGTCCCCGTCCGCCCCGGGCGCCTCGGACCCGTCCGCGTCCCCGGCGGGCGCGGCTTCCTCCGGCGCGGCGCCGTCCTCGGCGGGTGTGCCGGTGCCGGTCTCGTGCTCCGCAGTCTCGTGCTCCGCGGTCGCGTCCTGCGCAGTCGCGTCAGGGGCGGTCCCGGACGTGTCCCCGTCCGGGGCGGTCGCCTCCGGGCCGGGCGTGTCCTGCGCGGACGTGTCTTCCGTGGGTGTGTCCTCCACGGGCGTGTCGCCGTCCGGGTCGTCAGGTGCGGCCTGCTGGTCCGGTGTCCCGGTCGCTTCCGCGGCCTCGGGGTCGGCCGGGGGGACGGGGGTCTCCCCCCGGGGGTGCGCGGTCACAGCGTGCTCCAGTCCTGGTCGGGATAGCGGTGCACGGGCGCGGACACGTCGTCCAGCGCTCGGCAGATCTCGTAGGGCAGACTAAGCGCCTCCACTGACAATGCCGCCGCGAGCTGCTGCGCGTTGCGCGCGCCGACGATCGGGGCGGCCACGCCCGGCCGGTCCCGTACCCACGCCAGGGCCACCTGGAGCGGGGTCGTCGCCAGGCCGTCGGCGGCCGTCGCGACCGCGTCCACGATGCGGCCGGCCGCGTCGTCCAGGTAGGGCGCGACGAACGGGGCGAGATGGTCGCAGGCGCCGCGCGAGTCGGCCGGTGTGCCGTGCCGGTACTTGCCGGTCAGCACGCCCCGGCCCAGCGGCGACGAGGGCAGCAGTCCGACCCCCAGGTCCAGCGCGGCGGGCAGTACCTCGCGCTCCACGCCCCGCTGGAGCAGCGAGTACTCCATCTGCGTACTGGCCAGCCGGGTCCGGGTGCCGGGGGCCGCGAGCTGCCAGGTGGCGGCCCTCGCGAGCTGCCAGCCGCAGAAGCCCGCGACCCCCGCGTACCGGGCCCGGCCGCTGCTCACGGCGATGTCCAGGGCCTGGAGGGTCTCGTCGAGCGGGGTGCCGGGGTCGAAGGCGTGCACCTGCCAGAGGTCCACGTAGTCCGTGCCGAGGCGTTCCAGCGAGGCGTCCAGGGCGGCCAGGAGATGGCCGCGCGAGCAGTCCTGGCGGCGGTCCGGGTCGAGCACGCTGCCCGCCTTGGTGGCGATGACCAGGTCCCGGCGCGGGACGAGCCGCTCCACCAGCTGTCCCAGCACGTACTCGGAGTCGCCGTCCCCGTACACGTCGGCCGTGTCGACGAGCGTGCCGCCCGCCTCCCAGAACACCTTCAGCAGGTCCGCCGCGTCGTGCTCGCCGGTGTCCCGGCCCCAGGTGAGCGTGCCCAGCCCGATTCTCGATACGCGCAGGCCCGTGCGGCCGAGATGCCTCTGCTCCATGGCCGCGAGAGTACTGGTCCACCCCTTCGGGGAGACGGGGCCTGTGGACAACCCGCCGCAGACGAATGTGTTCCGGGCGCGCTAGAGTCCGCCGCACCAGGACGTTACCGATGAGTAAGGGAGCGACGCATGAAGCTCGGGATCAACCTCGGCTACTGGGGAGCGGGCATGGACGGCGACAACCTCGCCGTCGCCCAGGAGGCCGACCGGCTCGGCTACGCGGTCTGCTGGGCCGCCGAGGCGTACGGCTCGGACGCCCCCACCGTGCTCTCCTGGGTCGCCGCCCAGACCGAGCGCATCGACATCGGCTCCGCGATCATGCAGATCCCGGCCCGCCAGCCCGCCATGACGGCGATGACCGCCGCCACCCTCGACTCGCTGTCCGGTGGGCGCTTCCGGCTCGGCCTCGGCGTGTCGGGACCGCAGGTCTCCGAGGGCTGGTACGGGGTCAAGTTCGACAAGCCGCTCGCCCGCACCCGCGAGTACGTGGAGATCGTCCGCAAGGCCATGTCCCGCGAGCGCCTGTCGTACGAGGGCGAGCACTGGACGCTCCCGCTGCCCGACGGCCCCGGCAAGCCCATCAAGCTGACCGTGCACCCCGAGCGCGAGACCATCCCGCTGTACATCGCCGCCATCGGCCCGAAGAACCTGGAGCAGACCGGCGAGATCGCCGACGGCGCGCTGCTGATCTTCCCCTCCGCCGAGCACCTGGAGGAGACCGCGCTCGCCCCGCTGCGCGCGGGCCGCGAGAAGGCCGGGCGGACCATGGAGGGCTTCGACGTCTGCCCGACGCTGCCGCTCGCGGTGGGCGACGACGTGAACGCGCTGGCCGACATGTTCCGCCCGTACACCGCCCTGTACGTCGGCGGCATGGGCAGCCGCAAGCAGAACTTCTACAACAAGCTCGCCCAGCGCATGGGCTACGAGAAGGAGGCCGCCGAGATCCAGGACAAGTACCTGGGCGGCGACAAGAACGGCGCGGCAGCCGCCGTACCCCACCAGCTGATCGACCAGACCACCCTGCTCGGCCCGGTCGAGCGGATCGCCGAGCGGATGCAGGCGTACGCCGCCGCGGGAGTGACCACCCTGACGCTGGCGCCCGCGGGATTCACGCGGGAGGAGCGGATCGCCGCGCTGCGGGCGGGCACGGAGGCCCTGGAGCACGCCGGACTCGCCTAGCGCACAGGGGATTCGAAGTCAGCGGCCGTGGTGGGGGCTCGGGGGTCTTCCCCGCCACGGCCGTCATGCAGCACAACGCGCCAGCGGCCCGTCGGTTACGCCCTGCGAAGGGATTGCACGCTCCCTCATGCGGGCGACTTGTCCGTCATACCTGTTGCCTCCCGGTCCGTACCGCACTTCACTCGACACATTGGGTTCGACGGCCGGTGCGACAGGTGCACGGAGGTGGCAGTGATGCTCTCTGCTCGGAGTCTCTTCCAGGAAATCCTCGACAACGACGAGTCGTTCCGGCTGTTCTGCTCGGTCGCGGCCAGCGGCGAGGCCCAGGGCGGCTGGGAGAACGGCCGCATCGCCGCCCTCGTTCCCGACACCATGCGCGACCTCGCCCCCAAGATCGCCCGGCACGGCGCCGACGAGGACAAGCACGGCCGGCTCTTCCGGGCCCTGCTCAACAAGCGCGACCTCACGGAGGTCGAGGTGCCCCTCGCGCTCGACTACACACTGCTCCTGGAACGCGCCGGAATCGGTCTCGCGCACAGCAAACTGCGCGCCGACACCACGCTCACCGAGGAGGACATCGTCGTCTACCTCGCCCACAGCAGGGTCACCGAGCAGCGGGCCGCCGACCAGATGGACATGCTCGTCACCCACTTCGGCAACCACCCCGAGGCCGGCAAGCCGATCCGGATGATCTGCCAGGACGAGGAGAACCACCTCGCCTACTGCCAGGAGGAACTGCTGCGGCTGGCCGCCCTCGGCCACGGCCCCACCATCCGGCGCGTCCTCGACGAGTGCGTACGGGTGGAGATCGGCGTCTACCGGGACGTCAGCCTCGCCGTGATGGCCCGGATGGGACAGCTCCTCGGCTGGTCGCGCCCCAAATCCACCCTGCTCGCCACCGGCATCCGCCTGATGCACCTCTACGAGCGGGTCCTCGGCCGGCGGCGGATGGTCACCCTGACCATGCCCGAGCGCAGGGGAGCACTGAACGGCCCCGCGGCCTAGGAGAACGGGCCCCGCGGGTCCCCGTACCGCTCAGAGCCAGCCGCGCCGCTTGAACAGCCGGTACAGCCCCACCTCGCACAGCACCATGAAGACCAGCACCGCGTAGTACGCCCACCACCACTTCAGCTCCGGCATGTTCTCGAAGTTCATGCCGTAGATGCCCGCGACCATCGTCGGGACCGCGGCCATCGCCGCCCACGCCGAGATCTTCCGCATGTCGTCGTTCTGCCGCACCCCCATCTGCGCGAGATGCGCGGACAGGATGTCGGAGAGCAGCCGGTCCAGGCCGTCCACCTGCTCGTTCGCCCGGGTCAGATGGTCCCCGACATCGCGGAAGAACGGCTGCGCGTGCTCGTGCACGAACGGCAGCCCCGGACTGGCCAGCCGCTGCATCGGCCCGGTCAGTGGCCCCGTCGCCCGCCGGAACTCCAGCACCTGCCGCTTGAAGGTGTAGATCCGCCCCGCGGTGCCCTTGGTGTCGCCGCCCGGCGGCGCGAAGACCTCCGCCTCCAGCTCCTCCAGGTCGGTCTGCAGCTCGGCCGCGACCTCCAGGTAGTGGTCGACGACCGCGTCGCTCACCGCGTACAGCACGGACGTCGGACCGTGCGCCAGCACCTTGGGATCCGACTCCAGCCGCGCCCGTACGGCCGTCAGCGGCGCGCCCTCGCCGTGCCGCACGGTCACCACGAACGAGTCGCCGACGAAGACCATCAGCTCGCCCGTGGTCACGGTGTCGCTCTTCGGCTCGTACACGACCGGCTTGAGGACCACGAACAGCGAGTCCTCGTACACCTCCAGCTTCGGCCGCTGATGGGCCGACAGGGAGTCCTCCACCGCCAGCGGGTGCAGCCCGAACTCCGACGTGACGAGGGAGAACTCCTCCTCCGTCGGCTCGTGCAGCCCGATCCACAGGAAACGGTCCTTCGCGGAACGTGCCTCGGCGAGCGCGTCGGAGAAGTCGGCCGGGCCCTCGGTGCGGCGGCCCTCGCGGTAGATGGCGCAGTCGACGATCACGGCGTGCATTCTCCCCGGGCCGGGCCCGTCGCGCACCCCGCTGCACCTGTCCGCCTTCGGCCACCTGCGTCCCTGCGCCTACGCTGAGGAGCATGGCCACGCTGATTCTTCTGCGGCACGGACGCTCCACCGCCAACACCGCCGGGCTGCTCGCGGGCCGGACGCCCGGTGTCGCCCTCGACGACCACGGCGCCGGACAGGCCGCCGCCCTGCCCGCCCGGCTCGCCGCGCTGCCCCTGGCCGCCGCGGTCAGCAGCCCCCTCCAGCGCTGCCGGGAGACCCTGCGGCCGCTGCTCGACGCCCGCCCCGGACTGCCCCTGCACACCGAGGAGCGGATCAACGAGTGCGACTACGGCGAGTGGTCGGGGCGCAAGCTCGGCGAACTCACCGACCACCCCCTGATGGACGTCGTCCAGCGGCACGCCTCCGCCGCGGCCTTCCCCGGCGGCGAATCCATGCGCGCCATGCAGACCCGAGCGGTGGACGCCGTACGCGACTGGAACACGCGCATCGACGCCGAGTACGGCAGCGACGCGATGTACGTCATGTGCTCGCACGGCGACATCATCAAGTCGCTCGTGGCGGACGCCCTCGGCATGCATCTCGACCTCTTCCAGCGGATTCACGTCGACCCGTGTTCCCTGACGGTGATCCGCTACACCAGGCTCCGGCCCTTTCTCGTACGCCTGGGCGACACCGGGGACCTGGCCTCCCTCGCCCCGCGCCCGAGCGACGACAGCGCGGGTACGGACAATGGCGACGCGGCGGTGGGCGGTGGCGCGGGAGCACCGTGATCGCCGTGCACAGTAGGGTGGTCGCGCCGTAAACCATTTCCCTTCCCAGCCCCCCGAAGCGATGGAGATCAGGACGTGTCCCGTCAGGTGTTCCTCTACGACCCGCCGGAGCGTTTCGTGGCCGGTACGGTCGGGCTGCCTGGCCGCCGTACCTTCTTCCTCCAGGCGTCGGCGGCCGGCCGGGTCACCAGCGTCTCCCTGGAGAAGACCCAGGTCGAGGCACTGGCCGAACGGATCGACGAACTGCTCGACGAGGTGGTGCGCCGCACCGGCGGCAACGCCCCCGTACCGGCCGTGGCCCCCGCCGACGTGCACGACAGCGCCCCGCTGGACGCCCCCGTCGAGGAGGAGTTCCGGGTCGGCACCATGGCGCTCGCCTGGGACGGCGAGGAACAGCGCATGATCGTCGAGGCGCAGGCCCTGGTCGAACTCGACGTCGACACCGAGGAAGACCTCGCGGAGGCCGAGGAGCGGCTGCTCCAGGACGAGGAGAACGGCCCGCCGATGCTGCGCGTGCGGCTCAGCGGAGCCCAGGCCAGGGCGTTCGCCAAGCGCGCCCTGGACGTCGTGAACGCGGGCCGCCCGCCGTGCCCGCTGTGCAGCCTGCCGCTCGACCCGGAGGGACACGTATGCCCGCGCCAGAACGGATACCGGCGGGGGCTGTGACCCCGGTGCCCGGCGACCCCCTGACGCTGCTGGCCAAGGGCGAGCTGAAGGTGCTCGGCCAGGTCCGCGAGGCGTCCAACGCGGTGCTCTACTGCGAGATCTCCCACGACGGCGACAGCGCCACGTGCGTCTACAAGCCGGTCGCGGGCGAACAGCCGCTGTGGGACTTCCCCGACGGCAACCTCGCCCGGCGCGAGGTCGCCTCGTACGAGATCTCCCGGGCGACCGGCTGGGGGCTGATCCCGCCGACGGTGCTGCGCGACGGGCCGTACGGCGAGGGCATGTGCCAGCTGTGGATCGAGGGCGACCCCGAGGCGGGCGGCGCGCTGCTGGCCCTCGTCGAGGAGGACGAACCGGGTGACGGCTGGAAACCGGTGGTGCTGGCCGAGATCGAGGAGGGCCGCACCGCCCTGCTCGTGCACGCCGACGACGAACGGCTGCGCCGCCTCGCGGTGCTCGACGCGGTGATCAACAACGGCGACCGGAAGGGCGGCCACCTGCTGCCCACGGGCGACGGCCGGCTCTACGGCATCGACCACGGCGTCACCTTCCACGTCGAGGACAAGCTGCGCACCCTGCTGTGGGGCTGGGCCGGGGAACCGCTGCCGGACGAGGCCGTCGCCGTACTGGCCAAGCTGGCCGACGACCTCGCGGACGGGACCCTGCTCGCCACCCGGCTGGCCGAACTGATCACGGCGGCGGAACTGGCCGCGCTGCGCGGACGGGTCGCCACCCTGCGCGAATCGGCGGCGCACCCGCAGCCGAGCGGGCAGTGGCCCGCGATCCCGTGGCCGCCGGTGTGAGGCCGTGGCCGGCCGGGGGCGGTGTGCCCGGCGGGTGATCCGTCCGGGGTGCGCGGGCCGTGCCCCATCGGGGGCGGTGTGCGCAAGACGGCGTAATCGGTCAAGATCCCGGTCCGGTTCGTAACCGGAACATGCGTCCGGTTACGCTCGCTACATGCATGCCTGGCCCGCTTCAGAGGTCCCCGCCCTGCCCGGCAAGGGCCGCGACCTCCAGATCCACGACACTGCGACCCAGGGGTTGGTCTCACTCGACCCCGGTCCCGTCGCCCGCATCTACGTGTGCGGCATCACGCCGTACGACGCGACCCACATGGGTCACGCGGCGACCTACAACGCGTTCGACCTGGTACAGCGCGTGTGGCTCGACACCAAGCGGCAGGTCCACTACGTCCAGAACGTGACGGACGTCGACGACCCGCTCCTGGAGCGCGCGATCCGCGACGGCATCGACTGGACCGGCCTCGCCGAGCGCGAGACCGCCCTCTTCCGCGAGGACATGACGGCCCTGCGCATGCTGCCCCCGCAGCAGTACGTGGGCGCCGTCGAGGCCATCCCCGGCATCGTGCCGCTCGTCGAGCGGCTGCGGGACTCCGGCGCGGCCTACGAGCTGGAGGGCGACATCTACTTCTCCGTCGAGGCCGACCCGCACTTCGGCGAGGTCTCCGGGCTCGACGCGGAGGCCATGCGCCTGCTGTCCGCCGAGCGCGGCGGCGACCCGGAGCGCCCCGGCAAGAAGAACCCGCTCGACCCGATGCTGTGGATGGCGGCCCGCGAGGGCGAGCCGAGCTGGGACGGCGCCTCGCTGGGCCGCGGCCGGCCGGGCTGGCACATCGAGTGCGTCGCCATCGCCCTGGAGCACCTGGGCATGGGCTTCGACGTCCAGGGCGGCGGCTCCGACCTGGCCTTCCCGCACCACGAGATGGGCGCCTCGCACGCCCAGGCGCTGACCGGCGAGCACCCGTTCGCCCAGGCGTACGTGCACGCCGGCATGGTCGGCCTGGACGGCGAGAAGATGTCGAAGTCCCGGGGCAACCTGGTCTTCGTCTCGCAGCTGCGGCGCGACGGGGTGGACCCGGCGGCGATCCGCCTCGCCCTGCTGGCGAACCACTACCGGGCGGACTGGGAGTGGACCGACCAGGTACTCGCGGACGCGGTGGCCCGGCTGGAGCGGTGGCGTGCGGCGGTCTCCCGGCCGGACGGCCCGTCCGCCGACGCGACCGTCGAAGCGGTACGCGAAGCGCTGGCCAACGACCTGGACGCGCCGGGCGCGCTGGCGGCGGTGGACGCGTGGGCGGCCCGCCAGGAGTCCGAGGGCGGTACGGAGGAGGGGGCGCCGGGAGTGATCTCGCGGACGGTGGATGCGTTGCTGGGGGTTGCGCTGTAGCACGTCCGTGCAGGTGGGCGGGGGGCCCGCCTGTCGCGGATGACCCCCTTCACTCCTGCCTCCGCCCGAGCCCCGGCCGCCCCATGGCCGGGGCTCGGCCGCTGCGCGGGGCCTTCCCCCACCCCGCCCCTTCCCGAAACGGGTGGCGAGCCCTCCTGGGCCGGGTGCGTATCCGCGGCTTCGATGTGCCCGCTCGCGCAGTTCCCCGCGCCCCTGAAGGGGCGCGGCCCCTCTGTGTCCACGTAAGTCCACGCACCCCCCACGCAAGTCCATGGTCGCGTACACGCCAACCGCGCTAGAACAACGCCCCATGAGACCACCCACCCTCCTCAGAGCCGCCGTCCCCGCCGCGCTCCTCGGGCTCGTTCTCGCGCTCGCCGGGCCCGGCGGCACCGGAACGGCCGCGGAACCGGCCCGCGCCGCTGCCGCCGGCGCCGCCGACAGCACCACCGTCGGCGACCTCACCGGATTCGACGCCGCCCCCGACGGCCGCACCTTCCGCCTGCACGCCGACTCCGCCGAGGCCCGCGTCACCTTCGTCACCGAGGAGACCTTCCGCGTCGAACTCGCCCCGGACGGCAAGTTCACCGACCCGACCGGCACGGACATCGTCCTGCCGCAGTCCGGCAAGGCACCCCGGGTGCGCTGGAAGGACCGCGGCGACCGGTACGAGCTGAGCACCGGCAAGGTCACCCTGCGCGCGTACAAGGCGCCCCTGCGCTTCGCCCTGTACCGGGCCGACGGCACCCAGCTGTGGTCCGAGGCCAAGGGGATCAGCTGGGGGAAGGGCACGGACGGCAAGGACACCACCACCCAGACCCTCGCCCCGCGCGCCGACGAGCAGTTCTACGGCGCCGGAATGCAGAACGGCCGCGGCAACACCTCCCACCGCGGCAAGACCGTCGAGGTCGGCGTCGACTACAACTGGGACGACGGCGGCCACCCCAACTCCGTACCCTTCTACCTCTCCACCGCCGGCTACGGCGTCTACCGCAACACCTACGCCCCCAACACCTACTCCTTCGCCGACAAGCAGCCCGACGTCACCACCGCCGCCAAGGAACAGCGCTTCGACGCCTACTACTTCGCCGGCCGCGACAGCAAGGACGTCATCGGCAAGTACACGCAGCTCACCGGCAAACCCTTCCTCCCGCCGATCTACGGCATGGAGATCGGCGACGCCGACTGCTACCTGCACAACGCCAACCGCGGCGAGCGCCGCACCCTGGACTCCCTGAAGGTCGCCGACGGCTACGTCCAGAACGACATGCCCAACGGCTGGATGCTCGTCAACGACGGCTACGGGTGCGGTTACGAGGACCTGGCCCAGACCGCCAAGGGGCTCCAGGACCGCAAGATGCAGCTCGGGCTGTGGACCGAGGACGGCATCGACAAGCTCGGCGAGCAGGTCAAGGCCGGGCAGCGGGTCGCCAAGCTGGACGTCGCGTGGGTCGGCGACGGCTACAAGTTCGCGCTCGACGGCTGCAAGGACGCCTACAAGGGCATCGAGGCGAACAGCGACGCCCGCGGCTTCACCTGGGCACCGGAGAGCTGGGCGGGCGCCCAGCGCTGCGGGGTGCAGTGGTCCGGGGACCAGTCCGGCAGCTGGGAGTACATCCGCTGGCAGATCCCCACGTACGCCGGTTCCACCATGTCCGGGCTCGCCTACACCACCGGTGACGTCGACGGCATCTTCGGCGGCAGCGCCAAGACGTACACCCGCGACCTCCAGTGGAAGATGTTCCTGGGCACCACGATGACCATGGACGGCTGGGCCGCCAACGACAAGCAGCCCTTCCGCTACGGCGAGCCGTACACCTCGATCAACCGCGACTACCTCAAGCTCAAGGAGTCGCTGCTGCCGTACCAGTACTCCTACGCCCACGAGGCCACCAAGACCGGCGTCGGCATGGTCCGCCCGCTGTCCCTGGAGTTCCCGGACGACCCGAAGGCCGCGACCGACGCCGCCAAGTACGAGTTCATGTCCGGCGAGCACTTCCTCGTCGCCCCCGTGTACCAGGACAGCGCCGAGCGGGACGGGATCTACCTGCCCAAGGGCACCTGGACCGACTACTGGAGCGGCCGTACCTACGAGGGTCCCGTCACCCTCGACGACTACAGCGCGCCCCTCGACACCCTCCCGCTGTTCGTGAAGGCGGGCGCGAACATCCCGATGTGGCCGGGCATCCGCTCGTACGCCGACCGCACTGCGGACTCCCCGCTCGCCTGGGACGTCTACCCGCAGGGCCGGTCCTCCTTCACGCTGTACGAGGACGACGGCGTCACCCGGCAGCACCGGGACGGCAGGTTCGCCACCCAGCGGGCCGACGTCGAGGCCCCGCGGCGCGGGGCGGGCGACGTCTCGATCCGGATCGGCGCGAGCAACGGAGACTTCACCGGCAAGCAGACCCGCCGGCCGTACGCCTTCACCGTGCACACCAACTCCGCCCCCGACGAGGTCGAGCTCGCCGGACGCGAACTGCCGCGGCTCAAGAGCAGGCAGGCGTACGACAGTGCCGTCCAGGGCTGGTGGTACGACCGCGACGACCGCGGGGGAGTGGTCAGGGTGAAGACCGCACCGCTGCCCACGAACCGGTCCTTCGCACTGGAGCTGGAGGACACCAGCGCGGTCGGCGGCAAGCAGCCCGGTGCCGCCGCCTCCCTCGCCGTCGCCCCCGGCCAGGAACTGGGCGCCGGGGAAACCGGGAAGGTGGCCGTCGACGTGACGGCCGGCAGCCGCGAGGCCACCGGCGTCTCCGTGTCGCTGAACGCACCGGCCGGCTGGCAGGTCACCCCCGCCGCCACCGTCGACCGCGTACCGGCGGGGACGACCCGGCGCGTCGAGGTCGCCGTCACCCCGGCCAAGGACGCCGTGCCGGGCGACACCACCCTGACCGCCACCGCCCGCCACCGCGCGGCGGGCGAGGACAGGACCACCGTCCAGCGCTTCGGGGCGGCCGTCATGCCGCCACCGCCCACCACCGGCACCTGGGCGAGCGACATGGTCTGGCTGAAGTCGTCCAACGGCTACGGGCCCGCCGAACGCGACCGCAGCAACGGCGAGTCCGGCGCCACCGACGGCAAGAAGCTCACCCTCGCCGGGAAGACCTACGACAAGGGCATCGGCACCCACGCCGACTCCGCGATCGAGGTCTACACCGGCGGCCGGTGCACCGCCTTCACCGCCGACGTCGGCATCGACGACGAGATCAACGGCTACGGCGAAGTGGCCTTCTCCGTCGAGGCCGACGGCAAGGTGCTGTGGACCTCGCCCAAGCTGACCGGGGCCTCGGCGACCGCGGCGGTGGACGTGAAACTGGACGGCGCCCGGCACGTCACGCTCAAGGTCACCGACACCGACGCGAAGAAGTCCGGCGACCACGGGGACTGGGCCGCGGCCCGCTTCACCTGCGCCTGACGCGCCGGGCGGCAACCGGCCCTCCACGACGTGGAGGCGGGGGGGGGGGGGGGGGGGGGCCCGGCCCGCCGGCGGGGGGGGGGGGGGGGGGGGCGGCCGCCCCGGGGGGGGGGGGCGCGCCCCCCGGGGGGGCCCCCCCCCCCGCC
>NZ_JBIAMU010000027.1:0-138027 GCF_042874215.1 Streptomyces sp. NPDC004111
TGGGCGTGACGGTCTCGGGCAGGTCCACCAACCCGCCCCAGTGCAGAGGCTGTTCCAGTGCGACGACCCGGCCGAGACCCCACACCAGGGCCTGCTCCGGTGCGTCGATGCGATCGTTGCTCCCGGTCGACACCGCCTGCTGGGTGGCGGCCCACAGCCGCGCCTCCATTCCGGCGTCGCCCATGGCCTGCGACAGCAGCACCGTCGACGCGAAACCGTTCGGGACGGACGCGAAGTCGGAGTGCGGCTGCCGGTCGAGAGCGACGAGCGACAGAACACCGGCCGCGTCCGCGTAGTCCCGCAGTCGCGCTGCCAGGGCATCACGGTCCAGCTCGTGCGCTTCGAGTACGAGCAGCGAGGGCTGGGCCCCGTGAGCGGCCAGCGCTTCGACGGCGGCAGGCACCCACGGGTGCTCGGCCTGCGCACCGGCCGCGACCACGAGCCACGAACCCGACAGCGAGGCGGGCTGGTTGCCGGTCAGTGGCCGCCACTCGACGCGGTAACGGAGCGATTCGAGCCCCGACTGTTCGTTCCGCCGCCGGCGCCAGGCTGACAGCGCGGGCAGCAGCCCGTCGAGCTGTTCACCGTCGAGCCCGAGGGACGCGGACAGCGATTCCACGTCCTCCCGCTCGACCGCCGCCCAGAACTCGCCGTCCGTCTCGCCGAGCGGTGCGACGGCAGGGGCACTCGGCTCGATCCAGAAGCGTTCCCGCTGGAACGCGTACGTCGGCAGGCCGACCCGGCGAGCCCCGGTTCCGGCGAACACGGCAGCCCAGTCGGTTGCCGCACCGTGTACCGAGAGTTCGGCCAACGCACCGAGGAACTGCGCCGGCCCTCCGTGATCACGGCGCAGCGACCCGGTCACCACGACGGCCGACTCGGCCGCATCGGCGATGTCGCGCACCCCGGCGGCGAGGACGGGGTGCGGGCTGGCCTCGACGAAGACGGTGTGCCCGTTGCCGAGCAACGCCGCCACGGTGTCGCGGAACTCAACCGTCTGCCGCCCGTTGCGGTACCAGTAGGCGGCGTCGAGGTGGGCGGTGTCGGTGAGTTGGCCGGTGACGGTGGAGTAGAAGGGGATGTGTCCGGTGCGGGGGGTGATGGGTGCGAGTGCTGCTGTCAGCTCGTCCTTGATTTCTTCGAGCTGGGGGGAGTGGGAGGCGTAGTCGACGGGGATGCGCTTGGCCTGCGGGATTTCGGCGAGGAGCGCTTCGAGGACGTCGTTGTCGCCGGAGACGACGGTGGAGGCGGGTCCGTTGACGGCCGCGATGGACAGTCCGTCGCGGTCGCGGAGCTGGTCTGCGGGGAGGGGTACGGAGACCATGCCGCCGCGTCCGGAGAGGGCGAGGAGTGCCTTGCTGCGTAGGGCGACGACGCGGGCGCCGTCTTCGAGGGTGAGGCCGCCCGCGACGCAGGCTGCGGCGATCTCGCCTTGGGAGTGCCCGACGACGGCCGCCGGTTCGACTCCGTAGGAGCGCCACAGCTCGGCGAGGGAGACCATGACGGCCCACAGCACCGGCTGGACGACGTCCACCCGGCGCAGTGCTTCTTCGTCGTCGAGGACGTCGAAGAGGGACCAGTCCACGAAGGGGTTCAGGGCGTCCGCGCATTCCTGCATGCGGGTCGTGAACACGTCTGAGGTGGCGAGGAGTTCGGTGGCCATGCCGGTCCACTGGGACCCCTGGCCCGGGAACACGAACACCGCACCCGACGGAGATGCGGCCGTGCCCGTCACCACGCCTGGAGCCGGTTCACCGGCCGCGACCGCTGCCAGTCCGTGCAGCAGTTCGTCGCGGTCGGAGCCGACGACTACCGCACGGTGGGACAGTGCGGCGCGGGTCGTCGCCAGGGAGTACGCGACGTCGAGCGGCAGCAGGTCGGGATCCGAGGTCACGAACGACCGCAGCCGCTCTGCCTGCGCACGCAGGCCCGCCTCGTCCTGGGCCGTCAGTACCCACGGCATGGCGGAGGGCTCGGTACGGTCCTCGCCCGGCTCGTCGGACGCAAGCACCGAGGCCGGGGCTGCGGGCGCCTGCTCCAGGATGACGTGGGCGTTGGTGCCGCTCACGCCGAACGAGGAGATACCGGCGCGGCGTGCGTCACCGGTCCGGGGCCACTCCGTGCGTTCGGTCAGCAGTTCCACCGCGCCCGCCGACCAGTCCACCTCGGGTGTCGGCTCGTCCACGTGGAGGGTCTGCGGCAGCACGCCGTGCTGCATGGCGAGGACCATCTTGATGACGCCGGCGACACCGGCGGCTGCCTGGGTGTGGCCGATGTTGGACTTCACCGAGCCCAGCAGCAGCGGCTGTTCGCGGTCCTGGCCGTAGGTGGCGAGGAGTGCCTGCGCCTCGATGGGGTCGCCGAGCTTCGTACCCGTTCCGTGCGCCTCGACCGCGTCGACGTCGGCGGTCGAGAGTCCGGCGGAGGCGAGGGCCTGGCGGATGACGCGCTGCTGGGAGGGTCCGTTGGGGGCGGTGAGGCCGTTGGAGGCGCCGTCCTGGTTGACGGCGGAGCCGCGTACGACCGCCAGCACGTCGTGGCCGTTGCGTACGGCGTCCGACAGACGCTCGACGAGGAGCATGCCGACGCCCTCGCCCCAGCCCGTGCCGTCCGCGGCACCCGCGAACGCCTTGCACCGGCCGTCTTCGGACAGCGCGCCCTGGCGGGAGAACTCCGCGAACGCGGTGGGAGTCGCCATCACGGTCGCGCCACCGGCCAGCGCCAGCGTGCACTCGCCGGAACGCAGCGCCTGCACGGCCAGGTGCAGAGCGACGAGCGACGACGAGCACGCGGTGTCGACGGTGATCGCGGGGCCTTCGAGGCCGAAGGTGTAGGACACCCGGCCCGACACCACGCTCGCCGCGTTGCCGGTGGCCAGGTGGCCGTCGGCGCGCTGGGGTGCGGCGCCGACCAGGGCGCCGTAGTCCTGGCCGTTCGTACCGACGAAGACGCCGGTGCGGCTGCCGCGTACCGCGTCCGCGGAGATTCCGGCGCGTTCGAAGGTCTCCCAGGCGGTCTCCAGGAGGAGCCGCTGCTGCGGGTCCATCGCGACGGCCTCGCGCGGCGAGATCCCGAAGAAGGCCGCGTCGAACTCGGCGGCGTCGTGGAGGAAGCCGCCGGCCTGCACCGACGCGCCGTCGGCGCCCTCGGCGATGTGCCAGCCGCGGTCCACGGGAAGGGCCGACATGGCGTCCGCCCCCGAGTCCAGCAGCTGCCAGAGCTCCTCGGGGGAGGCGACACCGCCCGGGAAGCGGCAGCTCATGCCGACGATCACGATCGGGTCGTCGTTCGCGGCCACCGCCGCGCCGACGCCCGGAACGGAGGAGTCCGCCGCAGCGTGCGTGCCGGGGATCGCTTCCAGCAGGAAACCGGCGAGGAGCCCGGGGGTGGGGTAGTCGAAGACGACCGAGGCCGGGACGCGCACACCGGTGGCCGCGCTCAGGCGGTTGCGCAGCTCGACGGCGGTCAGCGAGTCGAAGCCGACCGACTGGAAGGTGCGCGAGGTGTCGATCGCGGCGGGCGTGGCGTGCCCGAGCACCGCGGCGACCTGCGCGCGCACCAGCTCCAGGACCGTGCGCTCCTGCTCGGCCGCGGGCAGCCCGCGCAGCCGGTCCGCGAGCTCGCTGCTGCTGTTCGCCCGCCGCTGGTGGTCCGGGCCGAGCAGACCGCCGACCAGCGCACTCGGCCGGGAGACGAAGCGGGACCCGAAGGTGTCCCAGTCGATGTCGGCCACCAGCTCGGTGACCTCCCCGTCCGCCAGCACGCGCTGGAGAGCCGCGACGGCCGGCCCGGGAGGCATGGCGCCGGCGTGTCCGGTGCCCATGCCGGGTCCTGCCCAGGCGCCCCAGGCGATGGAGGTGGCGGGGAGCCCTTGGGCGCGGCGGTGGTGGGCGAGTCCGTCGAGGGTGGCGTTGGCGGCGGCGTAACTGGCCTGGCCGGGGTTGCCCAGGGTCGCGGAGGCCGAGGAGAAGAGGATGAACGCGTCGAGGTCGAGGTCGCGGGTGAGGTGGTGGAGGTGCTGCGCGCTGTCGGCCTTGGCACTCAGGACGTGGCGAATCCGCTCGGGGGTGAGCGATTCGAGGACGCCGTCGTCCAGGGTGCCCGCCGCGTGGACGACCGTGCGCAGGTCGGGGATCGTACCGAGGAGCGCGGCGAGGGCGTCGCGGTCGGCGACGTCGCAGGCGGCAAGGGTGACCTGCACACCGAGTGCTTCGAGTTCGGTGGCGAGTTCGTCTGCGCCGGGTGCGTCGGGGCCGCGTCGGCTGGTGAGGACGAGGTGGGTGGTGCCGTTGGCGGCGAGCCAGCGGGCGACATGGCTGCCCAGGGCCCCCGTACCACCGGTGATCAGCGCGGTGCCACGGCTGGTCCAGGTGGTGTGCTCGTACGTGGCCGGGGTCGTCCGCCGGTTCAGACGGCAGCCCCACATGCCGGTGCCCCGGACGGCGACCTGGTCCTCGCCGGTGGTGCCGGTGAGTACGGCGCACAGCGCGGTGGCTGCCTGCGCGTCCCACTCGGCGGGCAGGTCGACGAGCCCGCCCCAGCGGTCGGGGTGTTCGAGGGCGATGACACGGCCCAGACCCCAGACCCCGGTCTGCTCCGGGTCGACCGTCGTGCCGCGGTTCTCCGACGTGCCGTCGCTCCCGGATGCCCCGGAAGTGTCGCTCCCGGAGATCCCTGAGGCGGTGTCGCTACCGACCGTGTTGACGGCGCCGCGGGTGACGCACCAGAGAGGCGCGTTGATGCCTGCTGCGATGAGGGACTGGAGGAGAGCGACGGTCTCCACCACGGGCAGCAGGGAGACCACCCCGGCAACCTGGGTGCCGTCGTCGCCGGACACGTCCATGGCGGTGACGGCGGAGCGCACGTCCGCCCCGGCCGCCGCAAGCGCGGCGGCCACCTCGTCACCCGTCTCACCGACCACCCACCAGGTGCCGGACAGCACCGGCTGCGCGGGAACGCCGGTGACCGGCACCCACTGGGTCAGATAGCGCCAGGAATCCACCAACGACTGTTCCTGCCGACTGCGGCGCCAGGAGGACAGCGCGGGAAGTACGTCGCTGAACGACTGGTCGGCGTCGATCCCGAGCGCGCTCAGGTCACCGTGCTCGACGGCGTCCCAGAACGCGGCGTCCACCGCACTGCCGAGGGGCCCGGCCTCGGCCGGCTCCAGCCAGAAGTGCTCCTGCTGGAAGGCGTACGTGGGCAGTTCCACCTGCCGCGTTCCCTGGAAGATGCTGGGCCAGTCGATGTGGGTGCCGCGGGCGTGGAGGGTGCCCAGGGCGGTCATGAGGGTGGGTGCTTCGGGGCGGTTGTGGCGGAGGGCGGGGGTGCCGTGGCCGTCTGTGAGAGTGGTGAGGGAGCCGTCGGGGCCGAGTTCGAGGAGGGTGGTGGTGCCCAGGGTGCGGAGGGTGTTGAGTCCGTCGGCGAAGCGAACGGCCTCGCGGATGTGGCGGACCCAGTAGTCCGGGGTGCACAGTTCCTCACTGGCCGTCGCACCGGTGAGGTTGGAGACGATGGGCAGGGTGGGGGCGTGGTACTCGACGGTTCGGAGGACGGCGGTGAAGTCGTCGAGCATGGCGTCCATGCGGGGGGAGTGGAAGGCGTGGCTGACATGCAGCCGACGCGTCTTCACGCCCTGGGCGTTCAGGGTGGCTGTGACGGATTCGACGGCGTCTTCGTCGCCGGAGATGACGACGGAGGAGGGTCCGTTGACGGCGGCCATGGTGACGCGCTCGTTGAGCAGCGGGGTGACGTCGGCTTCCGGTGCGTTGACGGAGGCCATTGCTCCGCCCGTCGGGAGGGCCTGCATGAGTTGTCCGCGCGCGGCGACGATCTTTGCCGCGTCGGGCAGTGACCAGACTCCGGCTACGTGTGCGGCGGAGAGTTCGCCGATGGAGTGGCCGAGGAGATGGCCGGGGGTGACGCCCCACGAGGTGACGAGACGGTACAGCGCCACTTCGAGGGCGAAGAGTCCGGCTTGTGCGTAGACGGTCTCCCGCAACAGTTCCGCGTCCTCGCCCCAGACGACCTCGGTGAGCGGCCGGTCGAGGTGTGCGTCGAGCGCGGCGCACACCTCGTCCCATGCCTCTGCGAACACCGGGTAGGAGGCGTGCAGTTCACGGCCCATGCCGAGCCGCTGTGAGCCCTGGCCGGTGAACAGGACGCCCAGTCCGCCCGCCACGGGCACCTGAGTGGCCAACGAGTCCAGCTGTGCCAGGAGTTCGTTCCGGTCCTTGCCCGCGACGACCGCGCGGTGCGAGAGGGTTTCGCGGGTCGAGAGCAGCGACCAGCCGATCTCCGCCGGGTCCAGCTCGGGCGCGGCGGTCACGAACGCCTTCAGGCGCTCGGCCTGCGCGTGCAGACCGTCCTCACCGGCACCGGACAGAACCCATGGAACGGCGGGCAGTTCGGCCCGCTCGGGACCGGCTTCCGACGGGGCCGCCGGGAGCTGCTCCAGGATGACGTGCGCGTTGGTGCCGCTCACACCGAACGACGAGACGCCCGCGCGGCGCGCTTCACCGGTCCGCGGCCACTCCGTCGGCTCGCTCAGCAGCTCCACCGCACCGGCGGCCCAGTCGACGTGCTGCGACGGCTCGTCGACATGCAGGGTCCGGGGCAGGACGCCGTGGCGCATCGCCATGACCATCTTGATGACGCCGGCGACACCGGCGGCGGCCTGGGTGTGGCCGATGTTGGACTTCACCGAGCCCAGCAGCAGGGGGTGTTCGCGGTCCTGGCCGTAGGTGGCCAGAAGTGCCTGCGCCTCGATCGGGTCGCCCAGGGTGGTGCCCGTGCCGTGCGCCTCCACCGCGTCGACCTGTGCGGGGGAGAGCCCGGCGTTCGCCAACGCGGCCCGGATGACGCGCTGTTGGGAGGGGCCGTTGGGGGCGGTGATGCCGTTGGACGCGCCGTCCTGGTTCACGGCGGAGCCACGTACGACAGCCAGCACCTCGTGCCCGTTGCGTACGGCGTCCGAGAGGCGCTCGACCAGCAGCATGCCGACGCCCTCGGCCCAGCCCGTGCCGTCGGCCGCGTCCGCGAACGACTTGCAGCGGCCGTCCGAGGCGAGACCGCCCTGCCGTGCGAACTCCTCGAACGCGGTCGGGGTCGCCATGATCGTGACACCGCCGGCCAGCGCCATCGAGCACTCGCCCGACCGGAGCGCCTGCACCGCCAGGTGCAGCGCCACCAGCGACGACGAGCACGCCGTGTCCACCGTCACCGCGGGGCCTTCGAGACCGAAGGTGTAGGACACCCGGCCGGAGATGACACTGCTGGAACTGCCGGTCAGGAAGTAGCCCCCGGACTCGGCCGAAGCGCCGTAGCCCTGCGACGAGGCGCCCACGAACACACCTGTCCTGCTGCCCCTGACGGAGGAGGCCGGGATGCCGGCCCGCTCGAACGCCTCCCACGTGGTGTGCAGCAGCAGCCGCTGCTGCGGGTCCATCGCGACGGCCTCGCGCGGGGAGATCCCGAAGAAGGCAGGGTCGAAGTCGCCCGCCCCGCGCACGAAACCACCCACACGGGCGTACGGCGCACCGGAGGCCGAGGCGGCCCGACCCAGGTCCCAGCCGCGGTCCGTCGGGAAGGGCGACATGGCGTCGCCGTGGGATTCGACGAGCCGCCACAGGTCCTCGGGGGACGCGACGCCGCCCGGGAATCGGCAGCTCATGCCGACGATCACGATCGGGTCGTCACCGACCGGAGCCGCCGGAGTTTCGGTGACGAACTCCTGCGGGGCGTCCAGCGCCTCGCTCACCAGGTACGCGGCCAGCGCGGCCGGTGTCGGGTAGTCGAAGATCACGGTGGCGGGCGGGCGGATGCCGGTGGCGGCGGTGAGCCGGTCGCGGAGTTCCACCGCCGTCAAGGAGTCGAAGCCCGCCTCCTGGAAGGTGCGCGAGGCGTCGACCGCTTCGGGCCCGGGGTGCCCCAGCACCGAAGCCGCCGCGGAACGCACCAGCTCCAGCGCGGTGCGGCTCCGCTCGGCCTCGGGCAGGGACCGCAGCCGGAGCGCGAAGTCGCCGACCGGAGCCGCAGAAGCGCCGGTGTCCGTCAGCAGCTCGCTCAGCAGGGGGCTTGGGCGGAACGCGGTGAAACGCGGCCCGAACCGGGCCCAGTCCACGTCCGCGACCACGACGGCAGCCGCGTCCCCGAGCAGCGCCCGCTGGAGCGCGGCGATGGCGCGATCGGGCGCCATGCCCGACAGGCCGTGTCCCGCGAGCAGTTCCGAGCCCTCGGCGGCCATGCCGTCGCCGTCCCACATGCCCCAGGCGACGGAGGTGGCGGGGAGTCCTTGGGTGCGGCGGTGGTGGGCGAGTCCGTCGAGGAAGGCGTTGGCCGCGGCGTAGGCGGACTGGTTTCCGCTGCCCCACACGCCCGCGATCGAGGAGAACAGGACGAAGGCGTCCAATTCCATGTCGCGGGTCAGCTCGTCGAGGATCTCCGCCCCGGTGACCTTGGCGCGCATGCTGTCGGCGAACCCGGCCGAGGCCAGCTCCACGAGGGCGCCCCAGCTGGGGACGCCTGCGGCGTGGACGACGGTACGGAGGTCGGGGATCGTGTCGAGGAGTGCGGTGAGGGCGTCGCGGTCCGCCACGTCGCAGGCGGCGATGGTGACCTGTACACCGAGTGTTTCGAGTTCGGTGGTGAGTTCGGTGGCGCCGGGGGTGTCGGGTCCGCGTCGGCCGGTGAGGACGAGGTGGTCGACGCCGGTGGTGGCGAGCCAGCGGGCGGCATGGCCGCCCAGGGCCCCCGTACCGCCGGTGATCAGCGCGGTTCCGGACGTACGGAAGCTCTGGGGCGCCCCGGATGCCGGGGCGGCCCGGCGCAGTCGGCCCGCCCACGCGCGGTTGCCGCGAAGTGCGATCTGGTCCTCACCGGTGGAGCCCGCGAGAATGCGGCTCAGCAGCTCCTCGGTGTCCGTGTCGGGCTGGGCGGGGAGGTCGACGAGGCCGCCCCAGCGGTCGGGGTGTTCCAGCGCGACGACACGGCCGAGACCCCGGATCGAGGACTGGTGCGGGTCCACCACGTCCGCGTCGGACACGGCCACCGCGCCACGGGTGACGCACCACAGCGGCGCGTCGATCCCGGCCGTGACCAGTGCCTGGACGAGGGCGACCGTACCGGCGGCGGACAGGAGCGACACCACACCTGCCGGAGCGGTGGCGTCGGAGTCCAGATCCTCCACCGTCACCTGGCGCACTTCGGCACCGGCGGCCCGGAGCGCGGCGGCGACCGTGTGTGCGTCGTCCGTGCTGCTGCCCGGCTCGGTCACGACACACCACGTGCCGGTGAGCGCCGGGCCGGAGGACAGACCGGTGACCTCGGCCCAGGCGAGCTCGTAGCGCCAGGAGTCGACGACCGACCGGTCGTTCCACGCCTGCCGCCACGACGACAGGGCGGGCAGCACCTCGCTCAGCGGTCGGCCGGCGTCGATGCCCAGCGACTCCACGTCCCCGCGCTCGACGGCGTCCCAGAACGCGGCGTCGACGGCGCTGGTGGCGGACTCGGCACCGGCGGGCGCCTCAAGCCAGTAGCGCTCGCGCTGGAAGGCGTACGTGGGCAGTTCCACCTGCCGCGTTCCCTGGAAGATGCTGGGCCAGTCGATGTGGGTGCCGCGGGCGTGGAGGGTGCCCAGGGCGGTCATGAGGGTGGGTGCTTCGGGGCGGTTGTGGCGGAGGGCGGGGGTGCCGTGGCCGTCGGTGAGGGTGGTGAGGGAGCCGTCGGGGCCGAGTTCGAGGAGGGTGGTGGTGCCCAGGGTGCGGAGGGTGTTGAGTCCGTCGGCGAAGCGGACGGTTGCGCGGATGTGCCGCACCCAGTAGTCAGGGGTGCACAGCTCTGGTCCCGCCACCTCCCCCGTGACGTTGGAGACGATGGGCAGGGTGGGCGCCTGGAATTCCACGGTGCGCAGGACGGCGGTGAAGTCGTCGAGCATGGCGTCCATGCGGTGCGAGTGGAAGGCGTGGCTGACGTGCAGCCGACGCGTCGTCACGCCCTGGGCGTTCAGTACGTCGACGACGGCTTCGACGGCGTCTTCGTCGCCGGAGATGACGACGGAGGAGGGTCCGTTGACGGCGGCGAGGGTGACGCGCTCGTTGAGCAGCGGGAGGACGTCGGTCTCCGGTGCGTTGACGGAGGCCATGGCTCCGCCCGTCGGGAGGGCCTGCATGAGTCGTCCGCGTGCGGCGACGATCTTCGCCGCGTCGGGGAGTGACCAGACTCCGGCCACGTGTGCGGCGGAGAGTTCACCGATGGAGTGGCCGAGGAGATGGCCAGGCGTGATGCCCCAGGAGGTGACGAGACGGTACAGCGCCACTTCGAGGGCGAAGAGACCAGCCTGTGCGTAGACGGTCTCCCGCAGCAGGTCCGCGTCCTCGCCCCACACGACCTCGGTGAGCGGCCGCTCGAGGTGTGCGTCGAGTGCGGCACACACCTCGTCCCACGCCTCTGCGAACACCGGGTAGGAGGCGTGCAGTTCACGGCCCATGCCGAGCCGCTGCGAGCCCTGACCGGTGAACAGGATGCCCAGTCCGCCCGCCACGGGCACCTGGGCATTGATCGAGTCCAGCCCCTGGAGCAGTTCTTCGCGGTCCTTGCCCACGACCACCGCACGGTGCGACAGAACCGCGCGGGTCGAGAGCAGCGACCAGCCGATCTCCGCCAGGTCCAGTTCAGGATCGGCGGCCACGAACGCCTTCAGACGGGCGGCCTGGGCCTGAAGTGCGGCTTCACCCTCACCCGACAACACCCAAGGTATGGAGGGCAGTTCGGGCTGGTTCGCCGTGGCCTCCGGTGCTTCCTCCGCAGGCGCCCCTTCTGCGGAAGTCGCCTCCGGCGACGCCTGCTCCAGCACGACGTGGGCGTTGGTGCCGCTCACGCCGAACGCGGACACACCTGCCCGTCGCAGCCGGTCGACGGCCGGCCAGTCCGTCCGCTCGGTCAGCAGCCGTACCGCGCCGGCCGTCCAGTCGACGTGCTGCGACGGTTCGTCGACGTGCAGGGTCTGCGGCAGCACGCCGTTGCGGATGGCCATGACCATCTTGATCACACCGGCGACGCCCGCGGCGGCCTGGGTGTGGCCGATGTTGGACTTGACCGAGCCCAGCAGCAGGGGGTGTTCGCGGTCCTGGCCGTAGGTGGCCAGGAGCGCCTGTGCCTCGATCGGGTCGCCCAGCTTCGTGCCCGTACCGTGCGCCTCGACCGCGTCGACGTCCGTGGCCGCCAGCCCCGCGTTCGCCAGCGCGTCGCGGATGACGCGCTGCTGGGAGGGTCCGTTGGGGGCGGTGAGGCCGTTGGAGGCGCCGTCCTGGTTGACGGCGGAACCGCGTACCACCGCCAGCACCTTGTGGCCGTTGCGTACGGCGTCCGAGAGGCGCTCGACGAGGAGCATGCCCACGCCCTCGCCCCAGCCCGTACCGTCGGCCGCGTCGGCGAACGACTTGCAGCGGCCGTCGGCGGCCAGACCGCGCTGGCGCGAGAACTGCACGAACGTACCCGGGGTCGCCATCACCGTGACGCCGCCCGCCAGCGCCATCGAGCACTCGCCGTTGCGCAGCGCCTGCACGGCGAGGTGCAGGGCCACCAGCGACGACGAGCACGCCGTGTCCACCGTCACCGCGGGGCCTTCGAGCCCGTACGTGTACGACACCCGGCCCGACGCGACACTCGCCGCGCTGCCGATCCCGGTGTACCCCTCCACCTCGTCCGGCACGGCCGACAGCCGCGAGACGTAGTCGGAGTACATCAGTCCGGCGAACACACCGGTCCTGCTGCCCTGCAGCGACGTGGCGGGGATGCCCGCCCGCTCGAAGGCCTCCCAGGACGCTTCGAGGAGCAGCCGCTGCTGCGGGTCCATCGCCAGTGCCTCGCGCGGCGAGATGCCGAACAGGGCCGGGTCGAAGTCGGCGACGTCGTGGACGAACGCGCCCTCACGGGCGTACGAGCGGCCGGCCCGGTCGGGGTCCGGGTCGTACACGCCGTCCAGGTCCCAGCCGCGGTCCGTGGGGAAGTCGCCGACCGCGTCCACCGCCGACTCGGTCAGCCGCCACAGGTCCTCGGGCGAGGCCACACCGCCCGGGAACCGGCAGCTCATCCCGATGATCGCGATCGGCTCCCGGCTCTTCGCCTCGACGTCGCTCAGCCGCTGCCGGGTCTGCCGCAGGTCGGTGGTGAGCTTCTTGAGGTAGCTGAGGACCTTCTCGTCGTTCGACATCTGTGCGCTGTTCTCCTCGATGGCTGCTGAGCTGTGGTTCGTGTGTGTCATGACCCATCGAGTTCCTGGTCGATGATGTCGAACATGTCTTCCAGTGAGGCCGAGCCGAGATCCGGCGCGGCGCTCTGCTGCGCGGACCGCTGAAGGTCGGTCCACATCGCGACGAGGGATTCCATCCGGGCGGTGAGCCCCTCGCGCAGGGTGGCGTCCTCGGCCATGGCCGAGATCACCGAGGCGATCCTGTCCAGCTCCCTGAGCCTGACCTCGACCGGATCACCCGACTCCGGTGCGAGTTGCGCCCGTACGTGGGCGCTCAACGCCGCCGGGGTCGGGTGGTCGAAGACCGCCGTCGCGGACAGCCGGACGCCCGTCGCGGTGGCGAGCCGGTTGCGCAGGTCGACCGCGGTCAGCGAGTCGAAGCCCATCTCCTGGAACGTGCGGGCCGCTTCGACCGCCTCCGGAGCCGGAAGCCTGAGCACCGCGGCGATCCGCCCGCGCACCAGGTCCAGTACGGTCCTGCTCTGCTCGGCCTCCGACTGCTCGGCCAGCAGACGCCGCAGACCGCTGCCCCCGTCGCCCGTCTCCGCCGTCCGCCGCGCCGTGACCGGTGCCAGACCGCGCAGCACGGGCGGTACGGAGCCGGCCGCGGCCAGCGCCCGGACGTCCAGCGGGCTCGCCACCAGCGCGGCGTCCGCGCTCCGGCACGAGGCGTCGAACAGTTGCAGACCCCGCTCGACGGACAGCGGCACGGCGCCCTTGCCCCGCATCCTCGCCAGATCGTCGTCCGACAGGTGCGAGGTGAGCCCGCTGCGCTGCTCCCAGAAGCCCCAGGCGACGGACAGTCCCGCCTGCCCCTGGGCCCTGCGGTGCGTCGCCAGTGCGTCGAGGAAGGCGTTGGCAGCCGCGTAGTTGGCCTGGCCCGCGCTGCCCAGCACTCCGGCGGCGGACGAGAACAGGACGAAGTGGTCCAGCTCCCTGTCGCGGGTCAGCTCGTGCAGGTGCCAGGCCGCGTCCGCCTTCGGCCGCAGGACCGCGTCCAACTGCGCTCCGGTCAGCGAACCGACGACCCCGTCGGCGACCGCACCGGCCGTGTGGACGACGGCACGCAGCCCGGGGACGGTGGCCAGGAGCCCGGCCAGCGCCGCACGGTCCGCCGTGTCGCACGCCTCGACCCGTACCCGGGCGCCCAGCGACTCCAGCCCGGCGGCCAGTTCCGCGACCCCCGGCGCCGTGCCGCCGCTGCGGCTGGCCAGCACCAGGTCCCGGACGCCGTGCTCCGCCACCAGGTGCCGGGCCACCAGGGAGCCGAGGACTCCGGTGCCGCCGGTGATCAGGACGGTGCCGCGGTCCCAGGCGGGCGAGTCCCCGCCGGACTCCGCACCACTCAACCCGGACTCCGCAACGACGACACCGGACTCCGCACCGGAGACGCCGGACTCCGCACCGGTCAGGGCGGGCACCAGGACCTGGCCCGACCGGATCGCCACGTCCGCCTCTCCGCTCGCGAGCACCGCCGGCAGCACATCGAGGTCCGCACCGTCGTGGTCGACGATCACGATCCGGTCCGGGTGCTCCAACTGCGCCGTGCGCAGCAGACCGCGTACCGCGGCTCCGGCCAGGTCCTCCACGTCGTCACCGGGACGGGTGGCCACCGCGCGCCGCGTCAGCACCACCAGCCGCGTACCGGCGAACCGGTCGTCCGCCAGCCACTCCTGAACCACCCGCAGCACCCGGTGCAGGACCGCCGAGGCGTTCTCCACGGCCGAACCGCCCAGCGCATCGGGCAGGCACGGCAGCAGCAGCACGTCCGGCACCCGCTCGACGGAGGCGGGCCCACCGGCCAGTTCCGGCGAAAGCCCGGCCCGCTCCAGGGCGGCCGACAGCTTCCACTCGTCGTCGTGGTCCTCCAGCAGAGTCCAGGACTCCGACCGCGCACCGGACACGTCGGGGACCGGGACCTCGGTCCACTCCAGCCGGAACAGGGCGTCCACCCGTCGGCCGCCCGCCTCGGGCAGCCCGGTCAGCGGGCGCATCGCCAGCGACTCGACGTCGAGCACCGGCGCGCCCACCGCGTCGGCGACCCGTACCGCCACCGCGTCCCGACCGGCCGGCCGCAGCGCGACCCGCACCGTCGACGCGCCCTCGGCGTGCAGGCCCACCCCGCTCCAGGCGTACGGCAGATAGCCCTGCCCCGGCTCGGAGACGAAGGACCCCAGGGCCAGCCCGTGCAGCGCCGCGTCCAGCAGCGCCGGATGGATCCCGCACCGTGCGGCGTCGCTCCACGCGTCCTCGGGCAGCGCCGCCTCCAGGAACACCTCGTCCCCGTGCACCCAGGCGGCGCGCAGCCCCTGGAAGGCCGGACCGTACCGGTAACCCTTGTCCGCCATCCCGTCGTACACCGTGCCGACGTCGACCCGTTCGGCACCGGCGGGCGGCCAGGCCCGCAGGTCCCAGGAGGCCGCCGAATGCTCCGGCGACCGTGCCCGGCCGGCCGCCGCCAGAACGCCGGAGGCGTGGCGGACCCAGTCGCCGTCGCGCCCGGAGAACACCGAGAGCGCACGGTGACCGTCCTCGTCCGCACCGGCGACCGACACCTGTACCCGAAGCGTCTCGTGCTCCGGCAGTACCAGCGTCTCGTGCAGGGTCAGTTCGTCCAGCACGTCGAGGCCGAACCGGGCTCCCGCCTGGAGCGCGAGCTCCACGAACGCGGCACCCGGCAGCAGCACCACACCCCGTACGGCGTGGTCGGCCAGCCAGGGCTGACCCGCCAGGGACAGCGCACCGGTCAGCACACAGCCGTCCGAGTCGGGCAACGGCAGCGCCGCACCCAGCAGCGGGTGATCGACGCCGCCCAGGCCCAGCCCGGAGGCGTCACCGGTGGCGCGCGCGGGGGCCAGCCAGTAGCGCTCGCGCTGGAACGCGTAGGTCGGCAGATCCACCTGCCGGGCACCGGCCCCCGCGAACGCGGCACGCCAGTCCACCTCGACCCCGGAGACCGAGACCCCGCCCAGGGACCTCAGGAACTGCCCGAGGTCACCCGTGTCGCGGCGGAGCGTGCCGGTGGCCACGACGTCCGTGTCGTGGGCGTCGGCGGTGTCCTGGACGCCGATGGTGAGGACGGGGTGCGGGCTCGACTCGACGAAGACGGAGTGACCGGCGTCGAGCAGAGAGGCGACGGTGTCCTGGAACCGGACGGTGCGACGGAGGTTCTCGTACCAGTAGGCGGCGTCGAGTTCCGCCGTGTCGGTGAGGGTGCCCGTGACCGTGGAGTAGAAGGGCACCTCACCGGTCCGGGGTGCGACGGGTGCGAGTGCTTCGGCCAGTTCGTCCTTGATTTCCTCGACGTGGGCGGAGTGGGAGGCGTAGTCGACGGGGATGCGCTTGGCCTGCGGGAAGTCCGCGAGGACGGCGTCGAGTACGTCGTTGTCGCCGGAGACGACCGTGGAGGCGGGTCCGTTGACGGCCGCGATCGAGAGGCCTTCCCGGTCGCGGAGTTGATCGGCCGGGAGGGGTACGGAGACCATGCCGCCCCTGCCGGAGAGGGCGAGGAGTGCCTTGCTGCGCAGAGCGGAGATGCGTGCTCCGTCCTCCAGGCTCAGCCCGCCTGCGACGCAGGCTGCGGCGATCTCGCCCTGGGAGTGTCCGACGACAGCCGCCGGGACGATTCCGTAGGAGCGCCACAGTTCTGCCAGCGAGACCATGACAGCCCACAGGACCGGCTGGACCACGTCGACCCGGCGCAGAGCCTCTTCGTTGTCGAGGACGTCGAAGAGGGACCAGTCCACGAAGGGGTTCAGGGCGTCCGCGCATTCCTGCATGCGGGCCGTGAACACGGCCGAGGTGGCGAGGAGTTCGGTGGCCATGCCGACCCACTGCGAACCCTGGCCCGGGAACACGAACACGGTCCTGCGTCCGGACGAGGCGGCCCTGCCGTCGTCGTCCAGCGTGGACAGGCCGTGCAGGAGTTCGTCACGGCCGGCTCCCACGACGACCGCGCGGTGGGCGAACGCCGCCCGGCCCGTCGCCAGCGTCCAGCCGATGTCGGCCGGGTCCAGCTCCGGGTGCTCGGTCACGAAGGCACCGAGGCGCTCGATCTGCGCCCGCAGCGCGTCCCGGGTGGCGCCCGACAGCACCCACGGAACCGCGGGCAGCACGGGCGGTTCGGGCCTGGCCGCCGTCGCCGGCGCCTCTTCGAGGATCACGTGGGCGTTGGTGCCGCTCACGCCGAACGCGGACACACCGGCCCGGCGCGGGCGTTCGGCGGCCGGCCACGGCGTCTGCTCGGTGAGCAGCCGGACGGCTCCGTCCGCCCAGTCGACGTGCTGCGACGGCTCGTCGACGTGCAGGGTCTGCGGCAGCACCCCGTGCTGGAGCGACAGCACCATCTTGATCAGGCCCGCGGCGCCCGCCGCGGCCTGGGTGTGACCGATGTTGGACTTGACCGAGCCCAGGAGCAACGGGCGCCCCGAATCGCGGCCCTGACCGTACGTCGCGACCAGTGCCTGCGCCTCGATCGGGTCGCCCAGCGTGGTGCCCGTGCCGTGCCCCTCGACGGCGTCGACATCGGCGGCCGACAGGCCCGCGTTCGCCAGCGCCTGCTGGATGACGCGCTGCTGGGAGGGGCCGTTGGGGGCGGTGAGCCCGTTGGAGGCGCCGTCCTGGTTTACGGCGGAGCCCCGTACGACCGCCAGCACCCGGTGCCCGTTGCGCTCGGCGTCCGACAGCCGCTCCAGGACCAGTACGCCGACGCCCTCGGCGAAGCCCGTACCGTCCGCCGCCGCGGCGAACGCCTTGCAGCGCCCGTCGGCGGCCAGACCGCGCTGGCGGGAGAACTCGACGAGCAGGTCGGGGGTCGGCATGACCGCCACACCGCCCGCCAGCGCCAGCGTGCTCTCGCCCCTGCGGAGCGACTCGCACGCCCAGTGCACGCTGACCAGCGAGGACGAGCACGCCGTGTCCACGGTGACCGCTGGGCCCTCAAGGCCCAGCGTGTACGCGACGCGGCCGGAGATCACCGACGTCGAGTTGCCGGTGAGCAGGTACCCCTCGGAGCCCTCCGGCGTCGACGGCTGGTCCGCTCCGTACGTGCTGGAAGCGGCGCCCGCGAAGACACCCGTGCGGGTCCCCTTGAGCGTGCGCGGATCGATGCCGGCCCGCTCGAACGCCTCCCACGAAGCCTCCAGCCACAGCCGTTGCTGCGGGTCGGCGGCCAGCGCCTCGCGGGGCGAGATCTTGAAGAACCCGGCGTCGAAGTCCGCCGCGTCGGGCAGGAAGCCGCCCGCGCGTGCGTAGGTGGTGCCGGACCGGGACGGGTCCTGGTCGTAGAGCGCCGCCAGGTCCCAGCCGCGGTCGGTGGGCAGACCCGACACGGCGTCCCTGCCGGAGGCGAGGAGCTGCCACAGGGCCTCGGGGGAGTCCACGCCGCCCGGCAGACGGCAGCTCATCCCGACGACGACGATCGGGTCGTCGGCCGGGCGGCTCCCCGGTGCGGCCGGGAGCGCCCCGGCGGCCGAAGTGCCGCCCGCCGCTGCCGACCCACCCGCGCCGGAACCCGCCCCGCGCGCCGTGGATGTCGACCCCGCCGCCAGGGACAGGGCTCCGCCCGCCGGGGCAGTCGAACCGTCCCCGTCGAACAGTTCGCGCGCCAGATGGCCGGCGAGTGCCTCCGGCGTCGGGTGGTCGAAGACGACCGTGGTCTGGAGCCGCCGTCCGGTCGCGGTGCGCAGCCTGTTGCGCAGCTCCACCGCGGACAGCGAGTCGAAGCCCAGCTCCTTGAACGGCCGGTCGGCGGAGACCGAGTCCGGGCCGCCGTGGCCGAGTACGGCCGCGGCCTGCGCACGTACCAGGTCGACCAGTGCGACGTGCCGTTCGGCGGCCGTCAGGCCCGCCAGGCCCAGGCCCGTCACCACGTCGTCCGTGCTGCCGGAGACCGCCGGGACACCGGCGGCCGGTGCGGTGACCAGGCCGCGCAGCAGCGCGGGCACCGGGGACGAACCCGGCGCGGCCGCCTCCAGGCGGGCCGGGACGAGCAGCGCCTCGCCGGTCGAGGGCGCCGAGTCGAAGAGGGCGAGCGCCTCCTCCGTGGACAGCGGGCGCACGCCGGCCCGCGCGAACCGGTCGGTCTCCACGCGTGCGGTCATCGCACTGCGCTGCTCCCAGAAGCCCCAGGCCAGCGAGACCGCGGGCAGCCCCAGCGCCCGGCGGCGCGCGGCCAGCGCGTCGAGGAACGCGTTGGCGGCGGCGTAGTTGCCCTGCCCGGGACCGCCCAGCACACCGGCCGCCGAGGAGAACAGGACGAACCCGGAGAGGTCCAGGTGCCGGGTCAGCTCGTGCAGATGCCAGGCCGCGTCCACCTTCGGACGCAGTACGGTGCGCAGCCGGTCCGGTGTCAGCGAGCCGATCACGGCGTCGTCGAGCACACCCGCGGTGTGCACCACCGTCCGCAGGTCCGGTATCGAATCCACCAGCCGGGCCGCCTGCTCGCGGTCGGCGAGGTCGCAGGCGACCACCCGTACCCGGGCGCCTTCCGCCGTCAGCTCGGCGACCAGCGCTTCCGCCGACGGGGCGTCCGCGCCGGAACGGCTCGCGAGCACCAGCTCGCGCACCCCGTGCGCGCGCACCAGGTGCCGGGCCACCAGACCGCCCAGTGTCCCCGTACCGCCGGTGACCAGCGCGGTGCCCGCGCCGACCGGCTGCGGGAAGGTGAGCGCCAGCTTGCCCACGTGGTGTGCCTGGGACAGGAAGCGGAACGCGTCGCCGGCCCCGGCGACGTCCCAGACCCGCAGCGGCAGCGGGGTGAACACCCCTTGCTCGAACAGCGCCACCATCTCGGCGAGGAGCCCGCCGAGCCGCTCCTCACCCGCGTCGAGCAGCTCGAACGCCCGGTAGGCCACCCCGTGGCCGTCCCGCACCTCGGCCGGGTCACGCAGGTCCGTCCGGCCCAGCTCGATCAGCCGCCCACCGGGGCGCAGCAGCCCCAGCGACGCGTCGAGCAGGTCACCCGTCAGCGAGTTCAGCACCACGTCCACGCCGTCGGGCGCGACGTCACGGAAGCGGTCGGCGAACTCCGTGGACCGGGAGGACGCGATGCGCCCCTCCGCGACCCCGAGCCCGCGCACCACGTCCCACTTCGCCGGGCTCGCGGTGGCGAACACCTCCGCACCCAGCCAGTGCGCCACCTGCACGGCGGCCATCCCGACACCACCGGCGGCGGCGTGCACCAGCACCGCGTCGCCCCGGCCCACCCCGGCCAGGTCGACCAGCCCGTACATCGCGGTGAGGAACGCGATCGGGGTCGAGGCGGCCCGCGCGAACGACCATCCGGCAGGCACCGGGACCAGCAGCCGGTGGTCGGTGACCGCCAGCGGCCCGAACGCGCCCGAGAACAGCCCCATGACACGGTCGCCCGGAGCCACCCCGCGCACACCGGGGCCTACCTCCAGCACGACTCCGGCGGCCTCGCTGCCCATCAGCCCGGCCTTGTCCGGGTACATGCCGAGCGCCAGCAGCACGTCACGGAAGTTCACCCCGGCGGCGTGCACCGCCACCCGGACCTGCCCCTCGGCCAGCGTCCCCGACACCTCGGGGACGGCCGTACGGGACAACCGGTCCAGGGTGTGCTTGGCAGTGGTCGCCAACCGCCAACTGCCATAGCCAACAAGGGTGTTCGGGGAGTCTTCGGTGTCCGGGGTGACGTCGGCGTGCGTCGTACGGTCCGCGCCGACCCGCACCAGCCTGGGAACCAGCACAGTCTCCCCGCGCACCGCCACCTGCGGCTCGTCGGAGCGCAGCACCGCCGGCAGGGCGCCATCGGCACCGTCCGGCGCGTCGACGAGTACGAAGCGGCCCGGGTTCTCGGTCTGCGCGGTACGCACCAGACCCCACACGGCGGCGGACGCCAGGTCCTTCGGCTCCTCACCGGCGGCCGTGGCCACCGCGCCGCGCGTCACGACCACGAGCCGCGCATCGGCGAAGCGCTCTTCCGCGAGCCACGCCTGGAGGACCGCGAGCACCCTGCCGACCTCGGCGTGAACCCCGTCCGGGGTCTCCACCGGAGCCATCGCCGGAGCCATCGCCGGAGCCATTACCGGCGCGGAACCGAGCACGACCACCGCGGGCGGCTCGGACAGCTCCGCCAGACCCGCCAGGTCGGCGGCGGACCCGACGAAGACCGCCGGGCTGTCGCCTTCGGCAGTGAAGACCGTCGCGGCGTCGGCGACAGCCGTAGCGCCCGTGGAGTTCCCGGCCGCCGCCCCGTCCGGAGCGGGCATGACGAGTTCGGTCCAGTCCACCCGGAACAGCGCCTCCGCGCGCACCCGGTCCAGCCGGTCCGCGGTCAACGGCCGCAGCACCAGGGACTCCGCCGACAGCACCGGTGCACCCGTGGCGTCCGCCACCCGGACGGCGACCGCGTCGGCCCCCGCAGGCGCGAGCGCCACCCGCAGGGCACGCGCACCCTCCACGTGCAGGGTCACACCGGACCAGGAGAAGGGAAGGTGCGGCTGCTCCGGGTCGGACACGAACCTGCCGAACCCGGCACCCTGCAACGCCGCGTCGAGCAGCGCCGGGTGCAGACCGCACAGCCCCGCGTCACCCTCGGCACCCTCGGGCAGGGCGACCTCGGCGAACACCTGGTCCCCGAGCCGCCAGGCGGCGCGCAGACCCTGGAAGACCGGGCCGTAGGCGTAACCGCGCGCGCCCATGTCCGCGTACACACCGGTGAGATCCACCGGCTCCGCTCCAACCGGAGGCCATACGTCCAGCCGCTCGCCGTCCGCCATGGCGTCGGCACCCAGGGCGCCGGAGGCATGGCGCACCCACTCGGTGTCCCCGGCCCGCCGGGAGTGGACCGTGACCGGCCGGCCGCCCGTCGCGTCGGGGCCGCCGACCGAGACCTGGACCTGCGTGTCGCCCTGCTCGGCCAGCACCAGCGGCGCGTGCAGGGTCAGTTCGTCCAGCCGCCGCAGCCCGTACCGCAGACCGGCCTGCAACGCCAGCTCCACGAAACCGGTACCCGGCAGCAGCACCTCGCCCAGCACGGCGTGATCGCCCAGCCAGGAGTGCGTCGCCCGCGACAGCGAACCCGTCAGCACACAGCCGTCGGACTCGGGCAGCGGCAGCACCGCGCTCAGCAACGGATGCGCGAGCCCGGCCATTCCGGAACCCGTCACCGGGCCGCTGGCACGGACAGGGGCCAGCCAGTAGCGCTCGTGCTGGAACGCGTAGGTCGGCAGACCGACCCGGCGCGCCCCCGTCCCCGCGAACACGGGCTCCCAGCCGACCGGCACGCCCGCGACGTGCAGCAGACCGAGCGTGGTCAGGAACTGGCGCAGCCCGCCCTGGTCGCGGCGCAGGGTGCCGGTGGCCAGGACGTCCATGTCCTTCGTGTCGGCGGTGTCCTGGATGCCGATGGTGAGGACGGGGTGGGGGCTGGCCTCGACGAACACGGTGTGCCCGTGCCCGAGGAGCCCCTCGACGGTGTCCTGGAACCGAACCGTCTCGCGGAGGTTGCGGTACCAGTAGGCGGCGTCGAGTTCTGCGGTGTCGGTGAGTTGGCCGGTGACGGTGGAGTGGAAGGGGGTGTGTCCGGTGCGGGGCCGCACCGCCGCCAGGACCTGTGCCAGCTCGTCCTTGATCTGCTCGACGTGGGCGGAGTGGGAGGCGTAGTCGACGGGGATGCGCTTGGCCTGCGGGAAGTCCGCGAGGACGGCGTCGAGTACGTCGTTGTCGCCGGAGACGACGGTGGATGCGGGTCCGTTGACGGCCGCGATCGAGAGGCCTTCCCGGTCACGGAGTTGATCGGCGGGGACGGGTACGGAGACCATGCCGCCCCTGCCCGAAAGGGCGAGGAGTGCCTTGCTGCGGAGGGCGGAGATACGTGCTCCGTCCTCCAGGCTCAGCCCGCCTGCGACGCAGGCCGCGGCGATCTCGCCCTGAGAGTGCCCGACGACGGCGGCAGGTGTCACTCCGTACGAGCGCCACAGTTCGGCGAGGGAGACCATGACGGCCCACAGGACCGGCTGGACCACGTCCACCCGGAGCAGGGCCTCTTCGTCGTCGAGGACGTCGAAGAGGGACCAGTCCACGAAGGGGTTCAGGGCGTCCGCGCACTCCTGCATGCGGGCCGTGAACACGTCTGAGGTGGCGAGGAGTTCGGTGGCCATGCCGACCCACTGCGAACCCTGACCCGGGAACACGAACACCGGGTCGCTCGGTGTGCCGGCCACGCCCGTGACCGCACCCGGTTCACCGGCCGCGACCGCTGTCAGGCCGCGCAGCAGCTCGTCGCGGTCGGAGCCGACGACCACCGCACGGTTCGACAGCGCGGCGCGGGTCGTCGCCAGGGAGTACGCGACGTCGAGCGGCAGCAGACCGGGGTCCGAGGTGACGAACGACCGCAGCCGCTCTGCCTGCGCACGCAGCGCGTTCGCGCCGGTGCCGGACAGTACCCACGCAACGGTCGATGGGGCTGCGCGCTCCTCCTCGGGCTCGGCCACCGCCGGAGCTTCCTCCAGGACGATGTGGGCGTTGGTGCCGCTGACGCCGAACGCCGAGACACCCGCGCGTCGCGGCTGCTCGCCCTCCGGCCAGTCGGTCCGCTCGGTGAGCAGTTCGACGGCGCCGGTCGTCCAGTCGACGTGCGGGGTCGGCGCGTCGACGTGCAGGGTCTGCGGCAGGACGCCGTGGCGCATCGCCATGACCATCTTGATGACGCCGGCGACACCGGCGGCTGCCTGGGTGTGGCCGATGTTGGACTTCACCGATCCCAGCAGCAGCGGGCGGTCCGCGTTCCGGTCCTGGCCGTAGGTGGCGAGGAGCGCCTGCGCCTCGATGGGGTCGCCGAGCTTCGTACCCGTTCCGTGCGCCTCGACCGCGTCGACGTCGGCGGTCGAGAGTCCGGCGGAGGCGAGGGCCTGGCGGATGACGCGCTGCTGGGAGGGCCCGTTGGGGGCGGTGAGGCCGTTGGAGGCACCGTCCTGGTTCACGGCGGAGCCGCGTACGACCGCCAGCACGTCGTGGCCGTTGCGTACGGCGTCCGACAGACGCTCGACGAGGAGCATGCCGACGCCCTCGCCCCAGCCCGTACCGTCGGCGCCCGCGGCGAACGCCTTGCAGCGGCCGTCGGCGGCCAGCGCGCGCTGGCGGGAGAACTCCACGAAGATCTCGGCCGTCGTCATGACGCTCACGCCGCCGGCCAGCGCCATCGTGCACTCGCCCGAACGCAGCGCCTGCACCGCCAGGTGCAGGGCCACCAGGGACGACGAGCACGCCGTGTCCACGGTCAGCGCGGGGCCCTCCAGACCGAGCGAGTAGGCGATGCGGCCGGACATGATCGCGGCCGAGTTGCCGGTCGCGGCGCGGCCCTCGAAGTCGCCTGTCTCGTCGTCCTTCAGCAGGGACGCGTAGTCCTGGCCGTTCGTACCGGTGAACACACCGGTCGCACTGCCCTTCAGCGACTCGGGCGCGATGCCCGCCCGCTCGAACGCCTCCCAGGACGCTTCGAGGAGCAGCCGCTGCTGCGGGTCCATCGCGACGGCGTCGCGCGGCGAGATCCCGAAGAAGCCCGCGTCGAAGTCACCGGCCCCGTAAAGGAAGGCCGCCCGCCGGGTGTACGAGGTGCCGCGGTGGTCGGGGTCCGGGTGGTACAGGTTCGCCGTGTCCCAGCCACGGTCCTCGGGCAGGTCGCCGAGCGCGTCGGCCCCGCTGTCCAGCAGCCGCCACAGGTCCTCGGGCGAGGCGACGCCACCGGGGAACCGGCAGCTCATGCCGATGATGGCGATCGGGTCGTCGTCCGGCGCCCCGGCGGCCCGCACCTGCTCCACCGGCGCCGGCCGGTCGCCGAACAGCTCGCCGCGCAGGTACGCCACCAGGGCGCGCGGCGAGGGGTGGTCGTACGTCGTCGTGGCGGGCAGCCGCAGCCCCGTCACACCGTTGAGGCGGTTGCGCAGCTCCACGGCGGTGACGGAGTCGAAGCCGCTCTCGTGGAACGCCCGGCCCGGGTCGACCGCGTCCGGGCCGGAGTGGCCCAGCACCACCGCGACCTGACGGCGCACCAGGTCCAGCAGCGCGCGGTCGCGCTCCGCCTCGGTCAGCCCGGCGAGCCGCCCGGCCAGACCGGACGGTTCGGGCGCGGCCTGCGTGTCGGCCGTCCCGACGCCGGAACCGATCAGCGCACGCACCTCGGGGACGTCGCGCATCAGCGGGCTCGGCCGGGTCGCGGTGAACGCCACGTAGTGCCGGGCCCAGTCGATCTCCGCGACGGTCACCACGGTGTCGCCCTGGCCGACGGCCCGCGCCATCGCGGCGGCGGCCATCTCCGGTGCCATCTCCGGCACCCCGTGCCGCCGGGCGACCTCGCCGACGCCGCCCTCACCCATGCCCGCACCGGCCCACAACCCCCAGGCCACGGACGTCGCGGGCAGCCCCTCGGCCCGGCGCTGCTCGGCGAGCGTGTCCACGAAGACGTGGCCGGGCGCGTAGTTGCCCTGCCCCGGGGCGCCCAGCGTGCCGGACAGCGAGGAGAACAGCACGAACGCGTCGAGGTCCATGCCCCGGGTCAGCTCGTGCAGGTTCATCGCACCGCCGGTCTTGACGCTCAGGACCCGCTGCAACTGGTCCGTGGTCAGCGAACCGATCGTGCCGTCGTCGAGAACGGCGGCCGTGTGCACCACGGCGGTCAGCGGGCCGACCTCGGCCAGCAGCGCCGCCAGCGCATCCCGGTCGGCGACGTCGCAGGCCGCGACCGTCACCCGCGCGCCCAGCGCCTCCAGCTCCGCCACCAGCGGCTCCGCACCCGGGGCCGCCATGCCCCGGCGGCTGGTCAGCACCACGTGAGCGGCGCCCCTGCCCGCCAGCCAGCGGGCCACGTGCCCGCCCAGCGCACCGGTGCCGCCCGTGACCAGCACCGTTCCGGACGGCCGCCAGTCCGGTGCGTCGGACCGGCGTACCGGGGCGTGCCCGATCCGCCGCCCGAACAGCCCGGCCGTGCGCACCGCCAGCTGGTCCTCGTCCGACCCGCCGGCCAGCACACCCGCCAGCAGGCTCTGCGCCCGCTCGCCCACTTCCTGCGGAAGATCCACCAACCCGCCCCAGCGCAGCGGCTGTTCGAGGGCGACGACCCGGCCGAGACCCCAGGCCAGCGCCTGCATGCGGCTGGTCGCCACCTCCGTGCCGACCGACACGGCGCCCCGCGTGAGGCACCACATCGGCGCCTCCACCCCGGCGTCGCCGAGTGCCTGCGCCAGCAGCAGCGTCAGCGCGTAGCCGCGCGGCACGGCCGGATGCGCCGGGTGGGGGCTCTCGTCCATCGCCGCCAGCGACACGATCCCGCCGAGCCGCGGGTGTTCGACCGACAGGTCCCGCAGCCGGTCGGCCAGGGCGGTGCGGTCCAGGTCGGCGGCCCCGAGCACCACCGTGTGCGGTACGGCGCCCCGGCGGGTCAGCAGCTCGGTGACCCCGGAGACCCACGCCTCGTCGGCCTGCCCGTCGGTCACCAGCACCAGCCAGGTACCGGACGGGCCGCCGGAGGCCGGGGCCGACAGCGGCTTCCAGTGGATCTTGTACCGCCAGGAATCCATCGTGGAGACCTCACGGCGGTCGCGCCGCCACCGAGACAGCGCGGGCAGCACCTCGCCCAGGGGCTCCCCGCCGACGCCCAGGGCCGTCGCGAGCGATTCCACGTCGGCGCCTTCGAGCGCGGCCCAGAACTCGGAGTCCGCCGCGTCGGAGACCGTGCCCGTGTCGACGGAGTCCAGCCAGTAGCGCTCCCGCTGGAACGCGTACGTCGGCAGGCCGACCCGGCGCGCACCGCCCAGCAGCGGCAGCCAGTCGACCTCGACGCCGTGCACGTACGCCTCCGCCAGCGAGGCGACCATGCGCGCGGGACCACCGTCGTTGCGGCGCAACGACCCGAGCACCGCGCCCTCGCGCCCCGCCGCCTCGACGGTCTCCCGCACACCCGCGGTCAGCACCGGGTGCGCGCTCGCCTCGACGAAGACGGTGTGACCGTTGTCGAGGAGCGTCTCCACCACCTGGTGGAAGTGCACGGTGTTCCGCCCGTTGCGGTACCAGTAGGCGGCGTCGAGGTGGGCGGTGTCGGTGAGTTGGCCGGTGACGGTGGAGTAGAAGGGGATGTGTCCGGTGCGGGGGGTGATGGGTGTGAGTGCTGCTGTCAGCTCGTCCTTGATTTCTTCGAGCTGGGGGGAGTGGGAGGCGTAGTCGACGGGGATGCGCTTGGCCTGCGGGATTTCGGCGAGGAGCGCTTCGAGGACGTCGTTGTCGCCGGAGACGACGGTGGAGGCGGGTCCGTTGACGGCGGCGATGGAGAGTCCGTCGCGGTCGCGGAGTTGATCGGCGGGGAGGGGTACGGAGACCATGCCGCCGCGTCCGGAGAGGGCGAGGAGTGCCTTGCTGCGCAGGGCGACGACGCGGGCGCCGTCCTCCAGACTGAGGCCGCCCGCGACGCAGGCTGCGGCGATCTCGCCCTGGGAGTGCCCGACGACGGCGGCCGGTTCGACTCCGTAGGAGCGCCACAGCTCGGCGAGGGAGACCATGACGGCCCACAGGACCGGCTGGACGACGTCCACCCGGAGCAGGGCCTCTTCGTCGTCGAGGACGTCGAAGAGGGACCAGTCCACGAACGGGTTCAGCGCGTCGGCACACTCCTGCATGCGCGTCGTGAACACGTCTGAGGTGGCGAGGAGTTCGGTGGCCATGCCGGTCCACTGGGATCCCTGGCCCGGGAACACGAAGGCCACCTTGCGGGAGCCGGGCAGGACCGTTCCCGTGACGAGGCCCGGGGCGGGTTCGTCCTGCGCCAGGGCCGACAGCCCGGCCAGCAGTTCGGCGGACTCCGAGCCGAGTACGACGGCGCGGCGCTCCAGGGCCGTCCGGTCGTTCAGCAGGGAGAACGCCACGTCCCGCACCTGCCGTTGTCCGTCGCCCGCGCTCTCCCAGGCGTACAGCCGGTCGGCCTGCGCGCGCAGGGAACGGTCGTCGCGGGCGGTGACCACCCACGGCAGTACGGTGCCGGGCCCGGCGGCGGCCGGCTCCTCCGCCGTGTGCACGGGCAGCGGTGCCTGTTCGAGGACCACGTGGGCGTTGGTGCCGCTCACACCGAACGACGACACGCCGGCCCTGCGCGGGCGGTCGGTGCCCGGCCAGTCGGTGTGCTCGGTGAGCAGTTCCACGGCCCCGGCCGTCCAGTCGACGTGCGGGGTCGGCTCGTCCACGTGCAGGGTCTGCGGCAGCACGCCGTGGCGCATCGCCATGACCATCTTGATGACACCGGCGACACCGGAAGCGGCCTGTGCGTGACCGATGTTGGACTTCACCGAGCCCAGCAGCAGCGGGCGGTCCGCGTCCCGGTCCTGGCCGTAGGTGGCCAGGATCGCCTGCGCCTCGATCGGGTCGCCCAGGGTGGTGCCGGTGCCGTGCGCCTCGACCGCGTCGACGTCGGCGGGGGACAGGCCCGCCGTCGCCAGGGCGGCGCGGATGACGCGCTGCTGGGAGGGGCCGTTGGGGGCGGTGAGGCCGTTGGAGGCGCCGTCCTGGTTGACGGCGGAGCCGCGGACGACCGCGAGGACGTCGTGGCCGTTGCGCACGGCGTCCGAGAGGCGCTCGACGAGGAGCATGCCGACGCCCTCGGCGAAGCCCGTGCCGTCGGCCGCGCCCGCGAACGCCTTGCAGCGGCCGTCCCGGGACAGACCGCGCTGGCGGGAGAACTCCACGAACACGGTCGGCGTCGCCATCACGGTCGCACCGCCGGCCAGCGCCAGGTCGCACTCGCCCAGACGCAGCGCCTGCACCGCCAGGTGCAGCGCCACCAGCGACGACGAGCACGCCGTGTCCACCGTCACCGCGGGGCCTTCGAGGCCGAACGTGTAGGCCACGCGGCCCGACGCCACGCTCGCCGCGGCACCCGTGCCGAGGTAGCCCTCGACGCCCTCGGGCGGGTTCGCCAGCCGGGTGAGGTAGTCGTGGTGCATCACGCCGGTGTACACACCGATCCGCTCGCCCTTGACCGAGCCGACGGGGATGCCCGCGCGTTCGAACGCCTCCCAGGACGTCTCCAGGAGCAGCCGCTGCTGCGGGTCCATCGCCGCGGCCTCGCGTGGCGAGATCCCGAAGAACCCGGCGTCGAACTCGGCGGCGTCGTGCAGGAAGCCGCCGTCACGGGCGTACGACGTGCCCGTGGTGTCCGGGTCCGGGTCGTAGAGGGCGCCCAGGTCCCAGCCGCGGTTGTCCGGCAGGCCGGAGACGGCGTCCCCGCCGGACCGGACCAGGTCCCACAGCTGCTCGGGCGACGCGATCCCGCCGGGGTAGCGGCAGCTCATGCCGACGATCACGATCGGGTCGTCGGCGACCTGGGCGCGCGGCGCGGGCCCGGCCGGCGCCTCGTCCGCACCGAGCACCTCGGCGAGCAGGTGCCCGGCCAGCACGCGCGGCGTGGGGTGGTCGAAGACGGCGGTGGCGGGCAGCCGCACACCGGTGGCCGCACTGATCCGGTTGCGCAGCTCGACGGCGGTCAGCGAGTCGAAGCCGACCTCCTGGAACGTGCGCGACGCGTCCACCGTGTCCGCCGTCGCGTGCCGGAGCACCGCGGCGACGTGATGGCGTACGAGATCCAGCACCACGTCCTGCCGTTCGGCGGGCGGCACCTCGGCCAGCCGGCGGCCCAGCGCGGTGGTCGTCGCACCGTCCACGGCCGCGGCGGGGCCCGCCGCACGGCGGATCGGCGTACGGACCAGGTCGCGCAGCACCGGCGGGACGTGCTGCGCGTCGGCCCAGGCGCTCGGGTTCAGCGGGGCGGCCAGCACCATCGCCTCGTCGGCGGACAGCGCCGCGTCGAACAGCTCCAGCGCCTGCGCGGTGGACATCGGCAGCGCGTGCGCGCGGGCCAGGTCGTCGTCCGTGAGGCGCCGGGTCAGCTCGCTGCGCTCCTCCCAGAAGCCCCACGCGACGGAGGTCGCGGGCAGCCCCCGGGCGCGGCGCCGGGCGGCGAGGGTGTCCAGGTACACGTTGGCGGCGGCGTACCCCGCCTGGCCCGCGTTGCCCAGGACGCCCGCGGCGGAGGAGAACAGCACGAACGCGGCGAGGTCGAGGTCCCGCGTCGCCTCGTGGAGGTGCAGGGCACCGGCCGCCTTGGGCGCCATGACGCCGGCCAGCCGTGCGCCGTCGAGCGCGGTGACCACCCCGTCGTCGAGCACCCCCGCCGTGTGGACGACGGTGCGCAGCCCGGGAACGGAGGCGATCAGCTCCGCGACGGCGGCACGGTCCGCCACGTCGCAGGCCACCGTCCGCACCCGGGCGCCGAACGCCGCCAGTTCGGCGGCCAGCTCGGACGCGCCGGGGGCGGCTTCGCCCCGACGGCTCACCAGGACCAGGTCCCGTACGTGATGGGCGGTGACGAGATGCCGGGCGACGAGCGCGCCGAGCGTTCCGGTGCCGCCGGTCACCAGGGCGCTGCCGCCGTCCAGGGCGGGAGCTTCGGTGCGGCGGGCCTTCACCAGGCGCGGCACCAGCACCCGGCCGCCCCGTACCGCCAGCTGGGACTCACCGGCCGCGGTCGCCGCGTCGAGGGCAGGCAGTGCGGCGTCCGCGTCGTCGACGTCCACCAGCACGAACCGGCCGGGGTGCTCCGACTGAGCGGACCTGACGAGCCCCCAGACCGCGCCGCCGTCGGGGTCCGGCACGTCCGCACCGGGCACGGCGGCCACCGCACCACGGGTCACGACGACCAGCCGCGCGTCGGCGCACCGCGCGTCGGCAAGCCAGCGCCGCACGGCGTCCAGCACTCCGGCGCTCTCCACCGCGTCGACCCGGACCCACTCCGGTACGTCCCCCTCCGCCGCGAGCGCGTCGAGGGCACCCAGCGCCGAAGCGTCCTGCACACCGAAGTCGCGCTCCGACCACTCCACCCCGTACAGCGACGCGGCAGCGCCCCCACGGGCGTCGTGCAACTGCGCCGCCGTGACGGGCCGCAGCGCCAGCGCGCGTACCGACAGCACGGGTGCGCCGGTGGTGTCCGTGGCCCGCAGGGCGACGGTGTCCGGCCCGGCGGGGGACAGCACCACCCGCAGGGTCGTCGCGCCCACCGCCGTCAGCGAGACGCCGCTCCAGGCGAACGGCACGTACGCCAGCCGGTCGTCGGAGACGAAGTCCCCGAACCGGATGCCGTGCAGCGCGGCGTCCAGCAGCGCCGGGTGCACCGCGCAGCGGGCCGCGTCGCCCAGCGCCTCCTGCGGCACGACGATCTCGGCGAACACCTCGTCACCGTGCCGCCAGGCGGCGCGCAGACCCTGGAACACCGGGCCGTAGGCGTAGCCGCGCTCGGCGAGCGAGGGGTAGAGGCCGCCCGCGTCCACCCGCTCCGCACCGGCCGGCGGCCACGCCTGCGGAGCGTGCTCCTGCTGCCGTGCACCGGTGCCGAGGGTACCGTTCGCGTGCCGTACCCACTCGCCCTCCCGGCACGAGTACACCGACACCGGGCGGCGCCCCGCCCCGTCCGCGTCGCCGACCGACACCTGGACCTCGACGGCACCCCGCTCCGGGAGCACCAGCGGCCCCTCCAGCGTCAGTTCCTCCACCACGTCGCAGCCGAACCGCAGCCCCGCCTGAAGGCTCAGCTCGACGAAACCCGTCCCCGGCAGCAGCACGACACCGGACAGCGCGTGGTCGCCGAGCCAGCGGTGGGTCGCCTGCGACAGCCGGCCCGTCAGCACACAGCCGCCGGATGCGGGCAGCGTCACCGTCGCACCCAGCAGCGGGTGGTCCACCGCACCCAGGCCCAGCGAGGACGCGTCGCCCCGGCCCGCCGCCGGAGTCAGCCAGAAACGCTCCCGCTGGAACGCGTACGTCGGCAGCTCCACCCGGCCGCCACCGGGGAACGCGGGCCGCCAGTCGACCCGTGTCCCGGACACGTGGAGTCGTGCGAGCGAGGAGTGGAACCGGGCGAGCCCGCCCTCGTCGCGGCGCAGCGAACCGGTCACCACCACCTGCTCACCGGCCGCCTCGGCGGTGTCCTGGACACCCGAGGCCAGCGCCGGGTGGGAGCTGGACTCCACGAACACCCGGTACCCGTCGGCGAACATCGACCGCAGCGCACCCACGAAGTCGATCGGCATCCGGGCGTTGCGGAACCAGTACTCCGCGTCCAGCCCGGACGTGTCCAGCAGCCCGCCCGTCACCGTGGAGTAGAACGGCACGTCCGCGCGGCGCGGCGCGACGTCCGCCAGCAGCTCCAGCAGCTCCTCGCGCAGCGGCTCGACCTGCGCACAGTGCGAGGCCACCGTCGCGGGCACGACCCGGGCCCGCACCCCGTCCCGCACGCACGCCTCGACGAACTCCGCCAGCCCCTCGGGATCACCGGCGACCGTCGAGGCCGCGGGCCCGTTGACACCGGCCACCGTCAGCCGCTCGCCCCACGCTTCGAGCCGCACCGCCAGCTCGGCGGCGGGCAGCGCGACCGAAGCGATGGCACCCCGGCCGACCAGCTTCTCGGCGAAGAGCCTGCTGCGCAGCACCACGACCTTCGCCGCGTCCTCCAGCGACAGCGCCCCGGCCACACAGGCCGCCGCGATCTCGCCCTGCGAGTGCCCCACCACGGCCGCGGGCCGCACCCCGTGCGACGCCCACAGCTCGGCCAGCGACAGCATCACGGTGAACAGCACCGGCTGCAGCACCTCGATGAGGTCCGGCGACGGCGCCCCGGGCACCCCGCGCACCACGTCCGCGACCGACCAGTCGACGTACGTCTCCAGCACGGCCGCGCACTCCGCGAACCGCCGGGCGAACACCGGCGAGGTCTCCAGCAGTTCGACGGCCATGCCCGCCCACTGGGTGCCCTGACCGGGGAAGACGAACACCACCCCGGTGTCGGCACCCGCCACGCCCTCGACGACCTGCGCGGACGGCTCACCGGACGCCAGGGCCGACAGACCGGCCAGCAGTTCGTCCCGCCCGGCACCGGTCACCACCGCGCGGTGCGACAGCGCGGAGCGCGTCGTGGCCAGCGAAAGACCCACGTCGACGGGGTCCAACGTGCCCACCTCGGCCACCAGGCGCGCGGCCTGCGCCCGCAGCGCGGCCTCACCGTGACCCGACAGCACCCACGGCACCGCCGACGGTACGGAACCGGGCAGCCCGGCCCCGGCCCCGGCCGCACGGGTGGCCGCCGGCGCCTCCGTCACGCCGGACGGTGCCTGCGTCACGCCGGACGGTGCCTGCGTCACGCCGGTCGTGTCCGCCGGTCCGTCCGTGAACCCGGGCTGCTCCACGATCACATGGGCGTTGGTGCCGCTGACACCGAACGCGGACACACCCGCCCGCCTCGGCCTGTCGCCCCCGGGCCACGACGTGTCCTCGGTCAGCACCCGCACGGCCCCGGCCGACCAGTCGACGTGCGGAGTCGGCTCGTCCACGTGCAGGGTCCGCGGCAGCACGCCGTGGCGCATCGCCATGACCATCTTGATCACACCGGCCACACCGGCCGCGGCCTGGGTGTGCCCGAGGTTCGACTTCACCGAGGCGAGCCACAGCGGCCGGTCCCGGTCCTGCCCGTAGGTGTCCAGCAGCGCCTGCGCCTCGATCGGGTCGCCCAGCTTCGTCCCCGTACCGTGCGCCTCGACGGCGTCGATGTCCGACGCGGAGAGCCGGGCATTGGCCAGGGCGGCGTTGATGACCCGTCGCTGGGACGGGCCGTGCGGCGCGGTCAGCCCGTTGGAGGCACCGTCCTGGTTCACGGCGGAGCCCCGCACCACGGCCAGCACCGGGTGACCGTGGCGCTCCGCGTCCGACAGCCGCTCGACGAGGAGCATGCCGACGCCCTCGCCCCAGCCCGTGCCGTCGGCGTCCGCGGAGAACGCCTTGGAACGCCCGTCGACGGCCAGCCCGCCCTGCGCCGACAGCTCGACGAACGTGCTGGGCGTGGTCATGATCGTGACGCCGCCCGCGAGCGCGAGCGAGCACTCGCCGTTGCGCAGCGCCTGCACCGCCAGGTGCAGGGCGACCAGGGAGGACGAGCAGGCCGTGTCCACGGTGGCCGTCGGGCCCTCCAGACCGAAGGTGTACGCCACCCGGCCGGAGATCACACTTGCCGCGCTGCCGGTGCCGAGGTGCCCCTGCACCTCGTCGCGCGCCGCGCTCAGGAGCGTGGCGTAGTCCTGGCCGTTGGTGCCGATGAACACACCCGTAGCGCTGCCCTTGGCGGACTCCGCCGAAATGCCGGCCCGCTCGAACACCTCCCAGGCGGTCTCCAGCAGCAGCCGCTGCTGCGGGTCCATCGCGACGGCCTCGCGCGGCGAAATGCCGAACAGGCCCGCGTCGAACTCCGCGATGTCGTGGAGGAATCCGCCGAACCGGGTGACGGACGTACCGGAGCCGCCCGTCCCGTCGAAGAGGCCCTCCAAGTCCCAGTCGCGGTCGCCGGGGAAGTCCGTCACCGCGTCGCCGCCCGCCGAAACGAACTCCCAGAGCGCCTCAGGAGAGCTGATCCCACCGGGGAAACGGCAGGTCATACCCACGATGGCGATCGGCTCGTGGTTCTTGGCCTCCACCTCCTGGAGGCGCTGGCGCGTCTGCCGCAGATCCTTCGTCATCTCCTTCAGGAAATGACGCAGCTTCTCTTCGTTCGACATCGCGGACTGCCCTTTCGAGGTGGAACTGAACTCATTCGACGGTGAATTGGTGTTCTGCGAAGAAGTCACGAGATACCGAATTCCTTGCCGATGAGATCGAATATTTCGTCGTCGGAGGCGGAGTCGACTTCCAGGTCGACGTCCTCGCTGCCGGGCGCCGTCCACTGGGACAGCAGGTTCTGGAGCCGCGCCGCGACTTCCGTACCGGCCTCGTCGCCGGCCGGCAGCGCGGCGAGCGCCGCCTCCAGCCGGGCCAGCTCGGCGAGCACGGGAGGCGGTTGCCCGTCCCCGGCCAGCCGGTCGAGGACGTGCGCGGCGAGCGCCGCCGGGGTCGGATGGTCGAAGACGACCGAGGCGGGGAGCCGTACGCCGGTGGCCGCACCGATCCGGTTGCGCAGCTGTACGGCGGCCAGCGAATCGAACCCGATCTCCTGGAACCGGCGCGCCGGGTCCACCGCCGAGAACTTCGCATGGCCGAGCACGGCCGCCACCTGCGCACGGACCAGTTCCAGCACCGTCCGGTCCCGCTCTGCCTGCGGCATCGACCGCAGCCGGGCGGCGAGTTCGTCCGCCGCCCCGGCTGCCTCGGCCGGTGCCGCTGCCACGGGCAGGTCGCCCAGCAGCCCGCGCAGCAGCGGCCCGCCGCTCAGCCCGGTGAACCGGGACGCGAAGTCCGCCCACTCCACGTCGGCGACCATCACCGTGGTCTCGCCCGCCGCGAGCGCCGCCCCCATCGCGCCGACCGCCTGCGCCGGATCCATCCCGGGCAGCAGCTGCTGCCCGGTGCCCATGCCGGGTCCTGCCCAGGCGCCCCAGGCGATGGAGGTGGCGGGGAGCCCTTGGGCGCGGCGGTGGTGGGCGAGTCCGTCGAGGGTGGCGTTGGCGGCGGCGTAACTGGCCTGGCCGGGGTTGCCGAGGGTGCCCGCGGCGGAGGAGAAGAGGACGAAGTGGTCGAGGTCGAGGTGGCGGGTGAGGTGGTGGAGGTGGTGTGCGCTGTGGGCCTTGGCGTTCAGGACGTGGTGGATGCGCCCGGGGGTGAGCGATTCGAGGACGCCGTCGTCCAGGGTGCCCGCCGCGTGGACGACCGTGCGCAGGTCGGGGATCGTGCCGAGGAGCGCGGCGAGGGCGTCGCGGTCGGCGACGTCGCAGGCGGCAAGGGTGACCTGTACACCGAGTGCTTCGAGTTCGGTGGCGAGTTCGTCTGCGCCGGGTGCGTCGGGGCCGCGTCGGCTGGTGAGGATGAGGTGGGTGGTGCCGGTGGTGGCGAGCCAGCGGGCGACATGGCCGCCCAGCGCTCCCGTACCACCGGTTACCAGCGCACTCCCCGCGAACTCGGGAGCGTCGGTCTGGTCCGGCACCGGAGTGGCCCGGGTCAGACGGCAGCCCCACGCGCCGGAGGCGCGGAGCGCGACCTGGTCCTCGCCGGTCGAGCCCGCGAGGACGCGCCCCAGCAGCCCTTCGACACGCTCGTCCGGCAGCGCGGGCAGGTCGACCAACCCGCCCCAGCGGTCGGGGAGTTCGAGGGCGATGACACGGCCGAGACCCCAGACCCCGGTCTGCTCGGGGTCGACCGCGGTGTCGTCGTCACCGGACACGGAGACCGCGCAGCGCGTGACGCACCACAGCGGTGCGTCGACGTCGGCCGTGGCGAGGGCCTGGACGAGCGCGACCGTCTCCGTCACCGGCAGCAGGGAGACCACTCCGGCCACGGAGCCGTCACCGGCCAGTTCGTCGACCGTGGTGACCTGTACGTCGGCTCCGGCGGTACGCAGCGCGGCGGTGACCGTGGCCGTGTCCTCGCTCCGGGCGCCGGGCTCGGCCACGAGCAGCCAGGTGCCGGACGGCTCCGTCGCGGCGGACATGCCGGTGACGGGTGCCCAGGTGAGGCGGTAGCGCCAGGAGTCGACCACCGACTGTTCCTGGCGGGCGCGCCGCCACGACGACAGGGCCGGCAGCACCTGGTGGAGCGGCTGGTCGGCGTCGATGCCGAGGGCACTCAGATCCCCCCGCTCGACGGCCTCCCAGAACGCGGCGTCGACGGCGCTGGTTGCGGACTCCGCACCGGCGGGCGCCTCAAGCCAGTGGCGCTCGCGCTGGAAGGCGTACGTGGGCAGGGCCACCCGCCGGGCCCCGGAGAACACCTTGCTCCAGTCCACGGCGGTACCACGTACGAAGAGGCTGCCCAGCGCGGCCGTCAGAGTGGCCGCCTCCGGGCGGGAGTGCCGGAGTGCGGGGATGCCGTCGTCGGAGGTCAGCGAGGTGAGGGAGCCGTCGGGGCCGAGTTCGAGGAAGGTCGCGGTGCCGGAGGCGCGCAGGGTGTCGAGCCCGTCGGCGAACCGTACGGTCTCGCGGATGTGCCGCACCCAGTAGTCAGGGGTGCACAGCTCTGGTCCCGCCACCTCACCCGTGACGTTGGAGACGATGGGCAGGGTGGGCGCCTGGAATTCCACGGTGCGCAGGACGGCGGTGAAGTCGTCGAGCATGGCGTCCATGCGGTGCGAGTGGAAGGCGTGGCTGACGTGCAGCCGACGGGTCTTCACGCCCTGGGCGTTCAGTACGTCGACGACGGCTTCGACGGCGTCTTCGTCGCCGGAGATCACGACCGAGGAGGGTCCGTTGACGGCGGCCAGGGTGACACGGTCGTCGAGCAGCGGGGTGACGTCGGTTTCGGGTGCGTTGACGGAGGCCATGGCTCCGCCTGCCGGGAGGGCCTGCATGAGCCGTCCGCGCGCGGTGACGATCTTTGCTGCGTCGGCCAGTGACCAGACTCCGGCTACGTGTGCGGCGGAGAGTTCGCCGATGGAGTGGCCGAGGAGGTGGCCGGGGGTGACGCCCCACGACGACACGAGTCGGTACAGCGCCACTTCGAGTGCGAAGAGACCAGCCTGTGCGTAGACGGTCTCCCGCAGCAGGTCCGCGTCCTCGCCCCACACGACCTCGGTGAGCGGCCGGTCGAGGTGTGCGTCGAGTGCGGCACACACCTCGTCCCATGCCTCTGCGAACACCGGATAGGCGGCGTGCAGTTCGCGGCCCATACCGAGCCGCTGCGAGCCCTGGCCGGTGAACAGGACGCCCAGCCCACCCGACACGGCCGTCCCCGGAACCAGCGAGTCCAGCCCCTGGAGCAGCTCGTCGCGGTCCTTGCCCACGACCACCGCACGGTGCGACAGAACCGCCCGGGTCGAGAGCAGCGACCAGCCGACATCCGCCGGATCCAGCTCCGGATCGGCCTGCACGAAGGCCTTGAGGCGTTGCGCCTGCGCCCGCAGTGCCGTCTCTCCCTCGGCGGTCAACACCCAGGGAATCGAAGGCAGTTCACTGCGAGTCTCCTCGTGGGCCTCGGCGGCCTCCGCCGGTGCCTGTTCCAGTACGACGTGGGCGTTGGTGCCGCTCGCGCCGAACGAGGACACTCCCGCACGTCGCGGCCCACCGGTCTTCGGCCAGTCGGCCGGCTCGGTGAGCAGTTCGACCGCGCCGGACGCCCAGTCGACATGCTGCGACGGCTCGTCGACGTGCAGGGTCCGCGGCAGGACGCCGTGGCGCATCGCCATGACCATCTTGATGACCCCGGCCACGCCCGCGGCGGCCTGGGTATGGCCGATGTTGGACTTCACCGAGCCCAGCAGCAGGGGGTGTTCGCGGTCCTGCCCGTACGCCGCGAGGATCGCCTGCGCCTCGATCGGGTCGCCCAGCTTCGTGCCCGTACCGTGCGCCTCCACCGCGTGGACGTCCTGCGGCGACAGCCCGCCCGAGGCCAGCGCCTCGCGGATGACGCGCTGTTGGGAAGGACCGTTGGGGGCGGTGAGTCCGTTGGAGGCACCGTCCTGGTTGACGGCGGAACCGCGTACGACCGCGAGGACCTCGTGCCCGTTGCGTACGGCGTCCGACAGCCGCTCCACGACGAGCATGCCCACGCCCTCGCTCCAGCCCGTGCCGTCCGCCGCGTCCGCGAACGACTTGCACCGGCCGTCAGGGGCGAGACCGCCCTGCCGGGAGAACTCCACGAACATCTGCGGCGTCGCCAGCACGGTCACCCCGCCCGCCAGCGCCATCGAGCACTCGCCGCGCCGCAGCGCCTGCACCGCCAGGTGCAGCGCCACCAGCGACGACGAGCACGCCGTGTCCACCGTCAGCGCGGGCCCCTCCAGGCCCAGCGTGTACGACACCCGGCCCGACGCGACACTGCCCGCGGTGCCCGTGCCCAGGTAGCCCTCGGCCTCCTCGGGAACCTCGCGCAGCCAGGAGGCGTAGTCGTGGTACATCACACCGGTGAAGACACCGGTCCTGCTGCCCTTCAGCGAGTCCGGGGCGATGCCGGCCCGCTCCAGCGCCTCCCAGGATGCTTCGAGGAGCAGCCGCTGCTGCGGGTCCATCGCGGCGGCCTCGCGCGGGGAGATCCCGAAGAACCCGGCGTCGAACTCGGCCGCGTCGTAGAGGAAACCGCCGCTGTGCGTGGACGAGGTACCCGTACCGCCCTGGGCGCCGTGCAGGCCCGCCAGGTCCCAGCCGCGGTCGGTCGGCAGCACCGACACCGCGTCGGATGCGGAGTCGACGAACCGCCACAGGTCCTCGGGGGAGTCGATGCCGCCGGGGTAGCGGCAGCTCATGCCGACGATCACGACGGGATCGTCGTCGGGGGCGGCCGTCGGGCCCGCGACCACCGCCGGTGCCGCGTCCGTGCCCAGCGCCTGCCCGCGCACGAACTCCGCGAGCACGGCGGGCGTCGGGTGGTCGAAGACGGCGGTGGCCGGCAGCCGTACGCCGGTTGCCGCAGCGATCCGGTTGCGCAGTTCCACGGCGGTCAGCGAGTCGAAGCCGATCTCCTGGAAGGTCCGCGACGGCTCGACGGACGCCGCCGACGAGTGGCCGAGCACGGCCGCGATGTGCTCCCGCACCAGTTCCAGGACATGACCGCGCTGTTCCGCTTCCGGCCGGCCCGCCAGGTGGTGCCGCAGCCCGGACGCGGTGCCGGTGCCCGCGGCGGACCGGCGGACGGGCGCGGGCACCAGGGCGCGCAGCACGGGGGGCAGGACCCCGGTGGCCGCCTGCTCGCGCAGGGCGGGCAGGTTCAGCGGGTCGGCCAGCACCATCGCCTCGCCGGAGGCCAGCGCGGCGTCGAACAGCTCCAGTCCGTCCCGGTCGCTGAGACTCGTACCGACCGCACGGGAGATCCGGGCCAGCTGCACCTCGTTGAGGTTGCCGGTCAGCTCGCTGCGCTGCTCCCAGAAGCCCCAGGCGACGGAGGTCGCGGGCAGACCGGCGGCCCGCCGGTGCGCGGCGAGGGCGTCGAGGTACACGTTGGCGGCGGCGTACCCGGCCTGCCCCGCGTTGCCGAGGATGCCCGCGGCGGACGAGAAGAGGACGAAGGCGGCGAGGTCGTGCTCCCGGGTGAGTTCGTGGAGGTGCCGGGCGGCGAGCGCCTTGGGGGCCAGCACGTGGTGCAGCCGGGCGGCGTCCAGTGCGGTCACGGTGCCGTCGTCGAGCACGCCCGCGGTGTGCACGACGGTGCGCAGCCCGGGAACGGAGGCGATCAGGTCCGCCACGGCGTCCCGGTCCGCCACGTCGCACGCCTCGACGCGGACGAGGGCGCCGAGCGCCCGGAGTTCCTCGGTCAGGAGGGACGCGCCGGGGGCGGCACCACCGCGGCGGCTGACCAGCACCAGGTCCCGTACGCCGTGGGCGGTGACGAGGTGCCTGGCGACGAGAGCACCGAGCGTTCCGGTGCCGCCGGTCACCAGCGCGGTGCCTTCCGCGAGCTCGGGGCCGGTGCCGCGCGGTGCCGCGACCAGCCGGGGCACCAGCACCCGTCCGCCGCGCACCGCGACCTGCGACTCGCCCGCGGCGGCAGCCGCCGCCAGGTCGGGCAGCACCGCGTCTTGGCCCGCCGCTTCGAGGTCGACGAGCAGGAACCGGTCCGGGTGCTCCGTCTGCGCGGACCGCACGAGCCCCCACACGGCGGCGGCGTCGAGATCCGCGACGTCCTCCCCGGCCGAGGCCGCCACCGCACGCCGGGTGACGACGGCCAGCCGTGCGACGGCGTACCGGGGCTCGGACAGCCAGCGCTGTACGACGTCCAGCGCCGCGACCGCATCCGTGCCGTCGGCCCGCACCCACTCCGGCACCGCCCCGCCGGGCACGAGCGCAGCGAATTCGGCGGGAGGCGGACCGTCCCACGTGCCGAGCGCACGCTCCGTCCACTCCACCCGGAACAGCGAGTCGGCCACGACGCCCCGGGCGTCGGCGAGCTGACGGGCCGAGACCGGACGGAGCACCAGCGAGTCCACGGACAGCACCGGCTCGCCCGAGCCGTCGTGCACCGCCAGCGACAGCGCGTCGTTGCCCGCCGGGGACAACGCCACCCGCAGGGACGACGCACCGACACCGTGCACGGCCACACCGGTCCAGGAGAACGGCAGATACGTCCGGTCGTCGTCCGGGAGGAGTCCGCCCAGCCCGACGCCGTGCAGCGCCGCGTCGAGCAGGGCCGGGTGTACGGCACACCGTTCGGCGTCGTTCTGGGCCTCCTGGCCCACCGCCACCTCGACGAACAGCTCGGCGCCGCGCCGCCAGGCGGCACGCAGGCCCCGGAACACCGGGCCGTAGGCGTATCCGCGCCGCGCCAGCGCCTCGTACACGTCGTCCGTGTCCACCCGTACGGCACCCGCCGGCGGCCACTCCCGTGCGGCGGGCGGCGGGTCGCCGGCACCGCGCAGGGAACCCGTCGCGTGCCGCACCCAGGCACCGCCGTCGCGCCGCGCGTGGACGGACACCGCACGGCGTCCCTCCTCGTCGGCCCCCGACACCGAGGTCTGCACCTCGACGTCGCCCCGCTCCGGCAGCACCAGGGGCCCCTCCAGCGTCAGTTCCTCCACCAGGTGGCAGCCGAACCGCAGGCCCGCCTGCAACGCCAGTTCCACGAAGCCCGTACCGGGGAAGACCGTCGCGCCCGACACCGAGTGGTCGGCCAGCCACGGCTGACCCGCCACACCCAGCACACCGGTCAGCACACCACCGCCGGAGTCCGGCAGCGGCACCTCCGCGCTCAGCACCGGGTGGTCCAGGCGGGCGGACCCGGCCGCCTGCCGGGGCCGCTCCGCCCAGAAGCGCTCGCGCTTGAAGACGTACGTCGGCAGATCCACGATCCGCGCCCCGAGCCCGGCGAACGCCGCCGCCCAGTCCACCTCGACCCCCCGCACGTGCAGCAGGGACAGCGACGCGAGGAACTGACGCGGCCCGCCCAGGTCTCGGCGGAGGGTGCCGGTGGCCAGGATGTCCGTGCCGTGGGTGTCGGCGGTGCCCTGGACGCCGATGGTGAGGACGGGGTGCGGGCTCGACTCGACGAAGACGCTGTGCCCGTGGTCGAGCAGGGCGGTGACGGTGTCCTGGAAGCGGACGGTTTCGCGCAGGTTGGTGTACCAGTAGGCCGCGTCGAGATCGGCGGTGTCCGTCAGCCGACCCGTGACGGTGGAGTAGAACGGCACGTTCCCGGTGCGGGGCCGCACCGTCGCCAACGCCTGTGCCAGCTCGTCCTTGATCTGCTCCACGTGCGAGGAGTGGGAGGCGTAGTCGACGGGGATGCGCTTGGCCTGCGGGAACTCCGCGAGGACCGCGTCGAGGACCTCGTTGCTCCCGGAGACGACCGTGGAGGCGGGTCCGTTGACAGCCGCGATGGAGAGTCCGTCGCGGTCGCGGAGTTGATCGGCCGGGAGGGGTACGGAGACCATGCCGCCGTGTCCGGAGAGGGCGAGGAGTGCCTTGCTGCGGAGGGCGGAGATGCGTGCTCCGTCTTCCAGGCTGAGGCCGCCCGCGACGCAGGCGGCGGCGATCTCGCCCTGGGAGTGCCCGACCACCGCGGCGGGGGTCACCCCGTACGAACGCCACAGCTCCGCCAGCGACACCATGACCGCCCACAGCACCGGCTGGACCACATCCACCCGGAGCAGGGCGTCCTTGTCGTCCAGCACGTCGAGGAGCGACCAGTCCACGAACGCGTCCAGCGCGTCCGCGCAGTCGCGCATCCGGGCGGCGAACACCTCGGACGTGGCGAGGAGTTCACTCGCCATGCCGACCCACTGCGAACCCTGGCCCGGGAACACGAAGACCACACCGCGCCCCGGCTCCGCAGCCTGCGCGGCCCCCAGCCCGTCCAGCCCGCGCAGCAGCTCCTCCCGCGACGAACCCACGACGACCGCGCGGTGCGACAGCCTCGCCCGCGTCGAGGCCAACGACCGGCCGATGTCGGCGGGGGACAGCTGCGGGTGCTCCGTCACGAAGGAGTGCAGGCGCTCGATCTGTGCGTGCAGCCCCGCCTCGCTGTCGCCCGACACCACCCAGGGCACCACCGGCGACGTCCCGGACACGCCCGCGGCGTCGGCCTCCGGCCCGGGGACGGCCGTCGGCGGGGCCTGCTCCAGTACGACGTGGGCGTTGGTGCCGCTCACGCCGAACGCGGACACACCTGCCCGACGCGGTCGCCCGGCCTCCGGCCACTCCGTACGTTCGGTCAGCAGCTCCACCGCGCCCGCCGACCAGTCCACCTCGGGTGTCGGCTCGTCCACGTGCAGGGTCTGCGGCAGCACGCCGTGCTGCATGGCGAGGACCATCTTGATGACGCCGGCGACACCGGCGGCGGCCTGGGTGTGGCCGATGTTGGACTTCACCGAGCCGAGCAGGAGGGGCTTTTCGCGGTTCTGGCCGTACGTGGCGAGGAGTGCCTGCGCCTCGATCGGGTCGCCCAGCGTGGTCCCCGTGCCGTGCGCCTCCACCGCGTCCACCTCGGCGGACGTCAGCCCGGCGGAAGCCAGCGCGGCCTGGATGACGCGCTGCTGGGAGGGGCCGTTGGGGGCGGTGAGACCGTTGGAGGCGCCGTCCTGGTTGACGGCGGAGCCCCGCACGACGGCAAGGACCTGGTGGCCGTTGCGCTCCGCGTCGGAGAGGCGCTCGACGAGGAGCATGCCGACGCCCTCGCCCCAGCCCGTACCGTCCGCGCCCGCGGCGAACGACTTGCAGCGGCCGTCCGCCGCGAGCCCCCGCTGACGCGAGAACTCCACGAACGTGGCCGGCGTCGCCATCACGGTGACCCCGCCCGCCAGCGCCATCGAGCACTCGCCCCTGCGCAGCGACTCGCACGCCAGGTGCAGCGCCACCAGCGACGACGAACACGCCGCGTCCACGGTGAGCGCGGGGCCGTGCAGCCCCAGCGCATAGGCGATACGACCCGACATCACACTGGTCGCGGAACCCGTCAGCGCGTAACCCTCGTCGGAGTCCGACGGGTAGCCCTGCCCCCAGCCGCCGATGAAGACACCGGTACTGCTGGCACCAACCGAGTCCGGCGCGATCCTGGCACGCTCGAACACCTCCCAGGCGGACTGCAGCAGCAAACGCTGCTGCGGGTCCATCGCCAGGGCTTCGCGCGGCGAGATCCCGAAGAAGCCCGGGTCGAACTCCGCCGCGTCGTGCAGGAAGCCGCCGGAGCGCACATACGACGTGCCCGGCCGGTCCGGGTCCGGGTCGTACAGCCCCTCCGTGGCCCAGCCGCGGTCGTCGGGGAACGCGGACAGGGCCTCCCCGCCCTCCCCGACCAGCCGCCAGAGGTCCTCCGGGGAGCTGATGCCCCCGGGGAACCGACAGCTCATCGCGACGATGGCGAGAGGCTCGTCGGAGGCGTACGGGGCCGCAGCCGCGTCCGCCCCGGCCTCAGCCCCCGACGCGTCGGGGCCCAGCAGTTCGGTGCGCAGCAGCGTGCCGAGCGCCCGGCAGGTCGGGTGGTCGAACAGCAGGGTGGACGGCAGCCGCAGACCGGTGGCCGCGTTCAGCCGGGTACGCAGCTCCACCGCGGTCAGCGAGTCGAAGCCCAGCTCGCGGAACGGCGCCGTCGCCACCACCGCCGACGGATCGCGGTGCCCCAGCAGGGCGGCGGCGTGCTCGCGCACCAGGTCCGTCAGCACCCTCTCCTGCTCGGCGGCGGGCAGCGGGGCCAGCCGGGCGCGCAGCCCGGCACGGTCACCGGGCGCCTCCCCGCGCTCCGACGCCAGCGCCTCGCGCACGGCGGGCAGATCGCCGATCAGCGGGCTCGTACGGACAGCGGTGAACGCCGGGGCGAACGTCTCCCAGTCGATGTCCGCGACGGTCGGGCACGGCTCGCCCGAACCGCCCGCCCGGCCGATCTCGGCCACCGCGAGTTCGGGCCGCATCGGCCGCAGACCGCCCCGCCGCAGCCGCTCCTCGTCCGCACCGTCCAGGCTGCCGCCCCACGCACCCCACGCCACGGAAGTGGCCGCCAGGCCGCGCACCCTGCGCTGCTGGGCCAGGGCGTCCAGGTAGGCGTTCGCGGCGGCATAGCCCGCCTGCCCCGTACCGCCCCAGACCGCCGAGCCCGACGAGAACAGGACGAACGCGTCCAGGGGCGCGTCACCCAGCAGCTCGTCCAGGTGGGCCGCACCGGTCACCTTGGCGCGGAACGCGTCCGCGTACGTGTCGGGACCGGCCTCCACCGGAGTGCCGAACTGCACGGCACCCGCCAGGTGCACCACGGCCGTCGGCGGCTCCGGCAGCGAGCCGAGCACGTCCGCGAGGGCGGCGCGGTCGGTCACGTCGCACGCCGTCAGGGTCACCCGGGCACCCAGAACGGTCAGTTCGGCCGCGAGCTCCGCGGCACCCGGCGCGTCGGGCCCGCGCCGGCCGAGCAGGACGAGGTGCTGCGCACCTGCCCCGGCGAGCCACTTCGCCACGTGCCCGCCCAGCGCACCCGTGCCACCCGTGACCAGCACCGTGCCGCGCGGACGCCAGGAGTCCGTCGGACCCGAAGGCACCGCGGCCTCCAGCCGCCTGCCCAGCGCCCCCGAGGTCCGTACCGCGATCTGGTCCTCGGCGCCCGCACCGGCCAGCGCCGCGAGGAACCGGCGCAGCACCGGGGCGTCGCAGTCCGCGGGCAGGTCGATCAGACCGCCCCAGCGCGCGGACCTTTCGAGCCCGGCCACCCGGCCGAAGCCCCAGACCGCCGCCTGGGCGGGGCTCGGAGCGGGGTCGGCGGAGTCCACGGCGACCGCGGACCGGGTGACGCACCAGAGCGGCGCCCCGACACCGGCGGCCTCGACCGCGCACAGCAGCTCCACCGTGTGCGCCAGCCCCTGGGGGAGCGCCGGATGCACGGGGTGCGCGCGCTCGTCGACGGCCAGGAACGAGAGGACCCCCGCGACCTCGCCGGCCCCCGCCGCGTCCGCGAGCAGTTCCGCCAGCGCCACGCGGTCGGCCGCGTCCGGCCGCACCTCGACGGTACGGATCCGCGCACCGTGCTCCGCCAGCGCCCGGCCGCACGCGGCCGACCACTCGTCCCCCGCCGGGACCACCGCCAGCCAAGTACCGTCGGGAACCCCGGAACCGAGCCCCGACAGCGGCTGCCAGCCGATGCGATAACGCCAGGAGTCCACGGCGGACCGCTCACGGCGCCGGCCGCGCCACGCGGACAGCGCGGGCACGACCTCGCCCAGCGACGCACCGTCGATCCGCAGCGTCGCCGCCAGCGACTCCAGGTCCTCGCGCTCCACGGCGTCCCAGAACCGGGAGTCCACCGCGTCCACACCGGACGGCTCCAGCCAGAACCGCTCCCGCTGGAAGGCGTACGTGGGCAGCTCCACCTGCCGCACCTCACCGAAGACCGACCGCCAGTCGACGCGCACACCGCATACGTGCAGACGCGCGAGGGAGAGAAGGAACTGCTCGACGGTGCCGTGGTCGCGGCGGAGGGTGCCGGTGGCGAGGATGTCCGTGTCGTGGGTGTCGGCGGTGTCCTGGATGCCGATGGTGAGGACGGGGTGGGGGCTGGCCTCGACGAAGACGGTGTGTCCGGTGTGGAGGAGCGCCTCGATGGTGTCCTGGAACTGGACGGTGTGGCGGAGGTTCTCGTACCAGTAGGCGGCGTCCAGCTCTGCGGTGTCGGTGAGTTGGCCGGTGACGGTGGAGTGGAAGGGCACCTCACCGGTCCGGGGGGCGACGGGCGCGAGTGCTTCGGCCAGTTCGGCCTTGATTTCCTCGACGTGGGCGGAGTGGGAGGCGTAGTCGACGGGGATGCGCTTGGCCTGCGGGAAGTCCGCGAGGACGGCGTCGAGTACGTCGTTGTCGCCGGAGACGACGGTGGATGCGGGGCCGTTGACGGCCGCGATCGAGAGGCCTTCCCGGTCACGGAGTTGATCGGCGGGGACGGGTACGGAGACCATGCCGCCCCGGCCCGAAAGGGCGAGGAGTGCCTTGCTGCGCAGAGCGGAGATACGTGCTCCGTCCTCCAGGCTCAGCCCGCCTGCGACGCAGGCGGCGGCGATCTCGCCCTGGGAGTGCCCGACCACCGCGGCGGGGGTCACCCCGTACGAGTGCCACAGCTCCGCCAGCGACACCATGACCGCCCACAGCACCGGCTGGACCACATCCACCCGGAGCAGGGCGTCCTTGTCGTCCAGTACGTCGAGGAGCGACCAGTCCACGAACCCGTCCAGCGCGTCCGCGCAGTCGCGCATCCGGGCGGCGAACACCTCGGACGTGGCGAGGAGTTCACTCGCCATGCCGACCCACTGCGAACCCTGCCCCGGGAACACGAAGACGACATCGCCGGAAACCGCGCTGCCCCGCACGACGGCCGGGTCCGACTCCCCGTTCGCGAGCGCGTCCAGTCCTCGTACGAGCGCGTCTTGGTCGGAGCCCACGACTACCGCGCGGTGCGAGAGCACGGCCCGTGTTGATGCCAGCGACCAGCCGACCTGGGCGGCGGACCGGGCCGGGGTGCCTGTGGTGTCCCGGGTGCCGGTGACGTAGGAGCGCAGCCGTTCCGCCTGTGCCCTGAGACCGGCCTCGCCGTGGCCCGAGAGGACCCACGGGAGTGCTACCGGCGCTGCGGCCTCCGGGCTTTCCGGCTCGGATCCGGGCGCGTCCGGGGCCTGTTCCACGATGACGTGGGCGTTGGTGCCGCTCACGCCGAACGACGACACACCCGCACGCCGTGGACCGCCGGTCTCCGGCCAGTCGGTCTGCTCGGTGAGCAGTTCGACCGCACCCGCCGTCCAGTCGACGTGCGGGGTGGGCTCGTCGACGTGCAGGGTCTGCGGCAGCACGCCGTGCTGCATGGCGAGGACCATCTTGATGACGCCGGCAACGCCCGCGGCGGCCTGGGTGTGGCCGATGTTGGACTTCAAGGAACCCAGGAACAGCGGGTGTTCCCGGTCCTGGCCGTACGTGGCGAGCAGCGCCTGTGCCTCGATCGGGTCGCCGAGCTTCGTGCCCGTACCGTGCGCCTCCACCGCGTCGACGTCGGCGGTCGAGAGACCGGCAGCGGCCAACGCGTCCTGGATGACGCGCTGTTGGGAGGGGCCATTGGGAGCGGTGAGGCCGTTGGAGGCGCCGTCCTGGTTCACGGCGGAGCCGCGTACGACGGCCAGGATCTGGTGGCCGTTGCGTACGGCATCGGAGAGGCGCTCGACGAGGAGCATGCCGACGCCCTCGGCCCAGCCCGTGCCGTCGGCGGCAGCGGCGAACGCCTTGCACCGGCCGTCCTCGGACAGGCCGCGCTGGCGGGAGAACTCGACGAACATGTCGGGGGTGGCCATCACGCTCACGCCACCGGCCAGCGCCAGCGTGCACTCGCCCGACCGCAGTGCCCGCACCGCCAGGTGCAGGGCCACCAGCGACGAGGAGCACGCGGTGTCCACCGTCACGGCGGGGCCCTCAAGGCCCAGCGTGTACGACACCCGGCCCGAGGCGACGCTCGCCGCGGTGCCGGTCAGCCGGTAGCCCTCGGCCGACTCTCCGGCGCCCACCGCGTACCCGGACGCCGACGCGCCGACGAACACGCCCGTGCGGCTGTCCTTGAGGGAGTTGGGGGCGATCCCGGCGCGTTCCAGGGTCTCCCAGGAGGTTTCGAGCAGCAGCCGCTGCTGCGGGTCCATCGCGGCGGCCTCGCGCGGCGAGATCCCGAAGAAGGCCGCGTCGAACTCGGCGGCGTCGTGCAGGAACCCGCCGTCCCGGACGTACGAGGTGCCCGGCTCGTCGGCGCCGGGGTGGAACAGCCCTTCGAGGTCCCAGCCGCGGTCCGTGGGGAAGCCGGAGACGGCGTCCGTGCCGTCGGCCACGACCTGCCACAGGTCCTGGGGCGAGCGCACGCCGCCCGGGAACCGGCAGCCCATGCCGACGATGACCACCGGGTCGTCGCCGTCGACGGCAGCGCCCTTTCCGGCGCCCCGCGCAGCGTCCTCGGGCCCGTGCTCGCCCCGGGCGAGGCGGTCGAGGTGGGCGGCGAGCGCGGCGGGGGTCGGGTGGTCGTAGAGCGAGGTGCTGGGCAGAGCGAGGCCGGTGGCGGTGCCCAGGCGACCGCAGAGTTCGACCGCGGTGATCGAGTCGAATCCGAGGTCCTTGAACGTCCGCTCCTCGTCGACCGCGTTCGGCCCGTCGTGCCCGAGGACGACCGCGGCGTGCTGCCGCACCAGCGCGAGCACGTTGCGCGGCCGGTCGATGCCGGAGGCGGCCTCGGCGGTCCCGGAGGCGGTGACGGGTATGTCGGCGACGGCCGTGTCCGCGGCGGAGGTCGCTTCGGCGGTGCCGAGGACGGCCGGGGCGGGTAGGGAGGCCGCCGTGCTCTCGGCCCCGGCGGGCTCCACCGTGTCGATCCAGTACGGCCGGCGCTGGAACGCGTAGGTGGGCAGTGCGACCCGTCGGCCGCCGCGCAGCAGCGCGTCCCAGGCCAACTCGGCGCCCGATGCGTGCAGTTCGGCCAGCGCCGTGGCCAGTGCCCGGGGCTCGGAGCGGTCGCGCCGCAGCGCGCCGACCAGGACACCGGGGCGGGTCAGGCATTCCGCCGTCAGGGTGGTCAGCGCCTTGTCCGGGCCCAGCTCCACGAAGGTCGTGACGCCCTCGGCCTCCAGCAGGCGCACGCCGTCCAGGAAGCGGACGGTCCGGCGGACGTGCTGCACCCAGTACTCGGCGGAGCACAGCTCCTGGTCCGTGGCCTGCTGTCCGGTGACGTTGGAGATCAGCGGAATCCGGGGAGCGTGGAAGGTCAGCCCCTCCGCGACCCGGCGCAGCTCGTCCAGCACGGAGTCCATGTGGGCGGAGTGGAAGGCGTGGCTCGTGCGCAGCCGCTTGGTCCGCCGCTCCCGCCCGCTCCAGCCGGCGGCGAAGTCGAGTACGGCCTGTTCGTCGCCCGAAACCACGGTCGCGGAAGGCCCGTTGACCGCCGCGACGCAGATCCCCGCGGCGGCCTCACCGGCCTGTGCCAGGGCTTCGACGACCTCGTCCTCGGATGCCTCCAGGAGCACCATCGCGCCCGGCTCGGGCACGGACTGCATCAGCCGGCCGCGGGCCGCGACGAAGGCCGCGGCGTCCGGCAGGGACAGCACTCCGGCGACGTGTGCCGCGGCCACCTCGCCGATCGAATGGCCGATGAGGAAGTCCGGCGCGGGAGCGAACTCCTCGAACAGCCGGAACAGCGCCACCTCGACGGCGAACAGCGCGGCCTGGGCGTGGACGGTCTGCTCCAGCAGCAGGGCGTCCTGCCCGCCGATCACCTCGCGGACCGGTCGGTCGAGGTGCCGGTCCAGCTCGGTGCAGACGGCGTCGAAGGCACGGGCGAACACCGGGTGCGCGGCAGCCAGCTCCAGGCCCATGCCGAGACGCTGCGCGCCCTGCCCGGTGAAGCTGTACGCGACCTTGCCCGCGGCCCGCGCGACACCGGTGACCAGTCCGGTCGTCTCCTCGCCCCGTGCCAGTGCGTCCAGCACCCGTGCCGCGGCTGCCCGGTCGTCGGCGACGACGACGGCCCGGTGGGCGAAGTGGGTTCTGGTGGTGGCGAGGGAGCGGCCGAGGTCGGCGAGGCCGGAGTCGGCAGCGTGTGCGAGGTCGGCGGTGTCGGCGTGGTCCAGGTGCGCGCGGAGCCGGAGTGCCTGGTCGCGCAGGGCCCCTGCCGTCGCACCCGACAACGGCAGGAGCACGGGTACGGAAGGGGCGTCGGCGGCCGGGGATTCCGGCCCGGCAGCAGGCAGGGCGGCGGCCGGTTCGGCGGGTGCTTCGGTGAGGACGACGTGGCAGTTCGTACCGCCCATGCCGAACGAGCTGACGCCCGCGACCAGAGGTGCCTCGGGGTTGCGCCAGGCGCCCTGAGTACGGCGGACCGAGAGCCGCAGCCGGTCCAGCGGGATGCGGGGGTTGGGGGTCTCGAAGTTGAGGGACGCCGGGAGACCGCGGTGGTGGACGGCGAGCGCGGTCTTGAGCAGCCCCGCGATGCCCGCCGCGGCCTCCAGATGCCCGATGTTGGTCTTCACCGAGCCGACCTCGACGGGGGCGGCACCCGCTCGCGCCTCGGTTTCCGCTCGTGACTCGGTTTCGGCTCCCGTGGGGACGGTCTCCGCGGGACCGGCCGTCTCGTCGCCCGTACCCGCGAAGACGCGACCCAGGGCGTTCGCCTCGATGGGGTCGCCCAGGGCCGTACCGGTGCCGTGCAGTTCCACGTACTGCACGTCCGCGGGCGAGACCCCCGCCCGCTCCTGCGCGAGGCGCAGCACCGCCGCCTGGCCGCGCGGGTCCGGTGTGGTCAGCGAGTCGCCGCCGCCGTCGTTGTTGACGGCACTGCCCGCGATGACGCAGTAGACCGTGTCCCCGTCGGCGCGGGCCCGGGACAGCGGCTTCAGCACGACGAGCCCGCCGCCCTCGCCGCGTACGTAGCCGTTGGCGCGCGCGTCGAAGGTGTAGCAGCGGCCGTCCGGCGAGAGCGCCCCGAACTCCGCGATGTTCTCGGCCGTCTCGGGGACCAGGTTGAGGTTCACCCCGCCCGCCAGCGCGAGCGCGGACTCGCCGCGGCGCACGCTCTCCGCCGCCATGTGCACCGCGACCAGCGAGGACGCCTGGCCCGCGTCGACCGCCAGGCTGGGGCCGCGCAGGCCGAGGCCGTGCGAGATCCGGTTCGCGGTCATCGCCCGCTGCGTGCCGGTCAGCGTGTGGTGCGAGCGCCGGCCGCGGGAGAGCGAGGCGTAGTCCTGCGAGGTCACCCCGAGGAAGGTGCCGACCGTGGCGCCGTCGAGGGCGGCGGGCACGATGCCGGCGTCCTCAAGGCCCTCCCAGGCCAGTTCCAGCATCAGCCGCTGCTGCGGGTCCATCGCCGCGGCCTCGCGCGGCGAGATGCCGAAGAAGCCGGGGTCGAAGTGGGCGACGTCGTCGAGGAAGGCACCGTGCCGGACACCGGCGGGCGCTGTCCCGGACACCGTCCAGCGGTCGGCCGGCACCTCGGTGACGGCCGATCCGCCCGCGCTCAGCAGCTCCCAGAAGGCGGCGGGGCCGGCTGCCTGCGGGAACCTGCAGGACATTCCGACGACGGCTACGGCCTCGTCCGCTTCCATGATGATCCTCGGTGACACGGGCTGATCCTGACGGGGTGTCTCGTTCACTGACCGGGCTGTGGTGCCGTGCGTCCGCCGCTGCGGGCCCCGGGAAGGGATCCGGGAGCGGAGCCGGAGACGGATCCGGGAGCGGAGCGCTCCTTCCACACCTGCGACAGCGGCCGGTGGGCGTCCTCGGCGGCGCGCACGAGAACGGCTTCGATGTCACCGCACAGGCTCTCCACGGTCGCCCTGTCGAAGAGCGTGGAGCTGTAGAGCACCGTGCCGACGAGCGCGCCGTCCGCGGCGTCCTCGTACAGGTCGATCTCCAGGTCCAGGTTGATGCGCACCGGTGGGTGGCTCACCTTGAAGGGCTCCGCCGTGGCCTCCGCTAGACGCAGCGTCTGCGGCGGGGTGTTGACGATCTGGAAGACCACCTTCACCGGCGGGTTCTCGAACAGCGGGGCGCCCTTCGCCCAGCGGGCGACGGAGTGCACGAACGGTACGTCCTGGTGGGCGTGCGCGTCGGACATCGCGTCGCGCACCTTCACCAGCAGCTCGTGGAAGGCGGGGTCGCCGCCGACGTCGGTCCGTACCGCGAGCAGCTTGGAGACCAGACCGACGACGTGCTCCAGCTCGTCGCGGTCCCGGCCCGCCATCGGCATGCCGACCAGTACGTCCGGGCTCGCCGAGCGGATGGAGATCACCAGCTTCAGCGCCGTCAGCAGCGTCATGAACAGCGTGGCGTGCGCGGACTCGCCCAGTCCCCGGGCGGCCCTGACGACCTCGGGCTCCAGCCGCCAGTGGAAGACCTCGCTGTCGTACGAGGCGATGGCCCGGCGGGGCCGGTCGGTGGGCAGCTCCGCCGGGACCATGCCCGCGTAGTGCCGCTCCCAGTGGTCCAGCAGCTCCTCCAGCGCCGGCCCCTGGAGCCACCGCTGCTCCCACAGCGAGTAGTCGGTGTACTGCACCGGGATGTCGGGCAGGTCCGCCTCGGTGCCGGCCACCAGGGCCGAGTACACCGCGGACAGGTCCCGTACGAGAACTCCCCGGGACCAGCCGTCGGTGACCAGGTGCTGCAGGGCCAGCACCAGGACGTGGTCGCGCTCGCCCAGGCGCAGCACGCTCACCCGGGCCAGTGCGTCCCGCGTCAGGTCGAACGGCTTCGCGACCTCCAGGCCCGCCAGCACGGGGGCCTGCGCCGGGTCGTCGACGTCGATGACCTCCATCCGCAGCGGTGCGCTCGGGCGGACGGCCTGGGCGTAGCCGCCGGGCTCGGTGACGACGGTGATCCGCAGCGCCTCGTGCCGCTCGACGAGGATCTCCATGGCCCGCCGCAGCTGGACGAGGTCCAGCTCACCGGTGACCCGCATGGCCAGCGGGATGTTCCAGTGGCCCGCCTTGAGGATGTCCTCGAAGAACATGTCGGCCTGCCGCTGCGCGAAGCTCAGCGGCACCGGCAGCGAACGCGACCGCTCCACCGGCACCAGCGGCGGACGCTCCTGCGCCGTCCCCGCCCCCGCGGCGGCGGCCATCGCGGCCCCCAGCTCCCGCGGAGTCCGGTGCTGGAAGATCGCCTTCAGCGGTACGGAGACGCCGAGTGCCGTCCGCAGCTTGGCGACGACCCGGGTCGCGATCAGGGAGTGGCCGCCCAGGGCGAAGAAGTCGTCCTCCACGCCCACCCGCTCCGCGCCCAGCAGCTCGGCGTAGACGGCGCAGACGGCCTCCTCCTCGGGGGTGCTCGGGGCGACGTAGCCCACTTCGAGCACCGTGCGCAGATCGGGCGCGGGCAGCGCACCGCGGTCGATCTTGCCGCCGGTGGTCAGCGGCATCGACTCCAGCAGCACCACCGAGGACGGAACCATGTACTCCGGCACCGCGGACTCGATGTGCCGGCGCAGCGTCTCGGCCAGCCGCTCGTCCCGGTCGGCCGCGGCGGGCTCCGCGACGGCGTACGCCACGAGCCGCTTGTCGCCCGGTACGTCCTCGCGCACGATCACGGCGCCGTGCAGGACGTCCTCGTGCCGGACGAGGATCGACTCGATCTCCCCGGGCTCGATGCGGAAACCGCGGATCTTGACCTGGTCGTCGATCCGGCCCAGGAACTCCAGGTTGCCGTCCGGCAGCCAGCGCACCAGGTCGCCCGAGCGGTACATCCGCGACCCGTCGTCGGCGAACGGGTCCCGCACGAAGCGGGCCGCGGTCTGCTCGGGGCGCCCCGCGTACCCCCTGGCCAGACCCGCGCCGGCGACGCACAGCTCACCGGGCACACCCACGGGAACCGGCCGCAGGCCGCGGTCGACCACATAGACCCGGGTGTTGTCGATGGGCCTGCCGATCGGCGCGGTGAGCGGCCAGTCGGACACGGACGCGGGCAGCGAGTACGAGGTGACCACATGGGCCTCGCTGGGTCCGTAGTGGTTGTGCAGACGCAGCTCGGGGCGCCGCTCGCACAGCTCCCGCAGGTCCTGGTGGAGGGAGAGCGGCTCACCGGCCTGCGAGAGGTGACGCAGCGCCGACAGCTCGGTGCCTTCCGCGTCGACCTCCTCGGAGATGGCCCGCAGCATCACGTTCGGCACGAAGAGCTGGGAGAGCCCCTGTTCGTGTGCCCACCGGGTGTACGCGGCGGGGTCCATCCGCAGTTCCTCGTCCGGCACGACGACCGTCTCCCCGTACAGCAGCGAGGAGAAGATCTCCTGGAGGGAGATGTCGAAGGTCAGCGAGGCGAACTGGGACGTCCTGGCGTCGGAGCCGATGGGCAGCGCCCGCTTCTGCCACGACACCAGGTTGATGATGCAGGCGGCGGGCATCAGGATGCCCTTGGGCACACCGGTGGAGCCGGACGTGTAGATGACGTAGGCCAGGTCGTCGGGGCTGGTGGCGACCGCCGGCGCGGTGTCCGGCCGCCCGGCGAACGTCTCGCGCTCGGCGTCCACCAGGACGAGCGAGGTGTCCGCGGTCTCGAACAGCTCCACGAAGTCCTGCTGGGTGACGGCCGTCGCCACCTGGGCGTCCTGGAGGGTGAACCGGATGCGGTCGCGGGGGTGGTGCGGGTCGATCGGCACGTACGCCGCACCCGTCTTGAGGATGCCGAGGAGCGCCACGATCGCCTCGGCGCCGCGCGCGACGCACAGCCCGACCAGCGCCTCGGGGCCGACTCCGCGGTCGCGCAGGTGGTGGGCCAGCCGGTTCGACCGGCGGTCCAGTTCCGCGTACGTGAGACGGTCGTCGCCGTGCTCCACGGCGGTCGCGTCGGGGGAGCGGCGCACCTGCGCGGCGAACAGCTCCGGGAGGGAACCCTCGGGCACGGGGCGGGCCGTGTCGTTGAACGTCTCCAGCACCAGCGTCCGCTCGGCGTCGTCGAGCAGGGAGATCCCGGAGACCGGCCGGTCGGGGTCGGCGAGCACCGAGCGCAGTACGACATCGAGGTGGTGCAGCAGCCGCTCGACGGTCGGCCGGTCGAAGAGGGCCCTGCTGAAGACGATGTGGCCCAGCAGACCGCCGTCGTCGGCCTTCATGAGGTGGAATTCGAGGTCCATCCGGGTCAGCACCCGGCCCGGGTCGAACTGCTCGACCTCCAGCGGGCCCAGGGAGAGCCGCTCGGCGGGGATGTTGAGCATCTGGAAGAGGACCTGCACCAGCGGGTTGCGCGAGAGGTCGCGCTCCGGCTGCACGTGCTCCACCAGGTACTCGAACGGCAGCTCACCGTGCGCGAACGCGCCGAGCGTGACGTCCCTGACCCGGTGCAGCAGCTCACGGTAGGTGGGGTCGCCGGAGAGGTCGGTGCGCAGCACCACCGTGTTGACGAAGAACCCGATGAGGCCCTCGATCTCGGAGCGGCCCCGGTTCGCCACCGGGGTGCCGACGGCGACGTCCTCGTTGTTGACGTACCGCGACAGCACCAGCTGGAACGCGGCCAGCAGCGTCATGTAGAGGGTCGCGTCCTCCTCGGCCCCCAGCTTGCGTGCGGCGTCGACGAGTTCCGGCGGCAGCGTCCAGGCGACCGCCTCGCCCTCCTGGCGTGCGATCGACGGGCGCGGCCGGTCGGTCGGCAGCTCCAGTGCGGGTTCCATGCCCGACAACTGCTGCTTCCAGTAGTCCAGTTGACGCTTCAGGGATGGACCGGCCATCCGGTCGCGTTCCCACACGGCGTAGTCCGCGTACTGGACGGGCAGGGCCGGCAGCGCGGGGGTGCGACCGGCGTCGAGCGCCCCGTAGACCGCCGACAGCTCCCGTACCAGCACGCCCTGCGACCAGGCGTCGGTGGCCACGTGGTGCAGGACCAGCAGCAGGATGTGGTCCTGCTCCGCCAGCCGCAGCAGGGTGGCCCGCACCAGCGGAGCGGCGGACAGGTCGAAGGGCTTGGCGATCTCCGCACCGGCCAGCGCGCGGGCGTTGTCCAGCTGCTCATCGGCCGCGCCGGGCACCTCCACGACCGGAACCGGTACGGGCTCTGCCGCGACGACCCGCTGGAAGGGCTCCCCGCCGTCCTCGGTGAACGCGGTGCGCAGCGCCTCGTGCCGCTCCACCACGGTCGAGACGGCCGTGGCCAGGTGTGCGACGTCCAGCTCGCCCCGGACCCGCATGGTGAGCGGGATGTTGTACGAGACGCCGCCCGGCTCCAGCTGGTCGAGGAACCACAGTCGGGTCTGCGCGAACGACGCCCGCAGCGGCCGGTCCCGGCCCGCGGGGGTGACCCCGGCGGGCGCCTCCTTGCGGCGGGTCCGCTCGAAGAGATTGCTCATCGCCGCGCCAAGTCCGCTGTTTCCAGGCTTGTTCGCAATACCCACTGTTCAGCCTTCTCCGCGTGATCGATGTGTGAATCTCTTGCCGGGCAGTTCGGGGAAATCGATCAGACGGCGGCGACGGCCGGCCGGAGCGAATCCTCGGAGTCCCGGACGGAAAGGTCGGAAAGGGGTTCCGAGGGATAGGGGTTGAGGCTGTCGGCCGGGTGGTATTCGACGTCGATACGACGGCCGAGGCCGTGCTGTTCGGCGAGTTCGAGGAAGACGTCGAGCGCCAGGTGGTCCTCCAGGGCGAAACCGGTGGAGTCGAAGACGGTGCTGCGCCCCCGCCATTCCTCGGCCTTCTCCGGGTGCGCGCAGAAAGTGGCCAGCGAAGGGCCGAGGGAATTCTCGGAAAGCTGCTGGCACTCGCCCTCGATGAGGGCCTGCGGCAGGTGGTCGTAGGTGACCAGCGAACGGTCCAGCAGACCGTAGGACAGCTCGGTCTTGCCCGGCAGGTCGGCACCGACCGCGTTCACATGCACATGTGCGCGCATCTCGCCGTCGGGCAGGACGGGGCCCTCGCCCACGCCCACGGTGGTGGCGGTGCAGATGATGTCCGACTCGGCGGCCACCCGCTCCGGGGCGACGGTCTCGAACGCGACGTCCAGGCCGAGGAAGGCGACCCGGCGGGCGAAACCGGCCGCGTGCTCGGCGTTGACGTCGGACACCAGGACCCGCCGCAGCGGGAACGTGCGGGAGAGCGCGTGCAGTTGGGTGACCGCCTGCGCGCCCGCACCGATGAACCCGACGGTCGCGCTGTCCGGCCGCGCCAGCAGCCCGCTCGCCACCGCCGACATGGCACCGGTCCGGATGGCGGTGGTCACCACGCCGTCCGCGAGCGCCACCAGCTGGCCCGTGGTGTCGTCGTACCGGGTCACGGTGCCCAGAATGGTGGGCAGTCCGCGGCCGAGCGGATTGGTCGGGGTGTAACCCACCGTCTTCAGCGTCATGCTGCGGCCGGGCTCGTGATGCGGCATCCATTCGATGACGCCGAGCCCGTCGGCGTTCCGGGTGAATCCACCGCGGCGCGGCGAGAGTTCGAATTCGCCGCGGCCCAGCGCGGCCATTCCGGATCTCATTTGTTCAATCATCCGGTCCATCAGGTTGTCGCGGCCCACAACGTGCACGAGCGTGGCGATATCGGACGCGGAAAGAACCAGCGTGCTCATCAACCCTCAGTCCCCGGAGTGATCGAATTTCGATACTTGTTCAAGATCGACTTGAGGGCGAATCTAGGTCCGGCCGAGAGGGGTGTCAACGCTGTGGCAGTCGACTGCCAATCTTTGGCAGTCCGTCACCGAGAAGTACGAACTGGCGGGCACGGCAGTCGTGTTGGATGGCAGTCGGGAATGCGTCCGGATCGACGTACCGTCCCGAGAAGAACCGATTGTCGGCAGGCGCCACCGTTCAACCGGAAGCAACCGGCCGGTCGACCGGCCATACCCGACCAGCCGGACCCGCAACCGGCCGGACCCACCCTGCCGGACCCGCCCGGCCGGACCCGGCCGAGCCCCCCCGTGCATCCCCGACCGAGCCCCCCCGTACATCACCGAGTTGAGTCTCCCGTCGGGGGAGACTGCAGGCTGGAGACATGGATCACCGCGACACGCTCTACACCATAGGAGACCTGTCCCGCCGGACAGGGCTGACGGTGAAGGCCATCCGGTACTACTCCGACCAGGGCATCGTCCCGCCGACCGACCGGAGCCCGGGAGGCTACCGGCTCTACGGCGTCGACGCGCTCGCCCGGCTGAACCTGGTGCGGACACTGCGCGACCTCGGCCTCGAACTCACGGTCGTCCGCGAGGTCCTGGACCGCAAGGTGTCCCTCTCGGACGTCGCGGAGACCCATGCCGACGCCCTGGACGTGCAGATCCAGTCCCTTCGCCTGCGCCGGGCCGTACTGCGTGCGGTCGCCCGGCGCGGCCCGACCCCCACGGAGATGAACCTCATGCACCACCTCGCCACCCTCTCCCGTACCGAACGGCACCAGCTCGTCGCCGACTTCGTCGACGCGGCCTTCGCGGAGCCCCACACCAACCCGGAGGCCGAGGCACTGCTGCGCTCCACCCTCCCCGACCTGCCCGACGACCCCACGTCCGAACAGGTGGAGGCCTGGGTGGAACTCGCCGAGATCTGCCAGAGCGACCGGTTCCGGGCGGCGGTGCGGCGAGCCGCCGAGGAACAGGCGGCGGAGTTCGCCGCCCGCGACACCGACGGCCTCCACGCGGAACTCAACCGCACTCTCCACGAACGCATCGACGAGGCCGTGTCCGCCGGCTTCCTGCCCGCCGAGGCCGCCGCACCCCGCTCCGAAACGATCAGCGACCTCTACGCCCGCGCCTTCGACAGCGCGGGCGACGGCGACCTGCGCCGGTGGCTCCTGGTCCGCCTGCACGGCGGCACCGAACCCCTCGTCGCGCGGTACTGGACCCTCCTCGCCTCGGTCAACGGCTGGCCCGCCTCCTCCGCCCTGGCCCCGGTACGCGACTGGTTCAGCAAGGCCCTCCCGCAGCACGCCTGACGACCCCACCCCGCACACGGCCCGAGGCGCTCGCGGGCACATCTTTCGCGCCCGGAATGTCTGTTCGAATGCCGCCTTGCTGTGAGATGCTCGGCGCCATGTCCCAAGCGATCTTGCGCAGTGAGCGGGTCCGGCTGGTCCCGCTGTCCGACGAGCACCTGGAGTACCAGCTCGAACTCGACGCCGACCCCGAGGTCATGCGTCACCTGGGCGGTGCCCGCAGCCGTGAGCAGGTGCAGGCGGCGCTCCACGGGAACCTCGCGGACGCGGAGCGGGTCCCCGGTCTGGGGTACTGGGCCGGATTCGTCGAGGGAGACTTCGCCGGCTACTGGATCCTCCGGCCGCCGGGCAACGGCGACCAGGAACCGGCGCCGGGCCAGGGCGAACTCGGGTGCAAGATCCTGCGGCGCCACTGGCGGAACGGGCTGGGCACCGAGGGATCGCGCGAACTGCTCCGGCACGGTTTCGACGACCTGGGGCTGACCCGGATCTCCGCCATGGCGGCGGCTGCCAACACCGCCTCGCGGGCCACGCTGGAGGGCATGGGCCTCCAGCACGTCCGCGAATTCCTCGCGGACGCCGAGGACTTCCCGCCGGGAGCAGACCTGCGCACCGTCGAGTACGCGATCACCCCGGAAATCTGGCGCGAAGTCCGCGGCGGGCGGCCGTCCGCCGAGTCCGCCACGGTGGGCTAGCCGCGCGGGCGTCCGCCGTGCCCGCCGGGCGCGGGCCGGATGCGTACGCTTGCGCGGGCTACCTGCGGCCGTGCAGGTACAGGTGGGGTTCGGGGCGGGCGTCGGGGTGGGCCGGGGTGAAGAGGTGGCTCTCCTCGTGCGTCACGGACAGGCCCGCCCGGCGTACCGCTGCCGTGAAGTCCTCGGCACCGAAGCTCGTCACCCGTACGTCCTGGCCCATGAAGACCCCCTGGACGTCCTCCACGTCCAGGGGCACGGTCGCCACCGCGCAGTGCCCGCCCGGTCGCAGCGCGCGTACGAGCCGGCCAAGGAGCGCCGACTGTTCGTCGCGCGACATCTGGAGCAGGGAGAAGTAGACGCACACCGCGTCGAACGAACCGTCCTCCAGGGCCATTTCGCGTACGTCCACCTGCCGGAACTCCGCCTGTGGCACCTGCCGTCGCGCGAGGCCGACCATGACGGGCGAGACGTCGACGCCCAGCACGTCGTGCCCGGCCGCCGCCAGCGCTGCCGCGGTCGGCTTCCCCGTACCGCTGCCGACATCGAGAATCCGGCTGCCCGGCGCCAGGTCCCCCAGCAGGCGCCGCAGTGAGTCGTGGTGGGCGGGGGAGTCGCCGAAGGCGTGCTCGTACGTCGCCCCGAGTGCGTCGAAGACGGCCGCCGCCGGGCGCGGGCGCTCCTCGTCCATGGTGGTGCGTCCCCTCGTCGTACGTCTGCGGCGGCCGGTGCGCGGCGCGACCCGGTGCGGCGGATGCGTGGCGGGCCCGGCCGACCCTGCGTCCGCGCATCGTTCCACGGCCGCGGGCCCGCCACAACGCCGCGCCCCGCCGGGCACTCCGCCGTGCCGCGACACCGTTGGCCCAGGCGTCGCCCGGTCGACATCTCCGGACGCTGGAACGGCCACGTGGTTCGCCCAAGCTGAAATGGGCATGGCAAGTCCGAGCATTCCGCAGACCGAGGCGATCAGGGGACACAGTGAAGACAGACTCACGGATCCGCAGAACGACGCTCGTGCTGGCCGGCGCCGTCGCGCTGGTCGTCGCCGCTTCCGGCAGCGCCCACGCCGATCCGCCGCGGGCCCTGCCCGCGAACGCGGACGCCCTGGAGCGGACCTACCAGCCGGCTCTCGACTACGACACCGACGGCTGCTACTCGACCCCCGCCATCGGACCGGACGGGACGACGAACGGCGGACTCAAGCCGTCCGGAGCCCTCAACGGCCAGTGCCGCGACGCCTGGGACCTCGACAACACCAACGCGTACGCCCGCCAGAAGTGCAACAACGGCTGGTGCGCCGTGATGTACGGCCTGTACTTCGAGAAGGACCAGGCCGTCGCCGGCAGCGGCCTCGGGGGACACCGGCACGACTGGGAGCACATCGTCGTGTGGGTGCAGAACAACGAGGCGCGCTACGTCGCCACCTCCGCGCACGGGAACTTCGACATCCACGCCCGCGACCGCATCCGCTGGGACGGCACCCACCCCAAGATCGTCTACCACAAGGACGGCGCGAGCACGCACTGCTTCCGGCCCGCCAACTCCAACGACGAGCCCCCGGAGAACCACAAGCACACCTGGCAACTGCCCGCGCTCGTCGGCTGGAACGGCTACCCCGCTGGGCTGCGCGACAAGCTCGCCCAGACCGACTTCGGCAGCGCCGTGTTCGGCCTGAAGGACGGCAACTTCGCGGCCCACCTCGCGAAGGCCAAGCCGTCCGGCATCCCCTTCGACCCGTACGCGTAACACCGGGTACGCGCAGGTCTCCGGCCGCCCCGGGCACGTCTGCTTCCGGGGCGGCCGGACGATGCGGCCCATACCCGCCCGACACCGGCGGAGAGCCGGTGGAAAGCGGGTCGAGGGGCGCCTACGGCTTGCGGCCCACCCCGCCGTACGCGTCGACACCGGCCGGGGCACCTGACGGACTTCCCGGTTCCGGGCGCCAGCGTGTGACCTCGACGATGCCCGGGTCGAGCAGGTCCAGGCCGTCGAAGAACCGCGTGATCTCGTCGACGCTGCGCACGTAGTAGGGGACGGCCCCGCTGGAGTTGTAGGCCTCGGAGGCCGCGATCATGCCGGTGCTGGTGGAGGTGCTGTCGCTGATCACCAGATGGCTGCCGGACGGCAGACCCGCCATCAGGTCGGAGACCAGCGCGCACGCCTGCTTGTGGTCGGCGACGTGACCGAGGGTGTTGAGGATCACCAGGGCGACCGGCTGGGAGAGGTCCAGCGTCTCGGCGGCGGCCCGCAGGATGGACTCGGGCTCGTACAGGTCGGCATCCAGATAGGCCGTCTCGCCCTCCGGCGTGCTGGTGAGCAGTGCGCGGGCGTGCGCGAGCACCAGGGGATCGTTGTCGACGTACACGATCTTCGACTCGGGTGCGGTGCGCTGTGCGACCTGGTGGGTGTTGTCGGCGGTCGGCAGACCGGTGCCGATGTCCAGGAACTGCCGGATGCCCTGCTCCCCGGCGAGATGGCTCACGGTGCGGCCCAGGAAGTGGCGGCTCGTGCGCGCCACGTCGACCAGCCCGGGGAAGATTCCCTGGATGTGGTCCCCGAGTTCCCGGTCGACCTCGTAGTGGTCCTTGCCGCCGACGAAGTAGTTCCAGAAGCGCGCGGAGTGGGGCGTGGTGGTATCGATCCGCGCGCTCAGTTCGGAGGCTGCGACAGCTCTGGGTTCACGGTCCGACACGGGGCGCCTCCTGGGACGACGATGCTGAGTGATCACCCTCAGCCTAGATGCACCCCATGAACGGAGTTGACCCTGCCTGCGTACTCAACTCCGTATGTATGCGGAGGACTTGCCCACCCGGTGTGCCGGGGGCCGAGTGGTGTGAAGGGGTCGGCGGGTGGTGGGCGAGCGCGGACGCCCCGCCTCCGCGCCGCGGATGCCCCACCTCCGCTGTGCGGACGCCTGTGACAGAACGAAGACCTCGCGGAGGACTGCCTGTAACTCGGTGCGAGATACAAATACTTCTGACCACCTGCACCGCGTTCTTCCTGGGGGAACACCATGAAGTACACCCGTACCGCCGCTCTTGCCGCCATCAGCCTCGCCGCCACCCTCTCGCTCACCGCCTGTGGCGGCGACGACACCGGCAAGGCCTCTTCCGCGAAGGACTCCTCGTCGTCGTCCGAGTCCTCTTCCTCGTCGGGCGGAGACACGACGGCGGACAGCGGCGCGAAGACGGAGGGCGGCTCGGAGGCCGGTGACGCGAAGCCGGAGGCCGGCAAGGACTCGGGCAAGGACTCAGGCAAGGGCTCCGGCGCCAAGGACGATGCCGCGGACAGCACGACGAAGACCGGCGGCAAGGGCAAGTTCTGCAAGACGGAGGACCTGGCCATCGACGTCCGGGACGCCGCACCCGACAAGAACACCGGCCGGATAGACATCACCATGATCAACCGGGGTTCGACCACCTGCTCGGCGACCGGCTTCGCGGGCGTGGACATCAAGGACGCCGACAACACCTCGAACCCCATCGAGCGGGGCCAGGCCCAGCCGCGCGTCACCACCCTGAAGCCGGGTGACGCCGCCGTCTTCAACCTCGCCTACGCCATCGACACCACCGGCAAGAGCCTTGCGAGCCCGACCAACATCCTCGTGACGCCCCCGAACGAGACCCACACGGTGACCCTGAAGTGGCCCGCGGGCGCGGGGCAGATCAAGGGCGCCTACACGGACGTACAGGTCTACCCCACGCACACGACCAAGTAACGACGGGTGGTGCGCGCGGCCGGCCGGCGCGGCCCCGGTCCGGGGGGGACCGGCGGACGCGGGCCGGCCCCGGTGCCGCCTGGTCGCGGCAAGGGCGGGTCCGCGGGGCGGACACGGGGCCGGATGCACCGCACCCCGGTCCGGGGGCCGCGGCGGTCGGCGCGGTGGCCCGCGTCAGACCGGCGTGCCGCCGAGGCTGATCTCGTTGCCGTCCTCGTCCCGGTAGATCACTTTGTGCACGTCGCCGAACACCTCGCGCTTCGCCGGCTCGATGCCCCGCCGGGCGACCGCGGCGACCCGTTCGTCGAGATCGTCGACGAACGACAGCACCAGGGCGTTCCCCGCCCGTTCCGGGTCCTCCACGATGTATACGTAACGGTGCTCCGCCACCTCCCACACCGCCTCGGTGTCATGGGGCAGGAGCGACGGCTCCCGGCCGAAGAACCGCTGGTACCAGGACAGCGCCGCGGCGTAGTCGGTGACGGGGATACCGGCGAAGAGGTCCAGGCCCATGCCGTCCTCCAGGGGAGTCGTTGTGGTGTCCGTAGGACTCCGGCAACGCCGAGAAGTAATCGGTGCGAACCCCCTGCGCCGGGATCAGGCCCGCCACGGCGCACGGATTCCGGTTCCGCCGGCCCGGCGGACGGCACCGGACCCCGGACCCCGGACCCGGTCCTGCCGCGCGGGCGTTCCGCGCAGCAGGGTCCGGGGGCCTGGGGGATCAGGCGGTGGCGTACTCGGTGTGACAGTCGTAGCGGGTGCCGTTGTTCGTCTGGCAGGAGGTCAGCGTGATCTTCTGACCTTCGGTGAAGCTGAGGTTGTAGGTGACACCCGGGTCGTCCGAGGTGCCGTTGAACGGGTACCACTTGCCTTCCACGTAGGCGCCGACCCCCTTGCCGTTGGCCAGCAGGTCGGAGATGTGGAGCACCTCGCCGTAGGCCTGGAAGTTGACGTTGTCGACGCTGCCCCAGGAGTTCTCCTCGTGGCTGATGGAGCAGTTCACGCCACCGGCGTCGTTGTCGGCGTCCCAGCAGACGGCGTACAGGGCGGAGGCGCTGCCGACCGACAGACCGGCGGAGGCGAGGACCATGGATCCCACGACGGCTATGCGTCCGATTGCTCGCATTTTGAGTTCCTTCAAAGTTAAGCGGAATGTGGCCCGGCGGTAATGCCACGCAATCTCTTCACAGGTTCCCCGCGGTGCTGTGATTGGCGTCACATCGACGAAATGCGGCAGCCGACTGGAAGTGAATACATTTCCGACTTGCCCGTTGCGGCTTTGAGGTTTCCCTTGCCATGGGTGCCGGTCGTGATGCACCATTCCGGCATCCAAATTCCAGGGGAAGTGTGAAGGTCTGCAAGTGAACGCAACGAGAGCCGCAGCGGTGATTTCGGGCGTAATGCTCCTGGCGGGTTGCGCATCGACGGCGAGCCCCGGAACGGCTGCTCCTGCGGGCGCACAGCGGGCCCAGCCACTGGCCTCCTACCTGCCCACGGTCGACGAGGTCCGGCTCATCAGGAAGGCGCAGGGAATTCTGGTGACGTCCTGTGCGTCCGGCTATGGGCTGAAGACACAAGTCGACGGACCGCTGATGGACGGTCTCTACGAAGACGCGCGAGGGAGCGTCAAATTGCCGGTGGCCCTCGCGGACGCCAAGAAATACGGTTACCACCCCGCGCCCCAGCAGGAAGTTCCGCAGAATCAGCAGGAAAATCCCGCAACCGGTCGCCAGCAGAGTCTGAACAATAGGGAACTGCTCGTCCTGAATGGGCCCAAAAATTCTGGAAAAAGGCCCTCATGAGGCACTTCTCCCTCTGCCGTTGCAATCGCCTCGGTGAACGGGAAGGAAGTTCCGAAGGGCGGGTGTCTGGGCGTCTCCGAGGCTCGGCTCGCGAAGGGCGGGCCCGATCTCGACGCCCACGGAGCCCAGGGCAGGGACGCCCTCAACGCGGTTCTGCTGCTGAGGAGCCAGGCGGAATCGGTCGTGGTCCGCCACCCCGCCTACCGCTCGATGGTCCAGAACTGGTCACAGTGCATGAAGAAGGCGGGACACTCCTTCGACACCTTCGCTGCCGCCCGCAACAACCCCGCATGGCAGGGCGAGCGCCCGGGGAAGGGCGAGACAGCCGTGGCCACCGCCGACGCTTCGTGCCTGGTGAAGGCCGACTACAAGGGCGTCGTACGAAAACTGCGCGACCAGTACGACCGTGAAGTCGCCGCCCAGCACCTGGACCTGCTGCAGGCGGTGCGGGAGCACTACCGGACCGTCGTGGGCAACGCTCGTACCGCCGCAAGCTGACGGACCGCGCCGGCACCGCCCCGAGGGCCCGCACTCCGCCACCGCACCGAAGGTGACCCAGCGGTCACAGCGGCCCGTCGCCGTAGCTCGGCGGGTGCTGCGGAGTCCACCACTCCAGCAGCCCCCAGATCCCCAGCGAGAGCGCGGCGAGGCCCGCGAGTGCCGCTGCCCAGGGGCGGCCCGTCCAGCGCGAGGTCAGCATCCAGACCAGGAGGGGGACGAGAGCGCCGCCGAGCGCGATGAGGGGCAGGTCGAGGTAGAGGACGCTCAAATCACGCTGCTCGCCCTCGAAACCACCGTAAATACTGCTCGTGGCCCGGGGCGCCCACGCCAGCGGCGCGCTCGCCGCGCCGAGAAGAGCGAGGAGGCACCCGGCGCCGCCCGCGGTGCGCGAAGGGGCCGTGCGCGAAGAAGTGGTGTTCATGGCCTGTCCCACGGGGTGTCGCTCCTGTCTCGTACCAGGCGCCTGTGGTGTGGCAGACGCGGGCGGCGTGCCGTGTGGTTCCGCTGATGCGCACCCCAGTTCGACTCCCGGCCGCGAGGCCCGTGGGTACGCCCCTGGTGGGATCGGCCGGAAGGCCGCCGAACCACCGTCGTATGCTCGCCGACAGGCTGCCGGACAGGGCGGCCCGAGGGGCGGCCGTTTCCGGCCGATGGTGCCGAGACCGCGCGAACGGCCTCCGCTCAGCACCCGGATCGGCACGGCGGAGCGCGGGACGGCACCGCGAACGAGACTACGGAGACGAAGAGTTGGGCGCACAGGACACGCAGGACACCGCCGTGCGGCTGCGGGCGATCACCGGTGAGCTGTCGGACCGGTTCCACGAGCGGGACGACGTGGTGCGGACCCTCGTGGTGACGCTGCTGTCCGGACAGCACTCACTGCTGCTCGGCCCGCCCGGCACGGCGAAGTCCGAGCTGGCCCGCGAGCTCACCGGACGGGTCGGCGGGGCGTCGTACTGGGAGATCCTGCTGTCCAAGTTCACTGCTCCGACCAGGATGTTCGGACCGATCGACGTCGCCGCCCTGGCCCGCGGCGAGTACCGCCAGGTCTACGACGGCCGCGCCACCACCGCGCACATCGCGTTCATCGACGAGATATTCAAGTGCTCCACGGCGGCCCTGAACGAGACGCTCGGCTACCTCAACGAGCGGATCTACCACCCGGAGAACGGCGGCGAGCCCATCCGCTGCCCCCTGATCGGCGCCATCACCGCCAGCAACGAACTGCCCGGCGGCGAGGACTCGGCCGCGATCTACGACCGCCTGCTGGTACGGATCGAGGTCGGCTACCTCAACGACCCGGTGAACTTCGCCGCCCTGATCCGCTCTGCCGTCACCAGCACCCCGCGCCGGCCACCCCGTACGACCGTGGAACTGACCGCACTCCAGCAGGCCGTGACCCAGGACGTACCGGCCGTGCAGGTCCCGGACACGCTCGTGGACGCGGTCTGCACTCTGCGCTCCGCCCTGCGCCGCAAGGAGATCGTCGCCTCCGACCGGCGGTGGCGGCAGGCGGTGCGCCTGCTCCAGGCGTCCGCTTACCTCGACGGCCGTACGTCGGTCGGCGCGCAGGATCTGCCGGTACTGACCCACGTCCTGTGGAACTCGCCCGCCGAACGGCCCACCGTCGAACGGGAAGTACTGCACCTGGTCAGCCCCGACGCCAAGGAGGCACTCGACCTCGCCGACCTCCTCGACGAACTGGAGGTCCAGCTCGACTCCATGTCCGGGCAGTCCCGCGAGGCGCTGAGCACCTGGGTCATCAAGAACGCCCACCACAAACTCGCCACGGCGGGGAAGCGGCTGGAGGAGCTGCGGAGCGAGGCCGTACGCACCGGCCGCTCCACGGCCACCGTCGACCGTGTCACGAGCCGTCAGCACGCCGTCCGCGCCCGCGTACTGACCGAGGCCCTGGGCCTGGACACGAGCATGGTGACAACGGGGTCAGGACCGGCCGCAAGCGCATGGTGAGCGAGACTCCGAACACCCTCGCCGCGCTGACCCGGCTGTCCGGGACCTGGCTGGCCCGCTCCTCCGGCACCGCCGAGCGGCACACCACCGCCGTCCTGGCGGACCGGTTCGACCTCGCCACCTGGCGCGACACCTACGGGCGGGCGACCGCGCTGCACGAACTGGCCGCTGACCTGGAAGCGACCCACCCGGGCGCCCGCGACCTGCTGACGGACGTCTTCGTGGCCGCCTACCGGCCGACGGGGCCACAGGTGCGCGCAGCCGCCGCCATGGATCCGACCCGGCTGCTCCATCACCGGATCGTGACCGCGCTGACGGAGTCCGCCGACTTCGACGAGCTGCGCAGCACGTCCGCGGGCGACCCCTACGCGGCAGCCCTGGCCGTGCTCGCGCTCGCCCCGGAACTTCGCCGGATCCTGGAGAACACCCGGCGGGAGCAGGACGGCGCGGACCGGGCGAAGGAGGCACAGCGGAACGCGGAGCACGCGGCGGCCGCCGTGGCCGCGGCACTCCGCGAAGCCGTCGGCCAGACCGACGGGGCGGGTGCCGTGCCGGATCGGGCCGCCGACGCCGTACGACAGGCCGTCACCGCCGCCGAGGCCGCCGGGGCCACCGCCCGGCAGGCCGGGCAGTCCCTTGACCAGGCACTCACGGCGGTGGCCCCCGGAGTCCGGGCCGCCACGCACACCGCGGCGGCACGGGCGGTCGCCGCCGCCCGCAAGGAGGCCGCGCTGATGCGTGCCTGGGGCGTCGCCCCGGCGGAAACGGAACGGATGCCGTTCGACCAGCGCCTGCGCCTCGCCCAACGACTGGGTACCGGACGGCTCGCCCGGTGGGCCGACCTGATCGGCCGCTTCCGCCGGATGGCCGACGGCGAGCGCGCCCGCAAGGTGCACCGCACCACCGGAGAACTGGTCGGCGTCACACTCGGCGACGACCTCTCCCGCATCGTCCCCGCCGAACTCGCCCACCTCGGCTCCCCGGAACTGCGCGCACTCTTCGCCGCCCGCTATGCGGCGGGCGAACTCATGCTGTACGACAACGTGGGCGAGCAGAGCACCGGCCGGGGCGCCATCGTCGCGTGCGTCGACACCTCGCACTCCATGTACGAAGCCGGCCCCGGCGGCGTCACCAGGGAGGCCTGGGCGAAGGGGTGCGCCCTGGCCCTGCTGGACCAGGCCCGCCACGCCCGGCGCGACTTCGTCGGCATCCTCTTCTCCGCCCCCGGCAAGATCCAGACCTTCCGCTTTCCCGCGGGCGAACAGGTCGCGACCGGCCGGGTCCTGGAATTCGCCGAGACCTTCCTCGGCGGCGGAACCAGCTACGAGAGTCCGCTGAGGGCCGCCACGGAAATCCTGGACCAGGAGCTCAACGACGCGTCGCGCTCACGCGGCGACATCGTGATGATCACCGACGACGAGTGCGACGTCGGCGAGGAGTGGCTGAGTGACTGGCGAACGGCCAAACACCGCCTGGACTTCCGGCTCTTCGCCATAGCCGTGGGCGCCCCGCGTGCGGCCGAACCCGAATCAGTCCTGGATCTCCTCTCCGACAACCTCCGCACCGTCGACGACCTCACGGACGTGCACGCCGCTGCTGACCTGTTCCGCGTCATCTGACGCAGCGGCTCGCAGTGCGGCGTTGTGACCGTGGAGTTCCCAGGGAGCACCCGAGCCCGTCGGGCAAGTGCACGGAGGGGCCGGATCAACGGACCCGGTCGTAGACCACGGCGATCTCGCCCAGGTCGCCGGCCTCCTGATGGGCGAGCGTCCACTGCGAGCCCGGCAGGCCGTCGTCGAACAGCCGCGGTCCGCCGCCAACGATCTCGGGACAGATCAGCAGGTACAGCCGGTCCACCAGGTCCGCGGAGAGGAGCGGCTTGATGATGCTCGCGCTGCTGTTGACGAGGATGTCGCCCCCACCGGTGCCCCTGAGGCCGGCGACGACGTCCGCGGCGGGGGCGTTCACCACGCGGGTGTGCTCCCACGGCGCCTCGGACAAGGTGGTCGAGAACACCACCTTCTCGGTGTCGACCAGCCACTTCGCATAGCCACGGTCACGCGGATCGGCGTTCGCGTCCGCGGCGACCGACGGCCAGTAGCCGAGGAATCCCTCGGCGTTGACCCTGCCGAGCAGGGCAGTGGTCGCGCCCTCCCAGATGCGGGTGAGGTGGTTGCGTGCGGTTTCGGTGGTCACGTACGGGACGAACGCACCGAAGTCATGGGCCCCGGCGGGGCCGTGGTAGTGCCCGTCGAGGCTGAGGGCCAGGTTGGCGGTCACTCGGCGGCCGGACTGCTTGGTCATGTCGCTCTCCTCGGGCGGGAAGTCATGGGTGTTGTACGGCTCTACGGCTCTACGGCTCCAGGGCTCTTCGGCTCTTCAGCTCCGAGGCCCTACGGTTCCAAGGCCCTACGGCTCCGAGGCTCTGCGGCCTCACGGCGAGTGCGTTACTGCAGCTGCTCGGCCAGGCCGACGATGATGCCCTCCGGACCGCGGAGGTAGCAGAGCAGATAGCTGTCCTCGAACCGGGCGATCTCGCCGACCAGTTCGCCCCCGTGGGGACGCAGCCGGGCGACGGTGTCCTTGATGTCGTCGACGGCGAACATGACACGGTGCGTGCCCAGCACGTTGTGCGGCCGGTTGCGCGGCTCGGAGCTGATCACCGCGGGCCGGTGGTACTTCGCGAGTTCCAGTCGGCTGTGGCCGTCGGGGGTCCGGACCATCGCGATCTCGCAGCGGACGCCGTCGAGCCCGGTGCACTGGTCGGCGAAGAGCCCCTCGACCTGGCCCCTGCCCTCCAGCTCCAGACCGAGCTCCACGAAGAACGCGATGGCGGCGTCCATGTCCTCGACGACGATGCCGACGTTGTCCATCCGCTGAACAGCCATGCTGGTCCTCTCCCTCTGCCTCGCGCGGCCGGTGGTGGCCGCTGATGTCCCTGGGACGGAGCCACGGACACGTTCTCGACATTCGTGGTCAGCCGAGTTCCAAGAAATTTTGGAACAGGCCCGGCCGTGTGCCGAGGCAGGCGCACCGGCAGTCGAGGACAGTGCTGTCAGACGTGAGAACTAGGGTGTGCGACCGTGGCAGACATCTTTGAACTCATGCTCAGCGTGGACCTTTGCGACGAGGTGTCGGAGGAGGAGCTCGCCGAACTCCGATGGCACCTCGGACTGGGCCCGCAGCCCGAGGTCCTCCGCATCGTGACGGACTTTCCGTTCGTGGCGGAGGACGAGCACGGCGAACCGGTCGTGGAGAACTGCCCCGAACCGCTCCTGGCCCAACGCGGCGAAGCCTGCAAGGTGCAGGGTGAGGCGGTCTCCGTCCTGGCACGCAAGCAGGACACCCAGTGCGCCGCCTGGGCCCTGGTCAGCCGGCAGGAGATCCACCCCGAGGACTTCGAGCGCACCGGTGAACTCCTCACCTGGCTCGCGCACCGGGCCGGCGATCCTCATCGAAGGCCCGATGGCGGCGTGGCTCTGGGCTGGACCCGGTTCCACGAAGAGACCGAGCACGAGGTGCTGGTGGTAAGTGACGGGGCGGTCGGCTGGCCGTCGTAACCAGAACCTCCCCTGTTCGACGAACCGTTCGTTCCTCCCGCACAGCGGCATCCCCATGAGGGCCCGCCGGGTCCGGAGATCAGCCCGCGGCCGTCGTCCGCTCGCCGTTCACGTGCCCTGCGGTATCCCGTTCGTACTCGGTGTACGCGGCGTCGAGCAGCCGCTGCCAGGACGTCACGAGCGGCCTGCGGCGCAGCAACGCGCGTCTCTCGCGCTCCGTCATACCGCCCCAGACGCCGTGCTCGATCCGGTGGTCCAGAGCATGGGCGAGGCAGTCGGCACGTACGGGACAGCCGGTGCACAACGCCTTCGCCCGGTTCTGTGCCGCACCTTCGACGAACAGCACGTCCGGGTCCACGGTCCGGCACCTTGCCCGCGCGGCCCATTCCGTACCAAGGGCTTCCGTCACGACACCCCTCCTCCCCGATCCGGCCTGCCCAACTCGCTGTAGGGGCGCGGCAAGTGCCAAGACCATACGACGGTGACAACGAACCGGGAACAGTGCGGGCACACCGGCACTCTTTCGCGTGTCCGATCGGAAAACTGTTCAAGATCGATCGCTAGTGCTCGTCGTCGACGGGAAGGCCCGTCGGGGCCGCTGCGTCCAGGAGCCCTCCTCCTGCCGGGCCAGAGCGAGGGAGCTACTTCGTGGCCGTACCGGAACCCCTGCCGAGGGACTCCTGGTAGACGTCCGCGTAGGTGGGCGAGTCCTTGATCAGATCGTCGCAGAACGCGGCGACGTCGGTGCCGATCAGCTCCAGGACGCCCTTCCCGGTGGCCGCGCCCTCCTCGAAGAAGTCGACGATCTCCGGGAGCAGAGGGCCGGTCGGCAGGTCGACCGGGCCGACCTTGAACAGGTACTTCTGCATCTCCTTGTAGACGATCCGGTAGTCCGGCGGGAGTGCCTTGACCCGGGCCATGTGCGCCCGCCACTGCTTCTTGCCCTCGACGATGTCCTGGATACTCACGTCAGCCTCCCAGCCTGCTCAGTTTCCTGGCGACGTTCCTGTTCAACTGCTTGCGCCACCGGTCGCGATACGTGCGCGCGCCCTCGCCGCCGGCCAGCGCGGTGCAGAAGCCGGGGATGTCGTCGCCCAGTACCTCGTCGATGCTCTGCCCGTCCGCCGCCGTCTGCTCCAGCAGCCCCAGGGCGGAGTCGAGGATCGGCATCAGGTTGCGGCCGGTGAAGTCACCGTGGGGGGAGAGGTGGTACTTGATCTGCTCCCACGCGGCCCGGTACTCCTCGGGCAGGGCCCCGGCCCGAACTTCGAAGGCCTTCCATTCCCTGGTGAGGTCGCTGCCGGTGATGGTCTCCCAGAAGTTCACTTCCCGCCCTCCTTGAGCTTGTCGATGCGTGATGAGACGTAGTTCCACTTCGTCCAGAACTTCGCCAGTTCCTCGCGCCCGGTGTCGTTGAGCGCGTAGAACTTGCGCGGCGGGCCGACCCCGGACGGCCGCTTCGTCACCTGGACGAGCTTGTTCCGTTCCAGTCGCAGCAAGATGGTGTACACGGTCCCCTCGACGACGTCGACGAAGCCGAGTTCGTTGAGCCGGCGGGTGATGGCGTAGCCGTAGGTCTCCTCACCGGCGATGATTTCGAGCACGCACCCTTCGAGCGTCCCCTTCAGCATCTCCGTCAGGTCGTCCATCGCGGGTCCTCCTCGGCGCACAGTGGTACTGCGTAGTACCGAGTACCACTATACGGTATCACCGAGTAGTAAGGGGGTCTGCCGATGTTCACGTGTCTTTGACGGCTGCGAGCAGCCGGCCGATCGCCTCGTCGACCGTGGAGCGCGGACAGCCCAGGTTCACCCGCATGTAGCCGTGGCCCTCGATCCCGAACTTCTGCCCCTTGTCCAGCCACAGCCGTGCCCTGGTGAGCATGAATTTGTCCAGCGACTCGGCGTCCATGCCGAGGCCGCGGCAGTCCATCCACGCCAGGTAGAGGGAGTCGGCCGGGAGCACCCGCACCTTGGTGGTGGCGGAATTGACCGCGTCGGCGAAGCGGGCGTGGTTGCCGCGCAGATAGGTGAGCATGTCCTCCAGCCAGGGCTCGCCGTGTGCGTACGCGGCCTCGGCGGCGACCATGCCCAGCACGTTGACCAGCGGGAACACATTGCGGTCGTACTGGCGGGCCAGTTCCGCGCGCAGCCGGGGGTCGGGCACAAAGACGTTGGCGCTCTGCAGGCCCGGGAGGTTGAACGTCTTGCTGGGGGCGGTGCAGGTGATGCTGTTGCGTGCGAACTCCGGGCCGAGCGAGGCGAAGGGGATGTGCTTCCTGTCCGGGTTGAGGAGGAGGTCCTGGTGGATCTCGTCGGAGACGACGAGAACGCCGTGGCGCACGCAGATCTCGCCCATGGTCCGCAGCTCCTCCTCCGTCCACACGTTTCCGGTGGGGTTGTGGGGGTGGCTGAGGATGAACAGCTTCGTGTCGGGCCGGATGGCGGCCTCGAAAGTACGGGCGTCGAACCGGTAGCCGTCTTCGGTCCGCAGCAGCGGTGCGTACGTGAGGTGGCGCCCGTTGAGCAGGACGTCCTCGTGGAAGTGGGCGTAGACGGGCGGCTGGATCAGGACCGAGTCGCCCGGCGCGGAGAGCGCCTGGACCGCCGTCTTGAGCGTGGTGAGGATGCCCGCGGTCTGCATCACCCACTCCCGCGGCACCTCCCAGCCGAACCGCCTGGCCTGCCAGCCGGTCACGGCGTCGAGGTAGCTGTCGGTCGCGCCGCCGGGATAGCCGAAGACGCCGTGGTCGACCGCCCGGTGCAGCGCGTCGATGACGACCTCCGGCGCCCTGAAGTCGGTGTCGGCCACCCACATCGGCAGCGGGTCGGCCGCCACCTCGTCCGCCGTCAGGAACTCGTGGGCGCGGGCCCATTTCATCGAGTTGCTGTTCCTGCGGTCCACGACGGTGTCGAAGGGCGAACCGGTGCCGCTCGCAGGGGCGTTGTGTCGTATTCGGTCGAGGCGCGGGGTGTCGTCAGCCATGACTGGATGCTAGCCACGTGCCAGGTGCTGCCCCGGGCGGTGCCTGTCGTGCCCGCGGTGTCAGTCGCGATGCCGTACCAGGCGCAGGTACGCGAACCCCTCGCCCTCGTGCGGTGCCCGGGTCCAGGACCGGGTAATGAACATGGGCAGACTTCCACGGGTCAGGGCGAAACAGGGCAGCGCCAGACCCAGTTCGTCGTGCAGCGCCTCCAGCAGGCGTGCCTCGCGCTCCCCGGCGGTGTCCGGGGGGCCGGCGAACAGCGCGGGATCCAGCGCCCCGGGTATCGCCCCCGAAGCCTGGATGTCGTCGCCCCGCACCGTGAACGCGTACAGCTCCGCGCCGTGTTCGGCAACCGAGACGTGGAACGCGGCCGGCCGGTCGCCCGAGGACCGGTGCTGCTCGCGCCACACCACCACGGCGCGGCCCGACGCGGACGCGGCCACGGCGGGGGAGCGGAACAGGTGGCTGATGCCCCGGTGGGAATGGCCGTCGAAGGCGAAGGACCACCCCTCACCACAGCGGCCGACCATGACCGGTGCCCGGTCCTCCCAGAGCTCGACGCCCTCCCGCTCGTGGTTCTGCCGCAGCTGCCGGTGCGCCGTGACAGCCCGTACGGGCGCACCGAGTTCCGCGCCCTCCTCACCGATCAGAGCGGGCAGTCCGGCGGGGCCGGTCCCCTCGACCCAGATACAGCGGTACGAGTCGAACGGCCGCCCGTGCAACCCGGTCGTCGTGAGCCAGCCGAGACCCGGCGGGTCGAGGTCGGGAACCGGCTCGGGAGCGGGCCCCGACTCGCCCGCGCGCGCGGTCGCGAGGATCTCGCGGCCCCGCTCCGGGGTGATCAGCGGCCCCAGCAGCGGATCGGCGAGCAGGCCGAGGGGTGCGAGGCACAGCGGTCCGGGCGGGCTCCACCGCCCGAGTGCGTCCCGCAGGGTGTGCCACGCGGCATCGGTCGCTCCCCATCGGGCGGACTCCCGCGCCTCTTCGACGGCCCGGCCCCACGCACCCGGCGGTGCGTAGCGGTGGGTGCCGTCGCGCAGAGCGTTCAGCAGGTCCTCGGCGGCCTGCCGGTCCACCCCGCGGGCGGCCATCATGCCCAGCCAGTGCTCGTCCCCGCCCTCCCGGGTGTCGTCGGCCCGCGCGACGGCGGACACCGCGAGGAGATCGGGTCCGTAGCAGGGGTCGGCCACCAGCAGACCGTAGTCCCGCTGGGTGTCGCCCGCCGCCAGCTGCTCCAACTGGTTCAGCAGCAGGCCGCTGTGGGGCCGTCCGAAGGACCGGGCCTCCGCCAGCAACGGCACGGCTTCCCCTGGCCGTCCGCGCAGCGCGAGGAGGCGGGCCTCCTCGACGCGTGCGTCCTGGGCGCGCGTGGTGTCGTTCTCGAAGCCGGGCCGCTCCACCCGGTCGCCGTGGAAGCCCCGGTACATGGCCTCCATGTAGGCACGGAACGACGGGTAGCGGTCCGGGTACGAGCCGCTCCAGCCCTTGTAGACGTACAGCGCCCACTCGCCCTGCTCGTCTCGGTCGCCCGGATCGAGCAGGGCGAGCGTCATGTCGGATTCCGTTTCCAGTTGCAGCGCCCGCTGCCACATCCCGGCGAGCAGGACGTCCTGCTCGCTCGGGTCGTCGTCCAGGCTCTCCTGGTACACCTCCGTCAACCCGTACGGATCGCCGGACCAGTCGATGTCCGCTGCACCGCCCAGGACGTGGACCCCGGCCGTCTGCTCCACCTGCCATCCGTCGCTGGCGGCCAGGAACCCGCGGTAGGAGGGCGGCAGCCGCGTCCCCAGCCGCTGCTCGGCCAGGGATATCGCTGCCTCGTCCGCCCCGGGGCGGCCCAGCCGGACGGCACCGGGACCGTACTCCTCGTCCTCCCCGTACGGGGGAACCCATTCCGCCTGCCAGCGGTCGAGAAAGCCGTGCCAGTCAAAGGAATCGTCGCTCATGACGGAGATCCTTCCAGCTGCCACTGACAATGCGGTCGCGGGCCCGTGCGACGCGGGGTGTGGACCAATTCGCCCCCAGTACCGAAACGACGCCTCTCACATGTCTTCTGACGCATTGACCCCTCGGCTTTGTCGCGGTTGCATTCCTGGGGCCGACCGGTGGGGAGCCGGCGGCAAGACCTATTTCCGAGTGGGGGAAGAATGACGGAAAACACGAGCCGGAACACTTACAGACGTGTCCGCATTGCTTTATCCGCGGCAGTCGTCGCGTGCGCGGTCGCCACGGCATTGCCCGCGACCGCCTCGGCCGACCCCGGAGGCGCCGTGCGGTCCGGCGGCGCCGGGATCGAGCGGGTCAGTGTCGGTGCGGACGGAACCCAGTCCGACGGCGACTCCACCGGCGGTGCGATCACGACCGACGGCCGCCGCGTCGTCTTCTCGTCGACGGCGAAGAACCTCCTGCCCGGCGGTACCTCAGGGGACGAGGGCGTGTACCTGCGCGACCAGCGGTCGGGACAGCTCAAGCGCGTGGGCACCTCGCCGCTGCACTCCCCGGTGATCAGCGGCGACGGGGAGTACACCGCCTACTGGGTGCAGCTGTTCCGGGACACCAAGGTCAAGCTCGGCCAGTGGACCGCGGGCAGTTCCATCGGCCTCAACTGCGATGCGCTCAGCTGCAGTCAGCCGTCACTGAGCGGGGACGGGCGCTACGTCGCCAATGTCGCCACCTCCGGCCGGCCGTCGACCAGCCAGCGCATCGACGTGTGGGACTGGCAGGCCGGCACCAAGCAGGAACTCGCCTGGTTCGACCACACCGCGCCGTCCCGGCCGTCCCTCAGCGGAGACGGCCGATTCGTCGCCTACCAGGACGGCAGGGCCGGCGACGTCTTCCTGTGGGACCGCGCCTACGGCTCCACCTCCGGCCCGGTCGAGGGCCCGGCCAAGGAGGCGTCCGTCGTCCAGATCAGCGAGGACGGCAGCAAGGTCGTCTACCTCTCGGGCTCCGACACCTACGTCCATGACGTTGGCTCCGGCACCGCCCAACTGGTGCCCGGCGTCACGGGCCTGGCCATCGACCCGGGCGGCGACTACCTCCTGTTCGCCCCGCGCGACACGACCGGACCGTCGCTCGTCCTGCGCGACCTGCGCACGGGCACCGACGAGGTGGTTTCGGACAGGCCCGCCTCGGCCGGGGTCGACGCGGTCAGCGCAGGCGGGCGCGACGTGGTCTTCCGGTCCGCGGCCGACGACCTGGTGCCCGGTGACACCAACGGGAAGTCGGACGTCTTCGTCCGCCGCTTCTACTGATCGTCCCCGCGTCCCCGCGCTCCGCGGATGCCGCGCCGCTCCCGTGTCCGTGGGGGAGCGGCGCGGGCCGGGCCCGCGGTTTTAGAGGGGGTTGGGCTCGCCCAGAGGGGTCGTGACGAAGGGGCCGCCGACGTACCTCGCGGCGGGCCCGGTGGGGGCGGGGGAGTCGATTTGGTCCGCGTACGTCTCGGCGTTGTCCTGGGAGACGTAGCCCAGCGCCTCGGCTTCGGCGAGGGAGTAGATGCGGCGCGTGTTGTCCGAGACGCCCCAGATCAGGCGGTAGCCGGGCGACGGGGTGGCCAGGCAGGCCTCGAAGAGGCGCGCGGCGTCGCCGGGGGAGAGCCAGGTGACCAGGCCGCGCGGTCCGAGGGTGGCCGGGCTCGGGAAGCAGGACCCGATGCGGACGACGACGACGTCCATGCCGAACCGTGAGTGGTAGAGGCTGCCGAGCGCTTCGATGGCGGCCTTGCTCACGCCGTAGAAGGTGTCGGGGCGGGCGGTGGAGTCGGCGGCCAGGCCCGTCTCGCCGGCTTCGTCGTTGCGCCGGAATCCGACGGCGTGGTTGCTGGAAGCGAGGATCACCCGCGGGACACCGGCCGCGCGGGCGGCCTCCAGAACCGTCCTGGTGCCGTTGATGTTGACGTCGAGGGTCTCCTCCCAAGACGTCTCGCGGCTGTGCCCGCCGAGGTGGATCACCGCGTCGACACCGGCGCAGGCCTCGGCCATCGCGACCGGGTCGGTGACCGAGGCCGAGACCAGCTCGACCGCTTCGCCCGCCTCCGCGGCCGACTGGTGGGAAAGGTCCAGCAGGCGCAGGATCCGGCCCTCGCGGCGGAGCCGCGGGCGCATCAGGCTGCCGACTATGCCCGCCGATCCGGTGATCAGGACACGCTGGTCTGCCATCGGTGCTCTCTTTTCTCTACGGACGCACAGGGAAAGGGGAGAAATCAGCGAATTCCCGCGCGGCGCAGGCGCTGCCCGAGCTCCGCGGTGGCCTCGGCGAGCAGCTCGCCGACGTGCCGGACGTCGTCGTCGGTGACCTGGTCGACGGGCATGGAACAGCTCATCGCGTCAGTGGCGGGGATGCGGTACGGGATCACCGCGGCGACGCACCGCACCCCGAGCCCGCCCTCCTCGACCTCGGCGCCGTAGCCGCGCTCCCTGGTCAGGGCGCACTCCGCGTGGAGGGCCTCGACCGAGGTGATGGTGTTCGGGGTCAGCGCGGTCAGCGGGTCGCTGAGCACCGCCTCGATCTCGTCGTGCGTCAGCTCGGCGAGCAGCACCTTCCCGAGGGCGGTGGCGTGCGCGGGAAGGGTGCGGCCGACGCGGGACACCAGATGGGTGGACCTGGCCGACTCCCTGGTCTCCAGGTACACCACCTCCGCGCCGTTGCGGCGGGCGTAGTGCGCCGTGAACCCGGTCTTCTCACGGACGAGTTCGAGCGCTTCCGTCGCGTACGGGACGACGGGGTCGCGGTCCAGGTACGCGGTGCCGCAGATGAGCGCCCGTACCCCGAGGCGGTAGCGCCCGGTACCCGAGTCGGCCTCCAGCCACCCGGCGTCGAGCAGGGTGCGCAGCAGCCCGTGCAGGCTCGACCGGGGGAAACCGGTGCTCGCCTGGAGATCGGCGAGCGACAGCCAGACACCGCTGGCCGCGAAGGTCTCCAGCAGATCGATGGCGCGGCGCGCCGATTTGACCCCCGCCGACTCGACCGTGTTCCCGCCTGCCGGGGTTCCCGCCTTCTGCGGCACGAGGCGCTCCTTCGTCCAGCCGTTGACACCTGTGGCACACCACATTAACGTCCCGGAACAGCATTCTGCTCCATGAACTGCGATCACCATATCAGACTCCGTTCACGTACATGAACAGTGAGAGAGGTCAGTGGTGCACTTCCTCGACTGGGCAATGGTGTGCGGCTACTTCGTGCTGATGGTGGTGATCGGCTGGTGGTCCCACCGGAGGGTCTCCAACGTCAGCGACTTCTTCACCGCCGGCGGCCGGATGCCCTGGTGGCTGGCCGGGATCTCCCACCACATGTCCGGCTACAGCGCGGTGCTCTTCGTGGCGTACGCGGGCGTGGCGTACACGAGCGGGATCACCGTCTACTTCTGGGGCTTCGCCAGCATCGGCATCGGTGTCGGCATCGGCAGCTGGCTCTTCGCCGCCCGGTGGAACCGGCTGCGCTCGAAGGTCGGCGTCGCCTCACCGCTCGAATACCTCGCCAAGCGCTACAACGTCCCCACACAACAGGCCCTCGCGTGGAGCGGCAGCCTGCTGAAGATCTTCGACATCGCGGCCAAGTGGTACGCCGTGGCGACCCTCCTCAACGTCTTCGCCGGAGTCCCCTACGTCTGGGGCATCCTTCTCACCGGCTCGGTCACCCTCGTCTACTGCACCGCCGGCGGCCTGTGGGCCGACGCGCTCACCGACTTCGGCCAGTTCGTGATCCAGGCCGTCGCCGCCCTCGTGATGATCTGGGTCATCCTCGGCAAGCTCGGCGGCGTCTCCGGACTCTGGACGATGTGGGCCAAGCTCCCCGAGGGCCACCTCGACCCCGCGACCGCCAAGTACACGACCGTCTTCCTGCTGGTCTACGTCCTGGTGAAGACACTTGAGTACAACGGTGGCATGTGGAACCTGGCGCAGCGCTACATGGCCGCCCCCAACACCCGCGAGGCACGTCGCGGCGCACGGCTCTCGTCGGCCCTCTACCTCCTGTGGCCGCCGGTCCTGATGTTCCCGATGTTCGCGGCCCCGCTGCTCGTCCCGGGGTTGGCGGACCCCAACACCTCGTACGCCGTGATGACCATGACGTTCCTGCCGCCCGGCCTGATCGGCCTCGTACTGGCCGGGATCTTCTCGCACACCATGGCGATGGTCTCCTCCGACGCCAACGCGATCTCGTCGGTGATCACCCGGGACATGCTGCCCGCCCTGTGGCGCCGGGCGAGGAGCTTCACCGAGGCAGAGGGGCTGCGGGCCGCCCGGACCTCCACCATCGTCTTCGTCGTCCTGACCATGGTGGTCGCCACCCAGGCACAGAACCTCGGCGGTGTCCTCCAGATCGTCGTCTCGTGGGTCGCGGCCCTGATGGGACCGATATCGGTCCCCCTGCTGCTCGGCATGCTCCCCGCCTTCCGCAACTGCGGGCCACGGGCGGCCCTGACCTCCTGGGCGGGCGGCCTGATCGCCTACGCCCTCTGCTACTACGTCCTCGCCGCCAACGCGACGGTCACCGTCGCGACACCCGTGCTCGTCTCCCTGGCCCTCTACGGCGGACTGGGGCTGCTCGCCCCCGAACGCAAGGAATCCACCGACGAGATGATCGAACTCGTCGGCAGGGAGGACGACGACACCACCGTCGGCGACGACCCACCGGCCCCGACAGCGGTACGCGCCTGAGCGCGGCCACCGGCCGCCCGGCGAACCCCGCAGCCACCAAGCCTCCTGCCCCTCATGACCCGCAAGCACGACCCTTCAAGAACGAAAGAGTGACAAGCTGATGGCACAACCCCACGTCGAGCTCGACGGCCTGCTCGCGTTCCCCCTCACCCCCTTCACCAGCGAACTCGCCGTCGACCTCGACGCGTTCGCCGAAACGGTCGAGAGGCACGTCGCGGCCGGCGCCGGAGCGCTGTTCATCGCCTGCGGAACCGGCGAGTTCAGCGCGACCACGCCCGACGAGCAGGCCGCGCTCCTGCGCAGGGCGCGCGAAGTGGTCGCCGGCCGGGTGCCGGTCTGGATGGGCGCCGGAGGCGGCGCCGCGACCGCACGGGCCGGCGTCGCGGCGGCCCAGGAAGGAAACGCCGACGGCGTGCTCCTCCTGCCGCCCTACCTCGTGTCCGGGCCGCCGTCCGGCCTCGTCGACCACGTGCGCCACGCGGTGCACGACACCACCGTCCCCGTCGTCGTCTACCACCGTGCCAACGGCGCCTTCACCCCCAGGTCCGCGCTCCAGCTGCTCGACATCCCCTCCGTGGCCGGTCTCAAGGACGGCGTCGGCGACGTCGAGCTGATGACCAGGATCGTCACCACCGTCCGCGGCTCGCAGTCGCCGCGGGCCGAGGAGTTCCTGTTCTTCAACGGCCTGCCGACCGCCGAGGTCTCCGCCCGCGCCTACCGGGCGATCGGCGTGGCCCGCTACTCCTCCGCGGTCCACTGCTTCGCCCCGGAGATCGCGATCCGCTTCCACGGAGCCCTCGCCGCGGGCGACGACAAGACCGTCGACGCACTGCTGAACGGCTTCTACCTGCCGCTGGTGGCGCTGCGCGACGAAACCCCGGGCTTCGCGGTCTCGCTGGTCAAGGCCGGCGCACGGCTGCGGGGCGACAGGGTCGGCGGCGTCCGGCCGCCGCTCGTCGAACCCACCGAGGAGCAGACCGACCGCCTGGCGAAGATCGTCAAGGACGGCCACGCGCTGCTCGCCGCACTGGAGGGCGACCTCCGATGAAGGTGCTCGACGTCGTCCTGACCCCGGTCGCGTTCCGCGACCCGCCCCTGCTCAACGCCATGGGCGTGCACGAGCCGTACGCACTGCGCAGCGTCGTCGAACTCCGCTGCGAGGACGGTGTGGTCGGACTCGGCGAGTCCTACGGCGACCTGGCCTTCCTCGACCAGGTGCGCAAGGTGCTGCCGGAACTGACCGGACACGACGTGTTCGACCTGCCCGGCCTGCGCCGCACCGTGACACGCGTACTGGGCGGCGCGGTGTTCGCCGACGAACACGGCCTCACCGGCGGCTTCTCGGTCAGCAAGACCATCGCCAGCGTGTACGCGCTGTTCGAGGTCGCCTCCCTGGACGCCCAGGGGCACTTCCTGGGCCGTCCCGTCGTCGACCTGCTCGGCGGACGCGTGCGCGACGAGGTCGACTTCTCCGCGTACCTCTTCTACAAGTACGGCGCGCACCTCGACGCGGCGCAGGACGACTGGGGCGAGGTGCTCACCCCGGAGGCCCTGGTCGGCGAGGCCGCGCGGATGATCGACCAGTACGGCTTCAAGTCGATCAAGCTCAAGGGCGGCGCGCTCGAACCCGACCGGGAGATGGACGGGATCCGCGCGCTGGCCGACGCATTCCCCGGCCGCCCGCTGCGCATCGACCCCAACGCCGCCTGGACGGTCGACACCTCGATCCGGGTCGCGCGCGAACTGGACGGCGTCCTGGAGTACCTGGAGGACCCCACCCCCGGCATCGACGGCATGGCGAAGGTCGCCGCCGAGGCGAACATGCCGCTGGCCACCAACATGTGCGTGGTGCGCTTCGAGGACATCGCACCTGCGTTCCGGGCCAGGGCCGTCGGGGTCGTCCTGTCCGACCACCACTTCTGGGGCGGCCTGCGCGACACCCAGGCGCTGTCGAAGACCTGCGAGGCCTTCGACGTCGGGCTCTCCATGCACTCCAACAGCCACCTCGGCATCAGCCTCGCCGCGATGGTGCACGTCGCCGCCGCCACCCCGCACCTGACGTACGCCTGCGACACCCACTGGCCCTGGCGCGGCGTCGACGTCGTCGCCCCCGGAGCACTGGAGTTCCGCGGCGGCGCGGTCGCCGTGCCCGACGGGCCCGGCCTGGGCATCGCACTGGACCCCGACGCACTGGCCAGGGCACACGAGGACTACGTCCGCTGCGGACAGACCAAACGGGACGACGTCACCTACATGCGCAGGTTCGTCCCCTCGTTCCAGCCCCACACGGCACGGTGGTGAAACGGTGCGCACCGTCGGATACGCCTACCCGTGGGACGTCCTGGACGCCCCCGGGTTCGTGGACCGGGCGCGGGACCTGGGGGTCGACGAGGTGGCCGTCGCCGTCTCGTACCACAGCGCCCGCGCCGCCACCCCCTGGTCACCCACGGGCACATCGGTCCTCGCCCGGCACGCGGCGCTCTACCGCCCGGTGCGCGAAGAGGCCTGGCACGGCGCCACCTTGCGCCCGGCCGCACCGGACTGGGTCGCCTCGCCCGACAGCGCGGGCGACGCCGTCCGCGTGCTGAACGCGGCCGGTGTGCCCGCCGCCGCCTGGATCGTGCTCACCCACGACTCCCGGCTGGGCACCCGGTTCCCCCAGTACGCCGTGCGCAACTGCTTCGGCGAGAGCTACCCGTGGGCACTGTGCCCCTCTCAGCCCGAGGTCCAGGCGTACGCGGCCACACTGACCGCCGTATCCCTGGCGGGCCTCGACGTCGCGTCGGTGGTCCTGGAGGCCTGCGGCCAGCTCGGTGCCGTCCACCAGCACCAGCACGAGAAGACCGACGGCGTCTGGTCGCCCGCCGTCGCCCGGCTGCTCTCCGTGTGCTGCTGCACGGCCTGCGCCGACGGCTGGACCGCGTCGGGCGCCGTCGCCGAGGACATCCGCGGCGCCCTGCGGAGCGAGGTCCGCCGCCTGGTGGACAGCGCCGACCTCTCCGCCACCGAGGACGAACTGCCCGACGGGATCAGGACCACGGTCCTCGAAACCCGGCAGCGGGGCACCGACCGGCTCCGACGCGGTGTGCTCGCCGCGATCGAACCCGGCACCAGGGTCGTCCTGCACGGATCGCCCGACCCCTGGGCGACCGGCGCGCTCCCCGGCCTGACCCCGGCCGCGGCCGACGACGTCGACGCCGTGGTCCTGCAGAACTGGCAGCCCGGCCCGGCCAGTGCCGACGCCGTCGCGCAGGCCCGGCAGCGGCTCCCGTCCCGCGTGGACGTCGGCAGCTACCTCACCGCCGTCGCCGCGAACCCGGTCCCCGACATGCGGGGCTACGTCACCGAACTGGCCGAGGCGGGCGCCACGGAGCTGCACCTCTACCACCTCGGTCTGGCCGGCCCCGGCCGCCTGCCGGACCTGCGCGCCGCCACGGAAGCGGCGCACGCATTCCCCAGGAAGGACTCATGACCCAGCGCACCGACCCCGCCGCCCTGGAGCGCGTACTCGCCGCCGCCGCGGCAGCGTCCGCACCGGCAGCCGCCTCGACCCCCGCCGAACGCGCGGCCTGGCTGACCGCCGCCGCCGACGCGCTCGACGGCGCGGCCGGGGAACTCATCGCGACGGCGGCGGCCGAGACGCACCTTCCGCCCGCACCGCGGCTGAAGGGCGAACTCGCCAGGACCACCTTCCAACTGCGCCTGTTCGCGGACGAACTCCACGACGGGCACTTCCTCGGAGCCACCGTCGACCACGCGGACGCCGCGTGGCCGATGGGCCCGCGCCCCGACATCCGCCGGATGCTGACGCCGATCGGCCCGGTGCTGGTGTTCGCCGCGAGCAACTTCCCCTTCGCGTTCAGCGTCGCCGGCGGGGACACCGCGTCCGCGCTGGCAGCGGGCTGCCCCGTCGTCCTCAAGGCGCACCCGGGCCACCCGGAACTGTCGCACCGCACCGGCACACTCGTGCACGACGCGCTGGTCGCGGCCGGGGCACCGGACGGGATCTTCGCGGTCGTCCACGGCGTCGACACCGGGGTCACCGCACTGCGCGACCAGCGGATCGCGGCAGCCGCTTTCACCGGTTCGGTGCCGGGCGGACGCGCCCTGTTCGACATCGCCAACAGCCGCCCCCACCCGATCCCGTTCTACGGCGAACTGGGCAGCGTCAACCCGGTCGTCGTCACCCCGGGCGCGGTCGCGGCCCGCGGCGAAGAGGTCGCGCGGGCGTACGTGGCGTCGTTCACCCTGGGCGCCGGCCAGTTCTGCACCAAGCCCGGCCTGCTCCTCCTGCCGGAGGGCCACGGGCTCGACGACACCTTGCGAACGGCGGTCTCCGCCGTCGCCGCCCAGCCGATGCTCAACGAGCGCATCGCGCAGGGCTACACCCGCGCGGTCTCCGAACTGCGCGGGGTGCCCGGTGTGGAGACGCTGGCGGAGCCCACACAGGACGGTCCTGAGTTCTCTCCCGCCCTGCTGGGCATCAGCGGCAAGGAGTTCCTCGCCGCGGGCACACAGGTGCACCAGGAGTGCTTCGGCCCCGCGTCGCTGGTGGTCACCTACGCCGATGCGGCCGAACTCGCGCGCCTGCTCGACGCACTCGAACCAGGGCTCACCGCGACCGTGCAGGGCGAGGAGAACGAAGCCGAACTGGTCCGCGGTCTGCTGCCCGCGCTCGTCCAGCGGGCGGGCCGGCTGCTGTGGAACGAATGGCCGACCGGAGTCACGGTCAGCTGGGCGCAGCAGCACGGCGGCCCCTACCCGGCCACCACCGCGCCGACGTCGACCTCCGTGGGCACCGCCGCCGTCGAACGCTTCCTCAGGCCCGTGGCCTGGCAGGGCTTTCCCGACGCGCTGCTGCCGGACGCGCTGCGCGACGCCAATCCCTGGCAGCTGCCGCGCCGCACGGACGGGAAACGCTAGGACGTACGCGATGACTCCAGGGGGCCGGGCGGCCTCTGCGCACGCCCGGCGCCATGCGCCGCCCGCCGGGCCGGGCGGGCCCGGCAGCCGTGCCGGGCCGGGCCGCGCCCGACGCCGCTGCGGGCCCGTGCGTCGTAAGGACCGCCGATCGGGGCCGATCCCGGTGGGCGGCCTCGGCGCGCCCGTGGAACAGGTGCTCCACGGCCCCGGTGCCCGCGTCGCGCGGGCATCGGAACGTGGTGCGGGAGCGGGGCCGAGGGGGGCGTGGACGCCTCGCAGGGTGTGCCGGGCCGTAGGCCCCCACGCCCCCCTGCGGTCAGGCCAGCGAGGCGGCGCGCGCCGGGTCGATGGCGTGCTGGAGCGGCCGGCCCTCGGTGAAGCGGCACAGCTCGTCGAGCACGAGGTGTCCGAGGCGGTTGCGTTCGGCGCCCATCGCACCGCCGATGTGGGGCGTCAGGACCACGTTGGGGAGGTCGAAGAGAGGCGAGTCGGCGGCGGGCGGTTCCGGGTGCGTGACGTCGAGCACGGCCGTGAGGTCGGGCCTGGCGCGCAGTACCCGCGCCGCGGCCGTCTCGTCGACCAGTGCGCCGCGCGCCGTGTTGATCAGGGTCGCGCCCGGCCCCAGGGAGTTCAGCAGCCGCTCCCCGACGGTGCCGCGGGTCTCCGGCAGCAGGGGCGCGTGGAGGCTCACCACGTGGCAGGTGGCGAAGAGTTCCTCGATGCCGACGAGCCGGACGCCGGCCTGCCGTGCCGTCTGGGCGGAGGCGACGGGGTCCGTGGCGAGGACCTCGACGTTGAAGCGGCCGAGGTGGGCCGCGACGAGCCTGCCGATGTGCCCGAGTCCCAGCAGGCCCACCCGCGACCGGTAGGCGCCCGGCACGGCGACGTCGCGCGGGTAGCTGCGGCTGCTCGCCATGTCCCGCGCGATCCGGTGCACCTGCTTCAGCCCGAGGAGGACCTGGGCGAGGGTGAACTCCGCCACCGGCACGGCGTTGGCCGCGGCGGCGGAGACGATCGGTATGCCGCGCTCCCAGAACGCGGGCGTGGTCAGGTGCCGGACGGAGCCCGCCGCGACGAGGACGGCCCGCAGCCGGGGCGCGTGCCCCAGGAGCGCCTCGTCGAGCACGGGCGCTCCCCAGCCCGTGAGCAGGACGTCGACCCCGGCCAGCACCGAGGGGTCCTCGGCGAGCTGCTGCCGGGTGAGGGGCGGTCCCTGCCACTGCACGAGCCGGTCGATCCCGGCCAGTACCTCGGGCGGATAGACGTCCGCGCGGCGCTCTTCCTCCATGACCAACAGGGCTGTCGGTACGGTGGCCGGCTCGTTCATGTCGGTGCTCTCCTCTGCCTGTTCACTGGCGGGCCCGTCGGCCGACCCGGCCAACGGGCGCAGGTCGGGTGCGTGAGTAGGTGTCGGGCTGGATGTCGCGGACTGGCGTGGTTCGTCCACCACTGGGGCCAGGCGACTCGCTCGGACCATACATCGGATCACTGGAATGTCATCGCCCCAAGAGCGCACGGTCCGTTCCGCACCGGGGAAACCCCGTCCGGAGCGTTCCGCATCCACCTCTGGGCAGGGCGAATTTTTCCGTGGATGATTGACCTTTCCCTCGGTCAGCCGATACTTGCGGGGGGTCGGCCGACGGTTTGCGCGAGCACTCCGGCAAGGCCCGGGAAAGCGTGTCCGTGCGGTTACCCGCCGACTGCGGAAATCTTTATATTCATCGGACTGTTGACCGCTGATTCGGACCCCGTTACCTTCCCAGCAAGCGCTTTCTATGCCAACTGGGCAACAGCGAAACGGGAGTTGTCATGCAGCGATTGCGATGGATCAGCGCGGGCCTTCTCGCCTCATCTCTGGTCCTCACCAGCTGTACATCCGGTCCTGCGGGAGTGAACGCCAAGCAGGACTCCACATCGCCGCTGGAGCTCTGGACCAGGACCAAGCCCGGCGGACCGGGGGAGCAGGGCACCCTCAAGCTCGCCAAGGCCTTCGAGAAGGCCACCGGCTACAAGGTCAAGGTCACGGCGATCTTCGACGACTTCGAGACCAAGCTCCAGCAGCGGGCCGCACAGCGGAACCTCCCCGACATCGTCATGAACGACGTGACGCAGCTCGGGGCCATGCACAGCCAGGGCCTGCTCCGCGAGATCGACCTGGACAAGGTCAAGAACGGCAAGAACCTCATCGGCCAGAGCCTGGACTCCGGCAAGAGCGTGGACGGCAAGCAGTACGCACTGCCGTACTCGGCGCAGGCGTCCGCCCTGCTCATCCGCAAGGACTGGCGGCAGAAGCTGAAGCTCGGCGTCCCGCAGTCCTGGGCCGACTTCGCCGCGATGGCCAAGGACTTCACCACCAAGGACCCCGACGGCAACGGCAAGCAGGACACCGCCGGCCTCGCCGCCCCCCTCTCCACCAAGCGCGGCTACGCCTCCTGGTACTTCTCCAACTTCCTGTGGGCCGCGGGCGGCGACTTCATCACCGAGTCCGGCAAGGGCAAGTACAAGCCCGCGATGACCAGCAAGGCGTCCGTCGAGGCCATGCAGTGGTTCCGCGACCTCGGCTGCCAGGCCAAGGCCGTCCAGCCGGGCTCGGTGACCATGGACACCCCGCCGACCAACGAGACGTTCGAGGCGGGCAAGGCCGGCATGTACGTCGTCGGCCCGTACATGCTGCCGCGGTTCGACGAGAGCCTCGGCAAGGACAAGTACGAGGTCGTGCCCATGCCCAAGGGGCCCAAGGACGCCACCGTCCTCGCCGAGGGCGGCTCGGTCTACCTGATGGCCGGCTCCGAGAACCAGGCCGGCCAGGACGCCTTCGCCGACTACGCGGTCTCCGAACCCGGCCAGAAGACAGGCATGGAGGGCGACACCGGCTTCGTCGTCCAGCTCCCCGTCAACAAGACGGTGAACATCTCCCAGGTCCGCCCCGACCCCCGCTGGAAGACCTACTCCGAGGTGTATCAGGGCTCCGGCCGCTACGCGCCGTCAATCCCGAACTGGACCCCGGTGCGCCAGGCCACGGCCGACACCGTGAACGCCCTGATGGCCGACTGCAGCCTGAACATCGCGACCAAGCTGGCCGACCTCGACAAGCAGCTCGCCGGCATTCTCAAGGAGCAGGGGATCGCCGCGTCATGAGTCTCGACCAGGCTGATCCGGCCGCCCCCGCGGCGGCCGGCCCCGCCACCCGCACCACGGGCCGCCGGGGCGAAGGCGCCGTCGGCCGCCGGAAGAACGGCCGCAGGTCGGGCCGCTGGTGGACGCCCTGGCTGTTCCTCGCCCCCGCCCTGCTGCTCTTCCTGTACTTCAAGTTCATCCCCATGGTCAACGCACTGACCATGTCCTTCCAGGAGGTTCAGCCCTACCTGGGGAACAAGTGGGTCGGCACCGAGAACTACTCCACGGTGCTCCAGTCCGAAGGCTTCCGCGAGGCCGCGTGGCACACCGTCGTCCTCGCCGCCGGGCAGACCGCGGGCTCGATGGCCCTCGGTCTCGCCCTCGCCCTGCTGATGGAGGGACAGAGCCGCCGCCTGGGCTTCGTACGCTCCGCGGCGTTCCTCCCCGTGGTGGTGCCCATCGCGGTCGTCGCCGAACTGTGGCGGATCATGTACCACCCGACCGAGGACGGGATGCTCAACTCCATCCTCGGCCTGGTCGGGTTCGGCCCCTCCGGATTCATCAACGACCCCGACTCCTCGATGGCCTCCATCATGCTCACCGGCATCTGGCGGGGCGCCCCCTACGACATGATGATCTTCCTTGCCGGTCTGACCAGCGTGGACCGCGGCCTGTACGAGGCCGCCAAGGTCGACGGAGCGTCCCGGCTCCAGCGGGTGTGGTACGTGACGGTGCCCGGACTGCGCTCGGTGTTCTCGATCCTGTTCATCCTCGCCGCGATCCGCGGACTGCGGGTGTTCACCGAGGTGTTCCTGCTGACCAACGGAGGGCCCGACGGCTCCACCGAGGTCGTCATGACCCTCATCTACAAGCTCGGACTGGAGCAGAACCGGCTCGGCGTCGGCGCGGCGGGAGCGGTCCTGCTGTTCGGCGCGACCCTGATCCTGACCGTCGTCGTCCAACTGCTGCGGCGGAGGGAAAGCAAATGAACGCGCCGACCGAGACCGCGCTGGGTCTGACCGAGAGCCGCAGCGCCGGCGGACGGATCCTGAAGGCCGTCATCTACCTGCTGGTCCTGATCGTCTTCGGCGGACCGCTGCTGGCCCTGCTCGTCAGCGCCTTCGGCAACGTCAAGGACCCCACCCAGCTGAGTGTGATCCCCTCGGGAATCTCCCTGGACAACTTCAGGATCGCGTTCGACCAGGGCGTGCTCGCGTACCTGCTGAACTCGTTCTTCGTGGTCGGCTTCGGGCTGCTGCTCCAGGTGGCCGTGTCCGTCCTGGCCGGATACGCGCTGGCCCGGAAGGTCTTCCCCGGCATGACGGTGGTGCTCGTCGCGATCCTGGCGACGCTGATGCTGCCCGAGGAGATCCTGGCGCTCCCGCTGTCCCTGATCCTCGCCGACCTGCCGGTCCTGCACTTCAACCTCATCGGCACGCTGGCCGGAATGATCGTCCCGCTGGGCGCCTGGGGCTTCTCCATCCTGGTGATGACCGAGTTCATGAAGGACGTGCCCCGCGAACTGGAGGAGGCCGCCCGCATCGACGGCGCCGGTGACCTGCGTATCTTCTTCCAGATCATCCTGCCGATGTGCAAGCCGGCCCTGGGAGTCATCGGAGTCTTCGGCTTCACCATGATCTGGGACCAGTACCTGCTGCCCCTCCTCGTCTCGGTCGACTCCTCCTCCTACACGCTCCCGCTGGCACTGCGGACCCTGCGGATCGACCCCGACGTCACCCCCGGCGTGGTGCTGGCCGCCGCCCTGCTGGCCCTGCTGCCCTCCGTGATCGTCTTCCTGTTCTTCCAGCGCTCCTTCGTCAGCGGCCTGTCCTCCGGCGCCCTGAAGGGCTGACCCGCGACAGAGGCGACCCGCCTGCCCGGCCCGGCCGCACAGACGTCCCGGCCGGGCACCCGGAATACGTCCGCACACCCCCGTACCCCGTACCACCGGCAGCCCTCCCCGCCGTACCGCACCCGCACCGGACGGCGACGACAAGGAGCGATCGAGCATGACCCCGCACACCGACACCCCGCCGGCGCACGCCACCGAAACCCCGGCCGCCGCAGCAGCCCCGGAGACCTCCTGGTTCACCTCCGCCCGGTTCGGCATGTTCGTCCACTGGGGCCTCTACTCCCTCGCCGCACGGCACGAATGGGTCAAGAACCGGGAGGAGCTGACCGACGAGCAGTACCAGGTCTACTTCGACCACTTCGACCCCGACCGCTACGACCCGGTCCAGTGGGCCAGGGCGGCCAGGGCGGCGGGCATGCGGTACGTCGTCCTCACCGCCAAGCACCACGACGGCTTTTGCCTGTGGGACAGCGCCCACACCGAGTACAAGGTCACCAACACCCCCTACGGCCGCGACCTCGTCGGACCGTTCGTCGAGGCGTGCCGCGCCGAGGGGCTCAAGGTCGGCCTCTACTACTCGCTGATCGACTGGCACCACCCCTCCTTCCCCGTGGACGGCACCCACCCGCAGCGCGACGACGAGGAGTTCAAGGCGAAGCACGCCGACCGGGACATCCGCGACTACCAGCGCTACCTGCACGGCCAGGTCCGCGAACTGCTCACCTCCTTCGGCCGCGTCGACTACCTGTTCTTCGACTTCTCCTACGCCGGGCGCACCTGGTGGGGCGGCAAGGGGCCCGACGACTGGGACTCCCCGAAGCTCCTGGAGACGGTCCGCGAACTCCAGCCGCACATCCTCGTCAACGACCGCACCGGCCTGCCCGGCGACTTCGTCACCCCCGAGCAGTACCAGCCCTCGGGACCGATGACCCAGGACGGGCGACCCGTGCTCTGGGAGGCCTGCCAGACCCTCAACGGGAGCTGGGGCTACGACCGCGACAACCTCGACCACAAGAGCGCCGACCTGCTGATCCGCATGCTCGTCGACGGGGTGTCCAAGGGCGGCAACCTGCTGCTCAACGTGGGCCCCGACGGCCGCGGCGCACTCGACGCGCGCGACACGGCGATCCTCGCGGAGATCGGCCGCTGGACGGACCTGCACGAGAGGTCGGTACGCGGCTGCGGCCCCTCCCCGTACACCGCCCCCGCCGAATGCCGGTACACCCAGCGCGGCGACCGGCTCTACGTCCACCTCTTCGCCTGGCCGCCGCGCCATCTGCACCTGCCGGGCCTCGCCGGCCGGGTGCGCTACGCCCAGCTGCTGAACGACGCGTCCGAGATCGTCCCCGTCCACATCGACCCGGACCGGCCCGCGGTCAACACCGAGATGGGCGGACAGCCCGCCGGGACGCTCACCCTCCAGATCCCGGTCCGGCGCCCCGACACCCCCGTACCCGTCATCGAACTGTTCCTGGACCCCGCGGCCGGCTGTTGAGCCGGGCCCCGATCCACCACCTCACGGAGGCACCATGCAACGCCGCACGTTCCTCAGAGGCACCGCGGCAGGGGCGGCGCTGGCCGCCGCCCCCGTCGGAGGACTCCTGACCGCAACCGCGACGGCGGCCCCGGCCACCGTCGGCTCGCTGGACGAACTCCGCGCCGCGATCGACCGGGCACGTCCGGGCGACCGGATCGTCGTCGCCGACGGCACCTACACCGTCCCCACGGGCCGGCCCCTGGCCGTCCGGAACAAGCGGGGCACCGCACACGCGCCCATCACCGTCACCGCCCAGACCCGCGGCGGCGTCGTACTGGACGGCGAGCAGAGCTTCGTGTTCGAGGCGTCCCGCCACATCACCCTCAGCGGCTTCTCCTTCCGCCAGAGCAGCACCCTGGACATACCCCCGGACTGCGCGCACATCAGGCTCACCCGCAACGACTTCCAGCTGGCCGACATCGAGGGCCTGCACTGGCTGATGGTGCGCGCCGACGACAGCAAGGTCGACCACAACCACTTCCACGGCAAGAGCACGCTCGGCATCTACCTCGGCATCGAGGGCGCCGGCGAATCGGGGATGGCGCAGCGCGTCCACGTCTACCGCAACTACTTCTCCGACCACACCTTCACCGGGTCCAACGGCGGCGAACCGATCCGGCTCGGCGTCAGCCCACGGGCCCTGTCCAGCGCCCACGCGGTCGTGGAGTACAACCTGTTCGAGCGGTGCAACGGCGACCCCGAGGCCATCTCGGTGAAGTCCTCGGACAACACGATCCGCTGCAACACCATCCGTGACAGCTTCGGCGGGATCGTGCTGCGGCACGGCAACCGCACCAGGGTGGAGGCCAACCACCTCGTCGCGGGCACGGAAGGCGTACGGATCTACGGCAACGACCACGTCGTCGTCAACAACTACCTCGCCGGGCTGTCCGGCCGCGCCCTGGTGATCGGCAGCGGCTCGGAGCGCGACCACGTGCCGGGCGAGACACCGGAGGCGCGGCGCGGCAACGACGCGGCCGACCGGGTCCTCATCGCGTACAACACCCTGGTCAACAACCAGGGCACCCTCTCCGGGGAGAGCCAGCGCCCGCACGAGCCCAGGGACGTCACCGTCGCCGACAACCTGCTCGTCGCCGACACCGGCCAACTGGTCGCGATGGCGAACACCGTACGTTTCACCTGGTCGGGCAACCTGCTGTGGGGAGCCGCGGCCGACGGCAACATCCCCGCGGGCGGCGGCACCCGTACCGACCCCAAGCTGGTGGCCGGCCCGGACGGCATCCTGCGGCCGGCCGCCGACAGCCCGGCGATCGACGCCGGCACGCTGCGGTGGCCGCCCGTCACCCACGACATCGACGGGCAGCCGCGCGGCCGGTTCCGGGACGTGGGCGCCGACGAGTACTCCCGCCGCCCCTCGCGGCGCAGGCCGCTGACCCCGGCGGACGTGGGCCCGCAGGCGGTCTGAGCACACCCGACACCCGCGTACGAGGGTCGGCCGGGCCCGCCCCGGCCGACGGGCGACCGTCGCGCAGGCTGCTGTGCCGGGCCCGTCCGTCCCACGGGCGACCGTCGCGTACGCAGGTGTGCCGGGCCCGTGCGTCCCACGGGCCGCGGACGCAGGTTTGCCGGGTACGTCCGTCCGACGGGCACCCCCCACGCTCGCCGAGGACTCCCGGTCGCACTCCGGAGGGCCTGGACCCGCCGGTACTTTCCCGCTCGCACAGGAGGCATCATGCAACGACGCACGTTCCTCAGAAGCACCGCGGTGGCAGCACTCGCTGCCGTACCCCTGTCCACCTCGCTGTCGGGGAGCGCATCGGCGGCCGACATACCGGTCGCCTCCCTGGCCGAACTCCAGAGCGCGATCAACGCCGCCGTCCCCGGCGACCGGATCGTCGTCGCCGACGGCACCTACACGGTGCCGTCGGGGGGCGCGATCAACGTGTCCGGCAAGCACGGCACCAGCGACGCACAGATCACCATCGTCGCCAAGACCCGTGGCGGAGTCGTCCTTCGCGGCGGCAACAGCTTCGTCTTCAGCAATTCGAGCAACATCACGGTCAGTGGCTTCGCCTTCCGCCAGAGCACCACGATGGACATCCCCGCGAACTGCTCGTCGATCCGGCTGACCCGGAACGACTTCCAGTTCGCGGACGACGGCGACGCGGACTGGCTCGTCGTACGGGCGAGCGGCACGAAGGTCGACCGGAACCACTTCCACGACAAGACCACCATCGGCCTCTTCCTCATCCTCGACGGCTCCGGCTCGACCGGCATCGCCCAGAACCTGCACGTCTTCAAGAACCACTTCTCCGACCACAGTTTCCCGGGGGACAACGGCGGCGAGCCGGTCCGGCTCGGGGCCAGCAACTGGGCGCTGTCCGACGCCAAGGCGACGGTGGAGTACAACCTGTTCGAGCGCTGCGACGGCGATCCCGAGGCGATCTCGGTGAAGTCCTCGGCCAACACCGTCCGGTACAACACCGTCCGCGACAGCGTCGGCGGGATCGTGCTGCGGCACGGCAACCGCAACCGGGTGGAGGGCAATTTCCTGATCGGCGGCAAGGACGGCATACGCCTCTACGGAAACGACCACGTCGTCGTCAACAACTACCTCAGCGGTCTGTCGGGCAACGCGATGGTCGTCGGCAGCGGTTCCACGCGTGACCACCACCCGGGTGAGACGAAGGAGGAAAGAAGGGGGAACGACGCCTGCGACCGCGTGGTGATCGTGCACAACTCCCTGCTGAACAACGCCGGCACGCTCTCGGGCGAGACCCGGACCTACGAGCCCAAGGACGTCGTCGTCGCCGACAACCTGCTGGTCGGCGACTCGGGCAGCCTCGTCTCGATGGGCGCCACCACCGGATTCACCTGGAAGACCAACATGCTGTGGGGCGCCGCGGGCAACGGCAACATCCCCTCCGGCGGCTTCACCCGGGCCGACCCCCGGCTCGCCCAGGGCCAGGACGGCGTCCTGCGACTGACCGCGGGCAGCCCCGCGATCGGCGCCGCCACGTCGGCCGACCCGGCGGTGGCCGACGACATCGACGGCGACCAGCGGGGCAGCACCCGCGACATCGGCGCCGACGAGTACGCGACCACCCCCGCCCTCCGGCACCCGCTCACCCCCGCGGACGTCGGCCCGAACGCCCCCTGACCGCCGCCCGCCGACGGGGCGCGGAGGACCCGGTCCATCCGCGCCCCGCCAGCGGGCCGACCGCACCACAACTCCCGCAGGACCACCGCAGGAAGGCAGAGAAGTGACCGAGCAGAACAGGCCCAGCGCGCCCGAAGACGCCCCGGGCCGCCCGCCGGCCGGGCCCGGTACCGGTGCGCCCAGGCTCGGCCTGTGCTCGGTCACCTTCCGCCGCCTGCCCGCCGCGGAGGTCGCGCGCAGCGCCGCGGACGCGGGCCTGGAAGTGGTCGAGTGGGGAGCCGACGTACACGCACCACCGGAGGAACCCGACACCGTCCGAGCGGTCCGCGAGGTCACCGACCGGTTCGGGCTCACCTGTTGTTCGTACGGCTCGTACTTCCGCGCCACCCCCGGCGAACTGGCCCGGTTCCCGGCCGTCGCCCGTGCCGCCGCCCTGCTCGGGGCACCGCGGATACGGGTCTGGGCGGGTGGCACCGGATCGGCGGACACCCCGCCGGACGAGCGGCGCACGACCGTGACCTGTCTGCGGGAAGCGGGCCGGATCGCTGCCGACCACGGACTGGAACTCGCGACGGAGTTCCACTCGCGCACCCTCACCGACACCGTCGCCTCCACCGCCCGGCTGCTGGACGAGGTCGGCGCGGACAACGTACGCACCTACTGGCAGCCGCCGCTCGACGTCCCCGACGCGGAGGCGCTGGCGGGGCTCGCCGAACTCGGCGACCGGGTCGGCGCCGTGCACGCCTTCTCCTGGTGGCCGGGGAACACCCGGCTGCCGCTGACCGCGCGCGAAGACCTGTGGGCGGCGGTGTTCCGCCTGCTGCACGGCAGGGAGATCGAAGCGCTGCTGGAGTTCGTGCCGGGCGACGATCCCGCGGTGCTCGGGCGCGAAGCGGGCACACTGCGCCGCGTCGCGGCGCAACGGCCGATTCCCCAGCCCCGGGTTCAGCCCTGAGTTCCTCCGACGCCACCAGGACGGCACACATGCACTTCGACGACAACGACACACTTCTGTTCATCGGTGACTCCATCACCGACGCGGGCCGCGACCGGGCGGACGCCGCGTCCCTCGGCAACGGCTACGTCCGCGAGATCGCCCGGACCCTGCGCAACCGGGCGAACGCGGGGCGCTCCGCCACCCCGGGCGGCATGCCCCGCGTCGTCAACAAGGGCCTCAACGGCAACCGCGTGTACGACCTCGCGTCCCGCTGGACCGCCGACGTCACCGACCTGCGGCCCACCGTCGTCACGGTCAAGATCGGCATCAACGACACCTGGCGGCGGTACGACAGGGGGCTGCCCAGCCCGGTGGACGAGTTCGAGGCGTGCCTCGACCGCCTCCTGTCGGACACCGCGCACACCCTCGCCGCGCGGCTGGTCGTCATCACGCCCTTCCTGCTCCCGGTCACCCCGGAGCAGGAGGAGTGGTTCGAGGACCTGCTGCCCCGTACGGAAGCCGTTCTGCGGGTGGCCCACGGCAACGGAGCCGAGGTGGTCCGGGCGGACGAGGTGCTGCGCCGCGCGGCACAGGACCGGGAAGCGGCGGAACTCGCCCCGGACGGCGTCCACCCGAGCCCCCTCGGCCACCGCCTGATCGCCGACGCCTGGCTCACCACGGTCGGCTCCCGCACTCCGGACCGCCTGGGGTAGCCGCCCGCAGGAGGTGCCCGGCACCGGCTTTCCGGCGATTCGGTACGAGTTCGAGATCTTGTGTGGACGTCACCCCTCCCAAGTGGGCATAAGGTAAGGCTAACCTTAGCCAGCGTGACCGGCTGTGAAGTGCCCTGTGGGCCCCTCGCGGTCCCGCGACCGGCGAACCGGTCCCGTATGCCCACTATTTGACGCCCGGAGTTCCCCATGACCGTGTCCCTCAGACTTTCGACGACCGCTGCGCGCCGTGCCGTGCGCACCGTTGCCGCACTCGGAGCGGTTGCCCTGCTGGTCACCGGCTGCGGCTCGGAGACGGACGCGGGCAAGTCGGAGGCGAAGGGGAAGGCCGACGCCGCCGCCGGGACGCGCACCGTGAAGGACGCCACCGGCCGTGCGGTGCAGGTGCCCGCCAACCCCCAGCGCATCGTGACCCTCACTCAGGAGGACCTGGACGCCGTACTGGCCCTGGGGCTCAAGCCCGTCGGCATCACCAACGGGCAGGGCCTGAACAAGCCGCCGGCCTACCTCGCCGACAAGGTCGCCGGTACGGAGATCGTCGGCAACCTCCTCCAGCCGGTCATGGACAAGGTGATCGCCGCCAAGCCGGACCTGATCCTGGCAGGGGACATGCAGGACGAGCAGGTGCTCAAGCAGCTGCGCGAGATCACTCCGGCCACGCTCGTCACGATGGCGCCCACCGACACCTGGCAGCTGTCGCTCATGGGCGTCGGCAACGCGGTCAACAAGCTCTCCGTGGCGCAGAAGGTCGTCAGCGACTACAAGGCGAACGCCACGGCGGCGGGGGAGAAGCTCGGCAAGAACAAGGGTGCCGAGGTCTCGATCGTCCGCTGGAACCCGGACGGCCCGAGCTGGATGGAGAAGAAGCAGTTCGCCAGCGGCATCGCCCTGGACATGGGCCTCAAGCGGCCCAAGGCGCAGGACAAGGACGGCAACGCGCACACCCCGGCACTCAGCCTGGAGAAGATCAACGAGGTCGACGGCGACTGGCTCTTCCTCTCCACGCTGACCGCCGACGGCGACAAGGCGTTCAAGGACGTCCAGGAGAAGCCCGCGTACAAGCAGCTCGGCGCGGTCAAGGCCGGACATGTCGTCACCGTCAACGGCTCGGTGTGGTCGACGCGCGGCGGTCCGCTGGCGGCGCAGACCGTCATCGACGACATCAGCAAGGCGCTCGGCAAGTAGGCGGCGGGCGGGCACGGGGTGAGGGCCGGTGTCCCCGGACACCGGCCCTCACCCCGTCGCGCTGTCACACGCTCACGCGGACGGTGGCGTCACGCGGACGCCGCGTCACAGGCTCGGCGCGTCACGCGCGCGCGGACTTGGCCGCCGCGAAGTCCGCGGCCGTCCACGCCATGCCCACCGCTCCGTCCAGCAGCGCCTGTTCGGCCTCCGCCGAGACGGCCGCATCGACGAAACCGGGCTGGTGCGGACCGCAGGCCCCGGTGCCGCCGGTGATGTCCAGCACCGGGTGGATGGAGGGCACGACGTGCGACACGTTGCCCATGTCCGTGCAGGCGAAGGGCTCGGGGGTCTGCGGGGCGGCCCGGCCGAGCCTGGCCGCGTTCGCCTTCCACAGGTCGATGAGCAGCGGATCGCCGCGGAAGTCGAGGTAGTCGGGCTCCGGCCGCTCCAGGGTCACTTCGCATCCCGTGGCGACGGCGCCGCCGCGGAAGCACGCCTCGACCCGTTCGCGCAGCTCCCGCAGGTCCTCGGCGGCGGACGCGCGGATCTCGTACTCGGCGGTGGCCCGGTCCGGGATGAGGTTGGGCCGGGTGCCGGCGCCGGTGGTGACGCCGTGCACCTTCCAGTGCGGCGGGAGCTGCTGGCGCAGCAGGCCGAGCGCCACCTGGGCGACGGTCAGCGCGTCGGCGGCGTTACGGCCCTCGTGGGCGTTGAGGCTCGGGTGCGCGGAGCGACCGGTGTACGTCACCGAGAGCGTGCCCAGCGCGAAGGACCGGAACTCCGCCACTTCGAACGGGCACGGGTGCACCATCATCGCCGCGTCGACCCCGTCGAACGCACCCGCCTCCAGCAGCAGTGCCTTGCCGGCCCCGCGCTCCTCCGCCGGGGTGCCCACCACTCGCACGGTGAGGCCGAGCCGGTCCGCGAACGGGGCCAGCCCGAGCGCCGCGCCCACACCGGCGGCGGCTATCAGGTTGTGCCCGCAGGCATGGCCGAGGTCGGGCAGTGCGTCGTACTCGCAGACGACGGCGACGGTCAGCGGCCCGCCGCCGCAGGTGGCGACGAAGGCGGTGTCGAGTCCGAAGGCGGGTGCGGTGACCTCGAAGCCCCCCTCCGCCAGGACTTCGGCGCACCAGGCCGCGGCGCGGTGCTCCTCGAACGCCGTCTCCGGCGCGGCGTGAATGCGTCTGCTGAGCGCCAGCAGCGTCTCCCGGCCGTCGAGGATCCCGGTGCGCAACCGCGCCTTCAGCTCCTCGTCGGCCGTCGCCGCGTCCGCTCCAACGGCGTTGCGCGCGGGGGACTGTGGGGTGTTCATCGGCGCCTCTGCTCTCCCGGACCACGAAGGTCCAGCTGCTTCGTGTCCCGGTCGGGGACCCTGCTTCTCACCTGGAAAAAGATAGCTTAGGCTTACCTAAGTTCGCGCCCGGCTCTCGGTGCGCGCAGGGCAGATGTCCTTTTCCGGGGAGTTCCACGCATGCTTCACCCTCTTCAGCATCAGATCGGCCGGGAAGCCGCTGCGCCCGCAGCGGACCTGCCGCTGCTCGCCTCGCAGACGGGCATCCTCTACGCCCAGCAACTCGCGCCCGGCAGCACGGTGTTCCAGACCGCCGACCGCGTCGAGATCCACGGCGCCCTGCACGAGGAGCACTTCGAAGCGGCTCTGCGCGCCGCCGTCGCGGAGTCCGACACCCTGTCGCTGCGGATCACCGAAACCGGCGGCGAGCCCCGCCAGCAGGTCGCACACGACCCGCGGTGGACACTGCACCGACTCGACGTACGGGCCGCCCAGGACCCCGAGGGAGAGGCCCGGGAGTGGATGCGCGCCGATCTGGCCCGCCCCTGGCCCGCGCAGGCCGCACTCACCACCCAGGCACTGATCCGGCTCGCCGACGACCGGTACTGGTGGTACCAGCGCGTCCACCACATCGCCGTCGACGCCTACGCGCTCCAGCTGATCGGACGCCGGGTCGCCGAGCTGTACACCGCCCTGAGCGCCGGAGCCGAGCCGCCCGCCCGCACCTTCGCCACCCTGGCCCGACTCACCCAGGAGGAGGCCGACTACCTCAGCGGCGAACCGTACGCGGCCGACCACGAGTTCTGGGCCGAGCGGCTCGCCGACCGCCCCGCTCCTGTCACCCCCGCCGCGCACGGACGGCACAGACCCACCGACGTCGTGCTGCGCCGCGCCACCGACCTGCCCGCGGGCACGACGGCCCGCCTCGAAGAAGCCGCCCGCGCCGTCAAGGCAACCTGGGCGGAACTCTTCATCGCGGCCACCGCCGGCTACCTCCACCGCCTCACCGGCGCCGACGACGTCGTACTGGGACTGCCGGTGACCAACCGGCGCGGCCCCACAGCCCTGCGCACCCCCGCCATGACCGTCAACGTGCTGCCGCTGCGCATCGGCGTGCGCCCCGCCGACACCGGCGCGGCCCTCCTGCGCCGAGTGGTGCTCGAAGTGCGCGCCGTCCGCCGCCACCAGCGCTACCCGCAGGCCGACCTGCGCCGCGCCCTCGGACTCACCCGCGCCGGCGAACCGCTGACCGGGCCCATGGTCAACATCAAGCCGTTCGACGGAGACCTGGACTTCGCGGGCCTGCCCGGCGTCGTCCACAACCTTGCCGCCGGACCCGTCGAGGACCTCGCCTTCGGTGCGGGCCCCGGCCCCGGCGGCACCTTCCGGCTCACCCTCGACGCCCACGCCGGACGCTACGACGAGCACGAACTCGCCGTGCACGAGCGGCAGTTCCTCCACTATCTCGACGCGCTCGCGGAACTCCTCACGGCCGACCCCCAGCGCCACATCGGCACCCTCGACCTCCTCGACGCCGACACCGTCGCGCGCGTCACCGCAGGACGCACCGAGCCCGCCGTGACGCGCACCGTGCCCGAACTCCTCGCCGAACAGGCCGCCCGCACCCCCGACTCGGTCGCAGTCCGCGCCACCGGAGCCACCGGAAGCGCGCAGCTCACCTTCGCCCAGCTCGACGCCGCCGCGAACCGGCTCGCCCACCGGCTCGTCGCCCTCGGCGTACGCGCCGAGACACCGGTCGCCCTTGCCCTGCCGCGCGGCACCGACCTGATCGTGGCCCTGTTCGCCGTACTGAAGGCGGGCGGCGTCTGCCAGCCGCTGGACCTCGGACACCCGGCCCGGCGCACCGCCGCGGTACTGGAGGACGCCCGCCCCGCCTGCGTGCTCGGCACCACCGCCACCCTGGCGGCCCTGCCCGAACACGCCCTGCCCACCCTGGCCCTGGACACCGAAGAGACACGCACCGCCCTCGCCGCGCTGCCCGCCTTCGGAGCGCCGCACGCCCCCGCCCTCACGGACGCCGCGTACGTCATCCACACCTCCGGCTCCACCGGCCGCCCCAAGGGCGTCGTCGTCACGCACGCCTCGCTGGCCAACCTGCTCGCCGGTCACGGCAGCGACCAGATCGCGCCCGCCGTCGCCCGCACCGGCCGCCCCCGCCTGCGCGTCGCACACAGCGCCTCCTTCGCCTTCGACGCGTCCTGGGACCCGCTCCTGTGGATGGTCCACGGCCACGAACTCCACCTCCTGGACGACGCCGCCTACCGCGACCCCGCGACGCTGGCCGCCCACGTCGCCGAACACCGCGTCGACTACCTCGACATCACCCCCTCCTACGCCGAAGCCCTCGTCGCCGAGGGTCTGCTGGACGACGACGGCAGGCACCGCCCCGGCATCGTGGTCGTCGGCGGCGAGAGCGTCGCCCAGCCCCTGTGGGACCGCCTGAGCGCCACCGAAGGCGTCCATCCCGTCAACCTGTACGGGCCCACCGAGACCACCGTCGACGCCTACACCTGGATGCCCAGCGGCGGTCCCGGCGGGGGAGTGACCGGCCGCCCCGTCCGCGGCTCCCGCGTCTACGTCCTGGACTCCTCCCTGCGCCCCGCGCCCGACGGCGTGACCGGCGAGCTGTACGTCGCCGGGGCCTGCCTGGCGCGCGGCTACCTCGGCCGCCCCGACCTCACCGCCGAACGCTTCACCGCCGACCCCTTCGCAGCCCTGCACGGCGAGCCCGGCGCCCGCATGTACCGCACCGGCGACCTGGTGCGCCGCACCGCCGACGGCACCCTGGAGTTCCTCGGCCGCGCCGACGACCAGGTCAAGATCCGCGGCTTCCGCATCGAACTCGGCGAGATCCAGGCCCGGCTGGCCTCCCACCCGGACATCGCGCACGCCGCCGTGATCGCCCGCGACACCGACCTCGGCAAGCGCCTGCTGGCCTACGCGGTCCCGCGCGACGCGACGCCCGTGGACCCGGCCGCCCTGCGCGAGCACCTCGCGCTCACGCTGCCCGCCCACATGGTGCCCGCCGCCGTCACCCTCCTCGACCACCTCCCGCTCACCGCCAACGACAAGCTCGACCACCGGGCCCTGCCGGACCCCGAACAGCAGCCCCCCGGCCTCGACAGCACACCGGCCGCCCCGCGCACCCCGCACGAGGAGATCGTCTGCGGACTCTTCGCCGACCTCCTCCACCTCACCGAAGTGCCCTCGCCCGAGGCGGACTTCTTCGCCCTCGGCGGCCACTCCCTCCTCGCGGGCCGCCTCGCCGCCCGTATCCGCGAGCACTTCGCCGTGACCGCGTCCCTCGCCGACGTCTTCCGCAACCCCACCGCGGCCGCCCTCGCCGCCCACGTCCGCGACGCCGCCGCCGAATTCCACGTCCGCACACCACTGGCCCCCGTACCCCGCACCGGCGACCTCCCCCTCTCGCCCGCCCAGAAGCGGCTCTGGTTCCTCGACCGGCTCGAAGGCCCCAGCCCCACCTACAACATCCCGCTCGTCCTCGACCTCCACGGCCCCCTCGACCGCACGGCACTCCACCTCGCCCTGTGCGACCTGACGGAGCGCCACGAGACACTACGCACCGTATATCCCGCCACTGACAACGAGCCCCACCAGCGGATTCTCACCGCCGACGAGGCCCGCCCCGCCCTGCACACCGCCCCCGAAGGCATGCGGCTCACCGACGCCGTACGGCACTGCTTCGACCTCGCGTCCGAACCCCCGCTGCGAGCCACCCTCTTCACCGGGCACGGCGACGGCGCACCGCAGGAGCCCGCGCACACCGGCCGGGCGGGCCGCGCCGACGGCGCACAGGAGACCCACACCCTGCTCCTGCTCCTGCACCACATAGCCGGCGACGGCGCCTCCACCACCCCCCTGGCACGCGACCTCGCCACCGCCTACACCGCCCGCGCCGCAGGCCACGCCCCCACGTACGCCCCGCTCCCGGTGCAGTACGCCGACCACGCCGCCTGGCAGCAGCGCACCCTCGGCGAGCCCGGATCGCCCACCCCGCTCGCCAAGGCCCAACTCGCCCACTGGCGCGAAGCCCTGGCCGGGCTGCCCGACCAGCTCGACCTGCCCACCGACCGCCCCCGGCCGCCCGTCGCGACCACCGCGGGCGACACGGTGCCCTTCACCCTGGACCCGGCCGCGCACCAGGCCCTGAAGGACCTCGCACGGGCCACCGGCACCAGCGTATTCATGACCGTCCAGGCGGCCCTCGCCGCCCTCCTCACCCGGCACGGCTGCGGCACCGACATCCCGCTCGGCACCCCCGTCGCGGGCCGCGACGACCGCGCCACCGCAGACCTCGTCGGCTTCTTCACCAACACCCTCGTACTGCGCACCGACACCTCCGGCGACCCGGACTTCCGCACCCTGCTCGGCCGCGTCCGCTCCGCCACCCTCGCCGCCCACGAACACGACGCGCTGCCCTTTGACCGGCTCGTCGAGGACCTCAACCCGCCGCGCTCGCTGGCCCGCCACCCCCTTTTCCAGGTCATGCTGGCCTGGCAGTCGATCCCGGACACCGAGTTCACCCTGGCCCCCGGCCTCACCGCGCGCATGGTGGCAGTGCCCTCCGGCACCGCCAAGTTCGACCTGACGCTCAACGCCGGGGAACTCCCGGCCGGCGGCGGCATATCCGGCTTCCTGGAGTTCCGCACCGACCTCTTCGACCGCGCCACCGTCGAGGGCCTCGCCGACCGGCTCGCCCGCCTGCTGACCGGCGCCGCCGCCGACCCGGACGTACCGCTGAGCCTGCTGCCCCTGCTGGGCGCCGAGGAAAGCCGGCGCGCGCTCGTCACGTGGAACACCGCGACGGCCCACGCGCAGAAGCCCGCGCCCACCACCCTGGCCGCCCGCTACGAGGAGGCCGCGGCCGGCAACCCCGACCGCACCGCCGTCACCTGCGAAGGCCGGTCGCTCACCTACACCGAACTCTCCTCCCGCGCCCACCAGCTGGCCCGGCTCCTCGCCGCCCGGGGCATCGGCCCCGGTTCCGTCGTCGCGCTCGCCCTGCCGCGCTCCGTCGACCTCGTCACCGGCCTGCTCGCGGTGTCCCTGTCCGGCGCCGCCTACCTGCCGCTCGACCCCGACTACCCGGCCGACCGGCTGGCGTACATGCTCGAAGACGCCCGCCCGGCGGCCCTCGTCACGGACTCGGCCACCGCAACACGCCTGCCCGCCAACGACCTGCCGTTGCTCACGGTCGACGGACCCGACGCCGACGCGCACCCCACCGGCCCCCTCGCCCCCACCGAGCTCACCCGCCCCCTGGTGCCCAGCGACCCGGCGTACATCATCTACACCTCGGGCTCCACCGGCCGCCCCAAGGGCGTCGTCGTCACCCACCACAACGTCACCCGGCTGATGTCCGCCACCGACCACTGGTTCGGCTTCGGGCCCGACGACGTGTGGACGCTGTTCCACTCGTACGCCTTCGACTTCTCCGTGTGGGAGATGTGGGGCGCGCTGCTGTACGGCGGTCGCGTCGTCGTCGTACCGCACCTGGTCAGCCGCGACCCGGCGCTCTTCCTGAACCTCCTGGTCACCGAGGGCGTCACCGTCCTCAACCAGACCCCCTCCGCCTTCTACCAGCTCGCCGCCGCCGACCGCGAGAACCCGGCACGCGGCCGCGAACTCGCCCTGCGCTTCGTCGTCTTCGGCGGCGAGGCCCTCGAACTCGGCCGCCTCGACGACTGGTACGACCGGCACCCCGAGAACGCGCCGACCCTCGTCAACATGTACGGCATCACCGAGACGACCGTGCACGTCTCCCACTTCCCCCTCGACCGGCGCACCGCCGCCGCCTCCACCTCCAGCACCATCGGCGTCAACATCCCCGACCTGCGCGTCTACGTCCTCGACGACCGCCTCCAGCCGGTGCCGCCCGGCGTCACCGGCGAGATGTACGTCGCCGGGGAGGGCCTCGCCCTCGGCTACCTCGGCCGCCACGCGCTGACCGCGGAGCGCTTCGTCGCCGACCCCTTCGCCCACCACTTCGGCGGGGCGGGCAGCCGGATGTACCGCTCCGGCGACCTCGCCAGGCGGCGCGCGGACGGCACACTGGAGTACTTCGGCCGCGCCGACCACCAGGTCAAGATCCGCGGGTTCCGCATCGAACTCGGCGAGATCGAAGCCGTACTTGCCGACCACCCCGCCGTCGCCGACGCCGCCGTCGTCGCCCGCGAGGACACCCCCGGCGACCAGCGACTCGTCGGCTACGTCGTGCCCGCCGACCCGGCCGTCACCCCCGCCGAGCTGCGCGCCCACACGGGCGCCCACCTGCCCGCCCACATGGTGCCGTCCGCCGTCGTGGTCCTGGAGCGGCTGCCGCTGACCGCCAACGGCAAACTCGACCGCAAGGCCCTCCCGGCCCCCGTCCTGCCCGCCGCGGCCACCGCGAGCCGTGAGCCGCGCACCCCGCGCGAGGAGCAGCTCTGCGCGATCGTCGCCGAGGTCCTCGGCCTGCCCGCGGTCGGCGTCGAGGACAACTTCTTCGACCTCGGCGGCCACTCCCTGCTCGCCGTCCGCCTCGCCGGACGCGTCAAGGAGGCCTTCCGCACGGAGGTGTCCATCGGCACCGTCTTCCAGGCCCCCAGCGCCGCAGCCCTCGCCGCCGTACTCGACGACGGGGCGCGCGACACCGGAGACCCCCTGGACGTCCTGCTGCCGCTGCGGCCCGCCGGGCCCGGCGACAAGGCGCCGCTGTTCTGCGTCCACCCGGCCGGCGGCCTCAGCTGGTGCTACGCCGGACTCATCAGCGGCATCCCCGCCGACGTACCGCTGTACGGCCTCCAGGCCCAGGGAGTGGGCCCCGCCACCTCCGCGCAGCCCCTGCCGCGCACCCTGGAGGAACTCGCCGCGCACTACACGGCCCGCCTGCGCGAAGTGCAGCCCGAGGGCCCCTACCGGCTCCTCGGCTGGTCCACCGGCGGCATCATCGCCCAGTCCATCGCCACCCACCTCCAGGACCTCGGCGCCGAGGTGGAACTCCTCGCCGTCCTCGACGCCTACCCCGCCGAGGGCTTCCGCGAGCTGCCCGTCCCCGACGAGGCCGAAGCCCTCGAATCACTGCTCACCATGGGCGGCTACGGGCCCGAAAGCCTCGAAGGCAAGCCCCTGACCACCACGAACGTCATCGAGACGCTCCGCAGGGAAGGCAGTCCGCTCGCCGACCTGGCCCCCGCCACCATCGAGGCGCTCGGCGAGATCTACCTCCACGTCAACCACCTCGTACGGGCCTACGACCACCGCGTCTTCGACGGCGACGTGCTGTTCTTCCGGGCGACCGTCGACACCATCGACGACACCCTCACCCCCGACACCTGGACCCCGTACGTGGGCGGGCGCATCGACAACACGAACGTCGCCTGCTCCCACAAGGACATGACCCACCCCGTTCCGATCGCGCGGATCGCCCGCGTGGTCGCCGACCGACTGACCGAGCTGGAGAACCACGCCCGATGAGCAGCGAATCCGCCACCGTCAACCCCTTCGACGCGGACGGCGACTTCCTCGTCCTCGTCAACCACCTGGGCCAGCACAGCCTGTGGCCGGTCTTCGCCGACGTGCCCGAGGGCTGGGACACCGCGCACGGGCCCTGCCCGCGCGCGCAGGCCCAGGACTGGATCACGGCGTACTGGACCGACCTCGCCCCCTCCCCGCGGTGACCGTGTCCAAGAGTGGCGGGCTGATGATCAGGCCCAGGATCCGGCCCACCGTCGCCGTCGTCCTCGTCTACACGGCCGCCATGTGCATGAACGGCCTGGACTCGACGATCGTCAATCCGGCGCTGTTCACCATCGCGGGCGACTTCGGCAGGCCGCTGTCGGCGGCCAACACCGTCGAGACGGCGTTCCTCATCGCCCTGGCCCTGGCCCTGCCCGTCGCGGGCTGGGCCGGGGACCGGTTCGGCACCAAACGGGTCTTCCTCGGCGCGCTGGCCGTCTTCACGCTGGCGTCCGCCGGGTGCGGTCTCTCCCAGGACCTGCCGTCGCTGGTCGCCGCCCGCGCCGTGCAGGGACTGGCGGGCGGGCTGCTGACACCCGTCGGCATGACGCTGCTGTTCCGCACGTTCCCGCCGCACCGCCGGGCGAGCCTGGCGAAGGTGCTGATCGTGCCGACCGCGCTCATGCCCGCGCTCGGCCCGCCGCTGGGCGGGTTCCTGACCGCGCACCTTTCCTGGCACTGGCTGTTCTTCGTCAACGTGCCCATCGGCACGGCGGCCGTCCTGCTGGGCGTGGTCGGACTGCGCGAGCACCGCGAGGAGGACCCCGGCGCGTTCGACCGGACCGGCTTCCTGCTCGCCACCCCGGCGCTCGGCCTCCTCACGTACGCGCTGGGCTTCGGCCCCTCCCAGGGCTGGAGCACCCCCGGCGTGGCAATCAGCGCCGTCCTGGGAACCGGCCTCCTCATCGCGACGGTCGTCCACCAGCTGCGCGCCCCCGAACCGCTGCTGAAGCTGCGGCTGCTCGCGGACCGGGTGTACGGCGCGGCCTCCGCGCTCGCGGCGGTGACGGCCGCCGGGCTGATGGGCGTCCTGTTCGTCTTCCCCCTGCTGTACCAGGCGGCGCTCGGTGCCACGGCGCTGGACGCCGGGCTCATCGTCTTCCCCGAGGCCGTGGGGCTGATGCTGGCCTCGCAGGTCGTCGACCGGCTGATGCCGCGGCTGGGGCCACGGCTGCTGACCGTACCGGCGCTGGTGCTGGCGGCGGGCGTGTTCGCGCTGCTCGCCGTCCCGCAGGTCTCCGCACAGGAGTGGGCGGTGCGCGCCCTGATGTTCCTGATCGGCCTCGTCCTCGGTACGGCCGTACTGACCGTGCAGATCGCCGGGTTCGAGGGCATCGCGCCGCCGGACATGGGCCATGCGATGGGCCTGTTCACCATCGTGCGGACGCTCGGCGGTGCGCTGGGCATCGCGGCCTGCGCGGCCGTGATCGGCGGCGACGCCCATTCCGCCGCCGACGCGGGCCCCTACCGGGTCGCGATCTGCGTCACGGCGGGCCTGGTGGCGTTGGGTGCGCTGGTCGGGCTCCGACTGCCCAGCGAGGCACCGGCCCCACCGGACTTCGACGACGAGGCACCGACGGAACCCGAACCCCTGGCCGGAGGGACCACGGAGGAGGGGCAGCCGGTTCGCGGCTGACGCACTGCTCCGGTGGTACGAGGAAGCGCCGGACGGAACGAGCAGTTCCGTCCGGCGCTTTCGTCCGGTGCTCCCGTCCGGCCGGGAGCACCGGGCCGGACCACTTCGCAGACCTGATCCCGGCCTACCGTACGCAGCAGCGCCGCACGGGTGTCCCGCCCCGTCCGGCGCCTCCGCGTACTTCGCCCGCCCCGCCCGGCCGCTCAGGACAGCAGCTCGGACAGCCCCGTCGCCAGGCCGCCGCGCCAGCACGCGTAGTCGTGGCCGCCGTTGAACTCCTCGTACGACACCTCGTAACCCCGCGCCTCCAGTACGTTGCGCAGATGCCGGTTCTGCGGGAGCAGCATCCACTCCTGGAGGCCGACCTCGATGCGGAACCGCACCGGGCGCCGCTCGGTGATCGCGAACTGCCTGGTCAGCCACTCGCTGCCGGCGCCGAACCCCGCCTCGTCGTCCGGCCACCAGAACGAACCGGACTGCGACAGCACCCGCCCGAAGCGGTCCGGCCGGTGGAAGGCGGCGAAGGCGGCGGTCAGGCCGCCCGCGCTCTGGCCCGCGATCACGGTGCGCGCCGGATGGGCGGCCGTGCCGAACTCGCGCGCCGCCCAGGGCAGCAGGGTGTCGGCCAGCCAGTCCACGAAGGCGCCGTTGCAGCTCAGGTCCTCCATCCGGCGCCCCATGGTGTCCACCAGCAGGGCGACGGTGGGCGGCAGTTGACCGTCCGCGAGGAGATTGTCCAGGGTGTCGCCGACGGCGAGGACGGGGCCCCACATCTCGCCGTCCAGGAGTACGGCGACGGTGTAGGGCCCGCCGTCCGGACGGTGCCCGTGGGGGAGGTGGACGGTGACGCGCCGGCCGTCGACCACCTCGTCGCGCAGGGTGCCGCGCGCGGCGTCCGCGCGCCGCGCGGCGAAGGGCTGCGCGGGCGCGTCCCCAAGCTCCAGCACCGACGCCGGGTTGCGGGCACCCTGCGCGGGCAACGGGAGTCCCCGGCACAGAGGGTCCGGCAGCGCTCCGTCCAGGACGCGCCGCCAGGCCGCCCGGTCCGTGCGCAGGAGTTCGTCACGGGTGCCGTGGCCCACCGCGAACTGGTAGGAGGCCCGGTGGTCGGCGCGCAGCCGGTGGGACTTCGCCCACACGCCGGTACCGGGAACCCGCTCCATCAGGTGCGGAGCGAGGTCGGCGGCGTGCCGGTCCTTGTCCGTGACGGTGTGCAGCAGCGCCAGGACGCCCGTCGCGGGCGCCCCGGGTTCGTCCCGCCACACGAACGTCACGAGGCGGTACGCCGCGTCGCCCTCCGGGTCGGGCTCCACCAGTGGCGTGCCGTGGGCGGCGGCGTACTGCCAGAACTCCTGCTCGGCGCCGGGCTTGTCGTCCCGTACGTCGTCGGAGAGGGCACGCAGGAGGGGGCTGAGCACGGTCGTTGCCTTTCGTGGGGCGGCGGGACGGATCACACGTGTGAACCGGGGGCGGGTGGCCAGCGGGTCCTCGGGACGGTTCACCAGGGGCTCCTCGGAACGGTTCGCACCGGGTCCTCGGTACGGGTCACACGCGGGTCGCGGGGGAGCGGCCCAGCAGTACCCAGAGCAGGAAGGGGCCGCCCAGGATCGTGGTGACCACACCCACCGGGAGTTCCGTGCCGTCGAACACGACGCGTCCCACGGTGTCGGCGACCGTCACCAGCGCCGCCCCGACCAGCATCGAACCGATCAGCGGCACCCGCAGGGGACCCGCCAGCCGGGAGGCGATGACGGGGGAGGCCAGGGCGACGAAGCCGACCGGCCCGCAGATGCCGACGGCGAGCCCTGCCAGGGCCACCGCGAGGAGCAGGCAGATCATCCGGGTGCGGGCCGGGCCCGACCCCAGCGAGGAGGCGGTGGAGTCGTCGAAGCGCAGCACGCCGAGGTGCCGGGAGACGGCGAGGGCCGACGGGACCAGTACCACCAGTCCGATGAGCACGGGCAGCGCCACGTCGTAGCTGCGGCCGTTGAGGCTGCCCTGGGTCCACACGTACAGCGCACTGCTGGAGTTGAGGGAGCGCCGCGACAGGGCGACCTGGGTGGCCGCGGAGGCCAGCGCCGACATGGCGAGCCCGACCACCAGCACCCGGTAGCCGCGCTGTCCGAGACCGCCGGAGACCACCACCACGACGACCACCGCGACGAGGGCGCCGATCGGCCCCGCCCACCAGGCGCCGAACGTGCCGCTGATCGAGACGGACACCAGGACGGCCGCCGTGGCGCCGTCGTTGACGCCGAGGAGTTCCGGGGTGGCGAGCCGGTTGCGGGCGAGGGTCTGGGTGAGGCAGCCCGCAAGGCCGAGCGCCGCACCGGCCGCGAGGCCCGCGACGATCCGGCCCAGCCGGAACTTCTGCACCATCAGTACGTCGAAGTGGTCGCCGTACCCGAACACCGCGCGGAAGGTGCGCGCGAGGCCCATGTCGCTCTGCCCGGCCTGCGCCGACAGCACCACGGCGAGCACCAGCAGCGCCCCGACGGACAGCGCCGCGAGGGTCGCGCGCCGTGCCACGAGCAGCGAGACCGGACCCCGGCGCAGCACGAGGCTCTCGGCCGGACGGGCCCCGCTCTTCGCGCGGCGCGGCAGCGGCAACCCGGCGGGAAACGCCCTGCGGAGCAGGACCCCGGGGGACAGACGCCCCGGCTTCGTGGGGCGGCGCTCCTCGGCGGCCGGGTCCGTCATCCCCATGGCGGCCAGCTTCCGCGACCGTACGATGCCGATGAGCACCGGGGCGCCGATCAGCGCCACGATGACCGACACTGGCGCCTCGTACGGCCGCGACACCACGCGGGCCAGGACATCGGAGGCGATGAGGACCAGGGCGCCGATGACTCCGGCGAGCACCAGCCGGGCGGCCAGCCGGGTGCCCGCCAGCGCGCGGGCCAGGAACCCGGCGAGCAGGCCCAGGAAGGAGACCGGCCCGCAGAGCGCGACGGCGGACGCGGTGAGCAGGGTGACGGCGACAGCGACGACGGTACGGATGACGGGCGGCCGGTGCCCGAGGCCGCGCGCCATGTCGTCGCCGAGGGCCAGCGCCGAGAGCGGCCGGGCGATCAGCAGCGCGATGAGGAAGCCGACCAGCAGGACGGGGGCGAGGCGGCCGAGTTCACCGAAGCCCTCGACGCCCGCCAGGGACCCCAGCACCCAGTTGCGGAACTTGTCGTACGTCTCCGCCGAGTTGACCACGATCACGCTGGTCGCCCCGCCGAAGGTGGCCCCGAGGGCCGAGCCCGCGAGCACCAGCCGCATCGGCGACCCGCCGGCCCGCCCGGCGATCAGCAGTACGAGACCGCTGGCCACGACCGCGCCGACGAACGCGCAGACCAGGAAGGCGAATCCGGAGTCCAGGCCGAGCAGCGCGATGCCGGCCACCACGCCGAAGGAGGCGCCCGCGTTCACCCCGAGCAGCCCGGTCTCCGCGAGTGGATTGCGGGTGACGGCCTGGAGGAGACACCCGGCGACCCCGAGTGCCGCGCCGACCAGCAGCGCGGTGAACGTACGCGGCAGGCGCAGATCGCCGACCACGAGCGAGAGCCGGGAGTCGGTGCGGGCGCCGCCGCGGTCGAGGAGGTAGTCGAGCACCCCGCGCGGACCGACCTCGCCCGCGCCGACGCACAGCGACAGCGCCAGGAGGCCGAGGAGGACCACAACCAACATGCCGAGGATCGCCGGAAGAGGGAGCCCACGCCGCTCCGTGCGTGTTCCGCTCCGGTCGCCGGGCGGCGTGGAGCGCGCGGACGCCGCGCCGACGGCCGCGGCGGGCGTGTCGGTGCCCCGGTCGGGCTCCGGCGTTTCCGGTGCGACAGGGGGAGCGGGCTGGGAAGCGGCGGTCACTCCCGCGCGCGGCACATTCATGAGGTGAGGCTAACCTAAGTTTTAGCCAAAGATATCCCACCCACTGCCGCCTTGCCGCAGGCGGAGACCCCTTCCCAGCTGCCGTGGAGGTTTCGGGCGCCTGGTACAACGAGATGGTCGGGGAACTTGCTCGGCGTGGAGCGGTCCGCACGAACCACCCGTGGCCGTGCGCCGGCAGTGCAAGGCTGACGAACTGTCAAATCAACGCCCTGCCTGGCACGCATCACCGTACGGCGGCCCGCAGGTCGTCCTGCGGGCCGCCGTGGCTGCTACGTGTCCGCGGCGCGCGGTCCAACGCCCCCCGTTCGCGCGCCGCGACGCGTCAGCAGGACCTGCCGACGTACCAGGCGCCCTGGAAGTCGGGCCATCCGCCGCCCAGGTAGGTGGTGCCCGGACCGACACACTTCTCGTAGTCGCTGATGCCGCCGATGTTCCACCTGTCGACGTAGATGACGACGTTGCCCGTTCCGCAGTGGTTGTAGTAGGCGCCCGGATTGGCGAACCAGCCACAGGGGTCGCCCTTCACACCGGGCTTCCCGTCCTGCTGCTGGGCGGCGGCCGTCACCCCGGCCGGCGCGGTGCTCGCGGATGCCGGCGACATGCCGGTCATGCCCACGGCGACGGTCGCGACCGCGGCGCCTGCCAGTACTCCCCGGATCGTCTTGCGCATGTGCGTCTCCCGAACCTTGTTCCTGATGGTCGGCATTGGGACCCCGTTTCTCGACGCGTGCGATCACCGCGCACCTTGACCTTGTGAGGCAGGTGGGGTGTACGGCACGCCGTGTTCTGACCTGCACCATCGTGCTGGTGCGCCGGACGGGGTAACAGCTCACCAACCGTTCACCTGTGACCGGTCCGGCTGCCCGTTGTCCCACGAGCCACGAGCCACGAGTCACGAGTCACGAGTCACGAGTCATCAGTGCGGACGTTTCTCCCCCTGACGGCGACAGGTTCCATCGGGGTGCGGATACAGCCAAACGGAGCCGAACGCTCCGTGAGGCGTCCGTCGCGCAGACGCGTCGGAAGCAGCCGGGTGCCCGGCCGGGGAGCCCGCGACCGCACGCTATTCCGGTGCGAGCCGGTCACGGTCGGCCCTGCGCATCGGCCCGTCGGCCGTGCATCCGCTCACATCGCGGGAGTGGAAGGTTGTCCTAAAACTCTTTGCCTCAACTCTTCACTCCTGTCCCACCGTTGATCACATTTCCCACGCGTCCCATACTTCCGCTGACCGGTGGCCGGAGACGATGCGCCCGCCACCGGAACCATTCGGCTTCATCCCAAGCTCCTGGGGGAGACTTGCCCGTACATCCGAGAAGAGCAGGCGCCTTCGCCGTCGCGGCGGCCACTTCGGTGGCCCTCGTGGCGGGTATGACCGGCCCTGCCACAGCGGTCGGCCCGGCCCCGCCGACCGCTTCCAACCAGCCGCGCCCCGACGGAAGTCAGCGGGTCCAGCTCATCACGGGCGACCACGTGGTGGTCGGCGCCAAAGGCCGGGTGATGGGCTTCGAGCCCGCCAAGGGGCGTGAGCGGATACCGGTGAAGGTGGAGCGCGCCAAGGGCCACACCTCGGTACTGCCCACCGACGCGCAGCCCCTAATCGCCGCCGGAAAGCTGGACGCACGGCTCTTCGACGTCACCGCGCTCACCGACCCCCAGCTGCGCAGGAGCGGGCGCGAGGGTCTGAAGCTGATCGTCCAGTACGCCGGTGTGGCGGGCGGCGCACGGGCCGAAGTGCGTGCGGCCGGTGACACCCGGCTGCGGCGCACCCTCCCCTCAATCAACGCGGACGCCGTCCAGGCCTCGCCGGGCGACCTGGCCAAGGTGTGGGAGGCGCTGACCGACCAGCGGCGCGGTCTCCGTACCGCCGCCCCCGGCATCGACAAGGTGTGGCTCGACGGGGTGCGCCGGGCGAGCCTGGACCGCAGCGTCAAGCAGATCGGCGCCGACAAGGCGTGGCAGGCCGGATACGACGGCACGGGCGTCAAGATCGCGGTACTGGACACCGGCGTCGACAGGACCCACGACGATCTGAAGACCCAGGTGGTCGGCGAGAAGAACTTCTCCGCCTCCGCCGATGCCGTCGACCGCGTCGGGCACGGCACCCACGTCGCTTCCATCGCGGCGGGCACGGGCGCCAAGTCGGGCGGTAGGTACAAGGGGGTGGCCCCCGGCGCCAAGATCATCAGCGGCAAGGTGCTGAACGACGAGGGAGTGGGGGACGACTCCGGCATCATCGCCGGAATGGAGTGGGCCGCCGCCGAGGGCGCGGACGTCATCAACCTCAGCCTCGGCGGTCCGGACAGCCCCGAGACCGACCCGCTGGAGGCGGCGGTCGACAAGCTGTCCGCCGAGAAGGGCGTCCTGTTCGCCGTCGCGGCGGGCAACAGCGGCCCCGGCGCGGGTTCGGTGGACTCGCCCGGCAGCGCGGACGCCGCACTGACCGTCGGCGCCGTCGACAAGGACGACAAGCTGGCGGACTTCTCCGGCGTCGGCCCGCGCGTCGGTGACGGTGCCGTCAAGCCGGACGTGACCGCGCCCGGCGTCGCCATCACCGCCGCCGCGGCGGCCGGCAGTGCGATCGACACCGACCCCGCCACACCGCACCCGGCACCGGGCTACCTCCAGATCGACGGCACCTCCATGGCCACCCCGCACGTCGCGGGCGCAGCCGCCCTCCTGAAGCAGCGGCACCCGACCTGGAAGCCCGCCGACCTCAAGGGCGCACTGACCGACACCGCGAAGAGCGGCGACCACACCGCCTTCCAGCAGGGTTCGGGCCGTATCCAGGTCGACCGGGCGCTGTCCCAGAGCGTGATCGCCGATCCGGTCTCGCTGGCCTTCGGCGTCGCACAGTGGCCGCACAACGACGACGAGCCCGTCACCAAGAAGCTCGGCTACCGCAACCTCTCCACCGCCGACATCACCCTCGACCTGGCGGTGTCCGCGCTCGACCCGGCGGGCAAACCGGCCCCGGCCGGGTTCTTCAAGCTCGGCGCCGACAAGATCACCGTGCCCGCAGGAGGCCGCGCCGAAGTCGACCTGACGGCCGACACCCGGGTCGGAGACGTCGACGGCGCCTTCTCCGCCCGGGTCACCGCCACCGGTGCCGGCCAGGTCGTCGGTACGGCCGCCGTGGCCACCCGGGAGAGCGAGTCCTACACCGTCACCCTGCGCACCCTCGGCCGCGACGGAGCCGACGCCCAGAGCTTCGCCAGTTCCCTCACCGGCCTCTCCGGCGCCGCCAAGGAATTCCAGGCATACGTCCGCGACGAGCCGGGCGCCCACAAGTTCCGGGTGCCCAAGGGGACGTACGCGTTCAACGCGGACATCGTGCAGGACTGGTCCGACCTCGCCAAGGGCACCGACTGGGTCAACCAGCCCCGGCTGGAGGTCACCGGCGACATGACGGTCACCGCCGACGCACGCACCGCGAAGCCGGTGGACATCACCGCCCCGGGCGCCGACCGGACGGCCTTCGGCGGCGTCTCGTACGACGTCGGCGACGGCGCGGCCGGCGGCGGCTGGCTGCTCACGGCCGGGTTCACCAACTTCCGCACCGCCCACATGGGCCCGGCCGTCACCGACGGTTCGCTCAAGCAGTACTGGGAGGCCCACCTCCGCAAGGACGCCACCACCCAGTACTCGCTGGCCTACGGCGGCAGCACGAGCAAGCTCGCCACCGGCTACCGCAAGCACGCGAAGGCCGCCGAACTGGCCACCGTGCAGGTCGGCCTCGGCGCCGCGAGCCCCGGCAAGAACTCCTTCCTCCTCGTACTGCCCAAGCTGCCGGGCACCACGACCATCGCCAGGGGAGCGATGGGGCAGCCCGCGCCCGGCACACGCACCGTGCACCTCTCCACCGGCGACGGCGTCGAGTGGGCGATGGAGCACTACCAGCGGGGCGACTCGGGCGACGAGACCGGCTACGGAACGTCCGAGCCGAAGCGTTACGCGGCAGGCAGGACGTACCGCGAGACGTTCAACACCGGCGTCTTCGGCCCGCTCCTCGGCAAGGGCATGGGAGTCTTCCGCAGGGCGTCCGACACGGCCTCGGGCGGCCAGCAGATCTACGGCTCGCTGCCGCTCTTCGCCGACGGCCAGGGCCACGGCGGATACTCGCGGTACACCTCGGCCCGGTCGGTGCTCTACCGCGACGGCGTCCAGGTCGGCGAGAACAACGACCCGCTGACCGGTGAGGAGACCTTCGAGGTCGCCCCCGCCGACGCCGAGTACCGGCTGACGACGTCCGCCGAGCGCTCGGCCGCGGTCGCCGCGGTCTCCACCCGCATCGACGCCGAATTCACCTTCCGCTCGGGGAAGGTGGCGCTGACCACGGCGCTGCCGGTGTCCACGGTCCGCTTCGCGGCCCCCGTGGACCTCACCTCGCGCGCCCCGGCGGGCAAGTCGGTCCGGGTGCCGGTGACCGTACAGGGCTCGGCAGCCGGCCAGAACCTCAAGTCCCTCACCGTGGAGACGAGCGACGATGCCGGAAAGACCTGGAAAGCCGTGCAGGTCAAGGACGGTTCGATCACCGTGAAGAACCCGGAACAGGGCCGGAGCGTCTCCTTCCGCGCCGACGTCACCGACAAGCAGGGCACCAGGTCGAAGCTGACGATCCTGCACGCCTACGCCACGAAGTAGCACTGTCCCGGTGACGGGAATTCAGTAGGGCCGACGTGCCGGGAAGCGCCTTCACGCGCGTCCCGGCACGTGGTGCGTCGGCGCGGCGCCTGTACCGTACGTCGAAGGCCGCACGCTGCGGGACCGGCCCGGCACTCCACGAACCCCGGCCACTGGCGAGGCCGTTCGGCTTCCCGCCGTGGGAACCGGCGTACAGGCGCTCCCGAAGAGCAGACGCATGCGGCGGCGCGCACTTTCCCACCCCCGGCGGCGCCTGGATTCCTCGGCGCCGCTTCGCGCGCCGGGCTCGAATCTCCGGCGCACCCGGCAGCGGAAAACCGCCCAACCCGCACCCACACCCACACCCCTCGACCTTCACTGACAGCAGCTGTCAGGAGACCGGTCCTAACGTGCGGCGCATGGACGAATTCGACTTCCTGCACGGTTCCTGGGACGTGGCCAACCGCCGTCTCACCGCACCACTCGGCTCGGGCGGCGCCTGGGTCGAGTTCCCCGGACACGTGGTGGTCCGGTCGCTCTTCGGAGGTGCCGGCAACATCGACGAGATCACCTTTCCCACCCTCGGCCGTCAGGGCGTGACCCTGCGTCTGTTCGACCGCGAGACGGAACGCTGGTCGATCCACTGGTCCGACAGCCGGACGGGACGTCTGGATCCGCCGGTGGTCGGCGGCTTCGTCGGTGACCGTGGCGACTTCTACGGCGAGGACGTGCTCAACGGCCGCCCGATCCGCGTGCACTTCACCTGGACCCGGCTGGGCCCGGACACCGCCCGCTGGGAGCAGGAGTTCTCCGCCGACGACGGCCGTACCTGGGAGCACAACTGGACCATGGACTTCACCCGTTCGAGGCCGGTGGGGGAGTAGTCGTCGTCGCACTCCGACGACATCCCTGCCCGGAGCGGCGAGGCCGACCGCGCGACGGGCCAACTGCCCCCGGTACGACCCCGGCGTCCTCACGCCGGACCCGTCAGGCGGGGATACGGGACAGCGTTGCCTCCAGGCCGAAGGCGAAGCGTTCGCCGAAGTTGTCCTGGAGGTGGGGCAGCACCCGTTGCAGCGCCGGGTGCGCGGCGGGATCGACGGCGTGCGCGAGCCTGGCGTCGCCCGTTTCGGGGGCGGCCTGTTCCTCCTGGGTCAGGCCGAGGGTGAAGTAGGTGATCGTCCAGGCGGTCCAGGCCGCGCCCCGTTCGTCGGTGCCGGCTTGCAGGAGCGCGTCGACGAGGTGGTCGGCGAAGCGCAGCGTGTGCGGTTCGGCCGCGTAGGTGCCGGTGACCAGGGCGGCGCCGTCGCGGTGGGCGAGCAGAGCGCGCCGGTAGCGGGCGGCGAGTTCGCGGGCCCGGTCCAGCGGGGCGTCGGGCAGGTCGTCGTACGAGATGTCGGCGAGGACCGCGTCGGCCATCAGCTCCAGCATGCGGGCCTTGGTTTTCACGTGCCACAGCACGGTGTTCATCCGCACGCCGAGGTTCTCGGCGACCGCCCTCGTGGAGAGGGCTTCCAGACCGCGCTCGTCCAGGACGAGCAGGGCGGCATCGATCACGGCGGAACGGGAGAGCTGGCTCTTGGCATCTTCCCCGGCTTGCTTCTTGGTCACTGACCTAGTTTACTCCGCCTCGACCCTTGGTCGCCGACCAAGAGCATGTCGGGAAAGAGAACACGCCCATGAACCACCAGGTTGTCGTCGCAGGAGCCGGACCCGTGGGTCTGTGGCTCGCCGGCGAACTGCGCCGCGCCGGCGTCACCGTCGCCGTGATCGAGCCGCGTACCGAACGCGACTCCCGCTCCCGCGCCCTGACCGTGCACCCGCGCACCTTGGAGACCTTCGCCTCCCGCGGGACGCACCAGCCCTTCGTCGACGAGGGCATACCGCTGCCCGGCGGCCACTTCGGGGCCCTCGACGCCCGCCTGGACTTCCGCCGCCTGCCCAGCCCCTTCCCGTACACCCTCGCCCTGCCCCAGGAGCGAACCGAAGCACTGCTGGAAGCGCAGGCCATCGGCCTGGGCGCGGAAATCCTGCGCGGTCACGAGGTCACCGGCTTCACCGAGCACCCCGACCGCATCGCCGTGCATACCACCGGACCGCACGGCCCCCGCACCCTCAAGGCGGCCTACCTGGTCGGCTGCGACGGCGCCCGCAGCACCGTCCGCACCGCCGCCGGCATCGGCTTCCCCGGCACCCCGTCCACCGTTTTCGGCTGGCTCGGCGACGTGGTCCTGGACGACCCGCCCGCTCCCGGCCACAGCTGCTTCGGACCCGCAGGCGCCCTCATGGCCGCCCCCATGCCCGGCGGCATCCACCGCCTGGTCGGCATCACCCCACGCGACCTGACCACCACCCGGCCCGGCGACCTCACCCTGCGCGAACTGCGCGAGAACGTCCGCTCCGTCGCGGGCACCGACTTCGGGCTGCGCGACCCGGTCTGGCTCTCCCGCTACGGCAATGCCACCCGCCTCGCCGACCAGTACCGCAAGGGCCGTGTCCTGCTCGCGGGCGACGCCGCCCACCAGCACTTCCCGGCCGGCGGCGTCGGCATGAACGTCGGCATCCAGGACGCCGCCAACCTGGCCTGGAAGCTCGCCGCCACCCTCAACGGATGGGCCCCCGACGGCCTCCTGGACACCTACCACGCCGAACGCCACCCGGTCGGCGCCGACCTCACCGCCACCAGTCGCGCCCAGGTCGCCCTGATGACCGCCTTCACCCCCGAAGGCCTCGCCCTGCGCGGGCTGCTCGCCCGGCTGATCACCGCACAGCCCGACCTCAACGACCTGCTGGCCGCCCAGGTCAGCTCACTCGCCGTCGCCTACCCCGCCACCGCACCCGGCGCCCACCGCCTGACCGGCACACGCGCCCCCGACCTCGCCCTCGGCGGCACCGGCCTGTTCACCCTGCTGCGCGCCGACGGCCACCTCCTGCTGGACCTCTCCGGCAGTGGCACCCTGACCGGGTACGCGCGCCCCGGACTCCACACCCACACCGCCACCCCGCACCGGCCCCCGGCGGAATTCACCGACGTCCGCGCCGTCCTGGTCCGCCCCGACGGCCACATCGCCTGGGCAAGCGCCGAGCGCGACGACACGGCCCTCACCGACAGCCTCACCGCAGTCCTCGCCACCACGCACCAGAGGTGAGTCACCACACCAGAAGCGAGCCAATACACCGGAAGTGAGCCACGAGAACCCGCTGCCCCCGAGCCGCCAACAACCCTCCGGGGCCGCACCATTCAACCCGCCGGTCCGCCCGAACCGCCCCGCCCCGGAGCCAGGAACCGGCCCGCCCCGGAGCCAGCAACCGGCCTGCCCCGCAGCCCGGTCGAAGCAGCGAAGCAGCACCGCATCGTCGTCAGCTCTTCTGGATCCGCTCGGCGATGTGGGCGTCGATGGTGGCACACAGGTCCGTCAGCAGAGCCTCGAATCCCACCAGCACCTCGGGCGGGTGCTTGGCCATGACCGCGTCCAGCTGGGCACCCAGCGGGCCGAAGAACTCATCGGCACGTTCCCGTACGTGAGCGCCGCTGCGCAGCGTCACCAGCCGACGGTCCGTGTGCTCCCTGCTGCGGACGATGTGGCCGGCCGCTTCTAGCCGGTTCAGCAGCGCGGTGGTGGCGCTCGGGGACAGCAGGATGCGCTCGCTGAGCCGGGCCGGTGACAACGGGGTGCCGCGTTCGTCGGCCGCGGTGATCTCCAGCAGTGCCACCGCGTCGGTGGAGTGCAGGCCCAGCCATGCGGCGAACAGGCGGCCGAGCTCGGTGTAGTGGCCACCGTAGGACCGCAGCCCTTCGACCAGCCGCTCCCGCTGTGCCGACACCTCGCTGTGTGCCGTCTCCTCCGCCACCGCCGCCGCCCTTCTCCCGTGGTCCGGGTGAGTGGCACCCGGACGCGCTTTGACAACCTACCCCCATCACTTTAATGTCCATCGCGGAAATATTCCACGATGGAAGGAGTTGTGATGCGTGACCCGTCCGCCACCCGGCGGTGGCTCGGTCTGATAGCCATCGCGCTGGGTGTGGCGCTGATCGTGGTGGACACCACGATCGTGAACGTGATCGTTCCCTCGGTGATCGAGGACCTGGACGCCACGTCGGCGCAGACACAGTGGATCCAGGAGTCGTACGCCATCGTCTTCGCGGCCCTGCTGCTCCTGACCGGACGGCTGGCCGACATCTTCGGTGCCCGCCGGGTCTTCGTCTGGGGTGTCGTCGTCTTCGGCGCGACCAGCGTGCTGGCCGGCCTGGCCCCCGGCAGCGGGCTGCTCATCCTGGCCCGCTTCCTCCAAGGGGCGGGGGCGGCGATGCTGCTGCCGACCTCGCTGTCACTGCTGAAGGCGACCTTCACCGGAAAGGCGCGCGGTCAGGCGTTCGCGGTCTGGGGCTCCACCATCGGCGCCGCCGCGGCCCTCGGTCCGCTGCTGGGCGGCTGGCTCGCCGAACACGTTTCCTGGCGCTGGGCCTTCGGCATCAACGTCCCGCTGTCCGTCCTGGTCGGCATCGGTGTACTGCGCTACATCGCCCCGTCTCCCCGCACCCGGGGCCGCATCGACATCCCCGGCGCGCTCCTGTCCGTCACGGGCCTGGCCCTGCTCGCCTTCGGGCTGGTCGAGGGCCGTACCTACGGCTGGATCACCACCGTGCACCCGCTGAAGGCCCTGGGTCTGGAGTGGGACAGCGGCCCGTCGCCCGTCCTGGTCGCCCTCCTCGTGTCCGCCGTCGCCCTCTTCGCGTTCGTACGCCGCCAGATCACCCTCAGCCGCGGGGACGACACCTCCCGCGTCCTCATGGACGTCGGCCTGTTCACCATCCCCTCCTTCCGCAACGGCAACATCGCCACGATGATCATCGGCATCGGCGAGTTCGGCATCGTCGCGGTCCTGCCGCTGTGGCTGCAGTTCACCCTCGGCTACAGCGCACTGCAAGCCGGTCTCGCCCTCGTACCTGTGGCCATCGGCAGCTTCGTAGCCAGCGGCGCCAGCTTCGGGATGGCCGCCAAGATCGCCCCGCTGGGCCAACTGCGCACAGGCCTGGCCCTGGAGGTCGTCGGACTCGCCGGAATCGCCCTGATTGCCACCCCGACCAGTTCCTGGTGGTCGGTCTCCCTGGTCCTCTTCCTCTACGGAATCGGCGTCGGCTTCGCGACGGCCCAGGTCACCAACGTGGTGCTGAACGACGTCCCCGAACGCAGCTCCGGCCAGGCCTCCGGCGTCCAGAGCGCCTTCCGCCAACTCGGCTCCGCACTGGGCATCGCCGTCCTGACCACGGTGTTCTTCAGCTCCCTCAGCACCAAGCTCCACGACAGGCTGACCAGCATGGGCCTGCCCGCCGGGCAGGCGGACAATCTCAGCGGCGCCGTCACCGACAGCGCGGGCGCGGCGATCGGCCCCCTCGCGGCAAACCCGCAGACGACCACCATCGCGGACGCGGCGCGCGCCGCGATGACGGACGGCGTCGCCCTCGGCGGATACATCGCGGCAGGCTTCGTCCTGCTGGGGCTCATCGCTTCCTTCCTCATCCCCTCCACCCCAACCGGACCGGCAGCCAACCCCGGCCCACCGGCCGACAAACAACCCGCCCTCCACTGACCAACCAGGAGAAGACGGCACCACAGAACCACCCCGGCCACCGCCCCACCCACCAACTCACTACTCACCCATCGCACTCCCTCATCCCTCATCCCCTCACCCACCCACCCCACCACCGGACGGAGCAGCATGCCGCCCAGGACAGTCCTGATCGCGGGCGCCGGAATCGCCGGCCCCACCCTCGCCCACTGGCTCACCCGGCACGGCATGACTGCCACCGTCGTCGAGCGCGCCCCCGCCCTGCGTTCCGGCGGCCAGACCGTGGACCTGCGCGGGGCGGGCCTCACGGTCATCCGCCGCATGGGCCTGGAAGCAGCTGCCCGGAACGCCGCCACCCAAGAGGCCGGCATCCGCTTCGTCGACGACCAGAACCGCACGAAGGCGGCACTTCCCGCAGATGCCTTCGGCGGCAAGGGGCCCGTCGCGGACCTCGAAATCCTGCGCCCGGAGCTATCCAGCCTGCTTTACGAGCACACCCGTCACGACACCGAGTACCTATTCGACGACGAGGTCACCGCGCTGACTGACGACAGCGACAAGGCACACGTCGTCCTCAAGAACAGAGGGGAGCGCTCCTTCGACCTCGTCATCGCCGCCGACGGCATCCGCTCCCGCACCCGTGACCTCGTCTTCTCCGACACCCGGACCAGGGGTTTCGGACTCTGCACGGCGTACTTCACGATCCCCCACCGCCCCTCCGACGGCCGCTGGGCACGCTGGTACAACGCCCCGGGCCACCGCTCGGTGACCCTGCGCCCCGACAACCTCGGCACCACCCGGGCCACCCTCTCCTGACAACTCCCACCAAAATGACCTATAGGAGTTCCAAGTGCTTGGCGCTGCCCATGCATCTTGAGATGCGCAATTGCAAGATTGAGGTGTGTGCTTGTTAGGCCATTGAATGAGAACCGGCAGGTCATTTTCATGGGAGTTGCAGTACGGGGTTTCCCGGCAAAAAATTCGTATGCGCGTTTGAATGTCGATTTCTTGGATGGTAGGTATCGGACATTTCTTGGGGCTAGGTCAAGTGCGCAAGGTGCCTGATCCAAGGGGCGCGAAGGAAGGACCCGTCCTCAGATCACAGGCCCAAGTGTGGAGTCGTTTAGGGGCTGTCCCGTGAGCGACCTTCGACTGGCTGCGGTCAGAGCCCCCGTGCGTGGGCGACTGGGCCCTGATGGCAGGATGATTGTCCCGACGATTCTGAGTGGTCACGCTCGTGTACACACCTGTCAACTACCCCGAACGGGTGCATGCCGAGAACGACACTGCCTTGCTCCATCGACTCGCGCGTTGTTCCTGGCCCTTCGTCTGGCAGGTGCTGGCCGCGAACCTTTCCAGAGTGCCCGGCATGGAGCTGGAGTTCAGCAACAAGCTCCTTCTCGTGTTGACGGAGCATCCGAACGTGGACGGCGCAGTGCTGCGAGTCGTCCGAGATGCCGTTGCGGCCAAGCTCGCTGGCGGCGAATGCCTCTATGCCACAGTGCTTGCACTGGCAGGCCGGACAGAACCCTCGCCGGCGGAAGTGCGACATCTTCGCACTCTGCTCGGAGCTTCCGTTCGTGTACGCAGTCGGCCGGAACGGGGCTTCCGGCTCCGAATGTGATCTGTGCGCATTCCGGTCGACTCCAAAGAGGACGCTCCTGGTGTGGCTGTAGTGCGACCTCGTCAGTGCCGTCCTGGGCAGGTTCCTTGATCAGGCTGAGCCCTGCTTTGCGACAGCGAGCAGATATGATGCACCGTCAAGTTGGTCCGCTAACAGGCCGTGACGCGAGCAAACGCGAGAGGTGATCGGCAATTCGGTGAGCTGCGGACTTTGAGATGGCCGCGTCGGCGGTTCTGCATGGACAGCGTGCTGATCGTAGGCACCCGGAGTTCACCCGCGTCCACGGCTCCTGTGGAGTGTTCTGTGTCTACATGGGGACGGTCTAGACAGCGGGCATGGGTTCACGTGCAGCCGGGTCACCTCCGCGTGTGCAGAGCGAACCTCTCCAAGATGGACAACTCGGCCGAGTTCTTCGAGTCACCTCCGCGTGTGCAGAGCATCCGGCGCCAATGCCGCCAGATCGGGCTGGGACACCGAGTCACCTCCGCGTGTGCAGAGCATCCGGCTACCGGAGCGCACTGACACGCAGGAGTGGTGAGTCACCTCCGCGTGTGCAGAGCATCCGGCGCCAATGCCGCCAGATCGGGCTGGGACACCGAGTCACCTCCGCGTGTGCAGAGCATCCTCTTCACGACCTGCGCCGATGAGGGCGCTTTGCACTTCTTTGACTAATGCTGGGACGGGGCCTTCTGGAGTTCTATGAAGTCGGGGGTTGCCTTGCCGTATGAGATCGTGCTTGGGCTTTGGGATTCACCGTAATGGTCCTACTGGGAGTCCTGGTGGTGTTTTCGTCGGGTGAATGTTCACTCAATAAGGTGCCTCTTGGATAGTGCGCCACACCAATGGGCAGGTTGCTGCGGCTCTGATAGTGCCCGGCATCCGACAGGAGTGCGCGTGGGGGTGGTGGAGGATGGTCGTCAGGGAGGGCTCGATCTGAGTCCTTGGGGGAAGTACTTCACGTGGTACGGACGTGCGTACGTTTACCCCGTGCTCTTTCACATGCTGGATGTTGCAGCAGTGGCAGGGGAGTTGTGGGACAGGTTCCTGACCCCGCCGGTGCGACAACGGATCGCTGACGGTCTTGGACTCAGCCTCCCTGAAGCCCGCGCCGTCGCCATGTTTCTGTGCGGCTGTCATGATCTGGGAAAGGTCAGTCGTTTCCTGATGTGCGAGCCACGGCCGTGGGCTCGGATCAGCGACGCGCTGAAGGCGGATACGCGGGACTGGCGGCTCATGCGGCATGAGCGCGCCTCGATGCACATTCTGTTGGGCATTCTGAGCGACATGGGATACCCGACGGGTGGCAATGACAGCCCGGCGGTGCGTGCCGCGCAGGTCCCAGGCGGCCACCACGGCTGGTTCTGGCAGCTCGACCTGAACGGAGCGGCCCGGCGCGAGCGTGTGCACACCGAGTTGGGCGGCCCGTTGTGGCAGGACTTGCGCCGTCGCTATGCCGAGCAGATCCGCCACCTCACCGGGGCTATCGCGATTCCCACGAAAGTGACCGCTCCGGCTGCGGTCCTGCTCACCGGGCTCACTATGCTCGCGGACCGACTCGCCAGCCAGAAGCGGGTCTGGGTGCGGCGCTCACAGATGTCTGCGTACGGCGCTTCGGAGCATTACCCTTGGGCGCGCTGGATGGCGCGAGGGGTGGTGCGGGAGTCTCAACTGACGCGTGTACCGCTGCCCGAGGTCCCTTTCGCGGTGGCACACCCCGATGCAGGCCAGCCAAATCCGCTGCAGGAATCAGTGAGGGTGAGGCTGCCGGCGCTCACCGAGCAGAAGGGGCCCGGCATCCTGGTGGTCATGGACAGCACGGGGGCTGGGAAGACGTTGACGGCCCTCGAGGCCGCGCGGATCTTCAACGCGAACTGCGCCACGGAGGGCATCGCCTACATGCTGCCGACCACAGCAGCAGCCGACGCAACCTACGACGTTCTGTATTCCTACGTGAAGTGCCACGGGCCGAGTGCCGCGGTCCTCTCCCTTCTCCACAATCACAGCTTTCTGAACCAGGCCTACACCAGCCAGGCCCTGGCGCCAGGAGAGACCGCCACCTGTAGCTCAGAGGAAGAACACGAGGCCGCCGAAGACGAGTTCTCGTCCAACGAGGACCACACACCACCGCGCGGCAGATGGGCACCGGACGGGTGGCTGCGAGGATGGAACCGGGCCCTGCTCGCCCAGTACACCGTGACCACCGAGGACCAGGGAGTCATGGCGGTCCTGCCCGTGCGCTACAGCGCACTGCGCATGCTGGCCCTGTCGGGGCGCACCGTCGTCCTCGACGAGGTGCACGCCTTCACCCCGTTCACCCTCAAGGCATTGGGGCGCCTGCTGCACTGGCTCGGTGCGCTGGGCACTCCCGTGGTAGTCCTCTCGGCCACCCTTCCCCAACAGATCGCCGAGGAACTCGTCCGCAGTTACCTCGCCGGTGCCGGGCACCGGCGCCGCGACCTACTCCAGCAGTCCTACACAACTCCCTACCCCGGCTGGCTGTTTGCCGACGCCCGCACGGCCTCCTGCACGGTCATCGACCCTCCTGACCGAAAAGCCCAGGCCGCCCTCCAGAGGCGCTCGCTCGCCATCACCGTCCAACCGGTCACCTACCGGCGGCTGGGCAACCCGGAGCGCGGCGTGGACACGGACGAGCGGCTCGCCCATATCGCACGGGCCCTCGACTCGCTGGGAGCCCGCGGCGGCTGCGCCACCGTGGCCTGCGCCACGGTGGCCGACGCGCAGGACACCTACCAGCACCTGCTGCGCCGGCTCAATTGGCCAGACGGCACAGGGAACCTGGAGCTGCTGCATGCCCGCTTCCCCGCGTACCAACGAGAGGCCACGATGCGGCGGGTGCGCACCGCACTGGGCAAGGCCGGCCCTCGCCCGCACCGTCTGGTGGTGGTGACGACCAGCCTGCTCGAGATGAGCCTCGACGTGGACACAGACTTCCTGATCACGGACCTGACCTCCATGGCCCGCCTGCTGCAGAGCGTGGGCCGGCTCTGGCGCTTCGATACCCCCCAGCACCGCCCCGTACTGTCCTGGCGGCGCGCGCCGTGGCTCGCGCAGCGGGGCCCGCAGGCCTTGGTGCTCCACCCCGTAGAGAACGGGGCCACCGTCGTGCCCGGCACCTGGACCAGCGAGACTGCCTTCCGCCTGGCAGCAACGGCCGCATTCCTCACCGCGCACCCGGAACACCAGCTCACCCTGCCGGACGGTGTGGCGGCCCTGGTCGGCGCTGTTCACGGTCCGAGCCCCGACCTCAGCCTGCTTCCCGACACCCTGGGCCCGCTGCTGGCGCAGCAGCAGGCAAAGGACCGTGCCCAGGAACACGCGAGCGCAGGCCACCTCGTGCCGCCGCACGACCGGGTCGGCTCCCTGGCCGACCTCCACCGGCAGAACCAGACTGCGGCCCGTGCCCCCACCCGCCCCGGTACCCGTCCGCGCCGCATCCTGGCCTGCTTCCGCCAGAGCGCGCCCGGCCCGACACTGGACGACGTCAACGGCCACCTCACGCTGGACCGTGAAGGCCGTATCCCGCTGCCGCAGGGCCCCCGCCTCAGCAGCAGTCAAGTCCGCGCGGTCCTGGAGCACACGCTGACCGTCCCCGGGGCCTGGGTTGAAGCCGCCACCGCACGCCACGGTGCGCCGGAGGCCTGGCACCACCACCCTCTGCTCGCCGACCTGGTCCTGCTGGAGCACGATCCCCACCGAGACACACCGGTCCGGCTCGGGCGGCACCTGCTGTACCTGGACCGTGAACTCGGCCTCGTCCACCACGAGAACTGACACCCGACTGTCCCGACGCACGCCGTCGGCCCTGGCCGCACGGCGCACACGGCGCACATTGGTGTTAAGCAGACTAATTACGGCCGCCTGGCACCCGCACGCCCACTCCTGCTTGACTAAGCAACACCCGGAACAGCCCGCTACAACTGCTGTCAGCCGTCCCTCCCGGCCCTCACTCCGACTTTGCGCGCACCGCCCCGGCGCCGCCCAGCGAACGTTCCCCTCGCATGCCCCGGCACAGTTGCCCACCTGCGCCCCAGGACAGTACGGCGCGCGGCCTCCCGCTGCCCACGGTGAACACGCGCACGCCCCCGCTTCGCCGGCACCTCCCGCCCAGGATCCGCCATGCCTGCACCGAGCTACCCCCTCGACCACCAGCCCTGCATTCCCGTCCGCACCGGAACACGGCACCAGCAGGTGGGCCTGCGGGAGCTGTTCATCCACGCGCACACCATCGAAGACCTGGCCCTTCCCATCCCTCCGGCTGCCTCAGCCCTTCTGCGTGTCCTGGTCGCCATCACCGCCCGTCTCACCGGACTCGACAACCCGGACATGCCGCTGGCGCAATGGCACCAGCTGCGAGCCCACTGGCTCACCAAGCCCGCCGGCTTTCCCGAACAGAGCGTCCACGCCTACTTCGACGCCCACGTCTTCGACCTGTTCCACCCCACCCGGCCCTTCCTCCAGGACCCCGCGCTCGCCCACCAGTGCACCCGGCGTGCCGGAGTCAACGCCCTCGTCTACGGCAGACCCCAGGGGCGCAACCTGGTCTGGTTCAACCACCACACCGACCACAGCCCCCAGCCCCTCGACAGCGACGAAGCGCTGTGGCACCTCCTGCTCCACCACGCCTACGGCCCCTCCGGCACCTGCTCCACGCGCACCGTCGACACCCACACCAGCGGCAAGACCACCGCAGGCCCGCTGCGCGGCACCCTCTCCTTCCACCCGCACGGCGCCACGCTCTACGAAACCCTGCTAGCCGGCCTCTTCCCCTTCCAGGGAGCCTCCCAGGACACCACCGACGCCTGCCCCTGGGAACGGGAGCAGCCCCCCGACCCCCTGCAGCCCCCAGAGGAGATCACCTGGCCCGGAGCCCAGCTCACCGGCCGCTCCCGGCACGCCGTCCTGCTCATCCCCTCCCCGGACGGCACCCACGTCCAGGACGCCTACCTGACCTGGGCCACCCAGCAGCCCCGGCTCTACGCCACCGACCCCTACCACGTCATGCACACCCAACCCCAAAACCCCGCCGAGCATATGCGCACCCCGCGCAAAGCCGACGCCGACCGGGCCACGTGGCGGGACCTGGACGCCCTCCTCCTCGCCAGCGACGAAACCGCCACCGTCCACCGGCCCCTGGCCTTCACCTGCCTCAACGACCTCCCCGAAGAACTGCGCAGCCGCCTGCGGGTCCAGGTCCACGGATTCGACCAGGAAGGGCAGGTCAGAAACCGCCGCTGGTACACCAGCCTGACTCCGCCGATCTGGACCTGGGCCCAGGAACACGACCCGGCCCAGGCGACCCGGATCAGTGAATGCACGCAGGCCGCCGAGCATCTCGCCGCCCACCTGAGCACGGCCGCCGACCAGGCCTGGCGGGAAACGACCCGCCCCGGCACCTCGACCCCACCAGGTCGCAAGCGCCCCACATCCCGCTCCCGGTGGCAAACCCGCTCCCTCGCCGAGTACTGGCCCCGCGCACAGAGCGCCTTCCACACCCTCATCCACGACCAGCGACCCGCCCGCGGCGTCTTCGCCCACGCCGCAATCGACGCCCTGCACGCCGCCACCGCCGCCGCCCTGCCGCAGTATCCCGGCGCCGGACGCGCCCTGGCCCGTGCCCAGCAGGCCCTGGCCACAGCAGGCGCAGCCACCCCCTGACCCCCGCAGGAGAACCCCCCTGTGCTTTCAAGCCGCGACGAACGCCGACGCCACTACGACACCTACACCGCGCACATCCACGACCTCTGTCACACCCCGGCCATCCGCCGGACCCTGGAGAAGGGACGAGGCCGTCCGGTGTCCGACTGCCCGGACCTCATCCGTTACCTCGCCCAGCCCACCCGTCACCACTACGGACGCCGCGCCCACTACACCGTGGCCTCCCTCATCGCACGCCAGTACCCCAGGCACCAGCAGCACCCCGACGATCCCAACACGACACCGTCTACGCCACATAAGGAGGCCAGCTCCGGCGACAGCACCGAGAGCCAGGACCCACTGGCGCGCTGGAACCGTCGCCCCAACCTCGGCACCACCCTGGCCTGTGCCGTCCACGCCGGAGACCTCTCCGAGAACACCACCCCCCGCCAACTGCGCAGCATCACACGGCTCTCCGAGAACCTGCTGCACCCGCGCCTCTTCAGCCTCACCCGGCAACTGGCCCAGGCAGGCCACACCGTGGACTTCGCGGTTCTACTCGAGGACCTCGTCCAGTGGCCCGAAGACCGCCCCCGCGTCACCCAGCGCTGGCTGACCGGCTACTACCTGGCCCTGCCCGTTCCCACATCGGAGCTGCGATGACCGTAGTCCACCTCGACCTCTCCGCGCTGCAGTCCTATCCGCTCTCCTGCCTCAACCGCGGACAGGACAACGAGCCCAAGTCCTTCCTCTACGGCAACACCATGCGCACCAGCATCTCCAGCCAGTGCCAAAAACGCGCCTGGCGCCTGCAGATGGAGGACGAACTCGGCGAACCCTCCGCCCGCACCCGCCGAGCCCTGATCCTGCTGAAAGAGACTCTGAGCCAGGCGGGATGGCCCGAGACCCTGGCTACCTACGCGGCCAATGAGGTCGCCCGGTCGGCCACCGCCGCCGGGCTCAAGATGGACCGCCAGGAACCACTGCGCACTCAGTCCCTCTTTTACCTGCCGAGCACCACGGTCCAGGACCTGGCCGTGCTGTGCGACACCCACCGCGCAGCCCTTGAAATGGCCCAGGCCCAAGCCTCCACCCCCGCGGACAAGGACAAAAAGAAGGCCAAGAGCCCAGAGGCGCTGCCTCCACGGGACGTGATCGCCCTGCTCACCGCGCGCACCACCACCATCAACCTCTTCGGCCGCATGCTCGCCGAGGTCTCCGGCGGATTCGTGGCAGGAGCCCTCGACGTGAGCCACGCCTTCACCGTCCACACCAGCGACGCCCAGACGGACTACTTTTGCGCCGTCGAGGACTGGGCCGCACTCGACAGCAACGGCAGCGCCCATCTGAACGAAGCAGATCACGCCGCCGGCGTCTTCTACCGCTACGCCAGCATCAACGTCACCGACCTCCTCCAGGCGCTCGAAGACAACGCAGAGCAAACCGCCCGGGTGCTGGAGCTGTTCGCCGACGCCTTCATCCACACCCCGCTGCAGGCCAAGAAAACCTCCACCGCCCCGCACACCCTCCCTGACCTCGTCCACTACACGGTCCGCACCCGGCGCCCCGTCTCCCACGCCAACGCCTTCGAAACCCCCGTCCGCGCCGCCCGCGGCGGCGGCTACCTGCCTCCCGCCCGCCAGGCCCTCGCCGACCACGCGGCCACCCTCGAACGCCTCACCGGCACCCGCCACCGCCTTGCCCACGGCCACGCCAGTGCCGACCCCGACGCCCTGCCTCCCCTGGGCACGCGGCACAACGGGTACGAGGAACTCATCCAGGCCTGCACCCGCGGCGCCCTCGCACCCCACACCTCTCGCACATGAGCATGTCCGGCGGACACCTGCTGCGCCTCGCCGGCCCCCTCAGCTCATGGGGATTGCACGCCGCCTTCCACGACCGGGACACCGCCCCCCACCCCACCCGCTCCGCCCTGATCGGCATGCTCGCCGCCGCCTCGGGCCTCCCACGCGAACACGCCCTGGCCCCCCACCACGACCTCCCCGGCACACCAACCTTCCAGGACCTGCACTTCACCGTCCGCACCGACCGGCCCGGCAACCTCTACACCGACTTCCACACCGTCGGGGGCGGCCGCCCCCGCGAGCAACAACTGGCCACCAGCAGCGGCGCACCCCGCCCCCCGGCCGCAGCCACCCTCGTCTCCCACCGCCACTACCTGGCCGACGCCGCCTTCACCGTCGCCATGACCGGCCCCCGCCCGCTCCTCGAACGCATCGCCCACCATCTCGAGCACCCCCACTGGGCGCCCTACCTCGGACGCCGCTCCTGCCCGCCCACCGAACCCCTCGTCCTTGCCACCCACCACCCCAACCCCGTCCACGCCCTCCTCCACGAGACCCCCCTCACACCGGCCTACCCGCCCCGACAAGGGCAGACCACCGTGCCCGTGACCTTCCACTGGGACCAACCACCACCGGGCGGCGCCGCCGACGCCGAACACGAACTCCCCGACGCCCCGCAGGACTTCACGACCACACGCCGCCGCTACACCACCCGGCCCACCTGGCGGACCACCGAACATCTGCCCGCCTCCCTCCACGCAGGCTCGGACCCGCTTGCCACTCTGATCGACTACCGCCTGGGGCACCAATGACACCCACCCTGACCCGCATCCGGCTCAACCTCGCCAGCCGAGCCGTACGCCGGGACCTCGCCGACGTCGTCCAACTGCACCGCACACTGATGCGCCTGGCCCCGCCAGGCCTCGGCCCCACCCCCCGCCAGCAGGCCGGAGTCCTCTTCCGGCTCGAATCCCGTACCCGCCACCCCACCCTCCTGGTCCAGACCCTCGACACCCCACACACCGAGGAACTCCCCGCCCGCTACGGAGACATCGCCACCCACGACCTCACCCCCCTTTTCACCCACCTCACCCCCGGCCGGACCGTCCGCTACCGCATCACCACCAGCCCTCTCACCCACCGCCCCAGCCGCGAGATCCTCAGCCACCGACCCGATGGCACCGCCCAGCGCGGCCGCGGCACCCCCACCCCCCTGTACGGCCGGCACGCCCTTGACTGGTGGCAACACCGCGCTCACACCGCCGGCCTCGACGTGTTGCGCGCCACCCTCACTCCCTGCGCCTTCCCCCGCCGCGACCCAGGCGGCCCCCGCCATACCCTCTCCCGTTTCGACGGCACCGCACGCATCAGCGACCCCACCGCCCTGGCCGACGCACTGCGCACGGGCCTGGGCACCGCCAAGTCCTACGGCGCAGGACTTCTCACCCTGGCCCCCGCACCTACCGGAGACGCATGATGACAATCCCCGAAAACAAAGACCTTGCGCTGCGCCGAGCCAGCGTCCAACGCCTCCTCCACCTCGCGGACGAAGGCACCCTGACATCCGGCCACCTGAAGACCGTCGCCAACTCTTACGGAGTCCGCCGCCGCACCGTCACACGCTGGGTCGAGAACGCTCGGGCCCACCAGGGCACCTACACTCCATCCCCTCGCCCTGCTTTCACCCTCGACGCGACCATGCGCGACGCACTTGCCCGCTGGTGCGGCAACATCGCCGGAGCACACAGGGAACTGACGGCCGAGCAAGGTCTCACCGTCTCCTACAACACCTTCAACCGCGCCGTCACACGAGAGATGTCACCCGGATTCCTGGCAGGACTGCGCGGCGGAGAACGCGACCGCCGCAAATTCGACGTCTTCAACGAACGAGAACGCGGACACCGCAATGCCGCCTGGGAAGGCGACCACACCCAAGCCAACGTCTGGGTCAACGTCGCAGGCCAACCCCGCAAGCCCTGGATCACCTGGTTCGTCGACTGCGCCACCAACTGCATCTGCGGCCTGGCCATCACCCCACAGACCCCCGCCCGCGACAGCATCCTCGCCTGCCTGCGCGACGCCCTGCTCCGCGACGCCCACCACGGCCCCTTCGGCGGCCAGCCCACACTGGTCCGCATCGACGGCGGCAAGGACTTCCTCAGCCAGACCGTCGCGGCCGCCCTCGGCGTGTTCGGGGTCCGCCGCGTTCACCTCCCCCCGTACAGCCCCGAACTCAAGGGCACTGTCGAAGTCCTCAACAACGCCATCAAGACAATGGCGTTCCCCTGCCTCCCCGGTTACGTCAGGGCGCCCCGTTCCTCCATGAGGAAACCCTCGCCCCCCACGACAACGGACAACCTGCTGACCTTCGAAGACTTCGTCAGCCACGTCCGCAACTGGGTGCACTTCTGGAACTACGAGCACCGCATCCGCGCCCTGGGCAACCGCACCCCCGCAGAAGCCTGGCGCGAAGACCTCACCCCCATCTACGACATCCCCTCCGACGTCCTGCACACCTACACCCTCGAACTCGCAGGCAAACTGTTCACCATCAACGGCAGCGGCGTCCAATGGGGCAACCGCCGCTACGTGGCCACCTGGATGAGCGGCCGACGCGGAGCCAAGGTACGGCTGCGCCACATGCCTCACCACTATCACCAGGTTCACCTCTATGAGGCCGTCACCGGCGCCTATCTCGGCCCGGCCGACCTGCAGAACGGCGCCACCCTGGAACAGAAACGCGCGATCGTCCACAGCCGCCGCCAAGCAGCGGAGAAACTGCGCCAAGCCCTCAAGCGTGCCAACAAGTCCAAGAACGAACGCTTCAGCCCCGGCACCGCCACCGAAGCCTCCCTACCGCTCTCCCCTCAGACCGATGAGCAGGCCGAAGCAGAACTCCGTGCCGCCCGAGCCCTGCCCGCCGTGGAGCCCACGCCAGACATCCGCCCGCTTCCCGCGCTTCCCCATCCCCACGAACGCGCCTCGGGAGAGGCGCCGACCCCCGAGACCCACGGCCACGCACCCCGCGCCGACGTCCGACCGCTGCCCGCACTCCCATCACCCGCTCACCGAGAGGGAGAAGCGACATGACCGACGCCCCCGTCGGCCACTACCTGAACCTGGTCGGCGCCACCCTCGTAGAGACCGAGGCCCTGCGTATCACCCTGCGGGACGTCCACAGGGCCGCCAGAGCACAAGCCATGGCCTGTATCCACGGCGATGTCGGCCTCGGCAAGACCCTGGCCGTCACCCGGTCCCTGCAAACCCTCGACCAACGGCGCACGATCCGCCTCGACCTCCGCAAGGGCGCCAGCGCCAGCGAATTGCGCACCGTCCTCTTCCGCACCCTCGGACTGCCCGGCGATCCTCCGGAAAGGCCGCTGGCCCTTGACAACCTCCTCACCGAATCGTTCGCCCAGAAGCCCACCGTCCTGCTCTGCGACGAAGCCCAAGGACTGTCACCCAAAGCGCTGGACTACCTGCGGACCCTCTGGGACCGTGAGGCCACTCAGCTCACCATCCTCTTCGTCGGCGGAGAGAACTGCCGCCTCCACCTCCTCAAACGAGACGCCCTCGCCTCCCGCATGGTCAGCTGGCAGCAGTACACCCCGCTGACCCCGGACGAAGTCCGCGACTTCATCCCCGGCTACCACCCGGTGTGGGCCGACGTCTCACCACAAGACCTTCTCTGGGTCGACGACATCGTTTGCCACGGCAACTTCCGAAACTGGGCCAAGACAACCTTCCACCTCCAGGACGAGCTCACGGGCTCGCCCGAACTGGGCGGATTCAGCCGCCAGCTCCTCACGAGCATCCTCAACAGCCTGGACAGCACGTACCGCACCCAGCCCACCACCCCGAACCCCGCCGGCTACATGTAGGAGAACAGGGGCACTCCGGTTGCCACCAGCCACCGCGCAGTGCCCCGCTGCGGAGCCACCGTGCCGCCGCGTAGATCGCGAGTCAGGGAGGCCGCCAGCCAGCCGCCGCACTGCGATTCCCCAGCCGCCCCCAGGCCCCGGAAGCAAACCGAACGGATAACCGTCCGGCCTTCTTGCCTGCGGCCGCCAAGCTACCCCCTCGCCACGAGCACGGCCTCCGGCTGCTCCTTTACTCCAGACGCGAACCCGGCCCAGGACAGGTCGCCGGTCACCGGTTCCAGATGCCAGGACTCCAAAAGGCGCAGCCCTTCGAGAAAGGACAGAAGTCCGGGCAGCCGCTCGCAAGGCACCCCGCACACCCGGGCCAGGGAGAGTGCGTCGGCAACCGCACCAGCCGCCTCCGAAGAGGGCGACGCGGCGAGCGCGAGGGCCAGCAGGCGCCCCTCGGCACCCGCCGCCCGCAGCACCCGGCTGTGCGCGACCCGCAGAGCCCAGTCGGCGGCCCGGGCACGCTCACACCGAGTCGGCACCTGCAGCAGAACCGGGCCGTCCACGACCTGTCCCTCGGTGCCCCCTGCCCACACAGCGGCCCGGCGCAGCCACCTCGCCTCCTCCAGCTCCCGCCACGGCAGCACGGAGCGGCCCAGGCGCATGCCGCGCAAGAGCCCGGACGGCAGCCGGACACAGCCTGAGAACGAGGCCCGCAGCGCACACTGCAGGGCCAGCAGCCGCGCCGCGCCCCCGGTCTGCGGCGGCAACGCCGAGGCAAGATAGCTGAGCATCTCGTGCACCCGCTGCTGCGCCGACAAACTTTGCGGCACCCCGAGTGCCGGCTGCTGCCGCTCGGGCGGGGGAGCGGGGCGCGGGGTGAGGAGCAGGGTGTCGGGGACCACGCTGGCGTGCGCGGTGGCGCCGGCACACGCCCGGCACATGTCTGCCAGCCGCCACAGCCGGCCGCCGCACTCGCGCATCAGCAGCAACAGGATCTCGCCGTCGCAGCCCCGGTGGCGCGGATGCCAGCGGCAGCCGCGCTGATGGCACTGACAGGTGCGCAGATGGGCGGGCAGCGCGCTGTGCCGGGCGTGCCGGGCCAGATGTGCCAGCGCCGCGGCCCGGGCGGATACGGCGGGCAGTGCAAGGCCGCTGGGCGGGCACTGGGGGCAGGAGAGGGTGGGGCCGCCCCGCCCCGGCTGAAGTTCCACTGTCCAGGCGCGTCGCACGGCGCACCTTGCGGTGCCCAGGTTCATCGGGCGTGTGTCTCCTCGTTCCTCGGATCCGCCGGGCCCCGGCAACGGTGCGGGGGAGCGGGTGGCGGCACAGGCTAGTGCAGAACCCTGCACCGAAAGTTCGGCCTTCTCGCCACAAATAGTGCAGAGGTCTGCACTGACAGGGCAGGGTCCTGCACCGTCGGATGGACAAGTGACGATCTTGCCGCCCGAACCGAACCTCGCCGCACTGCGTGTCGAGGTCGCACGGCTGAGGAATGCCCGCGGCTGGACCTTCGACGAACTCGCCGAGCGCAGCGGCCTGTCCCGGCGCACCCTCATCGACCTGGAACACGGCCGCACCACCGGCACCGTCACCACCTGGCACGCCCTCGCCCACGCCCTGGACGTCCCCGTCCGCCAGCTCCTCGACACCCTCTGCGACGGCCACACGCCCCCCGCCCACGACGCCCCCTGAATCACCCCGTCACCGGCCCCACCAGCGGCGCAGATCACCCGAACCGACCCCGGAAAACAAACACACAGCCCACCGTCGTACACCTGTCGCCCTGACATGAGCCGTTCGCATGACCTGACAGGCCCGGACGCCCCGCACACGGCGCGCCGCCTGCAACCTTCACGCTCATGTACCCCACCCCCACCCCGCGCCGCCGGCCGAACTGCACCGCCCTCCGCGCCCGCCGCACCCTGCGGGTGCCCGCCACCAGCCCCAGCCAGGTGCTGCGAAGCCATAGCAACGGCCCCTGCCCCCGATGCGGCCACCGCATCGAGTGGCACCCGCGCGCCGACCACAGCCTCCTGGTCCTGCACCCGGCCGAGTTCACCACCACGGTCGTGCCCGCCGACTGGCGCTGGGAACTGAGCTGCGGCATCGCCCACCCGCACGGCGACGCCACCCCCTGGTGCCGCATCCCCCACGCCATCCTGTGCCCGGCCCACACCCCCGACCCCCACCTCACCCCCCACCTCACCGAAGTCCGCCGCCACCTCGCCGTACGCACCCGCATCCTGCTCGACACCGGCCGCCTCACCCCACTCCCACCCACCGCACCCTGCCCGCCAACGGCAGACCTGCCCCACACTCCGGCGACCGCACCCGGGGCACCCCCGTGCTGAACCCGACCGACGAGCAGACCGCCGCGGCCGACGCCTTCCGCGACGGCGCACACCTCGTCCTGCAGGCCGGCGCCGGCACCGGCAAAACCACCACCCTGGCCCTGCTCGCCCACTCCACCCGCTCCCACGGCCGCTACCTCGCCTACAACCGGGCCATCGCCCAGGACGCCGCCACCCGCTTCCCCGCCACCGTTACCTGCAAGACCGCCCACTCACTCGCCTACGCCGCCGTCGGCCACCGCTACCGCCGCCGTCTCAACGCCCCCCGCCGCCCCGGCTGGCAAACCGGACAAGCACTAGTAGTGCTTGGTCATGTTGGTGCGGGGTCGGGCATGTTGCGGTGACAGGTGGGGCAGGCGCCGGACCAGATCGCGAGGAGTGACTGCAGCT
>NZ_JBIAMU010000028.1:0-132306 GCF_042874215.1 Streptomyces sp. NPDC004111
CCGCGGCCGATTATCGAGTGTTTTTTCCACCAAAAAACACCCCACACAAACTGCCAACTGGGGGGTTCACGGTGGTTTGTGGGGGGGGGGGGGGGGGGGCCCCCCCCCCCCCCGACGCCGGAACGATCGGGCCCGGCCCCGCGCGCAGGAGGGGGCGTGCGGGTCCGGAAGCCCTGATTCCACGCTCGTACGCACACCGCACGGCCCGCGCACACCGCGCCACACACAGCACGGCCCGCGTGCACCGCACGGCCCACGCCGCACACCGCACGGCCCGCTCCTCCCGCGTCCCGTACCCGCGTCGCCCGTTACGCCGTGATGTCCCGCGAGGTGAAGCGGGCCCAGGACGCGGAGCCGAACACCGCCGCGTACACGCCCTGAAGGCCGAGGTTCTTCCACAGCTCGTCCCAGTAGACGGGCTCGCGCAGCAGGTCCGTGAAGGACAGCCAGTAGTGCGAGAAGAGGTACGGCTGGATTCCGGAGAGCTGCGGGATCGTGTCGAGGATCTGCACCGTGATCAGCAGTCCGACGGTCGTCGCCATGGCGGCGATGCCGCTGTTGGTGAGCGTCGAGACGAAGAGCCCGAGCGCCGCGAACCCGAGCAGCGAGGCGGCCACCGCGACGGCCACGCCCAGCATCCGGACCAGTCCCTCGCCGAAGCCGATCGGCACCCCGGAGATCGTCATGACCTCGCCGACCGGGAACAGCAGCGTTCCGACGGCGAGCGCGGAGGCCGCCACGACCAGGGTCGCGACCAGGCAGAACGTGAGCGTGGTGACGTATTTGACGAGCAGCAGCCGGGTTCGTCCGGCGGGCGCGACCAGCAGGTAGCGCAGGGTGCCGCCGTTCGCCTCGCCCGCGATGGCGTCGCCCGCGACGACGCCGACGGCCATCGGCAGGAAGACCGGCAGGGTGGCGGCGAGGGCGGCGAAGACCAGGAACAGACCGTTGTTGGTGATCTGCGAGAGGAAGGCGGGCCCGCCGCCACCGGCGCCGGGACCGGTTCCGCCGCCCGCCGGATCGCCGCCGGTCTCGATCTTCACGGCGATGCCGATCAGTACCGGGACCGCGGCGAGCACCACGAGCAGCGCGAGCGTGCGCCACCGCCGGAAGGTGACCTTGAGCTCGGACCGCAGGAGCCCCAGCGTCCACAGGGGACTCACCGCCCGTGCCCCCGGCACCGCCGGTACGGCCTCAGCCCGCGACATCGAAGCCCTCCCCGGTCAGTGCCACGAACGCGTCCTCCAGCGAGGCCCGTTCCATTCCGAAGCCGGTGACCCGCACTCCGGCGTGAACCAGCGCCGCGTTCAGCCCGGCCAGCGCCGCGCCCGGGTCCGGCTCCCGGTCCGGGTCCGGGTCCGCGTTACCCGCCGAAGACGCAGAAGACGCAGAAGACGCCGAAGCCGCCGCAGCCGGCGAAGCCGCCGCACCCGTCCAGGGCACCGCCCCGGTGATCCGCCCCTCCCCCACCTCCAGGTCCGTCACCCCGTGCTCCTTCAGCACCCGGGCCGCTTCGCCCGTGTCCGCGGTGGTGACGGCCAGCCGGCGCCGTACGCCCGCCGCCAGCCGGTCCACCGGCCCCTGGATGATCAGCCGGCCGCGGGCCATCACGGCCGCGTGCGTGCAGACCTGCTCGATCTCGTCGAGGAGGTGCGAGGAGAGGAAGACGGTGGTGCCCTCGGCCGCCAGTTCCCGCACCAGCGTGCGGATCTCCCGCATTCCCTGCGGGTCGAGGCCGTTGGTCGGCTCGTCCAGGACGAGCAGTTCGCGCGGCTGCAGGAGCGCCGCGGCCAGACCGAGCCGCTGCTTCATCCCGAGCGAGTACGCGCGCGCCTTCTTGGCCCCCGCCGCGGTCAGTCCCACCCGGTCCAGAGCCGCGGAGACCCGCGCACGACGGGTGCGCGGGTCGGCGGTCGGGTCGGCGGAGTCGTACCGCAGCAGGTTGTCGCGGCCGGAGAGGAATCCGTACAGCGCGGGCCCCTCGATGAGGGCCCCGACCTTCGGCAGTACGGTGCGGGCGGCGCGCGGCATCGGGGCGCCGAGCACCCGGGCCGTGCCGGAGGTCGGCTCGATCAGGCCCATCAGCATCCGGATGGTGGTGGTCTTCCCCGAGCCGTTGGGCCCGAGGAAGCCGAAGACGCTGCCGGCCGGGACGGACAGGTCGAGGCCGTCGACGGCGAGCTGCCCGCCGCGGAACCGTTTGGTGAGCCCCCGGGTGTCGATCACCGGCGCACGCGCCGCCGACCCCTCCTCGGGTCCCTCCGCTCTCTCCGCGCTGGACAGCCCGTCCCCCATCCGCCACCCGTCCCCTTCGTGCTCCGTGCCTCGTCCTGTGTTCCCGCTGCCGGTCGCCGTGCGGCTACTTGGCCTCGTTGGCGGCCTTCACCAGCGCGTCCTTGGTGACGGCGCCGACGTACACCTGGCCGTCGTCCGTCATCAGGGCGTTGACGAGCCTGGTCGAGAAGACCCGGCCCTCACCGAACTTGCCGGACACCTTGTCGCCCAGCGAGTCCATCAGCTTCTGCGCGTCGGCCGGCAGCTCGTCCTTCTGCTGTCCCGCGCCCGGCGCCTTCTTGCCGGCGTCGCCGGAGAAGTGCAGGACCGAGGTCCAGCCCTCGCCGATGACCTTGGCGTCGCCCTTGCCCGCGCCGCCCTTGCCGAACTGCTTCTCCAGGTCCTTGCCGAGGGCGCCGCCGAACTCCTTGCCGCCCTTGCCCTGGCGGCCCTCCTGGGCCTTCAGGTCGTCGGCCTCGGTGACCTTCGCGCCCTTGGGCGGGCTGAACTTGAAGGTGTCGGCGGCGGGCTTGGCGAAGTCGACCTTGGTGAAGCCGGCGTCGACGACGGGCTTGCCGCCGCTGCTGGAGTTCAGCGTGAACTTCAGCGGGGTACCGGTCAGCGAGTCCACCGCGACCCGGATCTCACCGACCGTCGAACCGGTCTGCTTGGGCTTGATGACCAGCTGGTACGCGTCCCGGCCCGCCACCTTCGCGGTGCCGCCGACGGTGACCGAGGTGTCCTTCTCGGCGAACTTCAGCGCCTGCTCGGCGAAGGCCTTGGGCGTGGTGGGCATGTCCTTGGGCAGCGCCTGGTCCCGACCGTGCGGGGCCACCTGGTCCCGGCCCTGCGGGGCCACCTGGTCACGGCCCTGCGGGGCCACCTGGTCACGGCCCTGGGGAGCCGCCTGGTCACGGCCCTCGGGCACCGCCTGGTCCCGGCCCTGCGGGGCTGCCTGGTCGCGGCCCTCGGGGGCCTTGGCGTGGAACGCCTCGTTCGAGGCGCTGTCGTACGCCCAGACGTCGTCGCCGTTGTGGATCACGCTGTACTCGGCGGCGTCGTTCAGGAGGGAGATCCGCTGCCGGTCGGGGCCGTCGGCCGCGACGCGCATCGTGTGCGTACCGGACGCGAGTTCGGTCAGCCGGGACGCCGGGTCGGCGGAGGAGCCGCCGCCCGCCCCGCCCTTGGCGCCGCCGAAGCTGCCGGCCAGGCCGTCCAGCGAGGGCAGCCCCAGGTCCGTGCTGATCTTGACCGTGCCGGACAGCTGCTGGGTGTCCGAGGCGGCGATCTTCTCGATCAGCTGCTGCGCGGTGATCTTGGGCAGGTCCGGGTCTCCGGAATTGGCGAGTGCCGGCACGAGGCCGATGGTCGCCGCGGCCACCCCCGCCACCGTGACCGGGACGATGTAACGCGCGGCCTTGCGGCGGCGTACCGGGGCGGTGCCCGCGGTGTCTGCGCCCTCGGTGCCCAGTGGTGCGTTGCCGTTCGGTGCCATGTGTGCTCTACCTCCGTGGTTGGCGGCCGTCATCCATGCACTCGTCCCCACCCCGCGCCGCCATTCTCGCCCGGATTGGTCAGGAGTGGTGAGGTCAATCTGACCAAAATGGGCAAGGGAATGCGTCAGCCCCCGGGAGCAACCTCACCTACACCCACGGGATGACAAGAGCCACCTGCTTCTCCCCCGTCGGAGGGGCAGAAACCAGGTGGCTCCTACAGCGTCTTCGGTCGCCGCCGACCGCGGTGGTGCGCGTCGCCGCCGGTCAGCGCTGGACGAAGACGTAGTCGGCCCGGTAGGGAACCCCGACGGTCTTCCCCGGGGTGCAGCTGCCGGCCGGTGCGACGCCGCCCACCGTGTTCAGCCGCAGGATCTCGGCCGTACGCGAGAACAGCCGGCCCGGCCCGCCCGTGGCCCGGCCCGCGAGGTCCAGCGCGGGGATGTTCCCCGCGCCGTTCGGGCTCTTGCCGATCAGGGTGCCGACGACCTTGCTGCCGTCGCGGGCGACCCACTGCGGGGTGCCCGAGCCGGGGGCGACGAAGGAGTGGGCGATGCCGCCGGCGAGTACGGCCCGCACGTCGAGCTGCTGGAAGGAGGTGGTGCCGCCGGCCGCCCTCGCGCACCGGTACATCTGGCTGCCGCGCAGGACCGGGGCGGCGAAGTTGTTCAGTGCCCGCCCGAAGTCGAAGGAGCGGGTGACCTTGTGGAGCTGGCCGCGGACGGCGCCGCCCGGAAACTCCTTGGTGTGCAGATTGGCGTAGAAGCCGGTGGGGTCGGCCTTGAGCGCCGACAGCAGGGCGCGGTCCGTCACCCGTACCGAACCGGAAGCGGTACGCCCCGCTCCGCCCTTGCCCAGCTCTTTGGTGAAGTCGATCCGGACGGCGCCGTTGGTGCCGCGTGCGCCCTGGTGGATGTGGAGCGCGGTCGGCCGGTCGGTGCCGCGCCACTTCACCGCGAAGGACACCACGTCGTCCACGACCTTCACGAACTCCAGGGCGACGCCGTCCCGGTCGCCGACGGCGGGACCGCCGGGCACCGGGACCTCGTTGGCCCCGTTGAGGCTCGCCGCGAAGAAGGAGGCGGCGTGAGCGGTGAGCCCGGACGTCCGGTTCGCCTGGGCGGACGCCGGCACCATCGCCAGCGTGACCCCCGTGGCCGCCGCGACCGCGGTCGCACCGATCGCGAGGGCCTTCGCACGCTTCGTCATGACTGCTCCCCGTACCGGAGCCGGCACCCCCTGCGCCGGCTTCTGCACAGGGGTACGGAACGAATCCGGGACTGGACTCAATCCAGACCTGTGACGCGCGTTACAAAAACACGGAGGGCTCAGCCCGCCCGGTGCACCACCGCGTCGCACAGCTCCGCCAGCGCCGACTTGGCGTAGCAGTCCGGCAGCGGCGCCAGGGTCGCCCTGGCCTCCTCCGCGTACCGCACGGTGTCCCGGCGCGCCTGCTCCAGCGCGGGGTGCACCCGCAGCCGCCGCAGCACCTCGGCCAGCTCCTCGTCGCCCGTCAGGTCGCCGTCGAGCAGCGCGCACAGCTCGATGTCCTCGGGCCGCCCGTGTGCCTCGGCCATCGCCCGCAGGTGCAGCACCGGCAGCGTGGGGATGCCCTCGCGCAGGTCGGTGCCGGGGGTCTTGCCGGACTCGTGGCTGTCGCTGGCGATGTCGAGCACGTCGTCGGCGAGCTGGAAGGCGGTGCCCAGGCGCTCGCCGTACTGCGTGAGGATGTCGACCGCCGTTTCGTCGGCGCCGGAGATCATCGCGCCGAACCGGCAGGAGACGGCGACCAGCGAGCCGGTCTTGCCGGACATCACGTCCAGGTAGTGGTCGATCGGGTCGCGGCCGTCGCGCGGGCCCGCGGTCTCCAGGATCTGACCGGTGACGAGGCGTTCGAACGCCTCCGCCTGGATGCGTACGGCCTCGGGCCCCAGGTCCGCCAGGATGTGCGAGGCGCGGGCGAACAGGAAGTCGCCGGTGAGGACCGCGACGGAGTTGCCCCAGCGGGAATTGGCACTCGGCACCCCGCGGCGGACGTCCGCCTCGTCCATCACGTCGTCGTGGTACAGCGTCGCCAGATGGGTCAGCTCCACCACCACGGCGGAGGGCACGACCCCCGGTGCGTAGGGGTCGCCGAACTGCGACGCCAGCATGACGAGGAGCGGCCGGAAACGCTTTCCACCTGCGCGTACGAGGTGTTGCGCGGCCTCCGTGATGAAGGGGACCTCGCTCTTTGTCGCGTCGAGCAGTCCCTCCTCGACGGCTGCCAGTCCGGTCTGGACATCGGTCTCAAGAGCCTGGTCCCGCACGCTCAGTCCGAACGGCCCGACGACGGTCACGAGGGTTACTCCTGTCTGCTGACGATCACACGGTTTGTCGATCTGTCGCTGGCATCACTCAACAAGTCAGCCTATCCCGTCGACTTTCGATCACCGAGCCCCCCGTCCGGTCCCCGGCCCGCGCCCGCGCCGCAGGCGTGCGACGGCCCGTGGCACGCCTGCCCGGAGCCGGTCCGGCGCCGGGTCCTCCCGGGCGCACTGCCGGGAGCGCACCGGTATGTTCTTAGTGAGCTGATAGGACCAGGAGTAAGGCCTTTGTCCAGTATGGAGCCCACACCCCAGCCCAACGACTCCCCGGGCGCCACGCAGGCCCCGGAGCCGACGCAGCCGCCGCCCGGCGACGACACCGCCTTCCTCGGCCAGCCCAAGGGTCTGCTGACCCTGTCGGGCCTGGAGGTCTGGGAGCGGTTCTCGTTCCTGGGCATGCAGGCGATCCTGGTGCTGTACTTCGCGGCCACGGTCGCGGACGGCGGCATGGGCATGGAGCCCGGAACGGCCGCATCCGTCGGAGCCGCGTACGGCACGCTCGTCTATCTGGTCTCGGTGGCCGGCGGCTGGCTGGCCGACCGCATCCTCGGCTCGTACCGGGCCGTGCTGTGGGGCGGCATCCTGATCGCCTGCGGCCACTACGCGATGGCCGTCCCGGCCGCCGCCTCGACCTGGGCGGGCCTCGGCCTGATCAGCGCGGGCACCGGCCTGCTCAAGCCGAACGTCGCCAACATGGTCGGCAAGCTGTACCGCACCGAGGACGAGCGCCGCGACGCCGGTTTCGCGCTCTACTACATGGCGATCAACATCGGCGCCTTCCTCGGCCCGCTGGTCACCGCCTGGCTCGCCGACCACAAGGGCTGGCACTGGGGCTTCTCGGCCGCCGCCCTCGGCATGACGCTGGGGCTGATCCAGTACGTCACCGGACGCCGGCACCTGGCGGGCCGCAGGCACGGCGCCGAGTTCGCGCTGCCGCCGGAGAAGATGCGCGGCGCGATCCGGACGATCGTCGGCGGACTGGTCGCGGTGGCGGTGCTGGCGGTGCTCCTGGTGTGGGCCGGCTGGCTCACCATGGACCGCTTCGTCGACGTACTGACGCTGGTCTCGGTGATCGCGCCGGTCGTCTACTTCTTCGTGATGTTCCGCAGCCCCCGGGTGGAGCCGGTGGAGAAGCGCAGGCTGCGCGCCTACGTGGTGCTGTTCCTGGCGTCCGTGGCGTTCAACTTCATCCTCTTCCAGGCGTACTCGACGATGATGCTGCTCGCGTCGACCAACGCCCAGACCGAGATCCTCGGCTTCACCTTCCCCACCGGCTGGTACGCCTCCGCGCTCGGCGCCTTCGAGGTGCTGCTGGCGCCGGTGGTGGCCGGGCTGTGGCTGCGGATGGGCCGCCGCCAGCCGCACGCCTCGCACAAGATCGCGATCGGCGTGGTCCTCGGCGGACTGTCCTTCCTGCTGCTCGTCCTGCCGACCAGCGGGCACGACGACAACACGTACAAGATGGCCGCCTGGTGGATCGTCGGCTCGTACCTGCTGCTCGGACTGGGTGACGTGATCCTCCAGACCTCGGGCATGTCGGCCACCACCAAGCTCGCGCCGAAGGCCTTCTCCAGCCAGACGATGGCCCTGTGGTTCCTCTCGCTGGCCCTCGCCAACGGCATCCAGGCCCAGACCGTGAAGCTCTACGGCAAGGTCTCCGACCCCGCGTACTTCGGCGTCAACGGCGCCATCGCGGTCGCGGCCGGACTCGCCGTGATCAGCGCCGGCGCCTGGCTCAAGCGCACCATGCACCCCGTCCACTGAGGTCGCCCCATGATCATCAAAACTTCCTTCCCGTACGCGACGACCTGCGAGGACGTCCGCATTCCGCTGCCCGACGGCACCCGGCTGTACGCCCGGATCTGGCGTCCGGTCACCAAAGGACCGGTCCCCGCGCTGCTGGAGTACCTGCCCTACCGGCTCAGCGACTGGACCACGCCCCGCGACTGGCAGCGCCACCCCTGGTACGCCGGTCACGGCTACGCGTCGGTACGGGTCGACGTGCGCGGGCACGGCAACAGCGAGGGCCTGCCGGGCGACGAGTACGACGCCCAGGAGCTGGCCGACGGCGTCGCGGTCGTCAACTGGCTCGCCGAACAGCCCTGGTGCACCGGCCGGGTCGGCATGTTCGGCATCTCCTGGGGCGGCTTCAACTCGCTCCAGATCGCCGCCCTCGCCCCCGAGCCGCTCAAGGCGATCGTCACCGTCTGCTCCGCCGACGACCGCTACGACAACGACGTGCACTACATGGGCGGCTCGGTGCTCGCGGTGGACATGCACGCCTGGGCGGCCACCATGCTCGCCTTCGTGTGCAGGCCGCCGGACCCGGCGCAGGTCGGCGACGCGTGGAAGGGCATGTGGCGGGAGCGGCTGGAGGCGGTCGACCCGTTCATCCACACCTGGCTCGCCCACCAGACCCGCGACGACTACTGGAAGCACGGCAGCGTCTGCGAGGACTACTCCGCGATCGACGCGGCGGTGCTCGCGGTCGGCGGCTGGCACGACCCGTACCGCGACACCGTGCTGCGGCTGGTCGAGCACCTGGACCCGGCGAAGGTACGGGGACTGATCGGCCCGTGGTCGCACCAGTACCCGGACCGGGGGCTTCCGCCCGGCCCGGCGATCGGCTTCCTCCAGGAGACCCTGCGCTGGTGGGACCACCACCTCAAGGGCGAGGAGACCGGCGTCATGGCCGAGCCGCTGCTCCGCTCCTGGATCAGCGAGTCGCACCCGCCCGCCACCACCTACCCGGAGCTGCCCGGCCGCTGGGTCGGCGACACCGCCTGGCCCTCACCGCTGGTCACACCGGTCTCTTACGGTCTCCAGGGCGCGCCCGTGGTCGTCGACTCGCCCATGCAGACCGGCCTCGACGCGGGCCGCTTCTTCCCCTTCGGCAACGACTCCGACCTGCCGCCCGACCAGCGCGACGAGGACGCGAAGTCGGCGAGCTTCGACTTCCCCGTCACGGACGCGCCGATCGAGATCCTGGGCCGGGCGAAGGTGCGGCTGCGGCTGACGATGGACGCGCCCAGGGGGCAGGCGGTCGCCCGGCTGTGCGACGTGGCCCCGGACGGCTCGTCCACCCTGGTCACCCGGGGCGTGCTCAACCTCGCGGCGCGGCACGGCCGGGACCGCGTGGACGCCTGGCCGCGCGGGGCGACCGAGGAGGTCGAGTTCGAGCTGAACGGCATCGGCCACACCTTCCCGCCGGGCCACCGCGTGCGGCTCTCCGTCTCCTCCGCGTACTGGCCGTGGATCTGGCCGCAGGCCGCGTCGGCGGGCTTCGTGCTCGACCCGGCGGGCTCGGCGCTGGAACTTCCGGTACGGGCGCACTCCGAGCCGCCCGCCCATGCCGAGATCGTCTTCGAGGAGCCGGAACAGTCCGCTCCGCTGGGTGTGGAGTACCCGGCCGCCACGGACCAGCGGCCGGAGCGGCTGGTGGTCCGGGACGTGGCCAAGGGCGAATGGCGGCTGGAGGTGGACCCGCGCTACGGCGGTACGCGGATCTACCCGGACGGCCTCGAATTCACCGAGGACGCCCTGGAGACGTACACGATCAACGAGCGCGATCCGCTCTCCGCGCACACCCGCTCCGACTGGACGATCGGGCTCCGCCGCCCGGAGCTGGCGTGGGACGTGGAGATCACCACGCGCTCCGAGATCAGCTGCGACGCGACGGACTTCCACACGTACAACGAGGTGACCTGCAAGGACGGCGGCGAAGTCGTCTTCCACCAAACCTGGACCCACCAACTCCCCCGCACCACCGGCTAACCGCCCCCGCCCCCTCGGGCGACGGGCCCCCGCCCCCTTGGGCGGCGGGGCCGCGTGCCGAGCCCCCTTGGGCGGCGGGGCCGCCCCCCGGGGGCGGAACGGGCGGGCAAGGGGGCGGCCCCCGGCGGAGCCGAACCCCCGCACCCCGGACGCCCCCGGCGGAGCCGAACCACCCGGCCCGGCCCCGCCCCCCCATCACCTCACCCCCCAGCCACAACCCTCCCCGTCACCTCACCAAGCCCCACCCGCGTACCGTCCGGCCCCGGCGCCCAAGCCGTCAGCGTCACCTCGTCACCGTCCTCCAGGAACGTCCGCTTCCCACCCGGCAGTTCCAGCGGATCCCGCCCGTTCCACGTCATCTCGATCAGCGAGCCGCGCTGCCCCGCCTCCGGGCCGCTGATGGTGCCCGACCCGTACAGGTCCCCGGTCCGCAGCGACGCCCCGTTGACCGTCATGTGGGCGAGCATCTGCGCGCCCGTCCAGTACATACCGGCGAAGACCGGCTCGGAGACGGCCTGTCCGTTGATCGTGACGGTGATCCGCAGGTCGAAGCCGCCGGGCTCCTCGTCGTCCGCGTCCTCCAGGTACGGCAGCAGCGGCACGTCGCGGGCGGGCGGGGCGACCCGGGCCGCCTCCAGCGCCTCCAGCGGGGTCACCCACGCGGACACCGACGTCGCGAAGGACTTGCCGAGGAACGGGCCGAGCGGCACGTACTCCCAGGCCTGGATGTCGCGCGCGGACCAGTCGTTGAGCAGCGACAGCCCGAAGACGTGCTCGCGGAAGTCGCCGAGCGCGACCGCGGTGCCCTGCTGCGACGGCGTACCGACCACGAAGCCGACCTCGGTCTCGATGTCGAGCCGTGCCGAGGGGCCGAAGACCGGGGCCGCGTCGGCCGGGGCCTTGCGCTGGCCGGACGGACGCACCACGTCCGTTCCGGAGACGACGACGGTGCCGGACCGGCCGTGGTAACCGATCGGCAGGTGCTTCCAGTTGGGGGTGAGCGCGTCGCCGTCCGGGCGGAAGATCCGGCCGAGGTTGGTGGCGTGGTGCTCGCTCGCGTAGAAGTCGACGTAGTCCGCGACCTCGTACGGCAGGTGCAGCGTGACGCCGGCGAGCGGGTGCAGCAGCGGCTCTATGTCCTCGCGGTGCGCGGGGCTGGTGACCCAGGCGGTGAGCGCGCGGCGCACGTCGCGCCAGGCGGTGCGGCCGGCCGCGAGCAGCGGGTTCAGCGAAGGCTGGGCGAGAAGCTGGGCGTAGGGGGATCCGAGTGCCAGCGCGGCGGCTCCCGCGTCCAGCACGTGGCTGCCGATGCGTACTCCGACGCGGCGCCGCTCGGGCGAGTCCGCGGTGGAGAACACGCCGTACGGCAGGTTGTGCGGGCCGAAGGGGTCACCTTCGGCGACATCGAGCGGGGACTGCTCGGGCATGGGTGCTGCCTCGCTTTCCGGGTCGTTGGAACACACGTTACGTGGGGGACGCCTGACACGGCAGTGGCTAAAGAGTTCGTAATGTCCTGAAAGGCCTGGGTGGAGGCGGGAATTCCGGCTTAGCGTCACTTGGGGGGACGAGCGTGTTTTTCCAGAGGGCGGGAGCGCTCGGTGGGACCCGAAGGGGCTTTGCGGCCCCGGTTCGCACAGGTCCTAGGGGGACTTTGCAGTGAGCGGCAGGGTGAGGGTCAACAGGCGGGGGCCTGCGGCGGACCGGAACATTCCGGGCCTGATCGTCAAATTCGGCAACTATCCACTGCATCACGGCGGCGTTGGCGCGATCCGCAGCCTGGGCCGCCTCGGCGTACCGATGTACGCGATCACCGAGGACCGCTGGACCCCGGCGGCGCTCTCCCGTCACCTGGAACGGGCGTACGTCTGGCCGACCACCGGCACCGAGGAACCCGGCCGCCTCGTCGAGGGGTTGCTGCGCGCCGGGCGGCTGATCGGCCGGCCCACCGTCCTGGTGCCGACCGACGAGGAGGCGGCCGTCCTGATCGCCGAGCACCAGGACGCGCTCGCGGGCCCCTTCCTCTTCCCCCGCACGGAAGCCGGACTTCCGCGCCGTCTCGCCAGCAAACAGGGGCTGCACGAACTGTGCGTGGAGCACGGCGTGGCAAGCCCGGAGGCCGCCTTCCCCTCCTCGTACGCGGACGTGGCGGCCTTCGCCGAGCGGGCCCGCTTCCCGGTCGTCGCCAAGAACCGGGAGGCCTTCGTACGCCGCCACCGCCCCGCGGTCCGCGGCACCACCCGCATCGCGGGCCCCGCCGAACTCCTCGCCCTGGCACGGGGCTGGGGGGATTCGCCGGGCGTGATCCTCCAGGAGTACCTGCCGCGCGAGGAGGCCGAGGACTGGATCGTGCACGCCTACTTCGACGCGCACAGCGAGCCCCGGGCGATGTTCACGGGCGTCAAGGTGCGCTCCTGGCCGCCGCACGCGGGCATGACGGCGTGCGCGTACGTCGTCGACAACCCGGAACTCGCGGCGCTGGCAGCACAGTTCGTGAAACGCATCGGCTTCAGCGGGATCGTCGATCTCGATCTGCGCTTCGACCGCCGCGACGGCGAGTACAAGCTCCTCGACTTCAACCCCCGGATGGGCGCCCAGTTCCGCCTCTTCGAGAACGAGGCGGGCGTGGACGTCGTACGCGCCCAGCACCTGGACCTGACCGGCCGCCGCGTCCCGGAGGGGGAACAGCGCGCCGGACACCGCTACGTGGTCGAGAACATCGACCTGCCTGCGCTGCTCGCCTACCGGCGCGGCGGCTACACGACCCCGCACGCACCCAGGCGCGCGGACAGCACCGAACTGGCGTGGTTCGCGGCGGACGACCCGCGGCCCGCGCTGATGATGCTGGCGAGGATGGTGCGGCCGGGAACCCGCCATCTGTACGAGATGTACGGGACCTGGCGGGAGGGACGCCGGGGACCGGGCGGCGGCTGACCGTCGCCGCGGCACGTCCGCCGGTCCGGCGCACACCGGTCCGCCCCGGCACGCGCCTGCCGCCGCACGCACCACGCACCACGTTTCGCGCACCACGTTCGCGCTTCACCCTGGGGAGGGGAACTTCAGTGATTCTTCCGGTGGTTGTCATCGGGGCCGGCCCCTACGGCCTGTCCACCGCGGCCCATCTGCGGGCCCGCGGCATTCCGGTCCGGGTCTTCGGCGAGCCGATGGTGAGCTGGCGGGCGCACATGCCGGCCGGGATGCTGCTCAAGTCGACGCCCGTCGCCTCGAACATCGACGCCCCGCAGCCGGGCCACGACCTGGTCGACTTCTGCGCCGAGGCGGGCATCACCCGGTACGAGTCGGACTGGGACCTCATCCCGGTGGAGGACTTCGCCGCCTACGGGCAGTGGTTCGCCGACCGCCTGGTGCCGGAACTGGAGCAGACCCGGGTCGTCTCGGTCGACCGGACCGGCGCGGAGTTCACCGTCAAGCTGGACTCCGGCGAGCAGTTCCGGGCGCGGGCGGTGGTGGTCGCCACCGGGCTGACCGGGCTGGCCCGCATCCCGCGCGAGCTGTCGGCGGCGGTGCCGGACGGCCCGTCGGCCACCGGCCCCGTCTCGCACGCGGTGCAGCACCGGGACCTGTCCGTCTTCGCGGGCCGGAGCGTGGTGGTCGTGGGGGCCGGGCAGTCCGCGCTGGAGAACGCGGTGCTGCTGGCGGAGGCGGGGGCCTCGTCGGTCCGGGTCGTCGCGCGCAGGCGCGGGGCGGTGGCCTTCGGGGACGCGCCGGACCGGCAGCCGAGGCTGCGCCCGGAGTCCCCGTTCGGCCGGGCGTGGTCCCTGTACGCCCTCTCGTACCACGCCACTCATGTCCGCCGGCTGCCCCCGCCCGCACGGCACTACCTGGTGCGGCGGGTCCTGGGGCCGCTCGGCGCGTGGTGGCTGCGCGACCGGTTCACCGGCCGGGTCCAGGTGACCGACGGCCGGCGCGTCGAACGGGCGCGGGTGGAGGACGGCCGCCCCACCCTCACCCTGTCCGGCGAGGGGCCCTCGACGGAGCTCTCCGCCGACCATGTGATGGCGGCGACCGGCTACCGCACGGACGTGGCGTCGATGCCGTTCCTCGGGGACGGCCTGCGGACGGACCTGGCGACGACGAACGGTGCCCCGGTCCTCGACGCCGTCTACGGCTCGTCGGTCCCCGGCCTCTACTTCACGGGCCTGCCGTCGGCGTCGTCCTTCGGGCCGGTGATGCGCTTCGTGTGCGGCACGCAATACGCGTCGCCGCGAGTCGCGGCGGCCGTCGCCCGCACCTGACCCGCTGCGCGGGGCCTTCCCCCGCCCCGCCCCTTCCCGAAACGGGTGGCGGGCCCTCCCCGGCCGGGTGCGAATCCGCGGCTTTCGACGTGGCCGCTCGCGCAGTTCCCCGCGCCCCTTCAGGGGCGCGGGGAACTGCGCGAGCAACCAACAACGCCTCCGCAGGGAAACCGACAGCCCCGCGGCAGCGGTTTAGGGAAGGGGCGGGGAGGGGCACAGCCTGCCGCAGGTGCGACACGGCCCGGTCGGCGCCACGGGGCGGGACGGGCTGGCAGCCACGCACAGCCCCGCGGAAGACCCCGCCCACCGCCCGCACGCACTCACCCCTCCGGCGGCGGCTCCATCCCCCACTCCGGCTCCGGCTCCGCGTCCCAGTCCCACTCCTCCGAAGCCGCGGCCCTCTTGGCCGGTCCCGCCCCCCGAGCGGGCACCTCGGCGCGAGCGGGCACCGGATCCGCGGCCTGCCCCCGCGTGGCGGCAGCCGCCGGAACGGCCGCGGCACCGGCCCCCGGCTCCCCCAGGCCCGTCAGCACCTCCAGCACCCCCTCGCCGTATGTCGCCAGCTTCTTCTCGCCCAGTCCCCCGATCCGGCCCAGCTCCTCCATCGAGCCCGGCCGGACCGTCGCGATCTCCTGCAGCGTCGCGTTGTGGAAGATCACGTACGGCGGCACGCCCTGTTCCTTCGCCAGCGCCGTCCGCCACTCGCGCAGCGCCTCGAAGACCGGGGCCGCCTCCGCCGGGAGGTCGACCGGGGCCGCCTTCGCCTTGCGCTCGCCCCGGGAGCCACCGCTCCGGCCCGCCGCCGCTGCCCGCTTCGGCTCCTTGCGCAGCCGCACCTCGCGCCGGCCGCCGAGCACCTCGCCGCTGGCCTCCGTCACGACCAGCGTGCCGTACTCGCCCTCGACGGCGATCAGGCCCTGTGCGAGCAACTGGCGCACCACGCCCCGCCATTCGCCCTCGCCGAACTCCTCGCCCACCCCGAAGACGGACAGCTGGTCGTGGTCGAACTGGATGACCTTCGCGGTCTTCTTCCCGAGCAGGATGTCGATGATCTGCCCCGCCCCGAACTTCTGGTTCCGCTCCCGCTTGAGCCGCACCACCGTGGACAGCACCTTCTGCGCGGGCACGGTGCCGTCCAGCGTCTCCGGCGGGTTGAGGCAGGTGTCGCAGTTGCCGCAGCCGGCCGCCTCCTGCTGCTGGCCGAAGTACGCGAGCAGCTGACCGCGCCGGCACTCGGCGGTCTCGCAGAGCGCCAGCATGGCGTCCAGGTGGGCGGCGGCCCGGCGCCGGAACGCCTCGTCGCCCTCGCTGCTCTGGATCATCTTGCGCTGCTGGACGACGTCCTGGAGTCCGTACGCCATCCAGGCCGTGGACGGTGCGCCGTCGCGCCCTGCGCGGCCGGTCTCCTGGTAGTAGCCCTCGACCGACTTCGGCAGGTCGAGGTGGGCGACGAAGCGCACGTCGGGCTTGTCGATGCCCATGCCGAAGGCGATGGTCGCGACGACCACCAGTCCCTCCTCGCGCAGGAAGCGCGCCTGGTTGCGGGCGCGCGTCGCCCCGTCGAGCCCCGCGTGGTACGGCACCGCGTCGATGCCCTGGCCCTGGAGGTACTCCGCGGTCGCCTCCACCGACTTCCGCGAGAGGCAGTAGACGATGCCCGCGTCCCCGGCGTGCTCCTCCTTGAGGAAGGCGAGCAGCTGCTTCTTCGGTTCGAGCTTGGGGACGATGCGGTACTGGATGTTGGGCCGGTCGAAGCTGGCGACGAAGTGCCTGGCGTCGGGCATGCCGAGCCGCTGGGTGATCTCCTTGTGGGTGGCCGCCGTGGCGGTCGCCGTGAGCGCGATGCGCGGAACGTCCGGCCAGCGCTCGCCCAGCACGGACAGGGCCAGGTAGTCGGGGCGGAAGTCGTGGCCCCAGGAGGCGACGCAGTGCGCCTCGTCGATGGCGAAGACGGAGATCTTGCCCCGGCCCAGCAGGTTCAGCGTCGAGTCGAGCCGCAGCCGCTCGGGGGCCAGGTAGAGCAGGTCGATCTCGCCCGCCAGGAACTCGGCCTCGACCGTGCGCCGCTCGTCGAAGTCCTGCGTGGAGTTCATGAACCCGGCGCGCACGCCGAGCGCCCGCAGCGCGTCCACCTGGTCCTGCATGAGTGCGATCAGCGGTGAGATCACCACGCCGACGCCCGGCCTGACCAGGGAGGGGATCTGGTAGCAGAGGGACTTTCCGCCGCCGGTGGGCATGAGCACGATCGCGTCGCCGCCGCTCACCACCTGCTCGATGATCTCCGCCTGCTCGCCCCGGAAGGCGTCGTACCCGAAGACCCGGTGCAGTGTCTGCAGCGCTTCGCTCTCCGCTCCGGCCCCGCCGGTCACCGTCATTGCGTCCATACCGCTCGTCCCGTTCATCGCGCCGTCCCCCGCAGTGGTCCCTGGTCCCCGTGGTCCTCGTACTCTCCCCTGGTCCCCGTACTCGTACGGCGCCCACCACCCACGGTAGAGGCACCCACTGACACCCCGGACCAAAAGCCGCCGCCCGGCACCCCGGGGAAGGGGTGCCGGGCGGCGGCACGGAGGTGGCGGCACCGGCCGGACCGGCGGCCGGGAGGCGACCGGGGCCGGACTGCCATGGCTAACGGACGAACATGCCCGCCTGCCCCGCCAGGTCCAGGAAGTACTGCGGGGCGACACCGAGCACCAGCGTCACCGCCACTCCCAGACCGATCGCTGTCATCGTCAGCGGCGACGGCACGGCGACCGTGGGGCCGTCCGCCTTCGGCTCGCTGAAGAACATCAGCACGATGACCCGGATGTAGAAGAACGCGGCGATGGCCGACGACAGCACACCGACCACGACGAGGACCCCGGCCCCGCCCTCGGCCGCCGCCTTGAAGACCGCGAACTTGCCCGAGAACCCGGAGGTCAGCGGGATGCCCGCGAAGGCGAGCAGGAACACCGCGAAGACCGCGGCGACCAGCGGCGAGCGCCGGCCGAGCCCCGCCCACTTGGACAGGTGCGTCGCCTCGCCGCCCGCGTCGCGCACCAGCGTGACGACGGCGAAGGCGCCGATGGTCACGAAGGAGTAGGCGAGCAGGTAGAAGAGGACCGACGAGATCCCGTCGGGGGTGGCCGCGATGACACCGGCCAGGATGAACCCGCCGTGTGCGATCGAGGAGTACGCAAGGAGCCGCTTGATGTCGGTCTGGGTGATCGCGACGATCGCGCCGCCCAGCATGGTGACGATGGCGACGCCCCACATGACCGGCCGCCAGTCCCAGGTGAGGCCGGGCAGCACGACGTACAGGAGCCGGAGCAGCGCACCGAACGCGGCGACCTTGGTAGCCGCGGCCATGAAGCCGGTGACCGGGGTCGGGGCGCCCTGGTAGACGTCCGGGGTCCACATGTGGAAGGGGACGGCGCCGACCTTGAAGAGCAGGCCCATCAGGATCATCGCCATGCCGATGAGCAGCAGCGCGTCGTTGCCCATGGTGTCGGCGAGTGCCGGGTCGATCTTCTGGGCGGTGCCGTCGACGATGTCGGCGATCCGGGCGTAGGAGACCGAGCCCGCGTACCCGTACAGCAGGGCGATGCCGAACAGCAGGAACGCCGAGGAGAACGCGCCGAGCAGGAAGTACTTCACGGCCGCCTCCTGCGACATCAGCCGCTTGCGGCGGGCGACGGCGCACAGGAGGTAGAGCGGCAGCGAGAAGACTTCGAGCGCGATGAACAGGGTCAGCAGGTCGTTGGCCGCCGGGAAGGCGAGCAGACCGGCCACCGCGAACATCGCGAGCGGGAAGACCTCGGTGGTGGTGAAGCCGGCCTTGACGGCGGCCTTCTCGGCGTCGCTGCCGGGCACGGCCGCGGCGTCCGCGGCGAACGAGTCGCTGCGGTTGCCGTGCTGGACCGGGTCGAGGCGGCGCTCGGCGAAGGTGAAGACGGCGACCAGCGAGGCCAGCAGGATCGTGCCCTGGAGGAACAGTGCGGGGCCGTCGACCGCGATGGCGCCCTCGGCCGCGATGTGCGCCTTGGTGGTGGCGAACCCGCTGGCGGCGAGTCCGACGATGGCCGCGAAGGCCGACGCGATGGCGACCACCGCGATGAACAGCTGGGCGTAGTAGCGCCCCTTACGCGGTACGAAGGCTTCCGCCAGGATGCCGAGCACGGCCGCGCTCACGATGATGAGGATCGGTGCGAGCTGGGCGTACTCGATGGTCGGCGCCTCGAAGGTCTTGCCGGGCACCGCGGGGTCGGCCGCCGCCAGATTCATCCACAGGCTGTGGACAGATGTGCTCACTTCGCGGCCTCCACTTCAGGCTTGGGGTCCTGCTTGTTCACGTCGTGCATGGTGTGGGTGACCGCCGGGTTGACGATGTCGGTCAGCGGCTTGGGGAAGACACCGAGCCCGATCAGCATCACGATCAGCGGAACGACCACCACCAGTTCCCGCGCCTTGAGGTCGGCCATGCCGCTGACCTCGGCCTTCACCGGGCCGGTCATGGTGCGCTGGTAGAGCACCAGGACGTAGAGCGCGGCGAGCACGATGCCGGTGGTGGCGATGATCCCGGCCACCGGGTACGCGGCGAACACCCCGACCAGCACCAGGAACTCGCTGACGAACGGGGCGAGCCCCGGCAGCGACAGGGTCGCCAGACCGCCGATCAGGAAGGTGCCTGCCAGCACCGGGGCCACCTTCTGCACCCCGCCGTAGTCCGCGATGAGCCGCGAACCGCGCCGGGTGATCAGGAAGCCCGCGACCAGCATCAGCGCGGCCGTCGAGATGCCGTGGTTGACCATGTACAGGGTGGCGCCGGACTGGCCCTGGCTGGTCATCGCGAAGATGCCCAGGATGATGAAGCCGAAGTGCGAGATGGACGCGTACGCCACCAGCCGCTTGATGTCGCGCTGGCCGACGGCGAGCAGCGCCCCGTACACGATGGAGATCAGCGCCAGGACGAGGACGACGGGCGTCGCCCACTTGCTGGCCTCCGGGAAGAGCTGGAGGCAGAAGCGCAGCATCGCGAAGGTGCCGACCTTGTCGACCACGGCCGTGATGAGGACGGCCACCGGGGCGGTCGCCTCGCCCATCGCGTTGGGCAGCCAGGTGTGCAGCGGCCACAGCGGGGCCTTCACCGCGAAGGCGAAGAAGAAGCCGAGGAACAGCAGGCGTTCGATGTTGGTCGACATCTCCAGCGTGCCGGCCGCCCGCATCTCGGCGATCTCCGAGAGCGAGAACGTTCCGGCGACGACGTACAGACCGATGACGGCGGCCAGCATGATGAGCCCGCCGACCAGGTTGTACAGCAGGAACTTGACCGCGGCGTACGACCGCTGGGCGGCAGCCGCCTCGTCGGTGCCGCGGTGCGCCCGGTCCCCGAAGCCGCCGATGAGGAAGTACATCGGGATGAGCATGGCTTCGAAGAAGATGTAGAAGAGGAAGACGTCGGTGGCCTCGAAGGAGAGGATCACCATCGCCTCGACCATGAGGATCAGCGCGAAGAAGCCCTGGGTGGGGCGCCAGCGCTTGTTGTCCTTGGTCTCCAGGGGATCGGCGTCGTGCCAGCCGGCGACGATCACGAACGGAATGAGCAGTGCGGTCAGTGCGACCAGCACCACCCCGATGCCGTCCACACCGAGTTCGTAGCGGACTCCGAAGTCCTTGATCCAGGCGTGCGACTCGGTCAGCTGGTAGCGGTCGCCGCCCGGTTCGAACCGTACGACGACGATCGCGGCCAGCACCAGCGTGCCGAGCGAGACCAGCAGCGCGAGCCACTTGGCGACCGTGCGACGGGCGGCCGGGACGGCGGCGGTGAGGATGGCACCGGCCGCCGGGAGGACCGCCGTCGCGGTGAGCAGGGGAAAGGACATCGTGATCAGACCGCCCTCATCAGCAGGGTCGCGGCGATGAGGATCGCCGTACCGCCGAACATCGAGACCGCGTACGAGCGGGCGTAGCCGTTCTGGAGCTTGCGCAGCCGGCCCGAGAGCCCGCCGACGGAGGCGGCGGTGCCGTTGACCACGCCGTCGACCACCGTGTGGTCGAGGTAGACCAGCGAGCGGGTGAGGTGCTCGCCGCCGCGGACCAGGACCACGTGGTTGAAGTCGTCCTGGAGGAGGTCGCGGCGGGCGGCCCGGGTGAGCAGCGAGCCGCGCGGGGCGACCACCGGCACGGGCTTGCGGCCGTACTGGAAGTACGCGGCGACCACACCGAGCAGCAGGACCGCGATCGTCGCGCCGGTGATGACCGGGACGCTGATCGGCGGGTGCGGGTGCTCGAACTTGGTCACCGGCTCCAGCCAGTTGACGAACCGGTCGCCGATGCTGAAGAGACCGCCCGCGAAGACCGAACCGAAGGCGAGCACGATCATCGGGATCGTCATCGACTTGGGCGACTCGTGCGGGTGCGGCTGCTTGCCGTCTGCGTCGGGCTGCCAGCGCTTCTCGCCGAAGAAGGTCATCAGCATCACGCGCGTCATGTAGAACGCGGTGAGTCCGGCGCCGAGCAGGGTGGCCCCGCCCAGGATCCAGCCCTGGGCGCCGCCGGCCGCGAACGCCGCCTCGATGATCTTGTCCTTGGAGAAGAAGCCGGACAGACCGGGGAAGCCGATGATGGCGAGGTAGCCGAGGCCGAAGGTGACGAAGGTGACCGGCATGTACTTCCGCAGGCCGCCGTACTTGCGCATGTCGACCTCGTCGTTCATGCCGTGCATGACGGAACCGGCGCCGAGGAAGAGACCGGCCTTGAAGAAGCCGTGCGTCACCAGGTGCATGATGGCGAAGGCGTAGCCGATCGGGCCGAGTCCGGCGGCGAGGATCATGTAGCCGATCTGCGACATGGTCGATCCGGCGAGCGCCTTCTTGATGTCGTCCTTGGCGCAACCGACGATCGCACCGAAGAGGAGCGTGACCGCTCCGACGACGGTGACCACCAGCTGGGCGTCCGGGGCGGCGTCGAAGATGGCTCCGGACCGGACGATCAGATAGACACCGGCGGTGACCATGGTCGCCGCGTGGATGAGGGCCGAGACCGGGGTCGGGCCCTCCATCGCGTCACCGAGCCACGACTGGAGCGGTACCTGCGCCGACTTGCCGCACGCGGCGAGCAGCAGCATCAGGCCGATCGCGGTGAGCTTGCCCTCGCTCGCGCCCTCCGCCGCCCCGAGCACGGGACCGAAGGCGAAGGTGCCGAAGGTGGTGAACATCAGCATGATCGCGATGGACAGGCCGATGTCGCCGACCCGGTTGACCAGGAACGCCTTCTTGGCCGCCGTCGCCGCGCTGGGCTTGTGCTGCCAGAACCCGATGAGCAGGTACGAGGCGAGGCCGACGCCCTCCCAGCCGAAGTACAGCAGGAGGTAGTTGTCGGCGACGACGAGCAGGAGCATCGCCGCGAGGAAGAGGTTCAGGTAGCCGAAGAAGCGCCGGCGGCGCTCGTCGTGCTCCATGTAGCCGATCGAGTAGACGTGGATCAGGGTGCCCACACCGGTGATCAGCAGAACGAAGGTCATCGACAGCTGGTCGAGCTGGAAGGCGATGTCCGCCTGGAAGTCCGCGACCGGGACCCAGCTGAACAGCTTCTGGTGCAGGGCGCGGTCGTCCGCGCCCTTGCCGAGCATGTCGACGAAGAGCACGGCGCCGATGACGAAGGAACCGGCCGCGAGCAGGGTGCCCAGCCAGTGACCGACCTTGTCCAACCGGCGCCCGCCGCACAGCAGTACGGCCGCTCCGAGCAGTGGCGCCGCGACGAGCAGCGCGATCAAGTTCTCCACGATTCTTAACGCCCCTTACAGCTTCATCAGGCTGGCGTCGTCGACCGAGGCCGAGTGGCGGGACCGGAAAAGCGACACGATGATCGCCAGGCCGACCACGACCTCGGCGGCGGCGACGACCATCGTGAAGAAGGCGATGATCTGGCCGTCGAGATTGCCGTGCATCCGGGAGAACGCGACGAGTGCCAGGTTGCAGGCGTTGAGCATCAGCTCGACGCACATGAACACGACGATGGCGTTGCGCCGGATCAGAACGCCCGCCGCGCCGATGGTGAACAACAGTGACGCGAGATAGAGGTAGTTGACCGGGTTCACTTGGCTGCCTCCTCTTCTCGGTCACGGCCGCGGTCGGCGTCCCGGTCGGCGTCGGCGTCCCTGCCGAGCCGCTCGGCGGAGCGCTGCTCCAGCGCCTTCAGGTCCTCCAGCGCCTCGGTGGAGACGTCGCGGATCTGACCGCGCTCGCGCAGGGTCTTCATCACGGTCAGCTCGGACGGGGTGCCGTCGGGGAGCAGACCGGCGATGTCCACCGCGTTGTGCCGGGCGTAGACGCCGGGGGCGGGCAGCGGCGGGAGGTGCTTGCCCTCGCGGACGCGCTGCTCGGCCAGCTCGCGCTGGGTCTTGGCGCGCTCGGTGCGCTCGCGGTTGGTGAGGACCATCGCGCCGACGGTGGCGGTGATCAGCAGGGCGCCGGTGATCTCGAAGGCGAAGACGTACTTGGTGAAGATCAGCTCCGCCAGGCCCTGGACGTTGCCGCCCGCGTTGGCCCGGCCGAGGCCGTTGAACTCCTTCAGCTGGGCGTTGCGGATGCCGGCGATCAGCAGGATGCCGAAGCCGAGTCCGCAGCCCGCGGCGAGCCAGCGCTGGCCCTTCAGCGTCTCCTTGAGGGAGTCCGCCGCGGTGACGCCGACGAGCATGACCACGAAGAGGAAGAGCATCATGATCGCGCCGGTGTAGACGACGATCTGGACGATGCCCAGGAAGTACGCCCCGTTGGCGAGGTAGAAGACCGCCAGGATGATCATGGTCCCGGCGAGGCACAGCGCGCTGTGCACGGCCCGCTTCATCAGGATGGTGCACAGCGCGCCGATGACGGCGACGGTGCCCAGGATCCAGAACTGCACGGCCTCACCGGTCGAGGCCGCGGCGGCGAGGGTGCTGGTCATGCCCCCACCGCCTTGCTGGAGGCGGGCTCGTCCTCGCCGAACGTGGAGGCGCCCTCCTGGGGCCGCTCCCCCTTGCTCAGCGCGACCTGCCGCACCGTGCCGGGGGCGGCCTCGGTGACCAGGCCCCGGTAGTAGTCCTGCTCGTCGGTGCCGGGGAAGATCGAGTGCGGTGAGTCGACCATGCCCTCGGTCAGTCCGGCGAGGAGCTGGTCCTTGGTGTAGATGAGGTTCTCGCGGCTGCTGTCGGCCAGTTCGAACTCGTTGGTCATCGTGAGCGCCCGGGTGGGGCACGCCTCGATGCACAGCCCGCACAGGATGCAGCGGGCGTAGTTGATCTGGTAGACGCGGCCGTACCGCTCGCCCGGGGAGTAGCGCTCCTCCTCGGTGTTGTCCGCGCCCTCGACGTAGATCGCGTCGGCCGGACAGGCCCAGGCGCACAGTTCGCACCCGACGCACTTCTCCAGGCCGTCCGGGTGCCGGTTGAGCTGGTGGCGGCCGTGGAAGCGCGGCGCGGTCACCTTCGGCGTTTCCGGGTACTGCTCGGTCAGCCGCTTCTTGAACATGGCCTTGAAGGTCACGCCGAAGCCGGCCACGGGGTTCTGCCAGGGGGTCCGGGGGTCCTCGCCCCGGGAAGATGCCTCAGACACCGTCCGCCTCCTTTCCGTCACTCTCTGTAGCGGTGTTGCCAGTATTGCCGCCGCCACTGACAACGAGCTCCCGCTCCTGCCGGGAGCGCCTGCGGGGCACCGGCGGCAGGGTCTGTCCGGGCAGCGGCGGCACCGGGAAGCCACCGGCCATCGGGTCGAACGCCGCCTGGTCGACCGGCTCCTCGGCCTTGCCGCGCCGGAAGAAGTCCCACAGGAACGACAGCAGGAGCACGGCGATCACGCCCCCGGCGACGTACAGCACGATCTGCTGGTACTCGACGTTGGCGTTGCGCAGCGCCCGTACGGTCGCCACGAGCATCAGCCAGACCACGGAGACCGGGATCAGGACCTTCCAGCCGAGCTTCATCAGCTGGTCGTAGCGGACGCGGGGAAGCGTGCCGCGCAGCCAGATGAAGAAGAACAGCAGCAGCTGCACCTTGAGGACGAACCAGAGCATCGGCCACCAGCCGTGGTTCGCGCCCTCCCAGAAGCTGCTGATCGGGTACGGGGCCCGCCAGCCGCCCAGGAAGAGGGTGACGGAGACCGCCGAGACGGTGACCATGTTGACGTACTCGGCCAGCATGAACAGCGCGAACTTGATGGAGGAGTACTCGGTGTTGAAGCCGCCGACGAGGTCGCCCTCGGACTCCGGCATGTCGAAGGGGGCGCGGTTGGTCTCGCCGACCATGGTGACGACGTAGATGATGAACGACACCGGCAGCAGGATGATGAACCACCGGTCCGCCTGCGCCTCCACGATCGCCGAGGTCGACATCGACCCGGAGTAGAGGAAGACCGAGGCGAACGCGGCGCCCATGGCGATCTCGTACGAGATCATCTGCGCGCACGAGCGCAGACCGCCGAGCAGCGGGTACGTCGAGCCCGACGACCAGCCCGCGAGGACGATGCCGTAGATGCCGACCGAGGCGCACGCGAGGACGTAGAGCATCGCGATGGGCAGGTCGGTGAGCTGCATCGTGGTGCGGTGGCCGAAGATCGAGACCTCGTTGCCGGCCGGCCCGAAGGGGATGACCGCGATCGCCATGAAGGCCGGGATGGCCGCGACGATCGGCGCGAGGATGTAGACGACCTTGTCGGCCCGCTTGACGACCAGGTCCTCCTTCAGCATCAGCTTGATGCCGTCGGCGAGCGACTGGAGCATGCCCCAGGGGCCGTGCCGGTTGGGGCCGATGCGCAGCTGCATCCAGGCCACCACCTTGCGCTCCCACACGATGGAGAAGAGCACGGTGACCATCAGGAACGCGAAGCAGAAGACGGCCTTGATCGCGACGAGCCACCAGGGGTCCGTGCCGAACATCGACAGGTCTTCCGTCGCTGCGAGGTACATCGTCATGCCGTCACCTCCGTCGGGGAAGTCGGGGCGCCCGGGGCGGGGGTCGCGGGGGCCAGGGTGACGAGCTGTCCGGGGCGGGCCCCGGTGTCGGAGAGGACGCCGCCGCCGGCCGAGTTCATCGGCAGCCAGACCACCCGGTCGGGCATCTCGGTTACCTGGAGCGGCAGTTCGACCGTTCCGGCGGGGCCGGTCACCGCGAGCACGTCGCCGCCCTTGACGCCGGTCTCGGCGGCGGTGGCGGCGGAGAGCCGGGCGACGGCCGCGTGCCGGGTGCCGGCCAGTGCCTCGTCGCCGTCCTGGAGCCTGCCCTGGTCGAGCAGCAGGCGGTGGCCCGCGAGCACGGCCTCGCCGGCGCCCGCGCGGGGCAGCGGCCGGGAGGTCTCCAGCGGTGCGGAGGCGTGCGCGCCGTCCCAGCCGCCGAGCCGGTCCAGCTCGCGCCGTACGGACTTCAGGTCCGGCAGCGCCAGGTGCACGTCCATCTCGTCCGCGAGCATGTGCAGCACGCGCGCGTCGCTCGGGGCGAGCGTGCGGGTCATCTGCTCCGGCTTGAGGGCGGCCTCGAACATCCGGGCCCTGCCCTCCCAGTTGAGGAAGGTGCCGGGCTTCTCGGCGACGGCGGCCACCGGAAGGACGACGTCCGCGTGGTCGGTGACCTCGCTGGGCCGCAGTTCCAGGGAGACCAGGAAGCGCACCTCGTCGAGCGCCGTGCGCGCGCGTGCCGGGTCCGGCAGGTCGCCGGGCTCGACCCCGGCGACGACCAGGGCGAGGAGTTCGCCGGTGGCGGCGGCCTCGACGATCTGGCCGGTGTCGCGCCCGTGCCGGTGCGGCAGTTCGGCCACCCGCCACACGTTCGCGACCTCCTCACGCGCGCGCGGGTCGGTCGCGGGGCGTCCGCCGGGCAGCAGCGAGGGGATGGCGCCCGCCTCGACGGCGCCGCGCTCGCCGGCCCGGCGCGGGATCCACACCAGTTCGGCGCCGGTCGCGGCGGCGGTGCGTACCGCGGCGGTGAGGCCGCCGGGCACTCCGGCCAGCCGCTCGCCCACGACGACGACCGCGCCGGGCTCGCGCAGCGCGTCGGCCGCGGCGACCCCGTCGGCGTCCAGGCCCGCGTGGCCCGCGAGCGCGTCCAGCCACTCGGTCTCGGTGCCAGGGGCGGCGGGCAGCAGGGTGCCGCCCGCCTTCTCCAGGCCGCGGGTGGCGTGCGAGGCGATGGCGTAGGTGCGCTGGCCGTGCTTGCGGTGGGCCTTGCGCAGCCGCAGGAAGACGCCGGGCGCCTCCTCCTCGGACTCGAACCCGGCGAGGAGCACGGCCGGGGCCTTCTCCAGGGTGTTGTACGTGACGCCGGTGCCGTCGAGGTCACGGCCCCGCCCGGCGACGCGGGCGGCCAGGAAGTCGGCCTCCTCGCCGCTGTGGACGCGCGCGCGGAAGTCGATGTCGTTGGTGTCGAGGGCGGTGCGCGCGAACTTGCTGTACGCGTAGGCGTCCTCGACGGTCAGCCGCCCGCCGGTGAGCACTCCGGCCCGGCCGCGGGCCGCCGACAGCCCCTTGGCCGCCGCCGCCAGTGCCTCGGGCCAGCTGGCGGGCTCCAGCTCACCGCTCTCCGCGTTCCGTACCAGCGGGGTCCTGAGCCGGTCGGGGCGCTGGGCGTAGCGGAAGCCGAACCGCCCCTTGTCGCACAGCCACTCCTCGTTGACCTCCGGGTCCTCGGCGGCCATGCGGCGCATGACCTTGCCGCGCCGGTGGTCGGTGCGGGTCGCGCAGCCGCCCGCGCAGTGCTCGCAGACCGACGGCGAGGAGACCAGGTCGAAGGGGCGGGAGCGGAACCGGTAGGCGGCCGAGGTGAGCGCGCCGACCGGGCAGATCTGGATGGTGTTGCCGGAGAAGTACGACTCGAACGGGTCGCCCTCGCCGGTGCCGACCTGCTGGAGCGCGCCGCGCTCGATCAGCTCGATCATCGGGTCGCCCGCCACCTGGTTGGAGAACCGGGTGCAGCGCGCGCACAGCACGCACCGTTCGCGGTCCAGGAGCACCTGGGTGGAGATCGGGACGGGCTTCTCGTACGTCCGCTTCTTGCCCTCGAAGCGGGAGTCCGGGTCGCCGTGCGACATGGCCTGGTTCTGCAGGGGGCACTCGCCGCCCTTGTCGCAGACCGGGCAGTCCAGCGGGTGGTTGATCAGCAGCAGTTCCATCACGCCGCGCTGCGCCTTGTCGGCGACGGGCGAGGTGAGCTGGGACTTGACGACCATGCCGTCGGTGCAGGTGATGGTGCAGGAGGCCATCGGCTTGCGCTGGCCCTCGACCTCGACGATGCACTGGCGGCAGGCGCCGGCCGGGTCGAGGAGGGGGTGGTCGCAGAAGCGCGGGATCTCGATGCCGAGGAGTTCGGCGGCGCGGATCACCAGGGTGCCCTTGGGGACGCTGATGCCGATGCCGTCGATCGTCAGCGAGACGAGGTCCTCGGGCGGGATGGCCGCCTCGCCGCCCCCGGAGGGAGCGCTGTTGGTCGTGACGGTCATGCGTTCACCTCCGTGGTGTCGGGGTAGCGGTCGGCCCACAGGGTCGACTTGGCGGGGTCGAAGGGGCAGCCCTTGCCGGTGATGTGCTCCTCGTACTCCTCGCGGAAGTACTGGAGGGAGGAGAAGATCGGCGATGCGGCGCCGTCGCCCAGCGCGCAGAAGGACTTGCCGTTGATGTTGTCGGCGATGTCGTTGAGCTTGTCGAGGTCGGACATCTGCCCCTTGCCGGCCTCGATGTCCCGGAGCAACTGGACCAGCCAGTACGTTCCTTCACGGCAGGGCGTGCACTTGCCGCAGGACTCGTGGGCGTAGAACTCGGTCCAGCGGGTGACCGCCCGCACCACGCAGGTGGTCTCGTCGAAGCACTGGAGCGCCTTGGTGCCGAGCATGGACCCGGCGGCGCCGACGCCCTCGTAGTCCAGTGCCACGTCGAGGTGCTCGTCGGTGAACATCGGGGTCGAGGAGCCGCCCGGGGTCCAGAACTTGAGCCGGTGCCCGGGGCGCATCCCGCCGCTCATGTCGAGCAGCTGGCGCAGGGTGATGCCGAGGGGGGCCTCGAACTGGCCGGGGTTGGCGACGTGGCCGCTCAGCGAGTACAGCGTGAAGCCCGGGGACTTCTCGCTGCCCATCGAGCGGAACCATTCTTTGCCCTTGTTGAGGATCGCGGGAACGGATGCGATCGACTCGACGTTGTTCACCACAGTGGGACAGGCGTAGAGCCCGGCGACCGCGGGGAAGGGGGGACGCAGCCGGGGCTGGCCGCGGCGTCCTTCGAGCGAGTCCAGCAGCGCGGTCTCCTCGCCGCAGATGTACGCGCCCGCCCCCGCGTGCACGGTGAGTTCGAGGTCGAGTCCGCTGCCGAGGACGTTCTTGCCGAGGTAGCCCGCCTCGTACGCCTCTCGCACGGCCTCGTGCAACCTGCGCAGCACGGGGACCGTCTCACCGCGCAGATAGATGAACGCGTGTTGCGAACGGATCGCGTAGCAGGCGATCACGATGCCCTCGATGAGGCTGTGCGGGTTCGCGAAGAGGAGCGGGATGTCCTTGCAGGTCCCCGGCTCCGATTCGTCGGCGTTGACAACCAGATAGTGCGGCTTGCCGTCCCCCTGGGGGATGAACTGCCACTTCATCCCGGTGGGGAAGCCGGCACCGCCGCGACCGCGGAGGCCGGAGTCCTTCACATAGGCGATGAGGTCGTCGGGGGTCATCGCGAGGGCCTTGCGCAGGCCTTCGTACCCCTCGTGCCTGCGGTAGGTCTCCAGCGTCCACGACCGCGGGTCGTCCCAGAAGGCGGACAGGACGGGCGAGAGCAGCTTCTCGGGGCTGTCTCCGTTGCCGTTGCTGTTGATCTCGGCTGCCAAGGTCATCACTCCCCCTCCTCGGACGAAGGCCCGGCCGGGTGCTGCTCGGGCGCGGCAGCGGGGTCGGAGGCCGAGGTCTGCTGCGGTGCGTCGTGCGAGCTGAGGTGCTGGGAGCCCGGCTGCGGCGCTTCCTGCGGGCTCTCGCCGCGCGGCGCCACGACGCGGGCCTGGCCGGGCGTCTCGCCCTTGGCGAGCCTGAGTCCGAGCAGCGAGGCGGGGCCCGCGCCGCCGGAGGCCTCGACCGCGCCGGGGCGCTCGTCGGGGAAGCCGGCCAGGATGCGGGCGGTCTCCTTGTACGTGCACAGGGGCGCGCCGCGGGTGGGTTCGACGGGGCGTCCGGCGCGCAGGTCGTCGACGAGCCGCTTGGCCGACTCGGGGGTCTGGTTGTCGAAGAACTCCCAGTTGACCATCACCACGGGGGCGTAGTCGCAGGCCGCGTTGCACTCGATGTGTTCGAGGGTGACCTTGCCGTCGCCGGTGGTCTCGTTGTTGCCGACCCCCAGGTAGCTCTTCAGCTCGTCGAAGATGGCGTCGCCGCCCATCACCGCGCAGAGCGTGTTGGTGCAGACGCCGACCTGGTAGTCGCCGGAGGCCTTGCGCCGGTACATGGTGTAGAAGGTGGCGACCGCGGTGACCTCGGCGGTGGTCAGGCCGAGGACCTCGGCGCAGAACCGCATCCCGGTGCGGGAGACGTACCCCTCCTCGGACTGCACGAGGTGCAGCAGCGGCAGCAGCGCGGAGCGGCTGTCGGGGTAGCGGCCGATGACCTCCTTCGCGTCCGCTTCGAGCCGGGCCCGGACCTCGTCCGGGTAGGCGGGGGCGGGCAGTTGGGGCATGCCCAGTGACACATCGGTCATCGGTCGACGCCTCCCATCACGGGGTCGATGGACGCGACGGCGACGATGACGTCGGCGACCTGGCCGCCCTCGCACATCGCCGCCATGGCCTGGAGGTTGGTGAAGGACGGGTCGCGGAAGTGGACCCGGTAGGGGCGGGTGCCGCCGTCGGAGACGACGTGCACGCCGAGTTCGCCCTTGGGGGACTCGACCGCCGCGTACGCCTGGCCGGCCGGGACCCTGAAGCCCTCCGTCACCAGCTTGAAGTGGTGGATCAGGGCCTCCATGGAGGTGCCCATGATCTTCCGGATGTGGTCGAGGGAGTTGCCGAGGCCGTCGGCGCCGATGGCGAGCTGGGCAGGCCAGGCGATCTTCTTGTCCGCGACCATCACGTCGCCGGGCTTCTTGAGGCGCTCCAGGCACTGCTCGACGATGTCGAGGGACTGGCGCATCTCTTCGAGCCGGATCAGGAACCGGCCGTAGGAGTCGCAGGTGTCGGCGGTGGGGACCTCGAAGTCGTAGGTCTCGTAGCCGCAGTACGGGTCGGTCTTGCGCAGGTCGTGCGGCAGTCCGGCGGAGCGGAGCACCGGGCCGGTGGCGCCGAGCGCCATGCAGCCGGTGAGGTCGAGGTATCCGACGTCCTGCATGCGGGCCTTGAAGATGGGGTTGCCGGTGGCGAGCTTGTCGTACTCCGGCAGGTTCTTGCGCATGGTCTTCAGCAGCTCGGCGAGCTTGTCCATGGCGCCCGGCGGGAGGTCCTGGGCGAGGCCGCCGGGGCGGACGAAAGCGTGGTTCATGCGCAGGCCGGTGATCAGCTCGAAGGCGTCCAGGATGAGTTCGCGGTCCCGGAAGCCGTAGATCATGATCGTGGTCGCGCCCAGCTCCATGCCGCCGGTGGCGATGCACACCAGGTGCGAGGAGAGCCGGTTGAGCTCCATCAGCATGACGCGGATGATGCTGGCCCGGTCGGGGATCTGGTCGGTGATGCCGAGCAGCTTCTCGACGCCCAGGCAGTACGCCGTCTCGTTGAAGAACGGCGTCAGGTAGTCCATGCGCGTGACGAAGGTGGTGCCCTGCGTCCAGTTCCGGAATTCGAGGTTCTTCTCGATGCCGGTGTGGAGGTAGCCGATGCCGCAGCGGGCCTCGGTGACGGTCTCGCCGTCGATCTCCAGGATGAGGCGGAGCACGCCGTGGGTGGACGGGTGCTGGGGGCCCATGTTGACGACGATGCGCTCGTCGTCCGCCTTCGCCGCGGACTGGACGACCTCGTCCCAGTCGCCGCCGGTGACCGTGTAGACGGTGCCTTCGGTGGTCTCGCGGGCCGACGCGGAAGAGGGGGAAGAAGAAGGGGTGGTCACGAGTACGACCTCCGCTGGTCCGGAGCCGGGATCTGGGCGCCCTTGTACTCGACGGCGATGCCGCCGAGGGGGTAGTCCTTGCGCTGCGGGAAGCCCTGCCAGTCGTCCGGCATCATGATCCGGGTCAGGGCGGGGTGGCCGTCGAAGATCAGGCCGAAGAAGTCGTACGCCTCGCGCTCGTGCCAGTCGTTGGTCGGGTACACCGGAACCAGCGAGGGGACGTGCGGGTCGGCGTCGGGGGCGCTGACTTCGAGGCGGATCAGCCGGCCGTGGGTGAGCGAGCGCAGGTGGTAGACCGCGTGCAGCTCGCGTCCCTTGTCCTCCAGGAAGTGCACGCCGCTGACTCCCGTGCACAGCTCGAAGCGCAGGGCCGGGTCGTCGCGCAGGGTGCGGGCGACCGTCAGGAGGTGCTCGCGGGCGATGTGGAAGGTGAGTTCGCCGCGGTCGACGACCGTCTTCTCGATGGCGTGGGAGGGGAGCAGGTCCTGCTCCTCCAGGGCGCCCTCCAGCTCGTCGGCGACCTCGTCGAACCAGCCGCCGTAGGGCCGGGTGGCCTCGCCGGGGAAGGTGACGGTGCGGACCAGGCCGCCGTACCCCGTCGTGTCCCCGCCGTTGTTGGCGCCGAACATGCCCTTGCGGACGCGCAGCACCTCGCCGTTGTCGTCGCGCTGGGCGGGGAGTCCGCCCTCGGCGCCGTTCACTTCGCTGTCGCTCACCGCAGGAGGCCCTTCATCTCGATGGTGGGGAGCGCCTTGAGGGCCGCCTCCTCCGCCTCGCGGGCCGCTTCCTCCGCGTTCACGCCGAGCTTGGAGCCCTGGATCTTCTGGTGGAGCTTGAGGATCGCGTCCATCAGCATTTCGGGGCGGGGCGGGCAGCCCGGCAGGTAGATGTCCACGGGGACGATGTGGTCGACGCCCTGGACGATCGCGTAGTTGTTGAACATGCCGCCCGAGGAGGCGCAGACCCCCATGGAAATGACCCACTTGGGGTTCGGCATCTGGTCGTAGACCTGCCGCAGCACCGGCGCCATCTTCTGGCTGACCCGGCCGGCCACGATCATCAGGTCGGCCTGCCGGGGCGAGCCGCGGAAGACCTCCATGCCGAAGCGGGCCAGGTCGTACCGGCCCGCTCCCGTGGTCATCATCTCGATGGCGCAGCAGGCGAGGCCGAACGTCGCGGGGAAGACGGAGGACTTCCGCACCCAGCCCGCGGCCTGTTCGACGGTCGTCAGCAGAAAGCCGCTCGGCAGTTTCTCTTCGAGTCCCATGGGTGTTCCCTCAGCCCCTCAGTCCCATTCCAGGCCGCCGCGACGCCATACATACGCGTACGCGACAAAAACGGTGAGCACGAAGAGGAGCATCTCGACGAGCCCGAAAATCCCCAGGGCGTCGAAGGAGACCGCCCAGGGATAGAGGAAGACGATCTCGATGTCGAAGACGATGAACAGCATCGCCGTCAGGTAGTACTTGATGGGAAAGCGGCCGCCGCCGGCCGGCGTGGGTGTGGGCTCGATGCCGCACTCGTACGCTTCCTGCTTTGCCCGGTTGTAGCGCTTGGGGCCGATAAGCGTGGCCATGACCACGGAGAAGATCGCAAACCCTGCCCCGAGGGCGCCGAGCACAAGGATGGGCGCGTAAGCATTCACCCTCCTCGCTCCTTCCAGTCGTCCTTGACCGTTGGACCGCGCCGGGCTCGTGCATAACCCCGTCGCGGGGGGCCGGTGCGCCTCGCCGCGAGGACGGTATGAAGATCGCGGATATGTGAGGCAGTTCACAAGCCTGACTGCCCCGCATCCTATGCCTGCCGGTCTGTGATCTGCGACACGGGGTACGACAACGGCTTTGTGATCTCCACCACCTGACGAAGGATCATGAAGCCGGATGAGCGGTGATCTACGTACCGGAAGCGCGCGAGTGATCACCAGACGTGACATTCGGCGGAGTTACCCCTGGTCGGAGGCGTGTTGCTCTATCAAGAGGTGGCGCCTACAAGCAAATTGGCGATGGACGCGATCCAGTGATATCGGTCCGGCGCCTTCACTCACTCACTCTCGCGAGGGGGTCGGCGGAGCCGGGTGGACACGTGCACGCGTTCACGAACGGACGGGCCGGCGGGGGCGGTGGACGCGAAGAAGGAGCCGCGGCGCGGGTGAAGTCCCGGCGGAGAGCGGCGATCGACCCACAACCTGTGACCTGCGTCACACCCGATGATCCGTCAGAAAAGCGGGCTTGGCCATGCGTGTGAACGGATGGTAGTCGTCGGGGCAATTCGGGCGTATCGCGGAAAACCCATGATCACAGGGTTGAAAGGCCATGCCCGTTTTGCCCTTTACGGCGTCAATAAGCGCGCGCGGACGCCGAATTCGGACCACGCGTTGGCAACTGTGGCGGAGACCACGTTTCTTGTGGCCGACTCGTTACCTCTGATAGCGGTTGTTCTCATGTCCCACACCGCTCACATACCCAGCCACCGGAAGCCCCGCCGCAGCGCCTCGAAGATGGCGCTCCGTGCCGGAGTTGCCGGTGGCGTCCTCAGCACCATCGCGGTGGCTGGTGCGGCGGCTCCGGCATACGCCGAGCCGGTGCACGAGACCGTCGAGATGCCCGCGCTCGCCGCGACCCCCGCTGCTGTCACGACGTCCACCGCTCCGGCCACGGCCAGCGCCGAGGCCACCCAGCAGATCGCCTTCGAGTACGACCGCGAGGCCCGCCAGCAGGCCGCCGCGAACGACGCCATGAAGGACGCCCGCCAGGCGCTCGCCGAGGCGGACCGCAAGGCCGAGGCCAAGAAGAAGGCCGACGAGGCCCGCAAGAAGGCCGAGGAGAAGGCCGAGCAGGAGCGCGCCTCGCGTTCCTCCGAGCGGACCACCCTCGCCGCCTCCTCGGGCTCCTCCGGCTCCTCCTCGTCCTCCGAGGGCTCCGGCAGCTCCGCCAAGTCCTCCTCCAGCGCCACCGGCAGCGCCGCCGCCGTCATCGCGTTCGCGCGCGCCCAGATCGGCGACGCGTACGTCATGGGCAGCACCGGCCCCAACGCGTGGGACTGCTCGGGCCTCATGCAGGCCGCGTTCGGCTCCATCAACGTGGACCTGCCGCGCGTCTCGCAGGGCCAGTCGACCGCGGGCACGCAGGTCGGCCTCGACAACCTCCAGCCCGGCGACCTCCTCTACTGGGGCAGCGCGGGCAGCGCGTACCACACGGCCGTCTACGTGGGCGGCGGCATGTTCGTCGGTGCGCAGAACCCGAGCACCGGTGTCGTGGAGCGTCCGCTCTCGTACGACCCGCCGACCGGCGCGGTCCGCGTTCTCTGATCCGAGGCCCGGTCTTCCGGCTTCGCCTGTGCAGCACGGCCGAAGGGCCGTCGTCCCCTCCGCTCGGGGACGGCGGCCCTTCGTCGTGTACGGGTACGCGGACGCTCAGGTCAGGTCAGGTCAGGTCCGCGAGGCCGGTGTTGGCGCCGCACAGCACGACGGCCGTCCGCTCCGTCGGCCTCGGCTCGTACGCGTACGCCGTCGCCGCCGCGTGCTCGACCGCGAGCCGCCGCTCGTCCCAGAGCCGCTGCCGCGCCCGTACGATCGCCTCGTCGTCGACGAGCACCGAGCGCACCCCGTCGCGGCGGGCCACGGCGAGCGCCGTGCCGGACGCGCGGGTGGCGCCCAGCGAGTCGGCGGCGACGGAGTCCACCGGGGCGTCCACGACGTGCCCGGCCGCCAGGGCGGCGTTCAGGGCACGGCAGTTCGCCGGCTCGACGGCGACCACCTCGACGCCCGCTTCCAGCGCGGCGGTCGCCACGCCCGCGAAGAGGCCGCCGCCGCCCACCGAGACCACGATCGTGTCGAGGCCGCCGGGGACCTGGCACAGGATCTCCCCGGTGAGGGTGCCCGCGCCCGCCGCGACGAGCGGATGGTCGTACGCGTGCGAGGCGAGCGCACCCGATTCCCGGGCGAACTCCGCGCAGGCGGCCCGCGCCTCGTCGTACCGCGTGCCGACGAGGCGGACGTCCGCGCCGTAGGAGTTCAGCCGGGCCACCTTCACCGGTGGGGCGTTCTCGGGCAGGAACACGGTCGCCCGCACGTGGTTGGCGCGCGCCGCCCAGGCGCAGGCGAGTCCCGCGTTGCCGCCGGAGGCGATGGTGACGCCGGCGTCGGGAAGGGTGCCGGCCTCACGGTGCGCGAGCAGGAAGTTCATCGCACCGCGGGCCTTGAAGCTGCCGGTGTGCTGCATGAATTCGAGAGCGAGGACGTTGCCGGAGTCCGCCGGGGCCACGGTGACGGGCCGGACGTGTCCGGCGATGCGGTCGGCGGCGGCCTTGATGTCGCCGGGGGTGAGAGGGGGGTGGGGCACGGGGGCTCCTGAGGGGTGGGGGCGGAGGCGCGGCGGGGGGATCGGGGTGGGGCGCGGGGCTGTGTCACCGTGCGGCTGCCGCCGCGCGGGGGCGAGCGTGGCGTGCCCCGTCAGGGGCGCGGGACTGTGTCACTGTGCGGCTGCCGCCGCGCGGGCGCGAGCAACGCCCCTTCAGGGGCGCGGGGCTGCGTCACTGTGCGGCTGCCGCCGCGCGGGCACGAGCAACCTCCCCCATCCGGTGCAGGCACGCGCCCTTCAGGGGCGCGGGGAACTGCGCGAGCAACCCCCACCCACCCGCGCGCACGCACCCGCCTCTGGCGGGCCCGCCACCCGGGGTCCGGGGCGGAGCCCAGGTTTCGGGAAGGGGCGGGGTGGGGTGAAGCTCCGCGCAGCGGGCCATTCCGGGACGGAGCGGGACCAGGGCCGGGGCCGGGCGGGGCCGGAGGGTTCGGCTCCGCCGGGGGCCGCCCCCTTGCCCGCCCGTCCCGCCCCCCGGGGGGCGGCCCCGCCGCCCAAGGAGGCGGGGCGTGGGGGGCCGGAGGGTGTTCAGGAGTTGGGGGATACCTTGGCGAGGCCGTTGATGATGCGGTCCATGGCGTCGCCGCCCGTAGGGTCCGTCAGGTTGGCCAGCATCTTGAGCGTGAAGCGCATCAGGACCGGGTGGGTCAGACCCCGCTCCGTCGCCAGCTTCATGATCTTCGGGTTCCCGATGAGCTTCACGAACGCCCGGCCCATCGTGTAGTAGCCGCCGTACGTGTCCTTGAGGACCTGCGGGTAACGGGCCAGCGCCATTTCCCGCTGGGCGGGCGTCGCGCGGGCGTGCGCCTGCACGATGACGTCCGCCGCGATCTGCCCGGACTCCATCGCGTACGCGATGCCCTCACCGTTGAACGGGTTGACCAGCCCGCCCGCGTCACCGACCAGCAGCAGGCCCTTGGTGTAGTGCGGCTGGCGGTTGAAGGCCATCGGGAGCGCCGCGCCGCGGATCGGCCCCGTCATGTTCTCGGGCGTGTAGCCCCATTCGGACGGCATGGACGCGCACCACGCCTTCAGCACCTCGCGCCAGTCCAGCTCCTTGAACGCCTTGGAGGAGTTGAGGATGCCGAGGCCGACGTTGGACGTGCCGTCGCCCATGCCGAAGATCCAGCCGTAGCCGGGGAGCAGCCGGTCCTGGGGGCCGCGGCGGTCCCACAGCTCCAGCCAGGACTCCAGGTAGTCGTCGTCGTGGCGGGGCGAGGTGAAGTAGGTGCGGACGGCCACGCCCATCGGGCGGTCGTCGCGGCGGTGCAGGCCCATCGCCAGCGAGAGGCGGGTGGAGTTGCCGTCGGCGGCGACCACCAGGGGCGCGTGGAAGGTGACCGGCAGCTTCTCCTCGCCCAGCTTGGCCTCGACACCCGTGATGCGGCCGGTGCGGGAGTCCAGGATCGGGGCGCCGACGTTGCAGCGCTCGTACAGCCGGGCACCCGCCTTCTGCGCCTGCCGGGCCAGTTGCTCGTCGAAGTCGTCGCGCTTGCGGACCAGGCCGTAGTCGGGGAACGACGCCAGTTCCGGCCAGTCCAGCTGGAGCCGCTGGCCGCCGCCGATGATCCGCAGCCCCTTGTTCCGCAGCCAGCCCGCCTCCTCGGAGATGTCGATCCCCATCGAGACGAGCTGCTTGGTGGCGCGCGGAGTGAGACCGTCGCCACAGACCTTCTCGCGCGGGAACGCCGTCTTTTCGAGCAGGAGGACGTCGAGTCCGGCCTTCGCCAGGTAGTACGCGGTGGCGGAACCAGCAGGTCCGGCGCCGACGACGATCACATCGGCGCTGTGCTCGGAAGGGGACGCGGTCACGGGCTGCTCGGTCACGGCGGGGTCTCCCGTAAGACTCGGAGGCGATTAAGTGCCTTGACGGCACAGGTCGAAGGGCAGTCTATGGGGGCGTACTCCTCTCTCACCCGAAGGGCTGCCCTCATGACCCTCACGCCCCCCTTGTCCCACGCACCCTCCCCGGCGGCGCCACCCGTGTCGCCGGTGGTGCGGTTGCGAGTGCCGATCGAGGAGGACGCGTACGCCTGGTACGACGTGTTCAAGGACCGCGAGGTCATGGAGTTCCACGGCGGGAAACCGGCCGGTGTCTCGGTGTACGAGGAGCTGACGGCCCGGCAGCGCAAGCACGACGCCGAGCTGGGCTTCTGCCTGTGGACACTGCTCGACGAGGACGACACGGTGATCGGCTTCACGGGCGCGCAGCCCTGGCCGCACCAGCACTTCGGCCCGGTCGGCGAGATCGAGATCGGCTGGCGGCTCGGGCGCGCGCACTGGGGCCGCGGGTACGCGACGGCCGCCGCGCGGGCCACCGTGGAGCGGGTACGGGCCGCGGGCGTACCGGAGGTGGTGGCGATGGTGGACGCGCGCAACACCCGTTCCGTCGCCGTCACCGAACGGCTGGGGATGCGGCTCGCGGAGACCTTCGCGGTGCCGGGCTCCGAGCCGGAACGCAAGGGGTACTGCTACCGGCTCGCGCTCTGAGCGGCGCGGGCGGGACGGACCGGGGCCCGGGGAAGTGAGCACGTGCGGTGTGCTCGCCCCCGGGCCTCCGGCTTTCCGGACATCCCTGCTCTTGCGCTGATCTCGGCGGGTACGGGCGTTCTTGGCGCGGCTAGCGCGTGAGCCGCCAGGTCGAGGTGGCGCGGTCGAAGACCTGCGCGCCGTCCTGCCAGTCGCTGTCGTAGGCCGTCACGTAGAGGGAGTAGTCCGTGCCGTTCGGCGCGATGTAGCCCTGGTCGACGGCGTGCACGGTCCGGCCGCCCTGCTCCTCGGTGTACGTGTACTCCCACAGGGCGCCCGGCCTGCCCTGGAAGGTGTTCCGTTCGAGGCGGATGCGCTGGTAGCCGCGCTGCCTGTTCCGGGCGCCCTGTTCCAGGGTGCGGAAGTTGTCGTACGACGAGGCGTACGGGGCGTTCGGGACGACGCCGACGACCAGGTGGTCCTTGCCGGTGCTGCCCGCGTAGGTGATCTGGCCGCGCTGCTTCTCCGTACGGGTCCACGGTGCGGGCACGGCGAGCGAGAAGCCCTCCGGGTCGTCGACCCGCCGGAACCCGGCCGGGACGGCACCGGAGGTCCCGGGGGGCGGTGCGGAGGCGGCGGGAGTCGCGGACGGCCGGGACAGGGTGTCCGGGGCCGACGGGCCCGCGGAGCCGGGCCGGCCCGCGGAGGGGCCGGACGCCGCGGTCGGGCCGGACACGGCGGTCGGGGCGGTCGGGGCGGTCGGCGTGGCGGGTACGGAGGCTGCGGAGCCCGCGCTTTCGCCCCGGCCGCCGTCCTGGAGCAGGAGTACGCCCGCGGTGACGCCGCCGCCGACGGCGAAGGCGGCGAGCACTGTGCCGCCCCAGACGAGGGCGGGGCTGCGGCGGGCGGCGGGAACGGCCGGAGCGGCGGTGCGGGCCTCGCTGAAGTACTGCCCCGGTGCCTGCCCGGCTCCCGGCCCCTGCGCGGGCCCCTGGTTCGGCCCGTGTCCCGGGCCCGTGGGCTGTCCGGGGCCGGAGCCCTGCCCGTACCCCTGCCCCGTGGGCTGTGAGGGGCCAGGGCCCGGCCCGTATCCCGGGCCCGTGGGCTGTCCCGGTCCGGAGCCCGGCCCGTACCCCTGCCCCGTGGGCTGTCCCGGTCCGGAGTCCGGCCCGTACCCCTGCCCCGTGGGCTGTCCGCCCGGTTGTGGTGGGATCGTGCCGCCAGGTGCGAATCCCGGGCCCGGGTGCGGAGTCGCGCCGCCGTCCGGACCGCCGCCCTGTCCCCCGCCGGTCCGCCCCGTGTACGCCGCGACCACCATCGCCCCGGCGACCCAGGCGAGGCCGAACAGCAGCGCGTACGGGATGTTCGGGCCCGCGCGGCCCGTGCCGCGGACCGAGCCGAGTTCGCCGATCCCGCCCGAGGCGGTGAACGAGGCCCCCGCGATGGCCTCCAGGATCAGGAAGAGGCCCAGGAACAGCCCGCCCGCCAGGAGCTGTCCGCCGCGCTGTCCGCGCAGCCGGCGCCCGGCCAGTACCGCCAGCACCAGTACGCACACCAGCCCCAGCGCGAGTGCGCCGACCACGGCGCCGGCCCCCAGCTCCTCACCGGCCTCCGGGAGGCCGATGCTGCCGCGTTCGGAACCCAGGCCCAGGAAGCCGAGGCGGCCCTGCACGTCGTAGTCGAGCGGGACACCCCAGCTGAACCCGAGCACCAGCAGCCCCAGGTTCGGCAGCAGCGGCAGCAGGCTCAGCAGGTCGTCGCCGTCCGTTCCGTCGGCGGTGGCGACGAGCACGAACCCGGCCACCGTGCACAGCGCGACGGCGATGCCCATCGCCCGTGCCGCCGTGCCCAGGGCCCGTACCGCCAGCGCCGTGCCCGGACGCCGCCCGGCCCACTGGGCGAGGTCGTCGCGCAGGAGCACCCCGGCGGTGACGACCAGGGCGAGCGCCCCCGCGCACAGGGCCGCGAGCACCGGCGAGATGGACAGCTCGACCTCTTCCACGGCGGGCTGCGCGAACAGGCCGAGCAGCAGCACCCCCGCCGTGACCAGCAGCGTGACGCGCACAGCCGCCTCAAGTCCGGTGGTGCGGGAGGGCTGTTGACCGGTGGCGCGGGCCTGCCCGGCGAGCGCGCGCCGCAGCATCCGGGCGCCGACGAGCAGGGCGCCGATCCACAGCACGGTGACGGTGAGCGGTACGACGGACAGCTCGAAGCCCGATCCGACGGCGGGGTCCGGCCAGTCGCTGCCGTACCCGCTTCCGCTTCCGCCGCTGCCGCCGCCGAACGGGTCGCCGAACACGCCGCCGCCGCTCCCGGTGGACGGGTCGGACCCGAACTCCCGTGCCCGCGCCCGGATTTCGAGCCCGGCGCCGAACCCCTGGTACAGCACGGCCAGCGCCGCCCGCCACCGGTCGCCGAAGCCGACCGTCACACCGTCGCCGCTACCGCCACTGCCGCTGTCGCCGTCCTGTCCGTACGTGGGGACGGCCAGCGCGAGGGCCCCCAGGAGCAGCAGCCCGAGCGGCCAGGCCGCCGCCTTCGCCGCCCCGGCCCACCCGGTCCGCAGCACCCGCCCGGCGAACTGGCCGAGCGCGGAGGGCTGTTGTACGGGGACGGGCGGCGGTGGCGCCCCGTAAGGCGGCGGGGGCGGCGGGGGCGGCGGCGAGAAGGACGACGCCGCCGGCGGCGGTGACACCGAGGGAGGCGGCGGCAGCAGCGGTGCCGGGGGCGCGGGCACGGCCGCCGCCTCCGGGGCTCCCCGTTCCCGCCCGCAGCTCATGCAGAAGCGTGCTTCGTCAGGGGTGGCGGTCCCGCAGTGGGGACAGTGCAGCGCCATGGGGAAACTCCGGGAGGGAGAGGAAGCCGGTCAGCCGAGTGACTGAACCGACTCATCCTGCCCGGAAGTCGGTTCCGCGATAACCCTTCGCACAGAGGCTCGGGGGGAACGCGGGAAAGCGGGTCAGAAGACCGACAGCCCCGTCAGCGAGGTGAAGCGGTCGAGCGCCGCGATGCCGGCCACCGAGTTGCCCTGCGGGTCGAGCCCCGGGCTCCACACGCTCACCGTGCACACCCCGGGCACCACCGCGACGATTCCGCCGCCGACACCGCTCTTGCCGGGCAGCCCGACCCGGTAGGCGAACTCGCCGGCCGCGTCGTACGTTCCGCAGGTCAGCATCACCGCGTTGATCTGCTTGGCGAGGCGGCGCGGCAGCAGCCGGGTACCGTCCGCGCGCAGCCCGTGCCGGGCCAGGAAGCGGGTGGCCAGGGCGAGGTCCGCGCAGTTCATCTCGATCGAGCACTGCCAGAAGTAGTGGTCGAGGAGGGCGGGGATCTCGGTGGTGATGTTGCCGTACGAGGCCATGAAGTAGGCCAGTGCGGCGTTGCGGTCGCCGTTGTCGGACTCGGAGGTGGCGACCTCCGGGTCGAAGGTGATGTCCGGGTTGCCGCTCTCCTGGCGGAGGAACTCCAGGAGTTCGCTGCTCGCGTCGCCGGTGAGGGTCTGGAGCCGGTCGGTGACGACCAGCGCGCCCGCGTTGATGAAGGGGTTGCGCGGGATGCCGTTCTCGTACTCCAGCTGGACCAGGGAGTTGAACGGGTTGCCGGACGGCTCCCGGCCCACGCGCCGCCACAGTTCGTCGCCGCCCTGCGCGAGGGCGAGGGCGAGGGCGAAGACCTTGGTGATGGACTGGGTGGAGAACGGCTGCTGCCAGTCCCCCACCCCGTACACCTTGCCGTCGAGGTCGGCGACGGCCATGCCGAACCGGGCGGGGTCGACGCAGGACAGTGCCGGGATGTACGCGGCGACCTGCCCCTGGCCGATCTGCGGGCGCACGTCCCGTTCGATCTGCCGCAGGATGCCCGGGAAGTCGAAGTCCACGGGCTGCTCCAGCTCGGACTCCGGACCGTGCTCGGACTCGGGCCCGTGCTCGGACTCCGGACCGTGCCGCGAGTCGGGGCCGTGCTGCGACTCCATGGGGGCGCGTGCGGGGGTCATCAGACCCGGGTGCCCCGGTGCATGGCCACGACGCCGCCGGTCAGGTTGCGCCAGCCGACCTTCGACCAGCCCGCGCCCTGGAGCCTGGCCGCGAGTCCGGCCTGGTCGGGCCAGGCGCGGATGGACTCGGCGAGGTAGACGTACGCGTCGGGGTTGCTGGAGACGGCCGTGGCGACCGGCGGCAGCGCCCGCATCAGGTACTCGGTGTAGACGGTCCGGAACGGGGTCCAGGTGGGGTGCGAGAACTCGCAGATCACCACCCGGCCGCCCTTCTTCGTCACCCGGAACATCTCCCGCAGCGCGGCGTCGGTGTCGACGACGTTGCGCAGCCCGAAGGAGATGGTGACGACGTCGAAGGACTCGTCCCGGAAGGGCAGCCTGGTCGCGTCACCGGCGGCGAACGGCATGTGCGGGTGCTTCTTCTTGCCGACCTGGAGCATGCCGAGGGAGAAGTCGCACGGGACGACGTACGCGCCGGTGGCGGCGAAGGTCATGGAGGAGGTGGCGGTGCCGGCGGCCAGGTCGAGGACGCGCATACCGGGGCGGGCGTCCACCGCTCTGGCCACTTCCTTGCGCCAGATGCGGTCCTGGCCGAGGGAGAGCACCGTGTTGGTGAGGTCGTAGTTCGCCGCCACGTCGTCGAACATCGAGGCGACTTCGTGCGGCTGCTTGTCCAAGGATGCGCGGGTCACCTGGCCATTGTGCCGGTACCGCCCCGGCGGGGCGCCAGCGGCCGACCCCTCGGCGGGGCCCGCGCCCGCCGTCCCGGCCCCGCCGCGTTGTCGGACCCGGGCGGTACAAAGGGACCACGGGGGAACCGCCGGTGAACCGGCGCCGTTGCGACCAGGGGGGCGCGGCCATGATCGAGGTGTCGTACGCGGAGGGCTGGGACCTGGCCGGGGTCCGGGAGGCCGGGGCACTGCTGTCCCGGGACGCGGCGCGGGCCAGGGACGCGGCCGGCGAGCCGTACGCGGTGGTCCTGCGGCTGCCGGGCCGCCGGGTGCCGCTGGAGGTGCTGTACGTGTCGTGGCGCGAGCACTACCTCGGGTCCTGGGCGTACGACGCGTACGGCCGACGCGTCGAGGAGGCGGACCTGCGGCTGCTCGACGACCCGGCGCGGCTGCTGTGCCTGTTCCGGCAGAGCTGGGAGTACGGGAGCGCGGAGGCCGCCGAGTTCCGGGCGCGGCTGCACCGCTCGCTGAAGCTCACCCCGGACGGCCCGGCGGTCCGGATTCGCGAGGACCACCGGGGCAGCCGGCACACCGTCGGGGAGTTCCCCGACGAGGAGCGCTGGACGCCCCGTCCGGAGTTCGGGGCGTGGCCGCTGTTCGGCCCGGAGTGGGCGGAGCTGGGACCGCTGTCCTTCCGGACGGTGGAGGGGCCCGCCGAGCGGGGGGAACCTCCGGAGCCGGGGCCGGCGGGGGCCGCCGGGCGCGTCGAGCTGTGGACGGCGCCCCGGCCGCTGGGCCCCGGCGCCCTGGACGCGCTCTTCGTGCCGGGCACTGCGCTGACCGCCCACCGGCACGAGCCGCTGACCGTCCTTGACGTGCGCCCGGTCGGCACACTGCGGACAACCGGCGGGCGGCTGGTCGTGGACTGCCCGGTGTCCGGTGACCTTCCGCCCCGGGAGCTGACCGTGCGGGTGCCGCCGGGGACGTACCCGGTGGACAACGCGTGGGCGGGCTACGCGTACGACTTCATGGGCGAGCACGTGGTGCGGGAGGACGTGACGGCCTACCGGCTGCGCATCGGCGAGGGGCCGGTGGTGAGCTGGGAGATGGCACTGGCCGCCGGGGAGGACCCACGGCTGCTGCGGGAGGGCGAGGGGTACGGGTTCGGTACGGACACGGCGTCGGGCAGCTTCGCGGACGCCGCCGCCTGGCCGGTGCTGGCCCCGCCGTTCCGGGAGGCGCACGGGGCGGTGCCGGACGGGGTGGAGGAGCTGGCCGAGGGGCACCTGCGGGCGACGGACCCGGCGACCGGGGCGCAGCTGATCCGCTTCCCGACCGGCGGCGACGGCGGGTACACGGTGTGGCTGGGCAGGGACGCGGCGGGCGAGCCGGTGTCCGTGGTGGTGAAGCCGTACGTGCTGCCGGAGCTGTCGGTGGCCCGTCCGAAGCGGTCCCGCGCGGCCCGCCGGACCGGGCGGGGGAACCGGCAGGAGGCCCCGGACCCGGCGGGGAACCCGGCAGGGGACCCGGACCTGCCGGAGGGCTCCCGCTAGGCCCGGCCCCGGTGGACCAGCCGGCCGCCGATGACCGTCACCAGGCACACCCCGCCCGGCTCCGAGAAGACGGCGAAGTCCGCGACGGCGGAGCGGGTCAGGGGGTTCGGGCGCGGGGCGTGCAGGATGCGGACCGGTGAGCGTTCGACGGCGATCCGTACGGCGGTGCGGGTGAAGGGGCCGGCCACGGCGGTCGTGCCGTGCGCCAGCAGCCGCTGGACGCCGCGCCGTGCGCTGGCGCCCCACCGGGCGTCCGTCAGGTCGAGGTCGAGCAGGGCGGAGCCGGATATCGGTTCGGTGCCCAGGACGTCCGCCTCGCGGGGGTCGGGCCAGTACCGCGTCTGGAGGAGGCGCACGGCGTCGGGCTCGTAGCGGCCGGGGACGAGATGACCGTCCCACTCCCTGGTCCTGGCCCCGGGACCGAGGTGCGGGAGCAGGTCGTCGTACCACCCGATCGCGGAGATGCGGTCGCCGTCGACGACGACCGCGTCACCCGTGACGCCTTCGGCCTCCCGGATCCCGAGGACCCGGTGGATGGTCAGCACGTCGGCGTCAGTTGGAGGCGAGGAGCTTCAGCTCGGGGTGGGCCGTGCCGCCCTCGATCGCCGTGGAGGAGAGGTGCGAGACGACGTGGTCGTCGACCGGGTCGTTGGCCGGGTCGTCGTGCACGACCAGGTGCTCGTACGTGGTGGCGCGCTGGGCCGGGACCCGGCCCGCCTTGCGGATCAGATCGATGATCTCCATGCGGTTGGAGCGGTGCTTGGCCCCCGCCGACGAGACGACGTTCTCCTCCAGCATGATCGAGCCGAGGTCGTCGGCGCCGTAGTGCAGGGAGAGCTGGCCGACCTCCTTGCCGGTGGTCAGCCAGGAGCCCTGGATGTGCGCGACGTTGTCGAGGAAGATCCGCGCGATGGCGATCATGCGCAGGTACTCGAACAGGGTGGCCTGCGTACGGCCCTTCAGCGCGTTGTTCTGCGGCTGGTAGGTGTACGGGATGAACGCGCGGAAGCCACCCGTCCGGTCCTGTACGTCGCGGATCATGCGCAGGTGCTCGATGCGCTCGGCGTTGGTCTCGCCCGTACCCATGAGCATGGTGGACGTCGACTCGACGCCCAGCCCGTGCGCCTCCTCCATGATCTCCAGCCAGCGCTCGCCGGACTCCTTGAGCGGCGCGATGGCCTTGCGGGGGCGGGCCGGGAGCAGCTCGGCTCCGGCGCCCGCGAAGGAGTCGAGCCCGGCGGCGTGGATCCGCTGGATCGCCTCCTTGGTGCTCACCTTGGAGATCCGCGCCATGTGCTCGACCTCGGACGCCCCGAGGGAGTGGATGACGAGCTGCGGGTACGCCTTCTTGATCGCGGCGAAGTGCTCCTCGTAGTACTCGACGCCGTAGTCCGGGTGGTGGCCGCCCTGGAACATGATCTGGGTGCCGCCCAGCTCGACGGTCTCGGCGCAGCGCCGCAGGATGTCGTCGAGGTCGCGGGTCCACACGTCGTCGCTCTTCGGCGCCGCGAAGAAGGCGCAGAACTTGCACGCGGTCACGCACGAGTTCGTGTAGTTGATGTTGCGCTCGATGATGTACGTGGCGATGTGCTCGGTACCGGCGTAGCGGCGGCGGCGCACGGCGTCGGCGGCCTGGCCCAGCGCGTGCAGGGGGGCGTCGCGGTACAGGTCGAGGGCTTCCTCGGGGGTGATGCGGCCACCCTCGGCGGCACGGTCAAGGACAGACTGAAGGTCGGCCTTCTCGGTCACCGGGTGGTTCCTTCCCAAAGGGGTGCACTGCATCCATCAAGCAAGACCAATCCACCCTACGCCAGCCCCCTTCCCCCACCCCTCCCTAGCCCCCTCGGCCCGGCCACCCCGGGCCCCCGGCGGAGCCCCACTCCCCTTCGCCGGACGCACCCGGCCCCGCACCACCCGCCCCGGGTGCCCCGCCCGGCACCGCGCCCCCGCCTCCCCCGTACCCTGCGCCCAGCCCCGCCGCCCGTCCCTCCCCTCCTCTCCCCCACAAGGAGGCCACCCCCGTGCCACCCCGGTACCGGCCCCGCCACCGCGCCCTCGCCGCCGCCACCCTCCTCCTGACCGTCTGGCTACCGGCCCTCAGCGCCCCCACGGCCCACGCCGCCACCAGCACCGACCCCACCGCCACCCGCCAAGCCGACTTCCTGGCCCGGAAGCTGGCCGGGACGAACGTCTACGTCTCCGACCAGCTCCCCCGCGAGCTGCCCCGCTCCGAGGCCCCCCGCCTGGCCAGGGCCGCCGCCCGCACCGGCGTTCCGACCTACGTCATCGCACTCCCCCAGCTCGACGGACCCCAGCAGTCGCAGCTCCTCGACGCCGTCCACCTGCGGCTGAAGCGCGACGGCCTGTACGTCCTGCTCACCGCGAACCTGCTCGCCGAGGCCCGTACGTACGGCGTCCCCCGTCTCCCGCAGAGCGACGTCTCCGCTGCCGCCCGCGCCGCGCGCTACGAGCAGCCCGTCGAGGACCCCGCCGCCGAGTGCTTCGAGCGGTTCGTCGACGTGCTCGCATCGGGCCGGGCGCAGGAGCGGGCCCGTGCCGACGAGGAGAAGTACGGCTCGGGTGACGAGCCGGAACCCCCGCACACCACCGCCGACCAGCGCCGCGGCGCGTCCGGCCGGCTGGGGCTGGCGCTCGGCGCCGTACCCACGGTGCTGCTGACGCTGATCGTCTACGTACGCACCCAACGTCAGCGGGGTGCCCGGTGACCGCCGCCCGCCGCAGTCCGAAGGCGGCCCCTGCCACCCGCGACACGAAGTCCGCCGCCACCCGCAACGCCAAGCGCAAGCGCAACCGCGACCGTGCCGCGGGCCGCCCGGTGCCCTCCCCGCGCCGCGGCGGCAACGGGCCCCGCACCACCCCGCACCCGCTCTCCCTCCCCACCCGCGCCACCTGGCTCATCGGCGGCGCCGCAGCCGTGCTGTCCGTCGTGCTGCTGGTGGTCGGCGCCTCCGTTCTCCTCGACCGGGAGACCCGCGACGACTCGGCGGCCCCGCCGACCGCCCGCGAGGCGGCGGCCCGCACGGACCGGGTGCTCGCCGGGCTGAAGCGCTCCCCGGTGTACGCGGACCCGGAGACCGCTCCGCTGTCGGCGGCCGACGAGGCCGCGCTGACCGGGCGGGTCGAGGCGCTGGCCACCAAGCTCCGCACCCCGGTGTACGTCGTCGCGCTCCCGGTCGACGACGCCGACGAGTCGGCGGGCGACCCCTCGCTGGTCCTGCGGATCCTGCACCACAGGTCCGGCAGGGACGGGATCTATCTGCTCTCCGGCACGGGCTGGGAGCGCGGAGTGTTCGTGGCCGGTTACGGGACCCGGGTCAAGACGTACCTGGCCGAGCGGACGGGCCGGGAGCTGGACCTCAAGGTGCCCGTCGCCGACGGCCTGAACCGGGTGCTCGACGAGCTGGAGCGGGCCGGCACCCGCGAGGAGCCCGAGGACCCCTGGCCCGAGCCCGAGTGGGCCGGCAGCCCGCTGGACGACGACCGGCTGCCGCCGCTGTTCGCCCCCGGCCCGATCGCGGGCGGCGTCGTCTTCGGGGTCATGGTCGGCGGCGTCGTGTGCCTGGTGACGATCGCGGTCCTGGCCTCCGCGCGCCGAAAGCGGGAGGCCAGGAACGGAGGCCGTTCTACCGCTTCGTGAGGGTGCCGTACGGCTTGCCCTGCTTCTCGGACGGGGACGAGTACCGCAGCGTCCCGTCCGGGGCGCGGGTGAGGATCAGTTCGCTGGATCCTCCGGCGCAGATCAGCGGGGTGGAGGGCCGGTCGGGGTCGGTGCGGTCGATCAGGCGCAGCTCGTCGGTGGTGGCGGAGACGAGTTTGCCGATGCCGTAGCACTTGGCGCCGTACGCGTCGTAGTCGGTCCTGACGACGTCCTGGCCCTTGCCGCCCTTGGTGACCGTCAGCGTGATGCTGCCGTGCGGCATTCCGGTGGTGCCTTCGGTGAGGGGGCCGGACCAGCTGCCGAGGAAGGCGTCCGGTACGGCGGCGACGGGCGCGCCGGACGGGAAGTCCTTCGGCGGTGTGGGGCCGGGGGTGGCGGGGCTGCTGGCGGCCGGGGGACGTCCGCGCGCGCCGGGCTCCTGCTCCCCCGCGCCGTCGGCACCGCCGTTGCCCCACAGGCCGGTCAGGAAGGTCGCGCCGAGCGTGCCGACGGCGAGCACCCCGGCGACGGCCAGCACCAGGGTGCAGCTGCGCCGCCTGCCGGTGCTGCCCGGCCCCTGGGGCAGGGCGGTCTCGGTGGCGACGGACACGGAGATGCCGGGCCGGCCGGACGGCGCGGATTTCCCGCCGGGCGGTACGGGACCGTGGCCGGGCGGCGCGGAGTTGTCACCGGGCGGTACGGGGCCGTGGCCGGACGGCGCGGGTGCGGCGCCCGGTCGCCCGGGAGCGCCCGGCCCGCCCGTGGCGGAGGGCGGCCCCGAGGGGGGTGCGGGCGGCACGGCGCCGACCCCACCGACGCCACTTCCCCCGCTTCCACCGACGCCACTTCCCCCGCCCCCACTTGCAGCGGCGTCGCTCGCCCCGGCCCCGCTCCCCTCGCCCGCCGCCGGCGTCCCGTATCCCGCCGGGGCCGGGCCGAACTGTCCGGCCGGTGCGGCAGCCGCGCCGTTCCGCTCCACTCCGTGGGTGAACGGCACCGGCCCCGAGGGCGCCACCTCCGCGGCTGCGGCTCCGGCCGCGCCCCCCGCTTCGAGGTCCAGCAGCCGTACCGCGCCCCGGCCCGCGTCCGCCACCAGTGCTGCGGGCAGCCAGCCCGCCGCCACCGCCGCGGCGGCCCCGTCCGGTGCCAGCCGTGCCGCGAGCTCCGGCGGGGTGGGCCGGTCCGCCGCCGTTTTCGCCAGACAGGAGGTGACCAGGTCGCGCAGGTCGCCCTCCAGTCCGTCCAGTTCGGGCTCCTCGTGCACCACCTTGTAGAGCAGGGAGGCGGCGGAGTCGCCGGGGAAGGGGGCCGCGCCGGTCGCCGCGTACGACAGCACCGCGCCCAGCGAGAAGACGTCGGCGGCCGGTCCCACGCCCTTGCCGAGGATCTGTTCCGGCGACATGTAGCCGGGCGAGCCGATGGACACCCCGGTCGACGTCAGCGACGCCGTGCCGTCCGTGGCGCGGGCGATGCCGAAGTCGATCAGCCGGGGTCCGTCCAGGGTGAGCAGCACGTTGGACGGCTTCACGTCCCGGTGCACGAGGCCCAGCGCGTGCACCGCGGTCAGTGCCTCGGCGAGGCCGGCACCCAGGACGCGCACGGAGTGGTCCGGCAGCGGCCCGTGCGCGGCGAGCGCCTGCGTCAACGAGGGGCCCGCCACGTACCCGGTCGCCACCCACGGCACCGCGGCGTCGGGGTCGGCGTCCAGCACGGGCGCCGTCCAGGCCCCGCCGACCCGCCGCGCGGCCTCCACCTCGCGGCGGAACCGGGCGCGGAACTCCTCGTCGAGGGCGAAGTGCGGGTGCACGATCTTGACCGCGACGGTCCGGCCGCCGGCGCTGCGCCCGAGGTACACCCGGCCCATACCGCCCGACCCCAGCCGTCCGAGCAGTCGGTAGTCACCGATATTCTGCGGTTCGCCCGCTTCCAGCGGCTGCATGGTGGTGCACTCCCCCGTGAACGGTCCCGCCGAGCCCGACGGGACCTCGCGCATTGCCCAATGCACCAGACTAGGCCCGACGTGTGCGGGATCACCCGGACAAGTCGGGCAGCGGGCGAACCGATGTCCGGAAGTCCGCATCTCCTTCTACGCGACCCTCACGCCGCCCACACCCCACCCGCCCGGAGTCCATCGATGAAGCGCCTGCCCAGCCGCTTGCACCGCCGTATGCACGGCCGCCTGATAGCCGCCGCTCTGGTCGGCTCCGCGCTGACGCTGGCCCTGACGGGCTGCTCGGACGAGGGCGACGCCTTCGACTTCAACAAGGGCTTCGGCGGCGAGGGCGCCATCCAGCACAGCGGGCTGAACCGCGCCTCGGTCTCCGGCGACGGGGTGAGCCGGATGCCGATGGGCCCGCGCGCCGACTTCGAGGTCTTCCGCACCCTGGACGACGGCACCAAGATCGCCCAGACGACGCTGGCCGGCGCCAGGTCCGGGGTCACCGGCAAGGTGTGGGTGTGGGCGCCCAAGCAGTACTTCGACCCGAAGTACGCGGACAGCGGCTTCCCGGTGCTGATCGCCCTGCCCGGGTCGTACGGCTTCGACAGCAATTACTGGACGAAGCCCAGCAACCACTTCCTGGACACGGTCGGACGGATGTCCGAGGACGGCACCAGCCTGCCGTTCATCGTGGTCATGCCGGTACTGAATCCGGAAAAGCGGTACTACGACGGAAGCGACATTCCGGGACAGCCGAAGATGGGCACCTGGATGACGGAAGACGTTCCCGAATTCGTCAGGGCGAATTTCCGTACGTTCAATTCGCGGGACGGCTGGGCGTTCATGGGTTCGTCGTCCGGCGGTTTCGTCGCACTGAAATCCGTGCTCAAGCACCCGGAGCGGTTCAAGGCGGCGATTTCCTCGGGGCCGGACATCGTGCCGGACTCCCCGATGTGGAAGAACTATCCGCAGCAGAAACTGGCCAACAACCCCCGGAAACTGGCCGCGGACCTGATCAAACGGCCCAAGAAGGGCCAGGACGTCTACCTCGCGTTCCAGGTGGGCTCGAAGGAGACGCTGATCCCCCGGGTGAAGCGGTTCATGAAGGACTACGGCAAGGGTCCGATCAAGACCCGGCTGGAGGTCGTCCCGGACGGCGTCCACAACCCGGCGACGTACGTACGGGGCATGGAGGCGGGCAGCCTGAGCTGGATCAGCTCGCACCTGCGGGCCCCCGTCCCCTCCCTCTAGCTGCTCGCCTGCTGCTCTCCTACTGCTCGCCGAGCAGCGTGACCTGCACGTCCTCGGGGTATCCGGTGGTCGCCCCGGTCCGGCGCGCGAACTCCCGTACGCCCTTGATCTGGGCCGGGCCGAAGCGGAAGTCCAGCGTCGTGAAGTACTTCTCCAGCAGCTCGGCGTCGAAGTCCTCCCAGCGGGCGGCCTGCTCGGCGACCCGGTCGACCTCGGCCAGCGACAGGTCGCGGGAGGCCAGGAACGCCTCGTGCGCCTTCTTCACGTGGTGCGGCTCGCGCGCCAGGTAGTCCTTGCGGGCCGCCCAGACGGCGAAGACGAACGGCAGCCCCGTCCACTCCTTCCACATCTGCCCCAGGTCGTGGACCGCCAGGCCCAGCCGGGGCGCGTCGTGCAGCGAGGCCCGCAGCGCGGCGTCCCCGATCAGTACGGCGGCGTCGGCCTCCTGCATCATCAGCGCGAGGTCCGGCGGGCAGGTGTAGTAGTCCGGCTCGACCTCGTACTGCTCGGCGAGGAGCAGCTGCGCCAGGCGCACGGAGGTGCGCGAGGTCGACCCGAGTGCGACGCGCGCCTTGTCGAGCTCCTCCAGCGGCACCTTGGAGACGATCACGCAGGACATCACGGGGCCGTCGCAGCCGACCGCGAGGTCGGGGAAGGCCACCAGGTCGTCGGCGTTCTTCAGGAACTCCACGAGGGTGACGGGCCCGATGTCGAGATCGCCGCGGACGATCTGCTCGCTGAGCCGCTCGGGGGTGTCCTTGGTCAGCTCGAAGTCCAGCAGGGTCCCGGTCCGTGCGAGTCCCCAGTAGAGGGGTACGCAGTTCAGGAACTGGATGTGGCCGACGCGGGGCCGGGTACGGTTCGGCGTCAGCTCGCCAGCGGTTGAATTGTCCACATCGCGAGGCTAGACCCGGTGCACGCGGAGGGCCCCTCCGGGGGGCCGTGCGCGTGCGCCTCCGAGGGGCCGTGCGGAGGCCCTGGGCGGCCTTGCGCACCCCTCCTGACGTCAGCCGACACGCCCGTGTCAAACATCCGGGTGACGTGATCTTTCCCTCTACCGCCCGGCCGAGGGTGCGTGCTAGGCTCGCCCGCAAGTTGCAGTTTGGTTTCCCTTGCAGTACAGAGCCTGCGGAGCATGTAACCCGCAGGCTTTTGTTTTCAGACTTCCTTGTAGGTTCTGGAGCAGGGCAACCCTTTGGCCCATGGGAGGGCTTATGGCTACCGGAACCGTCAAGTGGTTCAACGCTGAAAAGGGCTTCGGCTTCATCGCCCAGGACGGCGGCGGCCCGGATGTCTTCGTCCACTACTCCGCGATCAACGCATCTGGTTTCCGCTCCCTTGAGGAGAACCAGCTCGTGAACTTCGACGTCACGCAGGGCCCGAAGGGCCCGCAGGCGGAGAACGTCACCCCGGCCTAAGTCGGGGAACGACCGATCGCGGTCGTTTACCAGCAGTACCCAAGGAGCCCTGTTTCCGTTTACGGAAACAGGGCTCCTGCCTTGTGCGCTATTCGACTCGACCGACCGACCGGGCACCAGGAGACGACATGAGCAGCGCCCTTCTCGTCATGGACGTGCAGCAGGCCATCGTGGACGCCGTCGACGACGGCTCCGGCTACCTGCCCCGGCTGCGCGGGGCGATCGACGGCGCGCGGGCGGCGGGCCTGCCGGTGATCTACGTGACCATCGCGTTCCGCCCCGGTTTCCCGGAGATCGGCACCCGCAACAAGCCCCTCGCGGCCATCGCGGCGGCGGGCCTCTACGTCGAGGGCGCCCCGGGCACCGAGATCCACCCCGAGGTGGCACCGCTGCCGGGCGACGTGGTGGTCACGAAGAAGCGGGCGAGCGCGTTCTCCGGCAGCGATCTCGACGTGGTGCTGAGGGCACGCGGCATCGACAGCCTGGTCCTGACCGGCATCGCCACCAGCGCGGTGGTCCTGTCCACCGTGTGCCAGGCGAACGACCTGGACTACGGCCTGACGATCCTCCCCGACGCCTGCCTGGACACGGACCCGGAGGTGCACCGGGTGCTGGTGGAACGGCTGTTCCCGCAGTGGGCGGAGGTCGTCGAGGTCGACGAGTGGGTCAGGTCGCTCGCCACGGGCTGACGGTGCGCCGGTGTCCCGCCGCTTCCACACCTGGGGAGAGTCATGACCGCCGCCGCACCGCCCGGCTCCGTACTGCCGCGACTGCTGGCCCACCGAGGGCTGGGCGAAAGGGAGTTGACCGCGCTCACCTCGTTTCCCGCCGCCGAGGTGCGGGCGGTGCTCGCGGGCGGGGTGCCGGCCGGTGCCTTCCTCCGGCGGCTGGCTTCCGCTCTGGGGGCCGAGCCGGTGGATCTGTTCCTGCTGGCCGGGCAGGCGGTTCCGGAGGATCTGGCTCCGTTGGACGCGGAGGCGGGCCGGTGTGTGAGCCGGATGGTGCTGGACGGGGTTCACCTTCCTGCGGAGGGACGGCGTGAACTGCTGTGCCACCTGCGGGAACTGCCTCAGGAGGAGAGGCGGTCCGTGTTCGCCCCGGACCGGCGCGCCGGCCGGGCCGGGGCGGCGGACGAACCGCTCGGGCCCGGTGGGCGGATCATGCGGATGTTCCACTTCCGGAACCTGGACCGGAGCGGTCTGGCGCACCTCATGGCGGTCGTCACGCCCACCTACCTGTCGGCGGCCACGTACGGCGCGATCGGCGGTGGGGACAAGGAGCTGACTCCCCGTCTGGTCACGGACCTCGCCACCCTTCTCGGCTTCGACGCTGCCGAGTTGGCGGCGGTCTCGGACGTATCCCTGCCCGCGCCTCCGCCGCCCCCGGCCCCTCGGGCGGTGGACGCGGCGGCGCTCCTCCTGGCGGCCCGCCGCCTCTCCGCCGCGCAGGCGGACCGGGCCGCCGACCTGGCGCACTCCCTGCGCACGGAGCCCCGGAACGTGTACCGGATCGATCTGCCGGGCCGCTCGGAGACCTGAACCTCCCGGGCGCGGAACGAAGTCTGGACGCGGCCCGGGATTCGGCCGATCATGGCCTGATGTCGACCCCCACGTCCGAGGCGGACCTGTTCGAGCACTCCAGGGGACGCCTGGAGGCCATCGCGTACCGGCTGCTGGGGTCGGCCGGTGATGCCGAGGACGCCGTGCAGGACACGTATCTGCGCTGGCACGCGGCGGACCGCTCGCTGATCGAAACGCCCGAGGCGTGGCTGACGAAGGTGCTCACCAACCTGTGCCTCAACCAGCTGACCTCGGCGCGGGCCAGGCGCGAGACGTACGTCGGGCAGTGGCTGCCGGAGCCGGTGCTCGCCGGGGACCCCATGCTGGGCCCCGCCGACACCGCCGAGCAGCGCGAGTCCGTCTCGCTCGCGATGCTCACCCTCATGGAGCGGCTCTCCCCCAACGAGCGGGTGGCGTACGTGCTGCGCGAGGCGTTCGGGTATGGGCACCGCGAGGTGGCGGAGATCCTCGACCTCACCGAGTCCAACTGCCAGCAGATCTACCGCCGCGCCAAGCAGCACCTGAGCACGGCGCGGACCCGTACCGAGGTGGACGGGGCGTCCGCGCGCAAGGTGGTCGAGGAGTTCCTCGCGGCGGCCCTCAGCGGAGACACCGAGCCCCTGGTCCGGATGCTCACGGCCGACGCGACCGGCACCGCGGACGGCGGCGCGAAGGTGCCGGCCCGCCGGACGCCGGTCGTCGGCGCGCTCGGCATCGCCCGTTACGTGCGGGGGCTGTTCCGCCCCTCGGAGCACAAGCGGGCGGTGGTCGGCGGGAGTGCGGCGGCGTACGCGGTGGTGGTCAACGGCGGTCCGGCCCTGCTGGTCGCGGCGGGCGAGCGGGTGGTGGGCGTGATCGGCCTGGAGACGGCCGCGGGCGGCGTGGGGGCGCTCCAGCTCCAGGTGAACCCGGACAAGCTGGAGCGCATCGCCCGGCAGTGGGCGGCCACGGGCCCCCACCGCCCCCTCACCACCATGTGGTGACCCAGTTCACAGAACGTCCCTGTCAGGGATCGCGGGGCTGTCCGGTTCAGGTGGTGAGACCAACCGGACAGGGAGCCCGCCATGAAGCACCGCATCGTCGTCCTCGGAGCCGGATACGCCGGAGCCGTCACCGCCGCCCGGCTCGCCAAGCGGCTGCACCGCGACGAAGTAGAGATCACCCTGGTCAACGGTGAGCCCGACTTCGTCGAGCGCATCCGCCTGCACCAGCTGGCCGCCGGCCAGGACCTGCCGCGCCGCCCGCTGCGCGAGATGTTCGCGGGCACGGGGGTACGGGTGCGGACGGCGTGGGTCGGTTCGGTGGACGCGGAGGCCAGAACGGTCGAGCTGACCGACGGCCCCGAAGGACGGACCCCGTCCCCGCTCCCCTACGACACCCTGGTGTACGCCCTCGGCAGCACCGCCGCTGACCACGGCGTCCCCGGCGTCACCGAGCACGCGCACACCCTCGCGGGCAGGCAGGGGGCGCTCCGACTCCGCGCACGGCTGGCCGAGTTGGCGCCCGGCGACACGGTACTGATCGCGGGCGGCGGCCTCACCGGCATCGAGGCGGCCACCGAGATCGCCGAGGCGCACCCGCACCTCAAGGTCGCCGTCGCGGCGCGCGGCGGGGTCGGCGACTGGCTGAGCGAGAAGGCCCGCCGCCACCTGGACGCCACCTTCGCCCGGCTGGACATCACCGTCCACGAGAACGCCGACATCACGCGCGTCGAGCGGGACGGCGTGGTCACCGCGACGGCCGGGCACCTCCCGGCCCGGGTGACCGTCTGGACCACCGGCTTCACGGTGCACCCCGTCGCCGCCGCGTCCACCCTCCAGGTGTCGGACACCGGCCGGATCGTCGTCGACGGAACCATGCGCTCCGTCTCGCACCCCGAGGTGTACGCGGTCGGCGACGCGGCGTTCGCGCAGGGCGCGGGCGGGGCGCCGCTGCGGATGGCGTGCGCGACGGCGACCCCGATGGCCTGGCAGGCCGCCGACGCCCTGGCGGCCCGGCTGACCGGCCGCAAGGTCCCCCAGGAGACGATCGGCTACGCCCTCCAGTGCGTCAGCCTCGGCCGCCGCGACGCGATCGTGCAGCGGGTGACGGAGGAGGACGAGGTCACCCCGACGGTCTTCACCGGCCGGTTCGGCGCCCGCGTCAAGGAACTCATCTGCGCGGCGACGACATGGGGCATCAAGCACCCCACCATGCTGACCCCGACCCGCCGTCACCACGTGGTGGCTGCCACCCCGAATACCCCTACGGCAATCCACGCAACGGCCACCGGCAATTAGCCCCGGCCCCGCCCACTCCGCCCCGCAAATTCCGGCAGCGGGCTTCGGTTCATTGCGCTTCTCACTCGCGATTCCCCGGTCGTTACGCCTGCGCGCCTGGGCATGGGTTTTCCACGGGGGAGATTCCGCCCGCCCCGCGGTCACAGAGGCAGCATGTCCGGCCACCACGGCGGGGCATTGTCCGGAGCGCAGGAACTCACGCCGACCGGGTAGTCGGCTGGAGCGTTCCAGATGGCCATGAGGCCCCAGCAGGCCAGGGCTGTAGCGAGTACAGCCACTGTGGAGGCGAGCAGCAGGCTTTTCTCGCCGAGCAATCCGAATACGATTGCCCAGACCAACGCCACTGCCACCCAGGCAGCAAAGAATATGGGAACAAGGGACCAGAAGTTCGCAGCCGCATTGACTCCGATTTCGCATTCGTCCCAGGCCTGCGCCAGCATGGAGATTCCACCGTAGGCAGCAGCAACGCCCACCAAGGGGCCGAGCAGGCAGCCCGTGAGTCGACGTGCGGCCGATGCGTCTCCGGACATTCTTTTCTCCACCTCGATTGAATGCCGGGCGCCCCAGCAAATGGGGCGCCCGGTGCGGCGGCGCCGCTCAGTCCTTCGTCACGTTCGCCTGCAGTTCCGTCACCCACTCCTCCCTGTTCTCCGGGCACTCCAGGCTGATCTCCCTCGGGTAGCCGGTCGTTCGGTAGCCGTGGGTGTCGGTCCAGTGGGCGAGGGTCTGGGCGGTGGGCAGGACGGTGTCCATCGAGCCGTGGTGGACGATGGTGGCCGCCTGTTCCAGGGGCGGCAGGTCGCGGATGTGGAGGAGGCCCTCGCGGTGCGGGGCGACGGAGACCTGGACCGCGGCGTGGACGGTGATCCGGCCGCCGCCCTCGGGGGCGTCCTCGTAGTGGGCGATGCCGGGGCCGGTGGGGGTGATGCCGGCCGCCTTGAGGTGCCGGAACAGCTCGTCGTACAGCGGTCCGATGACGGGGCTGATGTCCTCGGGTTCGTAGCTGGCCGCGGTGGCGGTCAGTTCGGCCACCCGGACGGCGGGGACGTTCTTGAGGACGACGTCGTTGGTGGGCATGTGCCCCTCGCTCTCGATCGCTCGGAGCCTCGCCTCGACCTGGACCAGCCGTGCTTCCGCGGTGGCCACGGCGTTCTCCAGTTCCGCCTGCCGCAGCCGCAGCATCCCGCGCAGTTCCTCGGTGCCGACCTTCTCGTCCAGGATGTCGCGCACCTGAACGAGGGTGAAGCCGAGGTCCTTGAGGGCGATGATGCGGTTGAGGCGGGACAGTTGGGCCGCCGTGTAGTGGCGGTAGCCGCTGAAGGGGTCGACCCGGGCGGGGTGCAGCAGTCCGGTCTCGTCGTAGTGACGCAGCATCCGGACCGATACGCGGCCGTGCCGGGCGAAGTCTCCGATGGTGAACATGATGTCTCCGAGCCGACCGCCTCACACGGTGTGAGGGTCAAGCGAGAGGTGAGGGACGAGATCAGGGGTGGGACGACGGTACGCGGTCGGCCCGTCCGCCCGTGCGGTTGGCCGACGCGGGTATTGATCAAGATTTCGGGGACGGCGTACCGTCCCAAGCGTGGAAACGACTCAACGGCCCGCCGCCCGCATCGTCTGTCTGGACGCCGCCCACCGCGTGCTCCTGCTGCACTGGCGCGACCCGTTCGACGGGGCGTGGCTCTGGGAGCCGCCGGGTGGCGGCATGGAACCCGGCGAGACGCCCCTCGCGACGGCACGGCGCGAACTCGCCGAGGAGACCGGTCTCGACCCGTGCGCGATCCGCGACCGGTCGGTGCCGGTCGAGCGCGACGTCCAGTGGAACGGCAGACGCTTCACGGGTACCGAGCACTTCTTCGCCGCCCGCTTCGACACCGAGCAGCCGCCGCTGGTGCGGACCGGTCTGCTTCCCGACGAGCAGGTCAACCTCGGCGAGCACCGCTGGGTTCCCTGGAAGGAACTGGCCTCCCTCGCCGACCCGGTCGAGCCACCGGAACTGCTGGCCGTACTGACCGCGCTGGTGCCGGACGGCCCGTGGGGCGGCCAGTAGCGCGGTGACGTCCCGGGTGGGGCGGTACGTACGAGTGCCGTACGGAGTTCGGGACGCGCCCTCCGCGTGCGCTGGCGGAAGAGGAGTTCGCCGCCCTGCGATCAGTAGCCGAGCCGCGCACCCGGGCCGATCGGCGCATCCGGGACCGTCCGCCGCGTACACCGGGGAGCCGCCCTTCTGAGGCCCCTGCCCGTGCCCCCGGTGTGCGGGTGTGCGCAAATGACCTCGGCGTAGGGGCAGTTGTTCTACGTTGGGATCTCCGTGTCCAGCCAGGGGGACCCCGTATGACCCGCACCGCGTGCCGCCGCCCCCGACCCGATCCGAAGGGCTGAGCTTCCCGCCGTGGAGCAACTGACGGGGGAGGACCCCGCACACATAGGCCCGTACCGCCTGATCGCCCGCCTCGGTGCGGGCGGGATGGGGCTGGTGTATCTGGGCCGGTCCGACCTCGGGCGTACGGTCGCGGTGAAGGTCGTGCAGGCCGAGCACGCGCAGCACGCCGAGTTCCGCAGCCGGTTCGCCCGTGAGGTGGCCGCGGCCCGGCGGGTGGGCGGGGCCTGGACGGCCGACGTCCTGGACGCCGACACCGACGCCGCCGTGCCGTGGGTGGCGACCCAGTACATCCCGGGGCCCGACCTGACCACCGTCGTGGCGCAGGACTTCGGTCCGCTGCCCGAGCAGTCGGTGCGCACCCTCGCCAACCGGCTCGCGCTCGCCCTGAAGGCCGTGCACGGGGCGGGGCTGATCCACCGCGACCTCAAGCCGTCCAATGTGCTGATCACGGTCGACGGCCCCCGCGTCATCGACTTCGGCATCGCGCGGGCGATGGACGGGCTCGCCGTGGACAGCCTCCTCACCCGCACCGGCACCCTGATCGGCTCGCCCGGGTTCATGTCCCCCGAGCAGGTGCGCGGCCTCGAACTCACCCCGGCGTCCGACGTGTTCTGCCTGGGCGCGCTGCTCGTGTACGCGTCCACCGGGCGGCTGCTCTTCGGTGCCGCCGAGACCGGGCTGAACGCCCACCTGTTCCGGGTCGCCGAGGAGGAACCCGACCTGACGGGCGTACCGGAACCGCTCCTCGGGCTGGTACGCGCGTGTCTGGAGAAGGATCCGGCCAAGCGGCCCACCCCCGACGAGGTGGCGGCGCGCACGGAGGCCGCCCAGGCCGGCGAGTGGCTGCCGGGGACGGTGCTCGCGCAGCTGGGCCGCCGCGCCGCCCACCTGCTGGACTACGCCCCCGCGGCCCCGGCCGGACAGCCCGCGCCGCCCGCGCAGCCCGCGCCCGGACACCCCGGACAGCCGGTGCAGCCCGCGTACGCGCCGACCGCGCCCGCCCACTCCGGTGCCGGTGCCGGTGCACCCCAGGTGCCGCCGCAGGGCACGCCGCCCGGCATCTGGGCCGCGCCCACGGCACCGGCCCACCCGCAAGGCCCGGGAGCGGTCCCGGGGCCGGAGTTGCCCAGGCGGTGGTGGGGGCTGCCGGCGCTCGCCCTGGTCCAGTTGACCGTGCTGTTCGACGCGGTGTTCTCCAACATCGCCATGATCCAGCTGGGTGCCTTCGACGAGCTGGGGATGGCCACCGACGGTCTGAAGGTCTCGTCCACCGTCTACCTGGACGTGGTGCCCCTCGCCTACGCCCTGGCGTTCGCGGTGCTGCTGCTCCTTGGTTTCCGCATCACGGCCGCCCTCGGCCGCCGACGCACGCTGATCATCGGCGCGGTGGGCTTCGCGGTGACCGCCACGGTCAGCGGCATGGCCCCCTCCGCCGACGTGCTGATCGCCTCCCGGGCGCTCCAGGGCGCCTTCGCCGCACTGGTCTCGACAGCCGCTCCGGCCCTCGTCGCGGGCTCCTTCCCCGACCCCCGGGAACGCCGCAGGGCACTCGGGATCTACGTCGCCGTCGCGGGCAGCGCCCCGGCACTCGGCCTGCTGGCGGACTTCCTGTTCCCCCTCGGTCTGGGCTGGCGCGTCTGCCTGTTCGCCACGGTCCCGTTCGCCGTGGTCGCCGCGATCGGCGCGGCCACCGTCGTGCACGAGCGGCCCGGTCCGGTGCGCGCCTTCTTCGACGGCCGGGGCGTGCTCTTGGGCGCGGCCGGGGTCATCGGGATCAGCGGTGCCGTTCCGCACTTCACGCACGGACCGGTCGTCCTGCCGCTCCTCTCTGTCGTCCTGCTCGTGGCCTTCGTCTGGTGGTCGCCCGGCACGGCCGGCGCACTCGACCCGCTGCCGGGAGGCACCTCCCGGGCACCGGTCGCGCACCTCCTCGTACTGGCCCTGACCGGCCTCGCCGTCGCCGGAGTGCTCATCGCCATGGGGCACCCGCACTTCTACTAGTCCCGGCGGGGCCCAGAATGTCCCGCATGAGCTACGAGGTGTTCGTGATGCGCTTCGAGGGCGGCGACTCGGCCGCCCTCGACACCGGGGCGGCACGTACGGTGCTCGCCCCGTACGCGGAGTACGCCAAGGACGAGGGCGAGTACCACTACTGCGGCCTGCGGACCCGGGACGGCGGCGAGGCCGATGTGCACGTACGCCCCGACTGCGTGACCTTCCACCGCTTCTCCACCGGCGACGTCCTCGACGTGCTCGCCAAGCTGGTGCGCCGCCTGAACGCCGTGCTCGTGTGCCCCGACGCCCCGGCCGTGCTGCGCTCCGAGGAGGTCCGCCCGCAGCTTCCCGCCGGACTGCGGGACGACGCCGTGGTGATCCCCGTGCTCACCGGGGCCGCGATCGACGCGCTCCTGAAGAGGGCCTGAGCACCGGCGGCCCGCCTCAGGTCACGCGAGCGGCCAGACCAGCTCCGCCCACACCGTCTTGCCGGGGTCGCGCTCCGTAACTCCCCAGTCCACCGCCAGCTCCCCCACCAGCAGCAGCCCGAGCCCGCCCTCCTCCTCCCCCGGCGGCCCCTCCTTCGCCACCGGCAGCCGCTCGCCCCGCGCGTCCGACACCTCGATCCGCAGTACGCCGTCCAGCACCAGCCGCAGCGAGAAGCCCCGGCCCGGCAGGTGCCCGTGCAGTACGGCGTTGGCCGCCAGCTCCGCGACGACCGCCACCACCGTGTCGGAGAACTCGCAGCCGTACGGCACCCCCCACTGGGCCACCTGCCGCTGCGCCAGCAGCCGGGCGAGCCGGGCCCCGCGCCGGGTGGAACTGATCAACTGCTCGAACTCGACTCTGTGCGTGGTGATTTCGCTGTTCATGTGACAGAGCGTGGTCGCTCGGACCTACCCTGAACAGCAGGAACCCGGCGACTGACGGTAGTTGTACGGGCGCGTGGCACGCGGAGTACGACCGGTCGACCGTGACTCAGAAGGCGGCACTGAGTGATCCAGCATCCGGAGCAGGAAGCGACCCCCGAGACCCCCTCCCAGGAAGACGGCACCGCGCATCTCTTCAGCGCGCTGGGCAAACAGATCAAGGCGCTGCGGGAGTACCGGGGCATGAAGCAGACCGAGTTGGCTGCTGCGGTCAATTTCGGTGCGGACCTCGTCTCGGCGATCGAGCGGGGTGTACGGACCCCCCAGCCCGACCTACTGGCTGCGGTCGACGATGCGCTGGACGCCCACGGAACGTTCAAGGCAGCCGTTCCGGATGTGGTGGAGGCGCTGAAGAAGAATCGGACGCGGCATCCGGACTGGTACCGGAACTACGCCAAGTTGGAGGCTGATTCGCTGGAGCTGCACGACTACAGCAATCAGACCATCCTCGGGCTGCTCCAGACGGAGGCCTACGCGCGTGCGGTCTTCTCGCAGCGGCGCCCTCTCCTGGATGAGGGGACCATCGAGAGGCGCGTGGCCGACCGGCTCTCGCGGCAGCAGGTCTTCGAAAAGTGGCCGGCCCCAGAGTTCAGCTTCATCCTCGAAGAGGTGGTTCTGCGGCGCCCCATCGGCGGATACGACGTTCAGCGCGAGCAGTTGCGTCACCTGTTGGAGATCGGCCGGGCACGAAACGTACAGCTCCAGGTGATGCAGACCGAGCGGTTCGAACACTGCAACTTGGGGAGCGCGTTCACCCTGCTCGTGGCCAAGAACGAAAAGCACGTGGGATACACCGAAGCCCAGGGGCACCCACGCCTGATCACCAGCCCGCAGGAGGTCCGCGAGCTCGAAGCTCGCTATGCGATTATGCGAACACAGGCCCTCAGGCCACCCGAGTCGCTGGCCTTTATCGAGAAGATTCTGGGAGATCGATGAACGCCGAACACCTCACCTGGTTCAAATCGAGCTACAGCGACGGCGAGGGCGGCCAGTGCCTCGAAGTCGCCTACGAGTGGCGGAAGTCGAGTTACAGCAGCGGCGAGGGCGGCGAGTGCGTAGAGGTCGCCGCACACCCCGCCGCCATTCACGTACGTGACTCCAAACTCGGCGACGCAAGTCCCCAGTTCGGCGTCTCCCCGGCCGCTTGGCGGGCCTTCGTCAAGTACGCCCCGTTTGGCTGAACATCTCGTAGACGGGTAGGTGCCCAAGGCATCTAGTGGGAAGTGATCGATCGGTAGAGGTTCCTCCACTTTCCACGTGAGCTGGTGAGGTCGCCCGTGACTGAGACAACGCAGGCATCCGGAACGCACGCACCCGAAGCAACCGATACGACGGCCCAGCACGCGCCCACCGGGCCCGTCGTCTTCCCGCAGGACCGCACCTGCCCCTACGCCCCGCCGCCCGCCTACGACCCGCTGCGCGAGGCGGGGCGGCCGGTCAGCCGGATCGAGATCTTCGACGGCACGCCGGTGTGGATGGTCACCGGACTCGCGGAGGCCCGCGCGCTCCTCGCCGACCAGCGGCTCTCCTCGGCACGGGAGCGGCCGGAATTCCCGGTCTTCACGAAACGCCTGGTCGGGGTGGAGCGCCGGAAGATCGCGCTGCTCGGTGTGGACGACCCCGAACACAACGTGCAGCGGCGCAAGCTGATCCCCGGGTTCACGCTGAAGCGGACGAACGCGCTGCGGCCCGCCATCCAGGAGACGGTGGACCGGCTGCTGGACGCGATGGAAGAGGGGCCGGAGCGGCGGGCGGACCTGGTGAGCGCCTTCGCGCTGCCGGTGCCGTCGATGGTGATCTGCGCACTGCTGGGGGTTCCGTACGAGGACCACGAGTACTTCGAGGAGCAGTCGCGGCGGCTGTTGCGCGGACCCCGGCGCGAGGACGTGGAGGGGGCCCGGGACTCGTTGGACGCGTATCTGGGCGAACTGGTTGAGCGCAAACGGGCCGGAGGCGAGAAGAGCGGGCTTCCGGTCGGGTTGCTGGACGACATGATCGAGGTGTTCGACGACGAGCGGGAGCTGATCGACCTCGCGCAGATCCTGCTGATCGCCGGGCACGAGACGACGGCGAACATGATCGCGCTGGGGACGTTCACGCTGCTGGAGCACCCGGAGCAGCTGGCGCGGTTCCGGGAGAACCCGGACGGGGTGACGGAGGCCTGCGAGGAGTTGCTGCGGTTCCTGTCGATCGCGGACGGGATGTCGCGGCTGGCGACGGAGGACATCGAGATCGCCGGGGTGACGATCCGGGCCGGGGACTGCGTGGTGCTGTCGACGTCGCTGATCAACCGGGACCCGGAGGTCTTCGAGGCGCCGGACGCGTTGGACCTGGGGAGGTCGGAACGGCATCTGGCGTTCGGCTTCGGGATCCACCAGTGCCTGGGTCAGAACCTGGCGCGGGCGGAGATGGAGATCGCGCTCGGCACGCTGTTCCGGCGGCTGCCGGGGCTGCGGCTGGCCGTTCCGGCGGCGGAGGTGCCGCACAAACCGGGCGACACGATCCAGGGTCTGACGGAGCTGCCGGTGGCGTGGTGAGTGCGGTGGAGGTTGCGGAAGAGGTCACGGGAGAGGGGAGAGCGCGGGTGCGGATCGACATCGACAGGGACGTGTGCATCGGGGCGGGTCAGTGTGTGCTGACGGCGCCGGCGGTGTTCACGCAGGACGACGAGGGGCTGTCGGAGGTATTGCCGGGGATGGAGGGGGGTGGGGGGAGTGTGCTGCTGGGGGAGGCGGTGAGGGCGTGCCCGGTCTCGGCGATCTCCCTCACGGACCAGCCCTGAAGCAGCGCAGTGCCGCCCGCTCCCCGGGGGCACAGGGGCCGCCCCCTTGGGGCGGAACGGGTGGGCACGGGGGGCGGACCCCGGCCCCGGCCCACCTTCTCCGCTCCCGGCCCACCCCGGAAGGGGTGCGGCTCCGCCGGGGGCCGCCCCCTTGCCCGCCCGTTCCGCCCCCGGGGGGCGGCCCCGCCGCCCAAGGGGGCGGGGGCGGGGGTGGGTGGGAAAGGGCGGCCCCGCCGCCCAAGGGGGCTCGGCAGGCGGCACCGCCGCCCGAGGGGGCTCGGGCGGGGGTTAGTTGGGGGTCCAGGGGTGGTTTTGGAGGAGGTTTTCCAGGCCGGCCCAGGAGAAGTTCATGAGGGTGGCCGCCGCCTCCCTCGCTGATACCCCCTGGGTGGCGTTCGCCCAGTCCGCGAGGGATTCCGCCGCTCCGACGAGCGCTTGGGCGAGCCCCGCGACCTCCCGGTCCGCGAAGTGCGGGTCGTTGCGCGCCTCGCGGGCCGCCTCCCCGATGAGGTGCGTGACGAAGTCCGCGATCTCCGCCCGCAGCACCGCGACCTCCGCCGCGAACGGCTCCCCGTGCGTACGGGCCTGACTGTGCAGCACCGCCCACCCGTCCGGGTTCCGCGCCGTGTGCGCGAAGAACGCCGTGAGCCCGTCCCACAGCTGCCGGTCGGCGGGCAGCCCGGGTTCGACCCCGGCCCGTACCGCCGCCATCAGCGCCCCCGCCTCACGCCTGATGCACGCCGTGAACAGTTCGTCCTTGGAGTTCAGATAGAGGTAGACGAGCGGTTTGGAGACCCCGGCCAGTTCGGCGATCTGGTCCATGGAGGCGGCCCGGTAGCCGTACCGGGCGAAGCTGCTCACCGCGGCGTCCAGCATCTGCTGCTCCCGTACCGCCCGGGGCATCCGTTTCGCTCTGCGGGGCCGCACCACCCGGTCCGCCGTGTCGGTTCCGTCCCCCTGGACCGTCCGGTTCGGATGCTCCGCCGAGTCCACCCCGAGTACCCCCATCGCCCTGTCCTGTTCGCGGTGCCGGCCCGGTCGTGGCCGCCACCCTCGTACCCTCGGGCAAGCCTACGGCTCGACGCGCCGGTGCCCCCGGGCGGAGTTCGCTCGGGGGCACCCGTACAGCACGTACCGCGGGACCGGAAACCGGGTTACGCGGCGACCGCGACCTTGTCGCGGGACTCGGCCGGCTCGTACTCGTCGACCGGGGACGACGTCGCCGAGTTGTACGCGTCGTGGTCGAGGATCTTCTCGCGGGCCGAGACGACGACCGGGACGACGACCTGGCCGGCGACGTTGGTGGCCGTGCGCATCATGTCGAGGATCGGGTCGATCGCCATCAGCAGGCCGACGCCCTCCAGGGGCAGGCCCAGGGTGGAGAGGGTCAGGGTCAGCATGACCGTCGCTCCGGTCAGACCGGCGGTGGCCGCCGAGCCGATGACCGAGACGAAGACGATCAGCAGGTACTCCTTGATGCCGAGCTGCACACCGAAGATCTGCGCGATGAAGATCGCGGCGAGCGCCGGGTAGATCGCGGCGCAGCCGTCCATCTTGGTGGTGGCGCCGAACGGCACGGAGAAGGAGGCGTACTCCTTCGGAACGCCGAGGCGCTCGGTGACCCGCTGGGTGACCGGCATGGTGCCGACCGAGGAGCGGGAGACGAAGGCCAGCTGGATCGCGGGCCAGGCGCCCTTGAAGAACTGGACCGGGCTCACCTTGGCGACCGTGGCCAGGATCAGCGGGTAGACGCCGAAGAGGACCAGGGCGCAGCCGATGTAGATGTCGGCGGTGAAGGTCGCGTACGGGCCGAGGAGGTCCCAGCCGTACTGCGAGACGGCCTTGCCGATGAGGCCGACGGTGCCGAGCGGGGCCAGCAGGATGACCCACCACAGGGCCTTCTGGAGGAGCTCCAGGACCGAGGTGGAGAGGGTCAGGATCGGCTTGGCCTTCTCGCCCAGGGCGAGGGCCGCGATGCCCGCCACGACCGCCATGAAGACGATCTGGAGGACTTCCAGCTCCTGGAACGGCGTGATGATGTCGGTGGGGATGATCCCGGTGAGGAAGTCGATCCAGGAGCCCGCGTTCTCGGGCTTCTTGCCGTCGGCCGGGGTGAGGCCGGTGCCCGCGCCCGGGTTGGTGATCAGGCCGAGCACGAGGCCGATGGCCACCGCGATCAGCGACGTGATCATGAACCAGAGGAGCGTGCGGGTCGCCAGCCGGGCGGCGTTGTTGACCTGGCGGAGGTTGGTGATCGACACCAGGATGGCGAAGAAGACCAGCGGGGCGACCGCGAGCTTCAGCAGACCGACGAAGGTCTTGCCGACCGTCTCCAGGGTCGTGCTGAGCCAGGCGATGTCGTACTGCCGGGCGAGCCAGCCGAAGAGGACGCCGAGGGCCAGACCCAGCAGGACCTGGACGCCGAAGGGGATCCTCGATATCGGGTTCTTCTTCTTGGGCTTCGCAGGCCGATCGGCCTGCTCGGCCTGCTGCGCGGGGGACGCGGACACGAGCACACTCCGGTGAAGGAAAGCTGCGTAAGGCAGGGGTGGGGAAAGAAGGGGGTCGCGCTGAAGATTCAGACGGAGCGGCGACAGGCGGCCGAAACCCGGCGGCAGAGATCGACATGCAGGCGCGCCACGAGCGGAACGCTCATGGGGTTGCGGGGCGCGGCGGATGTCGTCATGTCGAACACGTTAACACTTGTACTTTGAGAACATCAAAGGTCTTCTTTGGGGGGAGGCTGGGGGAACACCGAGCAGGTGGGGTGAAAGACCAACGGCGCCCCGGGAGTTGAGCCAGTGGCTCGCTCCCGGGGCGCCGTTGGGTGTGACGCGGCTTACAGGACGCTTACGCGACGTCCTCCTGGCGCTTGTTGGCCTCCAGGCGGGCCTTGGTCTCGTCCACCTTGGCCACGATGTTCTCCGACATGGCGTCGCGCTGCTTGCGCAGCAGGACGAAGCTCAGCGGCGCGGAAATGACGATCGCGAGGATCAGCACCCAGAAGACGTTGGACATGCCGCCGACCCCGGAGGGCAGGACCCGCAGGACGACCAGGAGCCACACCACGAAGAAGCAGGCGGCGAAGACGCCGAAGCGCATCGCGGTGTAGCGAATCGTGGCGTTCTTGGTGCTCACGGCGGGACCTTCTTCTCTTACGGGGGCCGACGGGGACATCGACAGACAGGACAGGCACTACCAGTCAAGCACAGGGGCCCGGCGACGCTGCCGGGCCCCTGTGCTTGAGAATGCGGGCCCCTTCTCGCGGGCCGTGGGGCCGGTCCCGGGGCCGCCTCGCGGCTCAGATCAGCCAGCGGTGGCGGCGGACCAGTGCCAGGTTCTTCCACGGGCGGCCCAGACCCCAGGTGTCCCCGGCGCCGGTGGCGGCGACCGCGATGCCCGCCAGGGCGATCATCCAGTGCGAGTCGGTGACCGGGTTGCTGGCCGGCCAGAGGCTGACCAGGTACATGAAGGCCATCATCGCGGTGCACGAGACGGCGGCGACCCGGGTGCCGACGCCGAGCAGGAACGCCAGGCCGATGCCGAGCAGGCCGACCATGAACAGCACGTCCAGCCAGGGCGCTCCGGCGACGCCGTCGAAGACGTGGGCGAAGGGGCCCTGGGTGCCGTGCAGCAGGAATCCCTCGGTGGGCGAGCCGCCGTTGATCCAGGCCGCTTCGCTCTTGGTGGCGAAGCCGAGCCCGAAGACCTTGTCGAGGAACGGCCAGAGGAAGGTCCAGGCGACGAGGAGGCGCAGGCCGACCAGGGCCGCACGGGCACCGCGGCTGCGGACGACGACCGCGTCCTGGCTGCCGGGGGCGGTGCGAACGCCTTCGTGGGTGCCTTCGCGCTCAAGAGGAAGGGTTGCCACTGTGCTCACCTTGCTTCTGCTGCTGCCCTTGTGGGGCTTGGGGTCGAGCCCGTTCGGGGCTCCTTGTGAATACATTCACAAGCTACTCCTGTACGGAACGCGTAAGCAGCGGCAAAGGTCCCCCGCGACCGGGACGTAAGGCCCCAATGATCACCGGGAGGCCCGGTGCGCGGCGGGCGGGACGCCCGGCGGGCGGCAACGCGAAGGGGCCCCGACCTGTCCGGTCGGGGCCCCTTCGGTGGCTCACGGTGCCGTGGGTCAGACGCGCATCGCCTGCGGGCTCTCGCGGCGGTCCGGGTCCGGGCCCTCGTACTCCTTGATGATCTCGTAGCGCGTGTTGCGCTCGACCGGGCGGAAGCCCGCGTCCCGGATCAGTTCGAGGAGGTCGTCGCGGCCCAGCTTGTTCGGGGTGCCGTAGTCGTCCGCGTCGTGCGTGATCTTGTACTCGACGACCGAGCCGTCCATGTCGTCGGCGCCGTGCTGGAGGGCGAGCTGCGCGGTCTGGACGCCGTGCATCACCCAGAAGACCTTGACGTGCGGGACGTTGTCGAAGAGCAGGCGGGAGACCGCGAAGGTCTTCAGCGCCTCGGCGCCCGTCGCCATGGTCGTCCGCGCCTGGAGCTTGTTGCGGACCTTGCCGTCCTTCATGTCCACGAAGTCGTGCTGGTAGCGCAGCGGGATGAAGACCTGGAAACCGCCGGTCTCGTCCTGCATCTCGCGCAGCCGCAGCACGTGGTCCACGCGGTGGCGGGGCTCCTCGATGTGGCCGTAGAGCATGGTGGCCGGGGTCTTGAGGCCCTTCTCGTGGGCGAGGCGGTGGATCCGCGACCAGTCCTCCCAGTGGGTGTTGTGGTCGACGATGTGCTGCCTCACCTCCCAGTCGAAGATCTCGGCGCCGCCGCCGGTGAGGGACTCCAGGCCGGCCTCGATCAGCTCGTCGAGGATCTCGGAGGCCGACAGCCCGGAGATGGTCTCGAAGTGGTGGATCTCGGTGGCCGTGAACGCCTTGAGGGAGACCTGCGGGAGGGCCTCCTTCAGGGCGGACAGCGAGCGCGGGTAGTAGCGCCACGGGAGGGTCGGGTGCAGACCGTTGACGATGTGCAGCTCGGTGAGGTTCTCGTTCTCCATCGCCTTGGCGAGGCGGACGGCCTCCTCGATGCGCATCGTGTACGCGTCCTTCTCGCCCGGCTTGCGCTGGAACGAGCAGTACGCGCAGGACGCGGTGCACACGTTGGTCATGTTGAGGTGGCGGTTGACGTTGAAGTGGACGACGTCGCCGTTCTTCTTCGTACGCACCTCGTGGGCGAGCGCGCCCAGCCAGGCCAGGTCGTCCGACTCGTAGAGCGCGATGCCGTCCTCGCGGCTCAGCCGCTCCCCGGCCCGGACCTTCTGCTCCAGTTCGCGCTTGAGTCCCGCGTCCATACCCGGCCGCCTCCCATGTCTTCGTACGTACAACAAGCCTCCGCCAACCGTACGCCTACACCTCTTCCGGCAACTCTCCGACCCGGTTCTCCCACTTCGTGGACAGGACGATGGTGGTGCGGGTGCGGGAGACGCCCTTGGTGCCGGAGAGACGGCGGATGGTGCGCTCCAGGCCGTCCACGTCACCGGCGCGGATCTTGAGCATGTACGAGTCGTCGCCCGCGATGAACCAGCAGTCCTCGATCTCCTCCAGGTCCTTCAGCCGGCGCGCCACGTCCTCGTGGTCGGCCGCGTCGGACAGCGAGATGCCGATGAGCGCGGTGACGCCGAGACCGAGCGACTTGGCGTCGACGGTGGCGCGGTACCCGGTGATCACACCCGCCGATTCGAGGCGGTTGATGCGGTCGGTGACGCTCGGGCCGGAGAGGCCGACGAGCCTTCCGAGCTCGGCGTACGAGGCCCTGCCGTTCTCCCGAAGAGCCTGGATGAGCTGCCTGTCCACGGCGTCCATATGCCTGAAGCCTTCCATTGTTCAGCGATACCGCGAGTTTACGTATAGAATCTAAGGCACAGGGGCCGAATCCCCTGTAGATCTTTCACCAGATCCAAGTTCTTCTTACAGATCCTTCTGACTCCATGGAGAGTGACACCGTGTACACGACCGAGATGGCCTACGTCCGCATGCGCGAACTGCAGGAGCTGGCCAACCGTTCGCGTGCCCACAAGCCCGCCTCCCGTCCCGCCGCGGTGCGCGAGATCGCCGCCCGCCTGAAGCGCACGGCGAAGTAGGCACCCGTCCCCACCTAAGGGTTGCGGGAGGCTCCCCCGAGTTCCCCCTCCCAACGGCGGTAGAGGCTGTGCGGCACACCCGCCGCGTCCAGCACCCGCCCCGCGACGAAGTCCACCAGATCCTGGATGTGCGTCGCACCCGCGTAGAACGCCGGAGAGGCGGGCAGCACCACGACGCCCGCCTCGTCCAGCGTCACCAGATGCTTGAGCGTCTGCCCGTTCAGCGGTGTCTCGCGCACCGCCATCACCAGCTTCCGCCGCTCCTTGAGCGTCACGCTCGCGGCCCGCTGCAACAGGTCCTTCGAGAGACCGAGCGCCACACCCGCCACACTGGCCGTCGACGCCGGGACCACGAGCATGCCCTTGACGGCGTACGAGCCGGAGGAGGGCCCGGCCGCCAGATCGCCCGCGCTCCAGTGCCGCACCGCGTCCTTCTCCTCGGACAGGTCGTAACCGGCGAAGGTGTCCGGCTTGCCGTCCGCACCCCTGGCCAGCCACGTCGCGAGGTCCTCGCGCCAGTGGCTGTCGCGGTACCCGATACCGGTCTCGTCCAGGATGGTCAGCCGCGAGGCCCGGCTGACGACCAGGTCGACCGCCTCGCCCGCGTCCAGCAGACCGCGCAGCACGGCGGCGGCGTACGGCGTGCCTGACGCCCCCGAAACCCCCACGACCCAGGGGATGCGCTTGCGTTCAACGACGGGCTCAGTCATGGACGGAGCCTATCGGGGGGCCGCTCCCGTGACCCGGGCAAGGTCCCGGGTGCCCCGGGCTCCCCCGGGCCGGGCGGCGCGGTCCCGGACGCGTGGGACCCGTACGGCCCGGGACGTCAGACGGTGAGGCCGCGGATCAGGAGGTCCAGCAGGGCACAGGCGAACAGGGCGATCCCGATGAAACCGTTCACCGTGAAGAAGGCCCGGTTCAGCCGGGACAGGTCGTGCGGACGCACGATCGTGTGCTCGTACACGAAGGCCACCGCGACGATCACCATGCCGATCCAGAAGAAGACGCCCGCACCGGTCAGCAGCCCGTACCAGACCAGCAGGCCCGTGGTGATCACGTGGCAGACCCGCGCCCCGTGCAGCGCCGCCGGAATGCCGAACCGCGCCGGCACCGACTTCACCCCGTGCGCCCGGTCCGCCTGCACGTCCTGCGACCCGAAGATCAGGTCGAAGCCGCCGATCCAGATGCCGACCGCGAGCCCCAGCACCACCGCGTCCCACGACCACTCCCCCGTGATCGCGATCCACGCCCCGATCGGGCCCATCGCCTGGGCCAGACCGAGGATCGCGTGCGGGAAGTTGGTGAACCGCTTGCCGTACGGATAGACGACCATCGGGATCACCGCGACCGGCGCCAGCGCCAGGCACAGCGGGTTGAGCAGCGCCGCCGCACCGAGGAAGAACGCGAGCGCGATCCCCGCGCCCGTCCACGCGGACTTGACGCTGACCGCGCCCGTGACGATCTCCCGGTTCGCGGTGCGCGGATTGCGGGCGTCGATCTCGCGGTCGATGATCCGGTTCGCCGCCATCGCGAAGGTGCGCAGACCGACCATCGCGACCGTGACCAGGAGCAGCCTGCCCCAGTGGATGTTCCGGTCCAGCTGGAACATGGCCGTCAGCGCCGCGATGTACGCGAAGGGCAGCGCGAACACGGAGTGCTCGATCAGGACGAGGTTGAGGAACGCCCTGGTCCGGCCGGGCTGGGGTACGGCTGCGGCGGCCGAGGTCATACGAGATTCCTTAGGACGGTGGGAGGGGGTGGGGTGCGGCGCGGAGGTCCCGCGGGGGCGCTCCCCTCAGCGGAGGGTGCCCGGGAGCCGGCTCACAGGCCGTACTCCTTCCAGCGGCGGGACACCTTCCGGGCCGTCTCCGGGTCGGACTCGACCATGTTCGGCCAGCCGCCGTCGCGGGTGTAGCCCTCCTCGGGCAGCTTCTTCGTCGCGTCGACGCCCGCCTTGCCGCCCCAGTACTGCTGGTAGGAGGCGTGGTCGAGGTGGTCGACCGGGCCCTCGACGACCGTCAGGTCGCGGGAGTAGTCGACGTTCCCGAAGGCCCGCCAGGCGACCTCGTGGTAGTTGCGGACGTCGCAGTCGGAGTCCACGACCACGATCAGCTTCTCCAGGGACAGCATGTGGGCGCCCCAGATCGCCGACATCACCTTCTGCGCGTGCTTCGGGTACTTCTTGTCGATCGACACGATGATGCAGTTGTGGAAGCCGCCCGCCTCGGGGAGGTGGTAGTCCACGATGTCCGGGACGATGATCTTGAGGAGCGGCAGGAAGAAGCTCTCCGTGGCGCGCCCCAGCGGGCCGTCCTCCGTCGGCGGGCGGCCGACGACGATCGACTGGAGGAGCGGACGGCGGCGCATGGTGACCGTGTCGATCCTCAGCGCCGGGAAGTCCTCCTGCGGCGTGTAGAAGCCGGTGTGGTCGCCGAAGGGACCCTCCGGCAGCATCTCGCCCGGCTCCAGCCACCCCTCCAGGACGACCTCGGCGTGCGCCGGGACCTGGAGCGGAACGGTCTTGCAGTCGACCATCTCGACCCGCTTGCCCTGGAGGAAACCGGCGAACAGGTACTCGTCGATGTCACCGGGCAGCGGGGCGGTCGACGCGTACGTCACGGCCGGCGGCGCACCGAAGGCGATGGCGATCGGCAGCTTCTCGCCGCGCCTGGCCGCCACCTGGTAGTGGTTGCGGCTGTCCTTGTGGATCTGCCAGTGCATGCCGATGGTGCGCTTGTCGTGGCGCTGGAGGCGGTAGAGGCCGAGGTTGCGGATGCCGGTCTCGGGGTGCTTCGTGTGGGTCAGCCCCAGGTTGAAGAAGGAGCCGCCGTCCTCGGGCCAGGTGAAGAGCGCGGGCAGCTTCTCCAGGTCGACGTCGTCGCCGCTCAGCACCACTTCCTGGACCGGGGCCGCGTCCGACTTCACCTTCTTCGGCGGCACGTGGGCCATCGAGCCCAGCTTGCCGAAGGCGTCCCGTACGCCCATGAAGCCCTGCGGCAGCTCGGGCTTGAGCAGCCCGGCGATCTGCTCGCTGATGTCGCCGTACGACTTGAGGCCGAGCGCCTTGAGGAGGCGGCGGTCCGTGCCGAAGACGTTCATCGCGAGGGGCATCGTGGTGCCCTTCACGTTCTCGAAGAGGAGCGCCGGACCGCCCGCCTTGTTCACGCGGTCGACGATCTCCCCGACCTCCAGGTACGGGTCGACTTCGGCCTTGATGCGCTTGAGGTCGCCCTCGCGGTCCAGGGCGCGGAGGAACGAGCGGAGATCGTCGTAAGCCATGTCGTCCAGTATCGGACACCGACTACCCTTGGCCCCTCACCGGGGCCGCTGGTCCGGCCCGTCTGACGTCCCCAGGGGGAAGCACTCCATGCTCAGGGCACTGATGTTCATCCTGCCGCTGGCGCTGACGATCTACGCGTTCATCGACTGCCTGAACACCCCCGAGGACGAGGCGAAGCACCTGCCCAAGGTGGCCTGGGTCTTCATCATCCTGCTCTTCTGGATCGTCGGCCCGATCGTCTGGCTGGCCGCCGGCAAGAACCGCAGGACTGCCCAGGGCGGCCATGCGCCGTCGGAGTGGCACCGCGGCCGTCGCACCACCTGGGTGGCCCCCGACGACAACCCGGACTTCCTGAAGTCGATCAAGGACGAGAACAAGAAGGACGAGAGCAAGAAGGACGAGTCCCTCCTGAAGGACTGGGAGGCCGACCTCCGCCGCCGCGAGGAAGAACTGAAGCGCCGCGGCGGCGAAGACCCGGGCAGGGGCCCGGAGGACAAGCCGAAGCCCTGACCCCTCCCACGAAGCCCCTCCGGCCCCTCCGCCCGTCGGCGGAGAGCCGGCCGTGGCCGGCTGCCGGGCGTTGCCGCGGGTGCGGGGTTCTAGGGGCGGGACTCGTAGTCGGAGAGCAGTTCCCGGTAGCGGTCGAGGGACCAGGACGACCAGTCGTAGGGGGTTCCGGCCAGTGCGGAGGCCAGCAGCTCGAAGTGGACGTGCCAGCCCGCGAGGCGGCTGTGGCGCTCGTTCTCGTCGAGGTCGCGCAGCTCGTTGGTGAAGCGCAGGACGGTGCTGCCGGGGCCGTTGGCCTCCAGGTGGAAGCGGGCGCGGCCGTTGCCGGTGAGCGTGTACTCCGCGACCCGGCCCGGGTCCCAGGCCGTGATCCGGCCCTCTTCGGTGAACTGCGAGCCCGCGTACTGCCAGTGGAAGGCGGTCGCGGAACCCAGGTGCGGGTCCCAGGGGTCGGGGAGCGCGAGCCACTGGCTCAGGCCCGCCGGGGTGGCCACCGCCGCCCAGACGTGGTCCAGCGGATGCGGCAGCGGCAGCTCGTAGCGCAGGAACCAGGCGTTCGGGCGCGGTTCGGCCTTGCCGTACGGGAGGGAGGGAATCGCCGTCGTCATGGGAAACAGCGTGGCCCGGCCGCGTACGGGACGCGAACCGGGCCGGGCTGTAGGGAGCAATCGGTCGTGGAGCCCCGGGCGGGGTCCCGCCGTCAGACTCCCGCGTAGGAGTGCTTGCCGGTGATGAAGATGTTCACCCCGTAGTAGTTCCACAGCCAGGTCGCGAAGGCGAACAGCGCCAGGTAGGCGGCCTTGCGGCCCTTCCACCCGGCGGTGGCGCGGGCGTGCAGGTAGCAGGCGTAGGCGATCCAGGTGACGAAGGACCAGACCTCCTTGGGGTCCCAGCCCCAGAAGCGGCCCCACGCGTCGCCCGCCCAGATGGCGCCCGCGACGATCGTGAACGTCCACAGCGGGAAGACACCGGCGTTGATGCGGTACGAGAACTTGTCCAGCGTGGCCGCCGCGGGCAGCCGGGAGACCGTGCTGTCCATCAGGCGGCGGAAGGGGACGCGCGCCTTGCGGACCGCCATGACGAAGCCGTTGGCGGGCGGCAGCGAGGCCAGGTGCGCCTTGAAGACGTCGGCCGTCTCGCCCAGCTCGGCCCGCACCTCGTACCGGTCGCGCAGCAGGTAGCCGATGGTGCCGACCGCGCCGACGTAGAAGACGGCACCGCAGAAGATCGCGGTGGAGACGTGGATCCACAGCCAGTAGGAGTCCAGCGCCGGGACCAGCTGGTCGCTGTCGGTGTAGAGCCACTTGGTGGCGATGCCGAGGTCGAGCAGGACCGTGGTGACCAGGGGCAGACCGATCCAGCGGACGTTCATCTTGGTCAGCAGGAAGGCGAGGTACGCGCCGACGGCCACCGTGGAGAAGGTGATCGAGAACTCGTACATGTTGCCCCAGGGGGCGCGCTGCACCGACATGGCACGGCAGGCGACGCCGCCCGCGGCGATCAGGAAGCCGAGGAAGGTGAGCGAGATCGCGATCCGGCCGTAGAGGTCGCCCTTGAAGGTGCCGCCCGCGGCGCCCTCGCCGTCCGCCGCGTCACGGGTTCCGGCGGCGGCGCGGGTGACCACCTTCGGCTTGTCGAGCACCGCCGTGCCGCCCTTGGCGCGGACGGTCACCGCGGGGGCCGCGGCGGGCTCGGTCAGCGCGGCGGCCGTACGGCCCACCCTGCTGCGGCTGCCGAAGGTCCACTCGGCGATGTGGGCGAGGAAGGCCAGGGTGTAGACGGCCATCGCGGAGTAGATCAGCACGTTGCTGATCTCCGCCAGGTTCTGGTTGGTTTCGGTGGCGGCTGCGAGGATCACGCGCGCGCTCCTTCGGCAGGGGGTTCGACAGAGGAGGGCGTCGTGGTCGTCGGCGCCTGGGAGTGGAGGGCTTCCGCGAGTGCGGCGAGTTCCTCGGGGAGCCGGCCGGACTCGCTGCGGCCGAGTCCGGCCATCTCGACAACGGTGGTCCCGTCGTCCGCCCGTACGGCACGGATCCAGACGCGACGGCGCTGGATGAACAGGGAGGCGGCGAGGCCCACGATGGCGGCGACCGCACCGGCCAGGGCCCACATGTTGCCGGGCTGCTGGGAGACCTGGAAGGTCGCCCATTCCTTGATGTCCTTCTCGAAGGTGACCGAACCGGCCCCTCCGGGAAGGTCCATCTTCTCGCCGGGCAGCAGCATCTTCGCGAAGGGGCTGCCGTCCGGCTTCTTGAACTGGGTCATCTTGCGGGTGTCGAGCTGGTACACGTTCTGCGGCAGGCCGGCGTCCACGCCGAGGCTGCCGTGGAAGGCGGTCAGCGCGAGCGCCGGGTAGTCCAGCCCGGGGTACTTGGAGAACATGCTGCCCTTGCCGGCGCCGCCGAAGGTCGGCACGAACACGGCGGTGAAGCCCAGCTGGGTCTTCTTGCCGTCCTTGTCGCGGTAGCCGTCCATCACCTTGATGGCGCCGGTGGAGGTGACGTTGGAGTCGGTGGGCAACAGCGGGGCCGGGCCCTTGAAGACGACCTGGCCGCGCGGGTCGCGGACGGTGATCACCGGGGAGTAGCCGTGGCCGATCAGGTGGACCTTGGAGCCGCCGACGGTCAGCGGCGTGTTGACCTCGACGACGGCCTTCTTCTCGGGGCCGTCCACGCCCTCGGAGTAGGTGAGGTGGGCCTCGTACAGGCGGGGCGTGCCGCGCTGCGGGCCGGTCCGCTCGTAGGTGCCGACGAAGTTGTCGAGCCGGAAGCTGAACGGTTCCAGGTCGTGGTCGCGGTCGAAGAGCGAGCCGGACTTGAAGTCGTCGTACTGGGTGAGCGTGTTGGAGAAGCCGCCGCCCTCGGTGATCAGCTTGCCGCCCTCGGACTTGAAGAGCTGGCCGGTCGCGAAGGCGAGCAGCAGCACGATCAGGGCGATGTGGAAGATCAGGTTCCCGGCTTCGCGGAGGTAGCCCTTCTCGGCGGTGACCGCGTCGCCCGAGGAGTCCGCGCGGAAGCGGCGCTTCTTCATCAGCGCGAGACCCAGCTCACGCACCTCCTCGGGGGAGGTGTCGGTCCGCCAGGTCGTGTACGCGGGCATCCGGGTCAGCCGGCCGGGCGCGGCCGGCGGCCTGGAGCGCAGCTGGCCGACGAACTGCCAGGTGCGGGGCACGATGCAGCCGATGAGCGAGACGAACAGCAGGATGTAGATCGCGGAGAACCACACCGAGCTGTAGACGTCGAAGAGCTGCACCTTGTCGTAGAGCGGTGCGAGCGTCTCGTGCGCCTTGAAGAAGTCGTCGACCTTCGTCTGGTCGACGCTGCGCTGCGGGATCAGCGAGCCGGGGATGGCCCCCAGCGACAGCATGAACAGCAGGATCAGCGCGATGCGCATCGAGGTGAGCTGCCGCCAGAACCAGCGGGCCCAGCCGATGACGCCGAAGGAGGCGGGGGCGGGCCCGCCCCCCTGGGGGTCGGTCTCGCGGTCGTCCTTGGGGGCCGTGGAGAGCCGGTCCCCTGCCGCCCGCTCGTCCGTCTCCACCGGTTCTTCTGTCTTGCTCATGGAACTAGATCCCCACCTGGAAGCTGTCCGACCAGCTTTGCATGCCCTGTACGGCGGAGTCCCAGAGGCCCGTGAGGAGCAGCAGACCGGTGACGATCATCATGATCCCGCCGATCCGCATGACCCACACGTAGTGCCTCTTCACCCAGCCGAACGCGCCGAGCGCCTTGCGGAAGGCGATGGCGGCCAGGATGAACGGAACTCCGAGGCCGATGCAGTACACGGCCATCAACAGCGTGCCCCGCATCGGGGCGGCCTCGTTCATCGACAGGCCGAGGATCACACCGAGCGTGGGCCCCAGGCACGGCGTCCACCCGATCCCGAAGAGGACACCGAGCACCGGCGCCCCGACCAGACCCGCGACGGGCTTCTTGTGGAAGCGGTACTCGCGCTGGGTGAGGAAGGGGAAGGCACCCATGAAGAAGAGGCCCATCAGCACCATGAGGATGCCGAGGACGATGTTGGTGGTGCCCTTGTACGACTGGAGGGTGGAGCCGAAATAGCTGAAGAGGGCGCCGCCGGAGACGAAGACGGCGCTGAAGCCGAGCACGAACAGTCCGGCCCCGGCCGCCATCCGGCCGCGCTTCTGCTCGGCCAGGTCCGTACCGCTCGTGCCCGTGACGTACGACAGGTAGCCCGGGACCAGCGGCAGCACGCACGGCGAGAAGAACGAGACCAGGCCCGCGAGCAGCGCGATCGGCAGCGCGAGCAGCAGCGCGCCGGACTGGACGGTCTCGGTGGCGTCGGCGGCCAGTGGCAGGAGGGCCGTACTCACTTCTCGGCCATCACGGGGTCGATCATCGAGCGGAGCTTCTTCTGGCTGAGCGCGGCCAGCGAGCGCGCCGCGACCTTGCCGTCCTTGTCGATGACGATGGTGGACGGAATGGCCTGCGGGTTGAGGCTGCCCTTGGGGAAGCGCAGCATCAGCTTGCCGTCCGGGTCGTAGAGGCTCGGGTATTCGATCCCGGCGTCCTTCTCGAACTGCACCGCGAGGGCCTTCTGGTCGTCACGGGTGTCGATGCCGACGAATTCCACGCCCTTGTTCTTGAGCTCCTTGGAGACCTTCGCGAAGGTCGGCGCCTCGGCCCGGCAGGGCGGGCACCAGGAACCCCAGATGTTCAGCACGACGACCTTGCCCTTGAGCGAGGAGACGTCGAACTTCTCGCCCTGGAGGGTCGTGCCGTCGAGCTTGGGGGCAGCGGTGCGGTCCTCCTTGGGGACCGTGTCGATGCCGTCCTTGCCGGCGACGAAGTTGGTGCCGCCGCCGCCCGACGACGCGCTGCCGTCGCCACCGCAGGCCGACAGTGCGAGGGCGCCGACGAGGATGCCCGAGACCGCGAGAGCGGTGCGGGAAGCGCGGATCGAGCGGCGGCGGGGGGCGCGGACTGGGCTCATGTGAAAAGTTTCGCATGGCAGTTCCATCGATCTTCGACGCCCCCCTACGTGCCCGCAAAGCCCCTTGTCAAGAGGCCATAAGCAGTGGCGCCGCGGTCTAGACGGCGGCCTTCAGGTAGGCGTTCCAGCCACCCGTCGGCTTCTGTCCGACCTCCAGCTTGCGCAGCTTCGCGAGGACCTTGGGGTCCTGCACGTCCAGCCAGTCGCAGTACTGCTTGAAGGAGACCAGGCGCACGTCCTTCTTCCCGGCCATGTGCTTGAGCGCCTCCTCGACGGCGTCCATGTAGATGCCGCCGTTCCACTGCTCGAAGTGGTTGCCGATGTAGAAGGGGGCGCGGTTCGTCTCGTGGGCGCGCTGGAATCCCTTGATGTACGCGCCGGCCGCCTGCTTCCGCCATTCGGGATAGCGCGAGGGCATTCCCTTGGTGGAATTCTTCGACTGGTTGGCGAGCATGTTGTAGTCCATCGAAAGGACTTCGAAGCCGCGGCCGGGGAAAGGGATCTGCTGGAGCGGCAGGTCCCAGACGCCGCCCCGCTTCACCGGCCACATCTGCCGGCCGCCCGGCGAGGAGGCGTCGTACCGCCAGCCCAGCTTCTTGGCGATCGGCAGCAGGTTGTCCTGGCCGAGCAGGCAGGGGGTGCGTCCGCCGACGAGTTCCTTCTTGTAGTCGAAGGGCAGCGGGTCGAGGTCGGTCCAGCCGGAGTTCGTCTTCCATTCGGTGACGAACTTCACCGCCTGGTCGATCTCGGACTCCCACTGTGCGGGCGTCCACTTGGCGACCGAGCCGGAGCCGGCGCAGAAGTGGCCGTTGAAGTGGGTGCCGATCTCGTGGCCCTCCAGCCACGCCTGCCGGACGTACTTCAGGGTGTCCTTGATGTGGGCGTCGGTGAGGTAGCCGATGTCGGATGCGCCGACGCGGTTGTTCGGCGGCTTGTAGAGCTTGGCCTTCGACTCCGGGAGGAGATAGAGCCCGGAGAGGAAGAACGTCATCGCCGCGTCGTGCTCCTTGGCGAGCTTCAGGAAACGCGGGAAGAGGCCGTTGCCCACCTCGCCGGCACCGTCCCAGGAGAACACCACGAACTGCGGAGGGGCCTGGCCGGGCTCCAGCGGAACCGGCTTCTCGGGCTGGTTGGGCTGCTTCCCGGTGTCGGCGGTCGAACCGTCACCGATCGGCTTGGCCTCGGCGGTCGGCGCAGGAGTGCCGCCGCCCTTGCCCGGCATTGCGGCGTCCTGGCCCTTGCCCGCGGGTGCGCTGCCCTCGCCGCCCTTGCAGGCGGCGAGGCCGACCGCGGCCGCTGCTCCCGCGCCGAGTCCCAGAAGGCCTCGCCGGCTGAGCTGCCTGATGTCGCGCATAACTCCCCATCCGCATTCGTCGCACCGTCGCCCACTCAGATGGACAACTTTTTAGAGGGTGCGCCGAAGACAGCGGTTCCGGCAAACAGCACATAATTCACTGCGTGTTCGCCGAATTACAGGGCGAGTCAATTGGTGGCGCCGCTGTGACCCCGGTGTGGATCACCTGTGAACCCGCGGCCGAAAACGACCGGTCCCGGGGGCGCCCCCGGGACCGGTTCCGGCCGTCCCGGCTCAGGCGCCGAACGCCTTCGCCCCGCCCTTCACCGGCTTCGCCCCGGCCAGCAGGTGCGCGGGGACGAGGTCCCGGGCCGGCTCCGTGTAGCCGACCGAAACGATCTTGTCGCCCTGGTAGGTGAACGTGGTCAGCGAGGCCAGCGTGCACTGCCGCTTGCGCGGGTCGTGCCACAGCCGCCGCCGCTCGACGAAGCTGCGGACGATCCAGATCGGCAGCTGGTGGCTGACGCACACGGCCTCGTGGCCGCGCGCCGCGTCCCGCGCCGCGTTCAGCGCGCCCATCATCCGTACGACCTGCTCGATGTACGGCTCGCCCCAGGAGGGGCGGAACGGGTTGGTGAGGTGCTTCCAGTTCTCCGGGCGGCGCAGCGCGCCGTCGCCGACGCCGAAGGTCTTGCCCTCGAAGACGTTGGCGGCCTCGATCAGCGCGGGGTCGGTCGCCAGGTCCAGGCCGTGCGCCTTGGCGATCGGGGTGGCGGTCTCCTGGGCGCGCTCCAGCGGGGAGGCCACGACGTGGGTGATGTCACGTTCCGCCAGGTGCTCGGCGACCCGGTCGGCCATCTTCCGGCCGAGTTCGGAGAGGTGGTAGCCGGGACGGCGGCCGTAGAGGACGCCGTCCGGGTTGTGCACCTCGCCGTGCCGCATCAGGTGGACGACGGTCAGGTCCTTGTTGCTCATGCGGTGGCCTCTGCTGCGGCTCGGGCGGCGGCGGGCAGGGCGGCGGCGACGCGCTCGATCGCCCGCTCGTCGTGGGTGGTGGAGACGAACCAGGACTCGAAGGAGGACGGCGGCAGGTAGACGCCGCCGGCCAGCATCGCGTGGAAGAACGCGGTGAAGCGGAAGGACTCCTGCTGCCGCGCCTGGTCGTAGTTGCGCACCTCGTCGGGCGTGAAGAAGACGGAGAACATGTTGGACGCGGTCTGCACGCGGTGCGCCACGCCCTCCTTCGTCAGCGCGTCGCCGACCAGCGTGCGGATCTCCCGCGAGACCTCGTCGACCTTCGCGTACTCCGCGTCGCCGAGCAGCCGCAGCTGGGCGAGGCCCGCGGCGGTGGCGACGGGGTTACCGGAGAGGGTGCCCGCCTGGTAGACCGGGCCGACCGGAGCGAGGTGCTCCATCACGTCGTGCCGGCCGCCGAAGGCCGCCGCCGGGAAGCCGCCGCCCATGACCTTGCCGAAGGTCATCAGGTCCGGGGCGACGCCGTCGACGCCGTACCAGCCGGCCCTGCTGGTGCGGAATCCGGTCATCACCTCGTCGGAGATGTAGAGCGCGCCGTTCTCCTGGCAGAGCGCCTTGAGGCCCGCGTTGAACCCCTCGCCCGGCGGGACGACGCCCATGTTGCCGGGCGACGCCTCGGTGATCACACAGGCGATCTCGCCGGGGTGCGCGCGGAAGGCGGCGCGCACCGCGTCCAGATCGTTGTACGGCAGCACGATGGTGTCGCCCGCCTGGGCGCCGGTGACGCCCGGCGTGTCCGGCAGGGCGAAGGTCGCCAGCCCCGAACCCGCGGCGGCCAGCAGCGCGTCCACGTGCCCGTGGTAGCAGCCGGCGAACTTCACGACCTTGGCGCGGCCGGTGAATCCACGGGCGAGCCGGATGGCCGACATGGTCGCTTCGGTGCCCGAGGACACCAGCCGTACCTGCTCGACGGGGTCGATCCGGGCGACGATCTCCTCGGCGAGCGCGACCTCGCCCTCACCGGGCGTACCGAAGGAGGTGCCGCGGGCGACCGCCTCCTGGACGGCGGCGACGACCTCCGGGTGCGCGTGGCCGAGGATCATCGGCCCCCACGAACACACGAGGTCGACGTACTCACGTCCGTCGGCGTCGGTGAGGTACGGACCGGCACCGGACACCATGAACCGGGGCGTACCGCCCACGGCCCTGAAGGCCCGTACCGGGGAGTTCACGCCGCCGGGCGTCACAAGGGACGCGCGGTCGAAAAGCGTCTGCGAAACTGGGGCGTCATAGGGGAGGCTCACACAGCAATGGTGTCAGAGGCCCGCCCGTCCTTGCGGACAGGTGTTTCACCGCCCCGCGGCGGGGGAGGTCACTGGGACGATGATCGGGTTGCGCGCCGGGGGTCGCGCCGCTTGGAATGGCATGGCAAAGGCGCTGACACACAGCACAGTCGGGTGAGAGATATGCATCGCGGTGGCGGACTGGGCGAGCCGGCCGACGATCTGGGTCCCGAGCGGGCCAGGCGCGGTCGACACCGGCGGCGGGAGCGTGCGGTACACGCGGACGCCGACGGCACCGACGCGTCCGCCGAAGCACACACGGGTTCGGGATCGGGTACGGGAAGCAGGGTTGGCCGGGTGGGGGTGACCTACAAGTACTTCGGTGCCCCGAACGGCGCGACGGCCGCCCGCGTGCCCATTTCGATGCGCCCGGAGGAGCTGGGCGGCGACGAGCTGGGCATGGGCGGCATGTTCACCAAGATCAAGCCGGAGACGATGGCCGCGATGGTCCTCACCGGCATCCAGGGCATACCCCTGCACAAGGTCCCCCCGCTGGAACTGGTCGTCCTCCACCCGGACTACGCCGTGGTGAAACTCCCCATGACGGTCGTCGACCCGCTGCGCGGCATCGGCGAGGAAGCGGTGGGCGCCGCCGCCTTCATCTGGTCCACGGTCCCCGACCGCGGCGGCCCGAGCGACGCCTTCAACGTCTACCAACTCCTGCACGAGTGGCAGGACTTCAGCCACCGCCTGCACGAGGCGGGCCACCAGGCCTACTGCCTGGTCTGGCCCTGACCGCAGCCCAGGCTTCCGCTTCCGCTCCGCGACCCCTGCCGTGAACCCCATGATCATAGGGATTTCACGCCATTCTCAGCTGCGCGGAATGCCGATTGTCAGTGGCAGCGCCTAGGGTTGTTCCCATGTCCTCCACTTCTCCTACGCCGCACACACCTGGAACCGTCCGCTCCGCAGCCGTCGTCAACGCCGAGATCCGCGCGCTCTGGTCGCGCACGGACGGCGCACTGTCAGCGGCCGACGAGGCGCGGTACCAGGAACTGCTGGTGGAGTGGGCGGCGGCGCTGCGCGCCGGACTGGTGACGGCGGCCTAGCGCCCCGCGTCCTCGGCACCTTCGGCCGCCCGTCCGCGACCACCCCCGCCGATCGAGCAACTCCCGGCCCCACAGGCCCGGTGAACCCTCCCCTCCCAGCCCCGGCCAGGCCGATTCCGGGGCTGGCGGTCATGTACCGCCGGGCGTAGAGAAAGAGGTTCACCCCAGGGGAGGCCGGCGTGGACAGGATCATCGGCAAGGGCACGTTCCGGGACGCCTTCAAGAACCAGACCCTCGTGCCCTCCGAGCTGCCTCCGGGCACCGGACGGCGGCTCGCCGAACGCGCCAACGCGACGGCGGGCCCGGTCGACGCCGCACTGCGCACCAAGGCCGAGTTCAGCGCCCTGTACGACCTGCTGCTCGCCGAACAGGGCCAGCCGGGCGGCGGGGCGGCGGAGGCCACGGCCGCCCCGGCGGACCTCGGCCTCGTACTGCGCGACCCGGACGACCGGCCCACCGCGATCGGCCGGATCGTGGAGACGTACCTCGGCGCGGCCCGGGACAAGGCCGAGTTCTTCGACCAGGACATGTACCACGTCGAGGTCACCGGCTGGCCGCCCGGCGTACTGACCGCCGACAAGGTCCTCCAGGCACCGCCCGGGGCCCGGCTGACCCTGGCCAGGAGCGGCGCACCGGACGACACCCTGCTCGCCACCCCGTCCTTCTCCATGGTCAACAGCGGCAACATGACGGCACGCGCGCCCAAACGCTCCTGGAAGATCGACTTCGAGGTCGGCACCAGCGAGGACCGGCTCTACGGCATGGAGCGGATCAACCTCAAGGCGATGTACAACGACCCGTCCCAGATGCGCGAGGCACTCGCCTGGCGGCTGCTGGAACGCGCGGGCGTCCCCGCCTCCCAGCACACCTACGCCACCTTCTCGATCAACGACCGGTACCTGGGGCTCTTCTCGGTCATCGAGCAGGTCGACCGGAAGTTCCTGAAGGACCACTTCGGCAGGAACGCCGAGGGCAACCTCTACAAGGCGTACTGCGGCGACGTCGGCTGCGCGACGCTGGAGCACCGCACCGGCACCGACGGCGACGACGGCGGACGCCAGTACTTCACCGCCGGCAGCCGGGAGGACGACCGCACCTACCGGCTGAAGACGAACGAGGACGTGCCGGCCGCCGCCACCTACGACGACCTCGCCGCCCTGGTGCGGACCGTCGACGGCGCCGGTCTGCCGGGCGGCGAGGACCGGTTCGCGTCCGACGCGTTCCGCGCCTCCGTCGAGGAGATCCTCAACGTGCCCGCCTTCCTGCGCTGGGCGGGCGCCAACGTCCTCCTCGGCAGCTGGGACAACTACTTCGCGACACCGTCGAACTACTACCTCTACAACTCGGGACGGCTCGGCGACCCGACGGGGTTCATGGCACGGCCGTACTTCACGTTCGTCCCCTGGGACTACGACAACAGCTCCGGCATCGACTTCTTCGCCACCCCGTGGCAGTACACGGACCTGCTCGACTGGCCCTCGATGACCCGGAACTACTGCCGCACCACCCACGCACCGCACGCCGAGTCCCGCCTCCCGCTGTTCACCAACCTGCTGCGGCACCACGACTTCTGCCAGTACTACCTCGACCACCTGGAATACCTGCTGGACACCGAGTTCGTGCCCGACCGGGTCGCCGCACTGATCGGCGCGGAGGGCTCCGGACGCACCGACGGCCTCTGGCAGCGCGTCTCGGCCGCCGCGTACGGCGAATCCACCAGCCGGCACGGACAGCCCTTCACCGGGCGGCAGTTCACCAACGACGAGGTGTACCGGGCCGGCTACCGCCAGTGGGAACTGAGCCGCGGCGCACAGTTCACGTACGGGATCTTCCACTACACGCGCATGCGCCACGACAGCGCACGCCAGCAGCTCGCCGAACTGCGCAAGACCTATCCCAACGGCGCCAGCGGGGCCACGTTCCCCGGCGCGATGGAGGTGCTGCCCGCATGACCGCGACCAAGAACCGCACCAAGGCCGGAAAGAAGAACCGCACCGGGGCCAAGGCCGCGAAGGCCCGCGAACTGCGCCTGGTCAAGGAGGCCAAGATCCAGGACCTGATCGGCGACAGCGCGGGCAGCCGCCTGGAGGCCAGCGGCGTCGTCCACCACGACGGCACCTTCCTCATCGTCTGCGACAACCTCCCCGACCTCCTGCGGGTCGGCAGCGAACTGTCGCCCAAGGCACCGGAGAACGGCGTCGTCACCGCCCGCACCCAGCAGAAGCCCGGCGGCACCCGGCGCGCCGCCAAGGCCAACCAGGGCTACGAGGACCTCGCCCACGACGAACGCAAGGACCACTACTACCTGCTCAGCGAGGCGGAACCGGTCAAACCCAAGGGCTACCGGGCCCGGGTGCGGGAGTACGACGCGAAACTGCGCCCGGTCGGCTCCGCGCTCCTGGACTTCCCGCTGCCCGACGCCAACAAGGGCATGGAGGGCCTGGAATGGGTCGAGCGCGGCGGCAAGGGCCACCTGCTCGCCCTGTGCGAGGGCAACCGGTGCGCCGGCGGCAAGAAGGGCCGCAGGCCCGGCGGCGGCCGGATCCAGGTCTTCCGCCGCACGGCCAAGAGCTGGAAGCACACGGACACCGTCCGGCTGCCCCGGTCACTGCCCTTCGAGGACTACAGCAGCGTGTCCGTGCGCGACGGGCGGATCGCCGTCCTCTCCCAGGCGTCGTCCGCACTGTGGGTGGGCCGGCTCTCCCCCAAGAAGTGGCAGGTGGACAAGGGCACGGTGCACCGGCTCCCGACCGACGCCAAGGGACGCACCCTCTACGGCAACCCCGAGGGCCTGGCCTGGGTCTCCAAGGACCACGTGGTGATCGTCTCCGACCGGGCGAAGAAGGGCGCCGGCAGCGCCCGGCTGCGCGCCAAGGACCAGTCGGTTCACGTGTTCCTGGTACCGGACAAGGACGGCTGAGCAGCTGCCCCGGCAGCCTCCGGTGAGCGCTCCGCGGCCTGGTCGGCGAGCAGCCGCAGCGCGTCCGCGGACGCCGGGCCGTTGGGCGTGTAGATCTCCAGCCGGTGGTCCGGACTCTCCGGCTGGAGCCACACCTGGTAGTCGACGTCCAGCCCGCCGACGGTCGGGTGCCGCAGCAACTGGGTGCCCACCGTGCAGTCCGCGACGTCGCCCGTGGCCCAGAGCCTGGCGAACTCCTGGCTCTTCATGGCGAGTTCACCGATCAGCTCGGCCAGCCGGGCGTCGTCGGGATACCGGCCCGCGGTCAGCCGCAGATACGCCACATGGGCGCGGGCCAGCACGTCCCGGTTGCGGTAGAGCTCGCGGGTGAGCGGGTCCAGGAAGAACATCCGGGGCACCGAGGGGCGGCGCGCCGGATCGTGCGGCGCCCCGAAGTCGAGGTGCTCGGCGACCAGGGCGTGCCCGGTGCGGTTCCAGTCCAGTACGTCGCCGCGGCGGCCCAGCACCACGGCCGGGGTGTTCTCGCCCAGCGAGTTCAGCAGCGCCAGCACCCGCGGGTGCGGCTTCTCCGGGCGGGGCCTGACCAGCCGGGCGGCGGTCGTACGGCGGGCCAGGTTGTGCAGGTGCATCGTCTCGACCCGGTCCAGCTGCAGGACGCCCGCCAGCGCGTCGAGCACCTGCTGCGAGGCGGTGCCCGCCTGGCCCTGCTCCAGCCGGGTGTAGTAGCCGGCGCTGACCCCCGCGAGCTGGGCCAGCTCCTCACGGCGAAGTCCCGGCACCCGGCGGGCCGTTCCGTAGGTGCGCAGCCCGGCGGCGGCCGGGGTGATCCGGTCGCGGCGGTTCTTCAGGTAGGCCCCGAGGCTCTCCAGCTCCATGACCTCGAGCGTAGGCGGGCGGCGGCCCGCGCGGGTGCCCCTGTCAGGTGTACCCACGGCACGGGGATGGCAGCCGCGCCCGTACCGCCGCAGGCTCCCGTCCCATGAAGACCACCCCCGCCTCCCCTCCCCCCGCCTCCCGCGCCTGGCTCGGTCTGCTGGTCGTGCTCGGGCCCGTACTGCTGGTCGCGATGGACAGTTCCGTCCTCTTCCTGGCCATGCCCACCGTCACCGAGGCGCTGTCGCCGACCGCGGACCAGTCGCTGTGGATCCTGGACGTGTACGGATTCGCCGTCGGGTCGCTGCTCGTCGCGTTCGGCGGCATCGGCGACCGGTACGGGCGGCTGCGGCTCCTGATGGCCGGCGCCGCGCTCTTCGGACTGGCCTCGGCCGGAGCCGCCCTCGCCACCACCCCCGAACTGCTCATCGCCTTCCGGGCGTTGATGGGCGTCGCCGGAGCCACCCTGCTGCCCTCGGCACTGGCGGTGCTCAGCGAACTGTTCCCCGACCCGCGCCGGCGCACCAGGGCCGTCGGGATCTTCGCCGCCACCTTCGCCGCCGGGTTCGCGATCGGCCCCGTCGTCGGCGGCCAACTGCTGAACGCGTTCTGGTGGGGCTCCGTCTTCCTGATCAACCTGCCGGTCGTCGCCCTGTTCCTGGCACTGGCCCCGGTGCTGCTGCGCGAGGTCCGCACCACCGGGACCGGCCGCATCGACGTGCCCAGCGTGCTCCTGTCCGCCGCGGGCATCCTCCTCGCCGTCCACGGCATCAAGCACACCGCCGCCGAAGGGCCCGGCCCGCTGGCCTCGGCCACCGCGGTCACCGGAGCCCTCGCCCTGTACTGGTTCGTACGGCGCCAACTGCGGCTGGAGCACCCACTGATCGACCTGCGGCTGTTCCGTGACCGGGTCTTCGCCATCGCGGCCGTCACCGGACTCCTGCCGCTGGCCGCCTGGTCCGCGGTGGCCTTCCTGGGCGGCACCTACCTCCAGTCGGTGCTCGGACTGAGCGTCCTGGACGCGGCGCTCGTCGCCCTGCCCGGCGCCGCCGTCCTCACCGTCACCTGCGTCACCACCCCCGCCCTCGTCGCCCGCTTCGGCACCCGCAACGCCCTCGTCGCCTGCCACTTCCTCATCACCGGCGGCCTGTTGCTGCTGCTCGCCACCACCGTCACCGGCGGCACCGGCTGGTACGTGGCGTCCACCGTGGTCACCGGCGTCGGCTACGGCATCTCCTTCAGCGTCGTCGCCGACACCGCCATCGCGGCCGTCCCCCCGGAGCGGGCCGGCTCCGCCGCGGCCATCGCCGAGACCAGCAACGAGATCGGCAACGCCCTCGGCATCGCCCTCCTCGGCTCGCTGGCCGCCCTGCTCTTCCGGCTCCAGGGCCCCGACGTCGCCGCCACCCTCGACGAGACCCTGAAAGTGCCCGGCCTCACCGCCGCACTCGCCGACGACGCCAGGTCCGCCTTCGTCAACGGGCTGCACACGGCCGCCGCCCTCGCCGCCCTGCTGCACGCCGCACTCGGCGCCTTCGCCCTGCGCCACCTGCCCAGGGCCTGCGGACACCCCACGGTTTGCCCTCCCCTGGTGGAGTGGGAGGCGCCCGAAGGGGCAGGGTGGGGAACGGCCGCTCAGGCCCCGGGCGGCCACGAGGGCGCGGCCCGGCCGTGACCTCCACCAGGAGCCCCCGACGTGTCCCTCCCCCGCGTGTCCCTGCCCGCCTCGCTGCCCCGGCCCCGGCTGCGCCACCTGCGCCGCGCGGTCCGCCGGGTCACCCGCCGCACCGTCGACCTCAGCCACCCGGCCCGCTCCCCGCTGGGCAGCGCCGTGGAGAACTGCGTGGTCTTCGAGGAGGGCGTACGGCGGGCCAGGGACTGCTCGGCGGCCGAGGCCCTGGAGCGGGTCCGCAAGGGCGGCGACCGGTCCTTCCTGTGGATCGGACTGCACGAGCCGCAGCAGAGCGAACTCGACGAACTGGCCGAGCTGTTCGGGCTCCACCCGCTGGCCGTCGCGGGCGCCGGGGGCCCGCACCGGCGGCCCCGGCTCACCCGGTACGACGACACCCTCTTCGCGGTCTTCAAGACGGTGCGCTTCGTCGAGCACGAAGAGCTGACCGCGACCAGCGAGATCGTCGACACCGGCGAACTGGTGGTCTTCACCGGACCCGACTTCGTGATCACCGTGCGCAACGGGCGCAGCGGCTCCCTGGGGCCGATCCGCGAAGCCCTGGAGAACGACCCCGAACAGCTCGCCCTGGGCCCCGCCGCCGTCCTGCACGCCATCGCCGACCAGGTGGTCGACGAGTACGAGGCGGTCGCGGACGCCGTGCAGGACGACATCGACACCGTGGAGACGGCCGTCTTCAGCGCGGAGGCGGCCAAGGTCGACCCGGGCAGGATCTACCAGCTCAAGCGCGAACTGGTCGAACTGCGCAGGGCGGTGGCCCCGCTGGACCGCCCGCTGCTCGCACTCACCGACCCGCTGCGGCCGATGCCACCGGTGCCGCACGAACTCCAGCCGTACTTCCGGGACGTGGCCGACCACCTCGCCCGTACCGTCGAGCAGATCACCACCTACGACGGGCTCCTCGACTCGATACTCCAGGCACACCTCGCCCAGGTGACCGTCGCGCAGAACGAGGACATGCGGAAGATCACCTCATGGGCGGCGATCATCGCCGTGCCCACGCTGGGCTGCGGAATCTGGGGGATGAACTTCGACTTCATGCCGGAAACCCACTGGACCTGGGGCTACCCGCTCGCCGTCGTCCTGATGGCCGCCGCCTGCTTCGCCGTGCACCGCAGCTTCCGGCGCAACGGCTGGCTCTGAGCCCCCCGTCCGGCAGGAGCGGGCCCGCTCCTGCCGCTCACACCAGGCAGAGGCAGAACGGGTGCCCCGCCGGATCCGCGAACACCCGGAATCACACCGCCCGAACGGACCAATCCGGTCAGCCGGCCGAGGAGGCCGGGACGTCCTTCGCGAAGTGGAACGCCACGATCTCCATCTTCTCCCGCAGATAGAACTGGTGCGCCCGGGTGCGCTGCGTCCCCGAGTCCAGCACGAACTCCCGGCAGCCCAGCTCCGCCGCCCGCTCCTGGAGGTACTCCAGCAGCCGCGCGCCGACGCCCGTGGAGCGCGCCGCGTCCGCCGTCACCAGGTCGTCCACGTACAGCATCCGCAGCGTGCTGGTGTTGGCCACCACCCGCCAGCCGGCCGCACCCACGCAGACACCCGCGTCGTCGTACCCGGCGGAGAAACGGAGCCCCGCCGGATGCCCCTGCGCGTACACCTCCGTGAAGGACTCCTCGGTGAGGTGCGGACGCAGCTCACGCAGCACGGGCAGCAGGTCGGCGAGCAGCCGGGGGTCGCCGGGGGCGAGGTCAACGATCTTCATGGCGGCAGCCTAGATCAGCGGTCCCGCGGCCCGGGAAGGAAGGTTCACGGCCGTCGCGCCCGCCGCGGGTTTCCGAACTCCCGCGACCCGGACCTGCCCCAATGGCATCCTGACGACGTGAACGGACCGGAGATCCAGATAAGTTTCGCCCCCGAACTGCACCTCTTCATCGCCCCCGACCGGCGCGCGGGCCGCACCGACGCCGTCACCGACGGGGCCTCCACCCTGGGCCACGTCGTCGAGTCGCTGGGCGTCCCGCTCACCGAGGCGGGCCAGCTGTACGTGGACGGACACCCGGCCACCACCGCCCACGTCCCCGCCGAGGGCGAACGCATCGAGGTACGGGCCGTCGCCCGCCCGCAGTCCGTGCCCGGGGCACCGCTGCGCTTCCTCCTCGACGTGCACCTCGGCACGCTCGCCCGGCGGCTGCGGCTGCTCGGCGTCGACGCGGCGTACTTCAGCGAGGACATCGGCGACCCGGCCCTCGCCACCCACTCCGCACGCGAGCGGCGCGTCCTGCTCTCCCGCGACCGGGGGCTGCTGCGCCGCCGCGAACTGTGGGCGGGCGCATACGTCTACAGCGACCGGCCGGACGCCCAACTCCGCGACATCCTGGGCCGGTTCAGCCCCGTACTGGCCCCCTGGACACGCTGCACCGCCTGCAACGGCACCCTGAAGGAGGCCACCAAGGAGTCGGTGGCGGGACTGCTGGCCCCCGGCACGGAACGCACCCAGGACGTGTTCGCCCAGTGCACCGCCTGCGACCGCCCCTACTGGCGCGGCGCCCACCACACCAGGCTCGCCGAGGTCGTCGACGCGGCGGTCGCGGAATTCGGCTGAATCCGCCCGCCGCCCCCGGCAACGGCCCCGCCCTCGCGGGTGTACGGGGCCGGGACACCGGAAAGGGTGCCGTCATGCCGACCTCCAAGGAAGACCCCGACGCCGCACGAGCCTCCGACACCACCGGATCCGCCGATGTGATCGTCGTCGGGGCGGGCCCCGCCGGCCTCCTGCTCGCCGGCGACCTCGCCGCGGCAGGACTGCGCGTCACGCTCGTCGAGCGCCGCGCCCACACCGCGGGCAACCTCACCCGCGCCTTCGCCGTGCACGCCCGCACCCTCGAAGTGCTCGACGCCCGCGGCCTCGCCGACGAACTCCTGGAGACCGGACGCACCCTCACCCGCCTCCGGATGTTCGGCAACCTCTCACTGGACCTCGCACGGCTGCGCTCCCGCTTCCCCCTGGTGCTGATCACCCCGCAGTACGAGATCGAACGGCTGCTGGAGCGCCGGGCCCGCACCGCGGGAGTCGAGTTCCGCTACGACACCGAACTCGTCGGCCTGACCGCCCGCACCACCTCCGTCACCGCCGAACTCCGCACCGCGGACGGCACGACCGCCGTACTGGACGCCCCCTACCTGGTGGGCACCGACGGCGTCCACAGCACCGTGCGCGACGCGCTCGGGCTGCCCTTCCCCGGCGAGTCCGTCATCAAGTCGATCGTGCTGGCCGACGTACGCCTGCGGGAGGAACCCGACTCCGTCCTCACCGTCGGCGGCCGGGGCGACGCCTTCACCTTCATGGTCCCGTTCGGCGACGGCTACCACCGGGTGATGGGCTGGGACCGCAACCACGAGGTCCCCGAGTCCGACCCGCTCGACCTCGACGAGGTCCGGCACATCACCCGCACCGCGCTCGGCGACGACTTCGGCATGCACGACCCCCGCTTCCTCTCCCGCTTCCACAGCGACGAACGCCAGGTCCCCGCCTACCGGTCGGGCCGCGTCTTCCTCGCCGGGGACGCCGCACACGTTCACTCACCGGCCGGCGGCCAGGGCATGAACACCGGCCTCCAGGACGCCGCCAACCTCTCCTGGAAGCTGGCCGCGGTACTGCGCGGACGGGCCGAGGACACCCTCCTCGACACCTACCACGACGAACGGCACCCGGTCGGGGCCATGGTGCTGCGCTCCAGCGGGGCACTCATCCGGATGGCCATGGCACACACCCCGCTCCAGCGCGCCGGCCGCGCCGTCGCCACCCGCCTCTTCAACACCCTGCGCCCCGTCACCTCGCGCGCGATGGGCATGATCTCCGGCATCGGCATCGCGTACGGCTCCCCGCGCGGCTCCCACCCGCTGGTCGGCCGCCGCGTCCCGGACCTCGCGCTGGCCGAGGGCAGGCTGTACGAACTGCTCCGCAAGGGCGAGTACGTCCTGGTCGCGGCGGCCGACGGCCCGCTCCCCACCGACATCCCGCCGCACACGGTCCGCGCGCACTGGGCCCGCCGGTCCTCCCTGCTGATCAGGCCGGACGGGTACGTGGCATGGGCGGCGGACGCCGGGAAGTAGGGGCGGGGCGGCGGGGGCAGCCGATCGGCCGGGACGACGGGGCGGCCGGGAGCGGCGGGAGCGGCCGGGACCGGCGAGGGGCAGCCGGGGCGAGGAGCAGCCGGGACGGCCGCCCCTCGCACGCCCCTCACAGCTCCCGGTGGACCTTCGTGTTGGAGGCCTGGGCGCGCGGACGCACCACCAGGAGGTCGATGTTGACGTGGCTCGGGCGGGTCACCGCCCAGGTGATCGTCTCCGCCACGTCGTCCGCGCTGAGCGGCGCGTCCACACCCGCGTACACCTTGGCCGCCTTCTCCGTGTCACCGCGGAACCGGGTCGTCGCGAACTCCTCGGTCCGCACCATGCCGGGAGCGATCTCGATCACCCGCACCGGAGTGCCGACGATCTCCAGCCGCAGCGTCTCGGCGAGCACGTGGCTGCCGTGCTTGGCGGCCACGTAACCGCCACCGCCCTCGTACGTGCCGTGGCCCGCCGTCGACGAGACCACCACGACCGTGCCGTCCCCGGAGGCGGTGAGGGCGGGCAGCAGCGCCTGCGTGAGGTTGAGCGTCCCCAGCACGTTGACCTCGTACATGGTCCGCCAGTCCGCGGGGTCGGCGGTGGCCACCGGGTCCGCGCCGAGCGCCCCGCCCGCGTTGTTGACCAGCAGGGCGATCGTGCGGAACGCGGTCGCGAACTCGTCGACCGCCGCCCGGTCCGTCACGTCCAGCGCGTACGGCACGGCCTGGTGACCGGCCGCCTCGATCTCCTCGGCGAGGGCCTCGATGCGGTCCTTGCGGCGGGCGGTGAGCACGACGCGGTAACCGGCCGCGGCCAGCTGGCGGGCCGTGGCAGCGCCGATGCCGCTGCTCGCTCCGGTGACGACGGCGATGGGGGCGCTGGGCATACGGGCTGCTCCTCGTACGTACGTGACGTGGACGGGCGTGGTCCGCGGGGCCCCTCGGTCCACCGGAACCCGGTGGTCCGCGGTCAGGGTGCGGTCCGCGGGGGCCGCGCGATGTGCCTACGAGGATAGGCGCGGTCAGCGCCCGCGCGGCGCGTACATGATCAAGGCCATACCGGCCAGACAGATCAGCGCCCCGGCCACGTCCCAGCGGTCCGGCCGGTACCCGTCCGCGACCATGCCCCAGGCGATCGACCCGGCCACGAAGACACCGCCGTACGCGGCGAGGATCCGCCCGAAGTCACCGTCGGACTGGAGCGTGGCGACGAACCCGTACAGCCCGAGGGCGATGACCCCCGCCCCGATCCACACCCACCCCTTGTGCTCCCGCACGCCCTGCCAGACCAGCCAGGCACCACCGATCTCGAACAGGGCGGCGAGCAGGAAGAGGGCTGCTGAGCGGGCTACGAGCATGCGCATAAGGGTGGCATGAGGGGCGGGCGGGGAGCGATTTCCGAACGGAACGGGTACGTAGGTGGGCATGTCATCTCAGCTGCGCAAAGGACTGCCCGCCCTGGCCCTGGCACTCGTTCCCCTGACCCCCCTCACCGCGACGGCGGCACCCACCCAGCCCCCTCCCCTCCACACCCCCACCCCCCTCTCCTCCGAAGGGCCGGAGGCCGACCTCGCCCACCACGGCCGGATCGTCTACACGGAGGACGGCAGGCTCACCGTACGGCTGCGCACCTGGAACCACGGCCCGGTCAGCCTGGACTCGGCGGCGGTACGGGTGTCCTTCTCGCACCCGGTCGTCGGCGGACTCCCCGACACCTGCCGGAGGTCCGGCGCCGCGGTCGTCGTCTGCGAAACGGGCCCCCTGCGAGCCGGCTCGACGACCCCCCACCCCCTCGACCTCACGCTTCGGGTACCCGGCTCCCCGGCGGAAACGGTGATGGACATCCGCACGGTCCGCATGGGCTCGGCCGAACTCCGCCCGGTGACCCGGGACCTCAACCCCGACAACGACCGCCAACGGGTACTGGCCCCGGCCACCGGAGACCCCTACTACTTCTGAGCCGCAACGGGAGACAAGGGCCAGGACCCGCCCTTCGCCCCGCCCCCACGCCCCGAACCCTTCCCCCTTCGCCCTTCCCCCTTCGCCCCGCACCCCCGCTCAGCCGGTCCCCCCCCCCCCCCGGTACCCGGGCCGCCCCTCAGGCCGTCCAGTGCGCGGGCCGCTCCAGGGTGTCCGGGATGCGGGTCGCCGCGTCCCCGGTGGCCGCGTTCACCTGCGTCCGGGTGAGGAAGAGGGCCGCGCTCAGGTCCGCCCCGCGCACGTCCGCGTCCCGGAAGTCCGCACCGATGACATCGGCACCCCGGAGGTCGGCCCCGCTGAGGTCTGCGGCGATGACATACGCACCGCGCAGATTGACACCCCGAAGATCCGCCCCGGCACGCCGGGCGCCCATCAGATCGGCGCCGCGCAGATCCAGCTTCCGCTTCTTCCCGTTCTTCTTCCTGGGCACGGCGGCGGCCCACTCCCCGCGCACCAGCTCGCTCACCCGCACCAGCAGTGCGTTCACCCGCTGCCGCTGCCCGTCCACGTCGAGCGCGAGAAGGCCGTCCGCACTGCCCCGGGTGAGCGCCTCGATCTCCCCGCGCACCCGCCGCAGCTCCGCGTGCACCGGCCGCGCCACCTCACGGGCCAGCGCGTCGGCCACGTACCAGAGCAGCTCGTGCAGCTGCTTCATCACCGGCAGCAGGGCGAACATCCGCTGCGAACCCCCGGGATCGGCACGCCAGTCCACCCCGGCGAAGGTCACCTGCGACACCTTCTGCCCCGCGCCGAAACAGTCGTACACGGTGCACCCGGAGAACCCCTCGCCCCGCAACCGCGCGTGGATCCCGCACCCGAAGTCCTCCCCCAGGTTCGGACACGGCTTCCCGGCCGGCTTGTCGATCGCGAAGTCCGACGACCTGGTCAGCGTCAACGCCACACAGCACAACCCGAAACAGCTCCCGCAGTCGGACCGCAGATCGGACTCGGACGTCAACTCGTGCATGGGCGGGGCTCCACTGATACGGGTCCGGCGATCCGGACGAACCCCGGAACCCTAGCCAAAGCACTCACCCCTTGACGCAGATGACCTGCTTGAGCTTCGCGACGACCTCGACCAGGTCTCGCTGCTGGTCGATGACCTGCTCGATCGGCTTGTACGCGCCCGGGATCTCGTCGACCACTCCGGAGTCCTTGCGGCACTCCACACCCTGCGTCTGCTCCACCAGGTCCCGGGTCGAGAAGCGCCGCTTGGCCGCAGTACGGCTCATCCGCCGGCCCGCGCCGTGCGAGGCGGAGTTGAAGGAGGCCGCGTTGCCGAGTCCCTTCACGATGTACGACCCGGTGCCCATCGAGCCGGGGATGATGCCGTACTCGCCGGAGCCGGCCCGGATCGCGCCCTTGCGGGTGATCAGCAGGTCCATTCCGTCGTAGCGCTCCGCGCTGACGTAGTTGTGGTGGCAGCTGATCACCGGGTCGAAGGTCACCTTCGCCTTCTTGAACTCGCGCCGGACGACCTCCTGCGACAGCGCCATCATGATCGCGCGGTTGTGCTTCGCGTACTCCTGCGCCCAGAAGAGGTCGTTGCGGTACGCCGCCATCTGTGGGGTGTCGGCGATGAAGACCGCCAGGTCACGGTCGACGAGGCCCTGGTTGTGCGGGAGCTTCTGGGCCACCCCCATGTGGTGGTCGGCCAGCTCCTTGCCGATGTTCCGGGAACCGGAGTGCAACATGATCCAGACCGAATTGTCCGAATCGAGACAAAACTCCCAGAAGTGATTCCCTGACCCAAGTGTCCCCATTTGCTTAGCGGCCCGTCCCTCCCGGAACTTCACCGCGTCCGCGACGCCGTCGAAGCGGCCCCAGAAGTCGTCCCAGCCCGCCGTCGCGAAGCCGTGCAGCCTTGCCGGGTCGACCGGGTCGTTGTGCATACCGCGGCCCACCGGGATCGCCTGCTCGATCTTGGAGCGGAGGCGGGACAGGTCGCCGGGGAGGTCGTTCGCGGTGAGGGAGGTCCTGACGGCGGACATGCCGCAGCCGATGTCGACGCCGACCGCCGCCGGGCAGACCGCGCCCTGCATGGCGATCACGGAGCCCACCGTGGCGCCCTTGCCGTAGTGGACGTCCGGCATGACGGCCAGGCCCTTGATCCACGGGAGGGTGGCGACATTGCGGAGCTGCTGCATCGCGCCGTCCTCGACCGCGGCCGGGTCGGTCCACATCCGGATCGGCACCTTCGCGCCCGGTACCTCTACATATGACATGGCCCCTCGATTCCCCCCGAGTCGATCTCCCGAGACGGCGTAAAGTTGGTGAAAGTGCTCAAAGCGCAAAAAGGGTGGGGAACGGCCGCGATAAGGACAGCGGACCGGCATCCACACCAGCACGTGCGATACACATTGTGGGCATCGGCCGCCTGCGGACGGCAAACACTTTTCCGCGCCGGCAGCTCACCGACAGTCGACCGAAGGGGGCCCCTGACCGTGCCACGACAGGCGGGCGTCAAGGCTTACGCAAGGGCCTCCGTGCCGGGTATCGCGCTTCTCGCGGTGCTGGCCGCGGGGGCCGCAGGGTGTTCCGGCGGGACCGCGGAGGGGGACAGCGCCCTCGACGCCAAGCCGGGCGAGACCGCCGCCCCGGCCGCCCAGCCCGGCAAGTACCGGACCCTCCCCGAGCCCTGCCGGAGCGTGGACCGGGCCCAGCTGAAGGCCATGCTGCCGGGTGCCGCCGCGCTCCCCGAGGACCAGCAGCAGAAGCTCTTCGCGGGCGAACCCGCGGTGACGTACGACACGGACCGCCGGATCGGCTGCCGCTGGAAGGCGGAGTCCCCCGACAGCGCCCACCAGCTCGTCGTCGACTTCGAACGGGTGGTGTCGTACGACACGGCCGTCAGCGACGACGACCGCGCGCAGGCCGTCTACACGGAGCTGCAGGACGCCGCCGATCTGCCCGCGCCGCGCACCACCGCCCCCGAGACCCCGCCGGCGACCCCTCCCGCGTCCGGCACCGGTACGCCCTCGCAGACCGCGGGCCCGTCCGCCCCCACCGCGCCGCCCGCGACCGGCGCCTCCGATTCCCCTTCCGGTTCCGGTACGCCCGCGGCCCCGCACCCCGAGGAGCTCCAGCCGCGCACCCTCGCCGGGCTCGGCGACGCCGCGTTCCTGGACGACGTACTGACGAAGGCGGGGACCGCGTCGGCGCAGGACCGCACCGTTTCGATCGTCTTCCGCACCTCCAACGTGATCGTGCGGATCACGTACGGCGAGCAGCCGGGCCGTACCGACCAGGCTCCCGACAGCGCCACGCTTCAGGACCGGGCGCAGGCGCTGGCCCGTAAACTCGCGGAGCAGTTCTCCAGCAGCGAGTGACCCGACGGCCACCCCCACAGTGAGCGACACCGAACGCGCGACACGAACCGAACATCGACGCGACAGCGAAGGAACCACAGGAACCATGTACCGAAAAGCCCCCCGTATCGCCCGCATACTGACCTGCGCAGTCGCCGTCCCGGCGCTGTTCGTCGTGGCCGGCTGTTCGTCGGACTCCGGTTCCGGTTCGTCTTCCGGTTCTGACGGCGGCACGAAGCAGGACCAGGGTGGTGCGTCGGCGGAGAAGCAGACTCCTTCGGCGGCGCCGACGGTGCCGCCCGCGAAGTTCGCGAAGCTGCCGGACGCGTGCAAGGCGCTCGGCAAGGAGACGGTCGGCGAGCTGGTGCCGAAGGCCGACAAGGCGGAGGGCACGCCGGACGCCTCGTCCGACCCGGAGACCCGGCGCGGCTGCTCGTGGAAGGGCCTGGACGACAAGGGCCTGAAGGGTTCGCAGTACCACTACCTGACGTACGCGCTCCAGCGCTTCGAGTCGAACCAGGCGCTGGGCGCCGGTGAGAAGCGCGCCGAGGCGCAGGTGGCCAAGCAGGTCAACAAGGTGCAGGGCAAGGACGGCGCGAAGGACGTCCGGTCCAACCCGGTGAGCGGCATCGGCGACCAGGCTTCGACGGTGACGTACGGGGCCCGCGAGGGCGGTACGGACTTCCAGCACGCGGTCGTGGTGGTCCGTACCGGCAATGTCGTGGTGACGCTGGACTACAACGGCTCGGGCTACTCGGGTGCCAAGCCGCCGTCCTCGGCGGACCTGATGAAGGGTGCGCAGAAGGCGGCGAAGGAGGTCGTGGCGTCGATCGCCACGGCGAACAAGTAGCGTCGGCCGCAAGGGTTCAGACGGGGCGACAGCTCCGGGGCGCGGCGCCGTGGGGCACCGTGTCGCGGTGTGCCCGCGGGCACGCGCGCGGTAGTCAACGACTTGACTACAACTGAGCCCTGTTTGGGTGCTTTTACGGGGGTTCGGTTCCTTTTCGTGGGGCCGGGCCCCCGTTGGTGTGTGCCAGGCTGTGCCCGCCGGGTCCGGACGGAATCCCCGGGGCCGGACCGAGTTGGACGTACGGGAGGGGATCGCGGGTGGCCGCGATGCAGTTGACACGCACGCACCGAATACTGATCGGTGTGGTGGTCGCCGGTGCCGTGATCATCGCGGGCATCGGTTTCGCGGGTTCGTACGCGGCGGTGCGCGAGCTGGCCCTGGAGAAGGGCTTCGGCAACTTCAGTTACGTCTTCCCGATCGGCATCGACGCGGGCATCTGTGTGCTGCTCGCCCTGGACCTGTTGCTGACCTGGATGCGGATTCCCTTCCCGCTGCTGCGTCAGACGGCGTGGCTGCTGACGGCGGCGACGATCGCGTTCAACGGGGCGGCGTCCTGGCCGGACCCGCTGGGCGTGGGCATGCACGCGGTGATCCCGGTGCTGTTCGTGGTCTCCGTCGAGGCGGCCCGGCACGCGATCGGCCGGATCGCGGACATCACCGCCGACAAGCACATGGAGGGCGTGCGGCTGACCCGCTGGCTGCTCTCCCCGGTCCCGACGTTCAAGCTGTGGCGCCGGATGAAGCTGTGGGAACTGCGCAGCTACGAACAGGTCATCAAGCTGGAGCAGGACCGGCTGATCTACCGCGCCCGGCTCCAGGCACGGTACGGCCGCGCCTGGAAGCGGAAGGCCCCCGTCGAGGCGCTGATGCCGCTGCGCCTGGCCAAGATCGGCGTACCCCTCGCGGACACCGCGGCGGTCGGCCTGGCCGCCGCCGGCATCGAACCGGCCCTGCTGCCGCCGGCCCCGGCCACGGACGCCCCCGCACTGGAGGCGGCTCCGCGGGAGGAGCGGGACGAGCGGGAGGACCGGGAGGAACAGCCGCAGCAGCCGCAGCAGCCGCAGCCCGAGCAGGAGGCGGCGCGGATCCCCGGCCCGAGGGCGAACCTGGTGAAGCAGCCCGAGGACGCCGAGGCAGCCCCGGCCCAGGCCACCGACCAGCCCGATGCGCAGCAGCACCCGAGCCCGTGGTTCGCGGCACAGGTGGGGCACCCGCAGCAGCACGAGTCGGGGTACGACCAGGGGCAGGGGTACGACCAAGGGCAGGCGTACGAGCAGGGTTACGAGCCCGGGTACGAGGCCCACGAGGGCGGGACGGCACAGGGCCAGGCCCCCTACCAGGGCCCGCACCCCGACGACGCCCCGCAGGTGATGGTGCCGTCCGGCCCCAACCGCAGCCGTCCGCTCGGCGGGTACGACCCGGACTACGACCCCGAGTTCGGCCCGGACTTCGCGCACGCCGACGCGGACTTCGTGCTGGACGACGAGGCGTACTACAACGCCTTCCGCCGGTACACGACGGAGAACGCGGCGTTCCCGACGCCGCTGCAGCTGGGCTCGTACGTGGAGGACCTGTACGGGCGTCAGCTGCCTGAGGACGAGCTGGAGATGTACGCGAAGCGCTACGAGGAACGCTTCCAGCAGGAACTCGACGAACACATCGCCTGACCCCCCCTCGCAGGGGCGGGCCCGCACCTGCCGCCGCCCCGCGCCCCGCGTCGCACGGGACGCGGGGCGGCGGTGCGAGGTCAGGCCTGGAGGAGCTTGCGGACCCGGTCCGCGCCCACCGCCAGCAGCAGAGTCGGCAGCCGCGGCCCCGTGTCCCGCCCCACCAGCAGCTGGTACAGCAGCGCGAAGAACGTCCGCTGCGCCACCTTCAGCTCCGGCGTCGGCTTCGCGTCCGCCTCCAGCCCCGCCTGGATCTTCGGCACGCCGTAGACCAGCGTCGTCAGGCCGTCCAGCGACCAGTGCGAGTCGAGGCCCTCGACCAGCAGCCGCAGCGACTCCCGCCCGCTCTCGTCGAGCGCGGCCAGCGCGTCCGTGTCCGGTTCGCTCCGTACGATCGTGCGCTGGTCGGCCGGCACGTACGTGGAGATCCACGCCTCCGCCCGGTCCAGGCGCGGCCGGACGTCGGCCAGGTCGGTGACCGGGTTCTCCGGGTCCAGTTCGCTGAGGATGCGCAGCGTCTGGTCCTCGGCGCCGGCGGTCACGTCCGCGACCGAGGCGAGCGTCCGGTAGGGCAGCGCGCGCGGCGTGCGCGGCAGTTCACCGGCGGCGGTGCGCACCGCCCGCGAGTGGGCGGCGGCGTCGGCGGGCAGCACGGAGCCGTCGGCGACCTTCGTCTCCAGCTTGTCCCACTCGTCGTACAGCCGCTGGATCTCCTGGTCGAAGGCGATCTTGAAGGACTGGTTCGGCCTGCGGCGCGCGTACAGCCAGCGCAGCAGCGGCGCCTCCATGATCCGCAGTGCGTCGCCCGGGGTCGGGACGCCGCCCTTGGAGGAGGACATCTTCGCCATGCCGCTGATGCCGACGAAGGCGTACATCGGGCCGATCGGCTGCACGCCGTCGAAGACCTCGCGCACGATCTGTCCGCCGACGACGAAGGAGGAGCCGGGCGAGGAGTGGTCGACGCCGCTGGGCTCGAAGATCACGCCCTCGTACGCCCAGCGCATCGGCCAGTCGACCTTCCAGACCAGCTTGCCGCGGTTGAACTCGTTCAGCAGGACGGTCTCGGCGAAGCCGCAGACGCAGGTGTACGCCAGCTCGGTCGACTCGTCGTCGTAGGAGGTGACCGTCGTCAGGTCGCGCTCGCACTGCCCGCAGTAGGGCTTGTACGGGTAGTACGCGGAGCCGCTCGTGCCGTCGTCCTCGGACGCGGCGCCGGAGCCCTCGGCGGCCTCCAGCTCGGCCTCGTCGACCGGCTTCTGGGACTTCTTCTGACCGCCCGGCTTGTCCTTGGTGCGGTAGCGGTCGAGCACGGCGTCGATGTCCGCGCGGTGCTTCATCGCGTGCAGCACCTGCGCGCGGTACGTACCGGCGGTGTACTGCTCGGTCTGGCTGATCCCGTCGAACTCCACGCCGAGCTCGGCCAGGGCCGCCACCATCGGGGCCTTGAAGTGCTCGGCCCAGTTCGGGTACGCGGAACCGGCCGGGGCGGGCACCGAGGTCAGGGGCTTGCCGATGTGCTCGGCCCAGGACTCGTCGATGCCGGGGACGCCGTTGGGGACCTTGCGGTACCGGTCGTAGTCGTCCCAGGAGATCAGGTGGCGGACCTCGTACCCGCGCCGCCGCACCTCGTCGGCGACCAGGTGCGGGGTCATGACCTCGCGCAGGTTGCCCAGGTGGATGGGGCCGGAGGGGGAGAGTCCGGACGCGACGACGACCGGTTTGCCAGGCGCACGTCGCTCCGACTCGGCGATGACGTCGTCTGCGAAACGGGAGACCCAGTCGGTCTCCGGTGTGCTGCTCTGAGCCACGATCGGCACGTCCTTCTTTCTCGAAAGCTGGCGTGGGCCATTGTCCCAGACGGACAGGACGGCACGCTCCTCGAATAGGTTGCCCCGGGCGCGGACGGGGTCCCGCGGTGGGCGGGGGAAACCCGGTTGCCCGGCCCCCCGGCGCCCGCGTGAAATACTTGACGTCCACCCATGCCACTTCAACAGGAACGGCACCTCATGGCCTCGGTCCATTCCCTCGCTTCGACCGTCACCCAGCGCCTCGCGGACGCGCTCTCGGCAGCCCTGCCGGACGCCGCCCCCGCGGACCCGCTGCTGCGCCGAAGCGACCGGGCCGACTTCCAGGCCAACGGGATCCTGGCCCTCGCCAAGAAGGCGAAGGCGAACCCGCGCGAGCTGGCGGCCGAGGTGGTCGGCAAGCTCCCGGCGGACGACGCCGTGCTGAAGGAGATCGAGGTCTCGGGCCCCGGCTTCCTGAACATCACGCTCACCGACCGGGCGATCGTCGAGACGCTGGCCGCGCGCGCCGCGGACGACCGGCTCGGCGTTCCGTACAACGAGCACCCCGGTACGACGGTCGTCGACTACGCCCAGCCGAACGTCGCCAAGGAGATGCACGTCGGCCACCTGCGGTCGGCCGTGATCGGTGCGGCGATGGTCGAGATGCTGGAGTTCACCGGCGAGAAGGTCGTCCGGCGCCACCACATCGGCGACTGGGGCACCCAGTTCGGCATGCTCATCCAGTACCTCCTGGAGCACCCGGCCGAGCTGGACCACGGGGACGCCGCCGACGGGGACGGCGAGGCGGCGATGTCCTCGCTGAACAAGGTGTACAAGGCGTCCCGGGCGCTCTTCGACTCCGACGAGGAGTTCAAGGCGCGGGCCCGGGACCGGGTCGTGGCGCTCCAGGCGGGCGAGCCGGAGACCCTCGCCCTCTGGCAGCGGTTCGTCGACGAGTCGAAGATCTACTTCTACTCGGTCTTCAACAAGCTGGACATGCAGATCGCCGACCCGGACATCGTCGGCGAGTCCGGTTACAACGACATGCTGGAGGAGACCTGCCGGATCCTGGAGGAGTCCGGGGTCGCGGTCCGCTCCGAGGGCGCCCTGTGCGTGTTCTTCGACGACGTGAAGGGCCCGGACGGCAACCCGACGCCGCTCATCGTGAAGAAGTCCAACGGCGGGTACGGGTACGCCGCCACCGACCTCTCCGCGATCCGCGACCGGGTCGGCGACCTCAAGGCGACCACGCTGCTCTACGTCGTGGACGTGCGGCAGTCCCTGCACTTCAAGATGGTCTTCGAGACGGCCCGCCGGGCGGGCTGGCTGACCGACGAGGTCAAGGCGCACCAGCTGGGCTTCGGCACGGTGCTGGGCAAGGACGGCAAGCCGTTCAAGACCCGTGAGGGCGAGACGGTCCGGCTGATCGACCTCCTCGACGAGGCCGTCGAGCGGGCCACGTCGGTGGTGCGCGAGAAGAACAACGACAAGATCGGCCTCTCCGAGGAGGAGATCGTCAAGAACGGCGCGGACATCGGCATCGGTGCCGTGAAGTACGCCGACCTCTCCACCTCGGCCGCCCGCGACTACAAGTTCGACCTCGACCAGATGGTCTCGCTGAACGGCGACACCAGCGTCTACAGCCAGTACGCGTACGCCCGTGCCCGGTCGATCCTGCGCGACGCGGGCGAGCGGGGCCCGGTGGCGCACCCGGAGCTGGCGCTCGCCCCGGCGGAGCGGGCGCTGGGTCTGCACCTGGACCAGTTCGGCGAGGTCTTGGCCGAGGCGGCGGCGTCCTACGAGCCGCACAAGCTGGCCGCGTACGTCTACCAGCTGTCGTCGCTCTTCACGACGTTCTACTCCGAGTGCCCGGTGATCAAGCCGGCGCCCGCGCTGGAGGTCGCCGAGAACCGGCTCTTCCTGTGCGAGCTGACCGCCCGCACGATCCACCGGGCGATGGCCCTGCTGGGCATCCGCACCCCGGAACGCCTCTGACCGACCGCGCAGCGGCCCCGTCGTCCTCCCGGGACGGCGGGGCCGCTGCCGTTCCCGGCGGGCCGGCGGGCGCCCTGCCCGGGGCTAGGACTCCAGCCGGGACCACTTCGAGGCGCCCGGCGGGTACTGGTACTCGGGGCGTCCGGCGGAGCCGCTGGTGCGGAACGGCTTGCCGTGGTCGTCCACCTTCTGCACACCGCGCTGCCCGCCCCTGGACCACTCCACCTCCAGGTACCAGCTGACGCTCTGCGTGCCGGTCCTGGCCTTCACGTAGAAGACCTCCGGATCGGCCTCGCTGACCTTGTACGGGAAGTCGCGCTGGCCGTTGGTGGGGGCGGTGACGGGGCGGCCGGCGTCGAGGTCGACCGCGAAGGACTTGGTGTCGACCTGGCCGCCGCAGCCGACGCCGGTGGCGTACCGGTTCCAGGTCAGCGGCGGCTCGTTCTTCACGACCCGTACGTGCATGGCCTCCAGTACGACGGTGTCGCGCGAGCGGCCCTGGAACGTCAGCGCCACCACCTGCTCGTCGGCGGAGACGGCCCCGTTGGCGGCGGCCCAGCCGGGGGCGTCCTGCTCGTTGGGCGGCGGGCCGACGCGGGCGGGGTCGCTGTCGACGAGGAAGTACTGGCTGCAGGGGTTCTCGTAGACGTAGGGGCGGGTGGCCACGGAGAAGGGGGTGTCGCCGGTGACGATCGAGCCGCCGCCCCCGGGCTTGCGCGCCCCGTCCGTGCCCTTGCCCGCGCCGCCGGGCCTGCCGCTGGCCCCGGCGCTTCCGCCGGTGGTCGCGGAGGGAGTGGGGGTGGTGCCCCCGGTCGGCCGGGTCGTCGCGGAGGCGGAGGGCGACTCCTTGGCCCCGGTGGGCGGGGCGCTGCGCCCGCCGCCGTCGGGGCCGGGCGAGGAGTCCGCACCGGCGGCCCGCCCGCCCTCGACGACGTCGCTGCCCTTCCCTCCGGTCAGATTCACCACGAGGACGACGGAGGCCGCGACGGCGAGCACGGTGGAAATCGCGATCCCCACAACCCGCCCCCTCCGACGCGTCCCACCCCCACCCCCCACCCCAATATCCACCACCGGCCCCTCCTCAACCGCCCCACCACCCAAGCCCCCTTGAGCGGCGGAGCCACCCGCCTCACTCCCCCCGCCCCCTTGGGCGGCGGGGCCGCCCGAGTCCCCTTGGGCGGCGGGGCCGCCCCCCGGGGGCGGAACGGGCGGGCAAGGGGGCGGCCCCCCGGCGGAGCCGCTCCCCTCGCCCCCGCCCACCCCCGCAGAACCCGCACCGCCCTCCCCCTCGGACGCACCCCCGGGCGCACCCCCGGGCGCGGCCCCGGACGCCCGGGACGCGGACCCGGACACGCCGGACGCGGACCCGGACTCCGCAACAACCCCCCTCCCCCTCCCCCTCTCCGCATCGGCCAAAATCCACCTCCGATGCAACCGCACCACCTCCTCCGGCCCCGCCTTGCACACCCGAGCCATCCGCTCCACCGGAGCGAACTCCGTCGGCACCGCATCCCCGTTGCAGTACCGGTGCAGCGTCGACGCACTCATGTGCAACCGCTTGGCCAGCACCCCGTAGCTGAGGCCCGAACGCCCCTTCAATTCACGCAGCGCTTCCGCGAATTCGGCCGTTCCGCCTGCCCCTGCCACCGTTCCTCCATCCCAGCCCGGCGTTCCAGGGTTCACCCATAACCCCAGGTCAAAGCCGGTGCGAACGTTCCAGCGTCCCTGACTCCCCGCCAACTCTGGCCTCTGGGACGACCTTGCGTGCAATCTCTGGTCATCAAAGCACGCCGCTCCCGGCCCACGGTCGAGCGGCTCCTTGAGCCCCACCACTCGTACAGACCCTCACCACAGAAACGAGTTCCGCCATGTCCGCACGCATCGTCCGTCGCAACCGCCGCACCCGTCTGATCACGCTCTCCGCGGTCGCCCTCGCCGCCACGCTCTCGCTCACCGCCTGTGAGAACGGGGAGGGCACCAGGGACGCCGGCCCGGCGGGCACCTCGGCCCCCACCGCCTCCCAGCCCGTCTCCGACAACAAGCCGGGCGGCGAGTCCGAGCCCGGCAAGGGCAGCTCCTCCTCCACCGGCACCAGCACGGGCACCGGAAGCACCGGCGGCTCCGGGAGCACCAGCGGCAACAGCACGGGCAAGAGCAGCGGCGGCAGCAACAGCAGCGGCCACAGCAGTTCCTCGGGCAGCACCGGCGGCAAGGACCAGTCCGCCTCCGACCCGACCGACCCCAAGAACCGGGCCGTCTGCGACTCCTCCAACATCAAGGTCACCGCGCAGGTGGTGCAGCGCCCCATCAACACCATGATCCTCACGGCGACCAACACCGGTTCGAAGCTCTGCGACCTCTACTTCTCCCCGGCGGTCCAGTTCGAGAACGCCCAGTCCGTGCCGCCGACCATGGAGGAGAGCAAGCCGCAGGCCGTGACCAGCCTGATGCCCGGCGAGAAGGGGTACGCGGCGGTGAAGCTCTCCAAGGGCGACGAGAAGGACGAGAACGGCTACACGGCGAAGTCCCTCAAGGTGAACTTCTACGACCGCAGCAACAACGGCCTCGACGGCTCCGTCGACGTCAGGATCCCCGCCAAGGGCGTGTACATCGACAGCTCCATCCGGGTCTCCTACTGGCAGTCCGACCTCGACGGCGTCAGCAGCCTCTGAGCACCGCCGGGCCTTCCCCGCACCGGCCCCCACGACGGCGTCCCACCCCCACGCCGCCCCCACCACGGTGCCCGCCAAACCCGCCGCCGCACCCCCGGCCCACCGCGCCGAGGCGCCCGCCCCAAAGGGACGGACCCCCGAAGCCCAGGGCCCCGGCGGCCACCTCCCCCAGCACCGACCACCCCTTCAGGGGCGCGGGAACCCCACACCCCGCCACGCACCCGAGCCCCGCACCCAAGCCCCCCGGCCCCAGGGCCCTCGGCCCCACGCACCCGAGCCCCGCACCCAAGCCCCTCGGCCCCCGGCCCCACGCACCCGAGCCCTCCGGCCCCAGGGCCCGCGCGCCCAAGTCCCCCGGCCCCAGAGCCCCAGAGCCCCCGAACCCAAGCCCCTCGGCCTCAAGCCCCCGCGCCCAAGCCCCTCGGCCTCAAGCCCCCGCGCCCAAGCCCCCCAAGCCCCCTACCCCAGCCCCTTCTCCGCCCCCCACCTCCGGAACAGCCCCGCCACCGACCCGCTCGGTACCGCCACCACGTGCGCCGTGGCCCGGTGCTCCGCCGCCAGCGGCCCCAGCAGCCGCACCTTGGGTGCCTCCAGCGGCAGCCTCGGCCTCTTGCGCCCGGCCCACTCCCCCGCCACGAACAACGACCGGCCCGCCCGCGTCCGCGACGCCTCCAGCACCCGGCCCGAAGCGGCCAGTTCCTCCCGCGCCGCCCTGAACCGGGCCGGCTTCCACCCCGTCCAGAACTTGACCATCCGGTCCGTCGGATCGGGCAGCACCGCCAGCATCAGGAAGTAAGCGGCGGCGTCGGCGCTCAGCCCGTGCTTGAGCGCACACGCCTCCACCACCTGCGGTGCCGACCGCGTCGGGTCCTGCGCCCAGCCCGAAGCCCCTTCCGGTTCCGCCGCCAGTGCCCGTCCCAGTTCGGCGAACTCCTCCGACAGCAGCATCCGCAGTTCCGCCGTCCCCGGCAGCCCGTTCGCCGCCGGCACCCACTGGGACGGCAGCACGGAGTCCAGATAGGCGTCCAGCCGGTCCAGCACCGGATCGGCCGGGCCGCGGAGCAGCGCGGGATCGACCCGCACGTTCCGCATGTCGTACGTGGCGTCCTCCTCGACCGACACCGCCGGGTGCCCGGTGAGGCCCGCCGCCTCCACCGACTCGGGCGCCCCCATCAGGTAGTTGGACTGGGTGGCGAAGACGGTGACCGGGCTGCCCGGACTCCGCCCCTCCACCTCCGCCCGCAGCCGCCCCACCGCCGCGCCGATCGCGGGCCGCAAGGGATCCCCGAGCGGCGTGCGGTACGCCAGCCAGGCCGCCACCCGCACCGAACCCAGCAGGTCCGGCGGCCCCGCGTGCAGCGGCAGCCCCTCGTCCAGCACTCCCGTACCGGTCGCGACCCGCGCCGCCACCGCGTCGAAGCGGAACACCGGCCACCACGGGTCCCTCCGGCGCACCCCGTTCCTGCGGAACGCGTTCTCCCCGGTGGGGCGCACGCACTCCTTCTGCGCCGTCGGCAGGACCTCGGCCGGTACGGGGATCGGCGCCCCGAAGCGCTCGCACCACCAGCGGGCCGCCCGAGCGACGTCGGGGCCCTGCGTCCAGAGCAGTTCCGGGTCGTCCGGGACCAGGAGGTCGTACAGCTTCGCGACGTCGTCCGGGTCCAGCATGTCCCGCAGTGCCGCGGCCTCCGCCTCCACGTCGGCCTCCCGCACCTCCCACGCGTCCGACAGCAATATCCTGGGGGTCGCCGACGGCACTTCGGCACCGATCGGTGCGTACGGGGTGGCTTCCAGCCGCCCCAGGAGCAGCGCGGTCGCGGCGGCGGCCGAGAGCCCGGTCGCCGCACCGAAAGCGACCGCGAGGGCCGGGCGTACGGGGCGCGCGCCGCGCTCCTTGCACAGCCGGGCGAACCCGGCGTACCACGCGGGCGGACGCTGCGGGATCGCTTCGTGCGTCTCGACGACCGGCAGCCCGGCGGCGGCCAGCGGGCCGCCCTCGGGGAATGTCCCCCCGGGCGCGTGCTCCAGGAGCAGCCGGTAGGACGGTCCCGCGGACAGGACGACCGCGACGGAGCTCTCCGTCCGGTAGGCCCGGCCGACGGCGGCGCCCCGGTTCTCCTCGCCCCAGGCGGTCGTCACGATCCGCCACTCCCGGTGGGAGCCGTCGGCGGCCCCCACGAGGAAGGGGTACGTCGCGTACTCGCCGAACTCGGCAGGTGCGACGTTCTGGTGGGAGTGCCAGCGGCCTTCCTGGGCCAGGACCTGCCGGGGCGTGTAGGAGTGCAGGTAGAACAGGGCGCTGACGGCGTGGGTCGCCAGCGGCGAGCGTGCGCTCGGCTCGGTCAGGTTTCCCTGCCAGACGGGGAGTTCCCCGTCGCGGGCCCAGGCCGCCATGTCCGCGCAGAGTTCCCGCACCCCGCCCCGGGGAGCGGCGGCGGGCTTCGGTTCTGTCTTCTGCGCGTCGGCCGCCTCGGCCCCGCCGCGCTTCTCCAGCCGGGCGATCAGCTTCGCCAGGCCCACCCGGCAGTTCACGCCCTCCTGCGTCAGGAGGCCGCCCGACAGCGGCATTCCCTTCACCCGGTACGTGGACTTGGGTTCCCCGTCCGCGACGAGCTTCTCGACCTGGGCGCGCTCCGTGTCCTCGGGCATCTCCCGCAGCAGCAGTTCCACGGGGTCGACGGCCGCGAGGTCCTTCGCGAGCCCGCTCCGCACGTCCTCGGGGAGCGCGTCCACCACCGCTCCCGCGTGGACGAACCTGCCGAGCAGCATCGCCAGTTCCGCCACGCCGAACCCGCCGCCCCGCAGCCACTCCCGTTCGGCGGCGCCCCACTCGCCCAGCACCTGGCGTCCCAGGTCGTTCGCAAAGGCTTCGGGCAGCTGTGCCCAGCCCTTGTCCTCGTAGGGCTGGTACCAGGAGTTGCCGCCGAGCACGAGCCCGTCCGTCATGTCGAGCAGGGCGCGCAGCATCCGCCGCAGCTCCGGCGCGAACCGCGCGTCCGCCCGCAGGTGCCGCAGTTCGGGCCGGCGCTCCGTGAGGAGCTGGGCCGGGCCGGACCTGCCGAACAGCGGCGGCGGGTCCGCCACCGGCACCTCCAGTCCGAGCAGTTCGTCGAGGAGGTCCAGCGGCAGCGCCTCGGAGTACTCCCGGCGCAGGGAGCCGTACGGGATCTCCAGCGCAACCCCGTCCGCCCGCAGACGCGGCGCGAGCCGCTGCGCGAGGTCGTGGAGCAGCGGAGCCGACGCCTTGCGGGTGTTGATCGGGGCGATGCAGCGGCTCAGCCATCCGGCCGCCTCGCCCGGCTCCGCGCCCGCCGCCCCGGCCGTCAGCCAGGTCAGCAGTCCGCTCCGCTCGACCAGGGTCATCCACAGGCCGTGCGTTTCCTGGCGGGTGGTCGGGACCAGCCGCAGCAGTGCCGTCCGCGCCGCCTCCGGATCCTGGGCGACCGCCAGGTCGTACGCCTTGCCCTTGAGCACGGTTGCCCAGAACGCGTCCTCGGCGAGCGACACGTCCGCGAGCAGACCGGAGTCGACGAGCAGTGTCGCCAGTTCCTCCTCGGGGTCCAGTCCGGCGGCCCTGGCGACCTTGGCGAGGTCGGCGGGCAGCTGGGCGTACACCCACAGCTCCTCGCTCTCGACGTCCCCGTCGACCCGGCAGCAGAGCATCTCCCGGAAGTCCTCCACGTGTTCCGGTGTGCAGGCCCCCTTGACCGCCAGTTCCTTGGCGCGTGCGCGCAGGGTCGTCGCCGAGATCGCGCCGGCCATGGCGAACTGCGTGTACCGGCCGTCCAGCCAGTCGTAGTCCATGGGGAGCCCGCGCTCCCGCTCGGCGAGCCGGGCCCGCCCGAAGTAGGCGGCGGCGGCCTCGATGTCGTCCCCGTGGCCGCCGGGGTAGCCGCGGAGGCAGTACTGCGCGATCTCGTCGAGGAACAGCGGGACGAGGCCCGGGGCGCGCTGCTCCAGCGACTTGAAGAAGCCGTCGATGCCCTTCTTGTACAGCCCGAGGTCGAACAGTTCCTCGGCCTCCGCCAGCACGGTCTCCTCCATGCCGGGGTGCGCCGCCAACGCCCGCTCGGGCCAGGGCAGTTCGTTCTTCGCCCCGGGCAGGAACGCGACCTGGAAGCCCTCCGTCCGCTCCCATCCGGCGTGCCGCATCACCATGTCCCGGTACCGGGCGGCCTCCTCGGCCACCACCTGGACGATCCGGTGTCCGGTAACGGAGTGCTCATAGACCCGCCCGACCAGCAGTTCCCCGCCCACCGGGCTCTCTTCGCGGTCCTCCGGCCCGGCCCCCACCCCGATCCCGGCCGCCTCCAGGGCGGGCCCCCACACCGGGTCCGCGGCCAGCTCCCCGGGCACGGCCGTCACCCCGCGGTCCGCCCACCCCTGGGCCTGCTCCGCGCACTCGTTCCGATGCAATCGCAGCTTCCGCAGGAACCGTGCCATGGCGGCCCGTTCGGGGTGCTCCTCCGCCTTCTTCGGCGTCTGCTTGAGACGGCCCCCGCGCGGATTGCGGAACTCCCACTCCAGGTTCGCGTCCAGCCCCACCACGTACCCGTCGACCTCGAACCGCCACAACATCCGAACCGCCCCCGTTCTTGATCAGTGCGTCCACTGTAGGGACGGCCACTGACAACGCCCCGGGGGGCCTCGCCCCGGATCCGTTCCTCCCGGCCGCCGCCCGCCGAAGGTCCCGCCGAATCAAGCCCTTCGGCCTTCCCAAACGGGCCGAACGCCGCTCATTTCCTTAACCACCCCATATGAACCTGGGCATGACCCTCCCTGCTCCCCTCCGCCCAGGAACGGCCCGGCATGACCTCCCGCACCTCCGGCCTCGTACGCCGACTCGCCCTCCCCGGCACCGCACTGCTCGCCGCCCTGCTGCTCACCGGCTGCCAGGACACACCCGGGGCCACACCCCCCACGCGCACGGCGACAACCACGACCACGGCGTCCCCCACCCCCACCCCCACCCCCACCAGCACCCCCACCGCGTCACCGTCACCCACGGCGTCCACTCCCCGCCCGGTAGCACCCCCACCCCGTACCGGCGAGAAGCCCGCTCCCAAGCGGTCGTCCACCCGCGTACAGGAGTCGGCCCCCGAGCCCCGCGCCCCGAAGCGCACGAAGGCCCCTGCCCCCGCGCCCGCCCCCGCGGAGGGCGCGATCCTCTCCCCGTCCGGCAAGCACTACAAGGCGGGCCAGTTCTGCCCGAAGCGGCTGAGGGGCCAGAGCACGGTGGACGCGAACGGCACCCGCATCTCCTGCTACGCCGCCCCCGGCGACCGCCTGCGCTGGCACTGAGGAACCGCGGTTTCGGCGCACCGGACCGCGGACACCGATGAGTTCGCCCGGAAGCGGGAGTCTTCCCGGGCAACCCGCATCGAGAGGAACCCGCCCCGATGACCGCTCAGCAGCCACGCACGAACCCTCCCGCCGCCGGCCTCCGGCGTCCGCTGGGTCTGCGCCGTGACGGCCCGGTCGGGGCCGTCACGGCGGTCGCCGAGTACTACCGGGGCTCGGACCTGGTGGTCGTCGCGAAGGGCCGGATCGGCGGTCTGCGGCTCGTCGCGACGGACGGACCGTTCACGGCCGGCGAGGACTCCGCGCCTCGCGTGCCCGGGCCCACCCTGTCGCTGGTGATGGCGATGACCGGGCGTACGGCGCACTGCGCGGACCTCGAAGGCGACGGCGTCGCCGTGCTGCGCGACCGGCGTGCGGCAACGTGACCCGACGGCCCCGGGACCCGGCTAGCGCAGCATCCGCGCCGCCTCCACCGCCCAGTACGTCAGCGTCATCTGCGCGCCGGCCCGCTTGATGCCCGTCAGCGTTTCCAGGATCGCCTTCTCGCGGTCGATCCAGCCCTTCTCGGCCGCCGCCTCGACCATCGCGTACTCGCCGCTGATCTGGTAGGCGGCCACCGGCACGTCCGTGTGGCGGGCGACGTCGGCGAGGATGTCGAGGTAGGGGCCGGCCGGCTTCACCATCACCATGTCCGCGCCCTCGGCCAGGTCCAGCGCCAGTTCGCGCAGCGCCTCGCGGCTGTTGGCGGGGTCCTGCTGGTACGTCTTGCGGTCGCCCTTCAGCGAGGAGCCGACCGCCTCCCGGAACGGCCCGAAGAAGGCGCTGGAGTACTTCACGGTGTACGCGAGGATCGAGACGTCCTCGCGGCCGATGCCGTCCAGCGCGTCCCGGATCACGCCGACCTGGCCGTCCATCATGCCGCTCGGCCCGACCACGTGGGCGCCCGCGTCGGCCTGCACCTGGGCCATCTCCGCGTACCGCTCCAGGGTGGCGTCGTTGTCGACCCGGCCCTCGGAGTCCAGCACTCCGCAGTGCCCGTGGTCGGTGAACTCGTCCAGGCACAGGTCGGACATCACGATCAGGTCGTCGCCGACCTCCTCGCGCACCGCGCGCAGCGCGACCTGGAGGATGCCGTCCGGGTCGGTGCCGGCCGTGCCCGCCGCGTCCTTCTTCGCCTCCTCGGGCACCCCGAAGAGCATGATCCCGGAGATCCCGGCCTCGACGGCCTCGACCGCCGCCTTGCGCAGGGTGTCCAGCGTGTGCTGGTACACCCCGGGCATCGCGGAGATCGCCACGGGCTCGTCGATTCCCTCCCGTACGAACGCGGGCAGGATCAGATCTGCGGGGTGCAGCCGCGTCTCGGCGACCATGCGCCGCATCGTCGGAGTGGTCCGCAGGCGTCGGGGCCGCGCTCCCGGGAAGGATCCATACTCAGTCATACGAACCACGCTACGCCCGCCCCACCCTCCTCTTTGCCGACACCGTGCCGGTCCGGCACGGCCCCGCCCCGGTCCCGGCGGAGCCGTCCGGCCCGCTTCGTCCCGCGCGCCCGGCATGTGATCGGCTGGTGGGTCGCCCCGCCCCGACCACCCCGCCGCAGGCGCGCCCCGCCCCCGGCCCGAAGGGACCAGCAGTGACAGACCAGCCCGACCTGCCGCGCACCGAAGCAGCCCCGCCGAGCGAGACCGCGGCGGTCCCGGACGAGCGAGCAGCGGTCACCGGCAAAAGCTCCGGTTCCGCCGGTGAGCTGGACCGGCTCCGGGCCGAGCTGCGCCATCTGCGGGCCCGTACCCGCACCCACCCGCTCATCGCGCAGGCGCAGGGCATCCTCCAGGAGCGCTACTCGCTGCCGGACGGCGAATCCGCCTTCGCGCTCCTGCAGAGCGCCTCCCAGCAGCACAACATCCGGATGCGGCTGCTGGTGGAGGCGGTCGTCCGCACCTCGGGCCCGGACCCCCGCAGCACCCTGTGGTTCCCCGGCCGGAGACGGCTCGCACCCCCGCCGCTGACCTACGAGGCGGCGAAGGACGTCCACTCCGGCAACGGGGAGAGACCCGGCCAGGGCGCCGTGCTGCGCTCCGTGCTGAGCCAGACCCTCGCGGTCCTCGACACCGACATGGGCAACGTGCAGCTGCCCGACCGGGTGCGCGGCGGGCTGCGCCTGGAGCACCACACCGGGCTGTCCGAGGACTTCGTGGACTTCTTCGCGCACGTCGGTGAGGACGGCACCTCCTGTGCCAAGGCCGCCCGGGACGTCGCCCAGGTGACGATCAACGACGTCGAGTCCGCCCCGGTGTTCGACGAGCCGTCGCGCCGGGCGATCCTCGACGCGGGCAGCCTGGCCTCCCACAGCGCTCCCCTGGTGACGCCGAACGGGATCTGTGTGGGTATGGTCTCCGCCCACCTCGACCACCGGGTCGACGGTTTCTCCGCACCCCAGCGGCAGGCCATGGCGGAGCTGGGCGCCCAGGCCGGCCGGTGGCTCGCCTGGTACAACCACACCGTCCTCATGGACGCCCTGGAGTCGCTGCACTCCCTGGGGCTGCGCCACCGCGGCACCCGTTCCCGCCGCCGCTGACCGCCCCGCAACCGCAAGCACAAGCACAAGCACCGCACGGCCGGTACGCACACGACCCCTGCGCACACGAAAGGGCGGGCCGGGGAAGAAGTTCCCCGGCCCGCCCTCACACCCGGGCCACGCGCGTCACGTCCGGTGCGCACGGGCCACGCGCGTCACGTCGTGCGGCGCCGCCGCGATCCCGGCCGGCGCTCGCTCGGCCTGGCCACGTGCTCGCCCGCCTCGATCGCCGCCGCCCGGCGGGCCGCGCCGAACTCGGCGAGCGCCTCCGCCAGCCGGTGCACGGAGGGCTCCGGCGACAGCACGTCGACCCGCAGCCCGTGCTCCTCGGCGGTCTTCGCCGTCGCGGGGCCGATACAGGCGATGACGGTCACGTTGTGCGGCTTGCCGGCGATGCCCACCAGGTTGCGCACCGTGCTGGAGGAGGTGAAGAGCACCGCGTCGAAGCCGCCGCCCTTGATCGCCTCCCGGGTGTCGGCCGGCGGCGGCGAGGCGCGCACGGTCCGGTAGGCGGTGACGTCGTCGACCTCCCAGCCCAGCTCGATGAGGCCCGCGACCAGGGTCTCGGTCGCGATGTCGGCCCGCGGCAGGAAGACGCGGTCGATCGGGTCGAAGACCGGGTCGTACGGCGGCCAGTCCTCCAGCAGACCGGCCGCCGACTGCTCGCCGCTGGGCACCAGGTCCGGCTTCACACCGAACTCGACCAGCGAGGCGGCGGTCTGCTCGCCGACCGCGGCGACCTTGATCCCGGCGAAGGCGCGCGCGTCGAGCCCGTACTCCTCGAACTTCTCCCGCACCGCCTTGACCGCGTTGACGGAGGTGAACGCGATCCACTCGTAGCGCCCGGTGACCAGGCCCTTGACCGCCCGCTCCATCTGCTGCGGGGTGCGCGGCGGTTCGACGGCGATGGTCGGCACCTCGTGGGGCACCGCGCCGTACGAGCGCAGCTGGTCGGAGAGCGAGGCCGCCTGCTCCTTCGTACGCGGTACGAGGACGCGCCACCCGAAGAGCGGCTTCGACTCGAACCACGACAGCTGGTCGCGGCGGTCGGCGGCACCGCGCTCACCGACCACGGCTATGACGGGCTGGTGGCCCTCCGGGGAGGGCAGCACCTTGGCCTGCTTGAGGACCTGGGCGACCGTCCCGAGCGTGGCGTTCCAGGTGCGCTGGCGGGTCGTCGTGCCCGCGACGGTGACCGTCATCGGGGTGTCGGGCTTGCGGCCCGCGGAGACCAGTTCGCCGGCGGCGGCGGCCACCGCGTCGAGCGTGGTGGAGACGACGGCGGTCGCGTCGCTCGCGCCGACCTCGCTCCAGCACCGCTCGTCGGCGGTGCGGGCGTCCACGAAGCGCACGTCGGCGCCGGTGGCGTCGCGCAGCGGCACCCCCGCGTAGGCGGGCACGCCGACGGCGGTGGCGACCCCGGGGACGACCTCGAAGGCGACTCCCTCGGCGGCGCAGGCGAGCATCTCCTCGCCCGCGTTCCCGTCCAGGCCGGGGTCGCCGGAGACGGCACGGACGACCCGCTTGCCGCTGCGCGCAGCCTCCATGACAAGATTGACCACGACCTTGGACGACATCGGCGTCCGGATCGCAGCCGCGCCCGCAGTTACTGACGCGTCGTCAACTACCGCGAGCTGAGGCGTGCTTACGCTTGCCTTCGCATGAGCGCGCACGACGTCGAGCACAGCGGGCTCGGCGATCAGTACGTCGGCGCTCGCCAGCGCCTCGACGGCGCGCAGAGTCAGCAGGCCCGGATCACCGGGGCCGGCACCGAGGAAGGTGACGTGCCCGGGTGCAGAGAACACCGAGGACGCCGAGGATGCAGAGGTGGTGGTGGGGCTCAAAGTGCTCGCTCCCCCATAAGACCGGCCGCACCCTTGGCGAGCATCTCCGACGCGAGTTCGCGCCCGAGAGCCTCCGCGGCGTGGTGCGACGTGGGTACGGGACCGGTAGTGGACAGCTGCACCAGTGCGGCACCGTCGGTCGAACCGACGACTCCGCGCAGGCGCATTTCATTGACAATCTGCCCGTCAACCAACAAGTCGGCCAGTGCACCCACAGGTGCGCTGCAACCGGCTTCCAGGGCGGCGAGCAGGGCTCGTTCGGCCGTCACGGCGAACCGCGTGTGCGGGTCGTCGAGCTCGGCGAGAGCGGCGGCGAGGTCGACATTGACCGCCGCGCACTCGACGGCCAGTGCCCCCTGGCCGGGGGCGGGCAGGACGAGGTCGGTGTCGAGGAACTCGGTCACCTCGTCGACCCTGCCGATACGGCGGAGCCCGGCAGCGGCGAGTACCACCGCGTCCAGCTCCCCGTTTCGTACGTATCCGACCCGGGTGTCGATGTTGCCCCGGATCGGCACAGTGGTGATGTCCAGGCCGTGGCTGCGCGCGTAGGCGTTCAGCTGCGCCATCCGGCGCGGCGACCCCGTACCGACCTTGGCGCCCTGCGGGAGCTGCGCGAAGGTCAGGCCGTCGCGGGCCACCAGCACGTCGCGCGGGTCCTCGCGGACCGGCACCGCGGCCAGCGTCAGGTCGTCGGGCTGCGCGGTCGGCAGGTCCTTGAGCGAGTGGACGGCGAAGTCCACCTCGCCCCGCAGCAGCGCGTCGCGCAGCGCGGTCACGAAGACACCCGTGCCGCCGATCTGCGCGAGCTGCTCCTTCGACACGTCCCCGTACGTGGTGATCTCCACCAACTCGACCTCGCGGCCGGTCAGTTCGCGCACCGCGTCGGCGACGTGTCCGGACTGGGCCATGGCGAGCTTGCTGCGCCGAGTCCCCAGCTTCAAGGCCGATCCGGCCTTAGCGGCATCAGTCATGCCCGCCCTCTCTTCGCGCTCTCGGCACCGGTGGTGTCGTTGAGGTCTTCCTTGGTGCCGTCCGACGGAGCACCGGCCGGGCCGCCCGCGGGGCGGTCCGCCCGGCTCACGGCCGCGACCGTCTGCGGGTCGAGGTCGAACAGCTCGCGCAGCGCGTCCGCGTACCCGGCGCCGCCGGGCTCACTGGCGAGCTGCTTGACCCGTACGGTCGGCGCGTGCAGGAGCTTGTCCACCACGCGGCGTACGGTCTGGGTGATCTCCGCCCGCTGCTTCTCGTCGAGACCGGGCAGCCGGCCCTCCAGCCGGGCCACTTCGTTGGTGACCACGTCGGCGGCCATGCTGCGCAGCGCGACGACGGTCGGGGTGATCTGCGCGGCCCGCTGGGCGGCGCCGAAGGCGGCCACCTCGTCCGCGACGATTCCGCGCACCTGGTCCACGTCCGCCGCCATGGGCGCATCGGCCGAGGCGTCCGCCAGCGACTCGATGTCCACCAGGCGCACGCCGTCGAGCCGGTGCGCGGCACCGTCGATGTCGCGCGGCATCGCGAGGTCGAGCAGGGCCAGGCGCACGTCGCCGCCGCTCGCCCCGGCCGGCTTGGGGGTCCGTACGGACTTCGCGGCCAGCTCGCCGTTGTCGGCCCAGGCGCCGTGCAGCTCCAGGGAACCGGCGTCGGCCTCGGTGCGCATCTGCGGTACGTGGCCGGGCTCGGGCTCCGGGCGGGTGTCGGCACTCACGCCGAGCGCGGCGGCCACGTCCTCCACGGTCAGCACCAGGCCGGTGGCACCGGTGCAGGAGATCGCGACGTCGACTCGTGTCAGCTCGTGGGCCACCTCGTCCATGGGCACGGCGCGTGCGCTGCCCCCGGACTGGTTGAGGATCCCGGCGAGCCGCTCGGCCCGCTCGGCGGTCCGGTTGGCGACGACGACCTCGGCGACCCCGACGCGCACCAGCGTGGCGGCGGCCAGCGAGGACATCGAGCCCGCGCCGATCACCAGCGCCCGCTTCCCGGCGGCCCATGCGTCGACCGGCGCGCCGGCGGCGAGCTGTTCGAGGCCGAAGGTGACCAGCGACTGACCGGCCCGGTCGATGCCGGTCTCGGAGTGGGCCCGCTTGCCGACCCGCAGCGCCTGCTGGAAGAGGTCGTTGATCAGGCGGCCCGCGGTGTGCAGTTCCTGCCCGAGGGCAAGCGCGTCCTTGATCTGCCCGAGGATCTGCCCCTCGCCGACCACCATCGAGTCCAGCCCGCACGCCACCGAGAAGAGGTGGTGGACGGCCCGGTCCTCGTAGTGCACGTAGAGATAGGGGGTGAGCTCCTCCAGTCCCACCCCGCTGTGCTGGGCGAGGAGGGTGGACAGCTCGGCGACGCCCGCGTGGAACTTCTCCACGTCGGCGTACAGCTCGATGCGGTTGCAGGTGGCGAGCACCGTCGCTTCCGCGGCGGGCTCGGAGGCGAGGGTGTCCTGGAGCAGCTTCGCCTTCGCGTCACCGGCGAGCGAGGCACGCTCCAGCACGCTGACGGGGGCACTGCGGTGGCTCAGCCCGACGACCAACAGACTCATGCCGGCATCACGGCGGGCACGTCCCCGTCGGGTCCCTTCCGGTTGTTCGTGGCGCCGTCGGCGCCGCGCCGGGCGGCGGGCGGCAGCACGGCGCCGGCCGCGGCCTCGGCGGCGGCCTCCTCGCCTGCCTTGCGCTGCTCGTGGAAGGCGAGGATCTGCAGCTCGATGGAGAGGTCGACCTTGCGCACGTCGACGCCCTCGGGGACCTGGAGGACGGTCGGCGCGAAGTTAAGGATGGAGGTGACACCGGCGGCGATCAGACGCTCGCTGACCTGCTGCGCGGCGCCCGCCGGGGTCGCGATGACCCCGATGGACACGCCGTTCTCGGCGATGATCTTCTCCAGCTCGTCCGTGTGCTGGACCGGGATCCCGGCGACCGGCCTGCCCGCCATCGCGGGGTCGGCGTCGATCAGCGCGGCCACCCGGAAACCACGGGAGGCGAACCCTCCGTAATTGGCCAGTGCCGCACCGAGGTTACCGATGCCGACGATGACGACCGGCCAGTCCTGGGTGAGGCCCAGCTCGCGGGAGATCTGGTAGACGAGGTACTCGACGTCGTAGCCGACGCCCCGGGTGCCGTAGGACCCGAGGTACGAGAAGTCCTTCCGCAGCTTGGCGGAGTTGACTCCGGCAGCCGCGGCCAGCTCCTCCGAGGAAACGGTCGGTACGGACCGCTCGGAGAGCGCGGTGAGGGCGCGCAGATACAGCGGAAGTCGGGCGACGGTGGCCTCGGGAATGCCTCGGCTACGGGTCGCCGGTCGGTGATTTCGGCCAGTTGCCACGGTGCTCCTGCGGGATGAGCGGGGCTGCAGGCGGCCGTAAGTCCCAAGACCGCCCCGTCGGATGCAGGCTATGTCTTTGTGAACGCGTGCACAAAGATTGTGCCCGTTTTGTCCCACCAAAGTGACCGGGGTCACGCACTTCGCACCCCACTACCGGGAACCATCCAGCCCTCTCCCCCGTAGCGGACATCACCCTACTTATCCCCCCAGCTCACGCCTCAGCCGCCCGGCGTCGACCTTCCAGAACGTGAACTGCTCCCCGTCCACCAGCACGACCGGAATCTGCTCCCAGTACTCCCGGTGCAACTCCGCATCCACGGAGATGTCCCTCTTCTCCCAGGGCACCCCCAGCTCCCCGCACACCTCGTCGACGACCTTCTGTGCGTCATCGCACAGGTGACATCCGGGCTTCCCGATCAGCGTCACCAGCCGATCGCCCGCCGCCACCGCCGCCGCCTTCTTCTTCCGCCACAGAGCGCTCATCCCCCCATCATGGCCGCACCCCGCCGGTTCTCCGCCCGGCCCTTCGCCGACTCCGTAACAACCCGGACGCGGAGAGTTCACACCCCCGCATCCCTCCGGCTCGGGAAGTTCCGAACAGAATGGCTATGCTCACGACATGGCCGCACTGGGATGGCTCACCCCCCGTAGGCGCTCCGCGACCGCACGGAGCGTGCTGGCGGGCGAGGCTGCAGCCGAAGCAGCACGCAAGTCGTCACAGGAGCTCGAAGAGCTGGAGGCGGCCCGCGCCGCCGAGCCCGACTCCCCGGACGAGACCGCACCCGCCGAGCCCGAGTTCCCGGTCCCCGGCGACACCAAGGCCGCCGCCTTCTTCGACCTCGACAACACCGTCATGCAGGGCGCCGCGATCTTCCACTTCGGCCGCGGGCTCTACAAGCGGAAGTTCTTCGAGCGCCAGGAACTGTTCCGCTTCGCCTGGCAGCAGGCCTGGTTCCGGCTGGCCGGCGTCGAGGACCCCGAGCACATGCAGGACGCCCGCGACAGCGCCCTGTCCATCGTCAAGGGCCACAAGGTCTCCGAGCTGATGACCATCGGCGAGGAGATCTACGACGAGTACATGGCCGAGCGCATCTGGCCCGGCACCCGCGCCCTCGCCCAGGCCCACCTGGACGCGGGCCAGAAGGTCTGGCTGGTCACCGCCGCCCCGATCGAGACCGCCACGATCATCGCCCGCCGCCTCGGCCTCACCGGCGCGCTGGGCACGGTCGCCGAGTCCCACGACGGCGTCTACACCGGCCGCTTGGTCGGCGAACCCCTGCACGGCCCCGCGAAGGCCGAGGCCGTCCGCGCCCTGGCCGCGGCCGAGGGCCTCGACCTCACCCGCTGCGCCGCCTACAGCGACAGCCACAACGACATCCCGATGCTCTCGCTCGTCGGCCACCCGTACGCGATCAACCCGGACGCCAAGCTCCGCAAGCACGCCCGCGAGCGCGACTGGCGGCTGCGCGACTACCGCACCGGCCGCAAGGCCGCCAAGGTCGGCATCCCGGCCGCGGCCGGCGTCGGCGCCCTCGCGGGCGGCACCGCGGCCGCCCTCGCGCTGCACCGCCGCCGCCGCTGACCGCGGTCACGGAAATTCCGCTTCCGTACGAACCAAAGACGAACCGAACCCGACCACCGGCGCACCGGATACGAAACGGGGCCGGGCGCACCCCGCTCCACGGGGCGCGCCCGGCCCCACGGCGTGGAGCAGCCAATCCACAGGGCTTACCCGCCCCCCTCCCCGGCCAGTCCTGTTCCGCGCACTCGGCCACAACTCATCGGGCAAGCAGACAGATCACGAACCCATTCGGTCAACATCTGGTCACTAACAGCTACTTGATACGCCCTCTAGGCGTAACAGAAGAGACGGAAACGATGATTTGAGCAACTGGGTGTAGTGCTGCCTGTACGAAGCGTTATTCTCCTCAGACGCATTCCGGAACCCATTCACCAGCACCACGAGTGACCAGTCCGGTACTGCACGTGATGGAAGCTCTGCCTCTGGGAGTCCCGTGTACCCACACGTCGGGGTTGACGCCTCGGGCCTGGCTACGCTGCGCGCAACGGTCATCGACCGGCTGCGCGGCTTCGTCCCCACCGCGTACGCCGTCCCCGCCTTTGCCACCCCTGTAACTGTCGGCCCTTGCTACGCCCTTGCCGACGGCGGTGCCGCCGTCGGCAGACGTAGCCGTGGCGCCGCCAGCTCGGGCACCGGCACGTCCACCGTCCGTCGGCCCACCGCCGACAGCGACAGCGCGCGCATGATGGACCTCGTCGAGCGCGCCCAAGGCGGCGAGGCCGAGGCCTTCGGCCGCCTCTACGACCAGTACAGCGACACGGTCTACCGCTACATCTACTACCGCGTCGGCGGAAAGGCGACGGCAGAAGACCTGACCAGCGAGACGTTCCTGCGCGCCCTGCGGAGGATCTCCACCTTCACCTGGCAGGGCCGTGACTTCGGCGCCTGGCTGGTCACGATCGCCCGGAACCTGGTCGCGGACCACTTCAAGTCGAGCAGGTTCAGGCTCGAAGTGACCACCGGCGAAATGCTCGACGCCAACGAGGTCGAGCGCAGCCCCGAGGACTCCGTCCTGGAGTCCCTCTCCAACGCGGCTCTCCTCGAAGCCGTGCGCAAGCTGAATCCGCAGCAGCAGGAGTGCGTGACACTGCGCTTCCTGCAAGGGCTCTCGGTCGCCGAGACCGCCCGCGTCATGGGCAAGAACGAGGGTGCGATCAAGACCCTCCAGTACCGGGCCGTGCGCACGCTGGCCCGCCTGCTGCCCGACGACGCCCGGTGACCCCCGCCCGGCGACCGACGCCGGGCCCGCACAGCGGACCCCGGGCTTCCGCAACTGACGCCAGGTGACTGTTCGATCACCGGCTGTCGAAGACAGAATTCTTCGGCAGTCGGATCATCTTTCGTCCGTAACCCAAGTGCCCGGCGGCTCGTTGTGCGGAATGCAGGCTCCCTGCGGTCGCGCCATGCCCGCAGCCACTCACTCCATCGCGTGAATGTGCTCATGGCGTGCAACCTTCCGGACCACCCGGGGAGTCGATCGTCATGACGAGAGGAGGTGCCGCCAGTGATCGCGAACGTATCGGCGCACCGGCGGGCCAACGCCTTCGCCCAGGCCCTGGAGGATCAGGAACTCCGGGACACGGCGGCCGAACAGCCCGAAGGTACGGCCGGAGCAGCCGAAAGGCCTGCCGACCAGGGGACTCTGCTGTCCCTGGCCGCGGGTCTGGGCGGCCTGCCCGCACCGGAGATGGACCCCGAGGTCAAAGTGGTGCAACGAGCACAGCTCGTCGCCGCCATGGAGGCCATGATGCTGGAAGGCACCGCGGGAGCCCCTTCGGGCCCCCAGGTGCCCGAGCAGCGGACCGGACGGGGAGCCCACCGGGCCTCCGCGCTCCGGAAGCTGCGCCCCCGTTCCCGCTGGTCCAAGGGACTCGCGGCAGGCGGACTCACCGTCGGTGTGGCGGCCGGAGCCTTCGGCGGCGTCGCCGCCGCCAGCTCCAACGCCCTCCCCGGTGACTCGCTGTACGGGCTCAAGCGCGGCATGGAGGATCTGAAACTCACCATGGCGGGCGACGAGTCCGACCGGGGCCAGATCTACCTCGACCAGGCGTCCACCAGACTCCAGGAGGCCAGACGCCTCATGGAACGGGGCAAGGCCGCCGACCTCGACCACGAGCAACTGGGCGAAGTACGGCGCACGTTGAACGGGATGAAGCACGACGCCAGCGAGGGCCACCGGCTCCTCTACGAGGCGTACGAGAGAGACGGCAACATCGGCCCCATCCAGGCGCTGACGGCCTTCTCCAAGTCCCACCGCGACAGTTGGAGCAGTCTGCGCAGCCTGCTGCCCGCCCAGCTGGGCGACGTCGGCTCGCAGGTGAGCTCGGTCTTCGACGCCATAGACGAAGAAGTCGGCCCGCTCCAGTCGCTGCTGCCCAAGGCACCGCAGACCGACCAGAAGCCGACCGCCCCGGGCACCCACAAGGACCGCCCCGGCACCCCGCACCAGAACCCCGGCACGCGGCCCGCCGCTCCCGGTGCCACCCCCGGCTCGCCGCACCAGGGCAAGCCGGGCACCCCGCCGCCCACCTCGTCGGACGGCAAGCCGTCGTCCGGCCTCATCGGCGGCGCCGGGGACCTGCTGGACCCGCCGCCCGCCCACAACAAGCCGGCCACGCCCACCCCGGACAAGCCCGCCCGACCGGCCGTCCCCGACGTCACGATCCCGCCCATCCTCCCGGACGTACTCCCGGGCCTGGGCATCGACAGCGAGGACACCAAGGGGTAGCGCACAGCGACACCACGCCAACGGCGGCCGGCCGAGCCCAGGCTCACCACCACACCGGCCGCCGCTGCATGCCCGGAGCCGGTGCGTGCCCGGCACGGGTACGGGTCAGACGAACCGGGTCAGAAGAACCGGGTCAGAAGAACACCGACCGCCTCTGCACCAGCAACTTGTACAGCGTGTGCTGGATCTGTTCGCGGACCTGGTCCGTCAGGTTGAACATCAGCATCGGGTCCTCGGCCGCCTCCGCCGAGTACCCCGCGGTCTCGATCGGCTCGCCGAACTGGATCGTCCACTTCGTCGGCAGCGGCACCGCCCCCAGCGGCCCCAGCCACGGGAACGTCGGTGTGATCGGGAAGTACGGGAAGCCGAGCACCCGGGCGAGGGTCTTGGAGTTCCCGATCATCGGGTAGATCTCCTCGGCGCCCACGATCGAGCACGGCACGATCGGCGCGCCCGCCCGCATCGCCGTCGACACGAAGCCGCCCCGCCCGAAGCGCTGGAGCTTGTACCGCTCGCTGAACGGCTTCCCGATCCCCTTGAACCCCTCGGGCATCACCCCCACCAGCTCACCCCGCTCCAGCAGCGCCTGCGCGTCCTCCGCGCACGCCAGGGTGTGCCCGGCCTTGCGGGCCAGCTCGTTCACCACCGGCAGCACGAAGACCAGGTCCGCGGCGAGCAGCCGCAGGTGCCGTCCCGCCGGGTGCTCGTCGTGCACCGCGGCCTGGAGCATCAGCCCGTCCAGCGGCAGCGTCCCGGAATGGTTGGCGACGATCAGCGCCCCGCCCTCGGCCGGGACGTTCTCGATGCCCTTCACCTCGACCCGGAAGTACTTCTCGTAGAACGGCCGGATCATCGACATCAGGACCTGGTCGGTGAGCTCGTGGTCGTACCCGAACTCGTCGACCTCGTAGTCCCCGGTGATCCGCCGCCGCAGGAAGGCGAGCCCGCCCGCGATCCGCCGGTCCCAGCCGCCGCCCCGCTCCGCCCGCTCCTCGCCCGCGTCGGGGGCCGCCACCGGCGCCTCGGGGGACGTTCCCTGCTGTTCCGGTACGGGAGCCAGCGCGGCGCCCCCGGAGCCGCCCTTGCGGCCGCCGGGGCTCCGCTTGCCCGGCCGCGCGGCCCCCGCCCCCCGCCGCGACCGCGGCTCGTCACCGAAGGGAATGACCTTGGCGTCGGCCATGTCAGCTGCGCTCCTTGGATTCGACGGGTGCCGAGGGGTCGGCGGCGGGGGCGGACCCGGCGGGTCCGGCGGGTTCGTGGCGTACCAGGCCGGCCGCGGCGGACACCCGCTCCGCCGCCCGGTCCACGGTACGGGCGAGCCGCTCCGGCGGCAGCAGCCCGCTCCCCCGGCTGCGGGCGAAGTCCGCGAAGGCTTCCGCCGTCGTGTACTTGGGGTCGAATCCCAGGGTCTCGCGCATCTGCGAGGTCCGCACCACCCTGCCGTGCGTCAGCAGCCGGATCTGCTCGGGCGAGAAGTCGCTCATCCCGATCGTCCGCAGCGCGGAGCCCACCCACCGCACGGCGGGCAGCAGGAACGGCACGGTCGGCCGCCCCAGCCTGCGCGCGCACTGCGACAGCAGCAGCACGCCGTCACCGGCGATGTTGAACGTGCCGCTGTTGAGCGTCCCCCGGCGCGGGTCGTGGGCGGCGATCCTGAGCACCTCCACCACGTCGTCCTCGTGCACGAACTGGAGCCTGGGGTCGTACCCCAGCACCGTCGGCAGCGCGGGCAGCGAGAAGTAGTCGGCGAGCGGGGAGTCCGCGCGCGGCCCCAGGATGTTCGCGAACCGCAGGACGCACACCGCCACGTCCGGCCGCCGTCTGGCGAAGCCGCGGACGTACCCCTCGACCTCGACGGCGTCCTTGGCGAAGCCGCCGCTGGGCAGCGACTTCGGCGGGGTCGACTCGGTGAACACGGCCGGGTCGCGCGGCGCCGAGCCGTACACGCTCGTACTGGACTTCACGACCAGGCGCTGCACGGTCGGCGACTTCTGGCACGCGCCGAGCAGCTGCATGGTGCCGATGACGTTGGTCTCCTTGACCGTGCTCCGGCCGCCGCCACCGCCCAGCGGGGTGCCGGTCACGTCCATGTGCACGACGGTGTCGACCCCGTACTCGGCGAGCACCCGGGCGATGGCGGGCTGCCTGATGTCCGCCCTGACGAAGTCGGCGCCGCCCAGATGGTGCTCGGGAGGCACCGCGTCGACCCCGATCACCCGGTCCACCTCGGGGTCCCGCTGCACGCGCCGCACGAAGCGGCCCCCCAGCTGCCGGGCCACACCTGTGACGAGCACGACCTTGCCCAAGATCAGCGCCTTCCCTCGAATGCCCCCAGGGTTTCCCGGTCGCCCCGGGTCCCCCTTCGGTGGCCACCGTAACGCCTGCGTGTTGCGCTGTGATGACCGAGCGGCACCGGAAGTGGCATCGAGGGGTCCGGTACCGGCCACACCCGCCCACCGGCCGCTCAGGGGCGCGCCGGGGGCGTCCGGGACACCTGGAACGCGTGGAGGTGCCCCCAACGCGTGGAGGCCCTCCCGCCATCACTGGCGGGAGGGCCTCCAAGTACTGCGTCAGCTGTCGCTTACTTCTTGTTGCGACGCTGAACGCGAGTGCGCTTCAGCAGCTTGCGGTGCTTCTTCTTGGCCATCCGCTTGCGCCGCTTCTTGATAACAGAGCCCACGACTACCCTCGCTCACTTCTTCTCACTGGTGCGGGGCGTCTGGGCCCACACGACCTACAAGGGCCTAGCCTACCCGCCACCCGGTGAGTGGCGTAATCCGAGGGGAACCTAGGCCGTCTCCACCCCCACGAAGGACTCACGGAGGTACTCGTGAACCGCTTGCTCCGGGACCCGGAAGGACCTGCCCACCCTGATCGCCGGCAGATGACCGCTGTGCACCAACCGGTACACGGTCATCTTCGACACTCGCATCACCGAGGCGACTTCCGCCACGGTCAGAAACTTGACCTCGTTGAGAGGCCTCTCGCCTGAAGCAGTCATGACCCACCTGTACCTTCCGCACATGACGCGCACCGGCTTCCCCTTCCGGTGACTCTTCGTCGCTGTGCGCTCACTCCCCAGACTAGGGGCGGGTGATGCGAGTGGGGAAGAGGAGATGCGATCGGCCCGCTACCGTGACAGACACGCTCGATTGAGTACATAGCGAGTAAGCGGTCGGTAGTAATCAGACCGCACAGCGTCATCAAGTGGAACGGCCACGGACACCCGCCCCTCGACCTCTCCGACGAACAGCGCGGGGTCGTCCACATCCGCCAGCCCAATCGCCTCAAACCCGAGCTGACCTGCACCGCAGACCCATCCGTGATCTCCCACGACCAGCCCTGGAAGGGGCCCTCCACCCGTCGCGGCGGCCTCCAGAACCACCCGAATCGGGAGGGGAGAATGGGAGTGCACGCCGGTCTCACTCCCAGGACCCCGCGCGCCGGGTTCACGCACCAGCGCGACTCCCCGTACGTAGTCAAGGTTGTACGTACGTACGCCGAACCGGGTCGTTATGTCGACACGATGCCCCTGCGCGGGAGTGAGCACTTCACACCCCGCCGCCGACAGAGCGTCTGCCAACTCGGCGTAGAACCCGACCAATCGGTGCGGATGACCGGTCCCGAAGAGCACCGGCAACCCCCTCCCGGCCGCCTCACCGAGCTTCTGTGCGAAGGCGTCCAGGGCCGCCAGGGTCCGTTCCGGATCGATGGCGTCGGGTCCGCGCCGGTACCCGGGGTCCGGCGAGACCCCGCACCTGGCCGCCATCAATTCAACCAACTCACCCTCCCCCCACACCCCTTGGGGCTCCAGCCCCAGCAGAACCCGCGGGTCGCCCTCCCCGAACAGCCGATAGCTCCGCAGGCTCTCCTCCCGGGGGGTCGCGACCACGCCGGCCAGTTTGGCCGCCAACAAATGCGCCCGCAGCGCGCCGCTACTCAACACCCCTCCATCCTCACCGCCCCCCACCCCCACCCACCCGATTCCCCACCCCCACAACCCCCATGGCGTAACCCCACCCCCTGACGCGGCGGGGCCGCACCCCTAAGCCAGCAGCCCCCTCAGCGGAAACACCGCCCTCCGCACCGCCACCACCGCCTGATCCACCCGATCCGCCGGGTCGTACCCCTCGTCCCACGACCGCCACGCCGGCGTCCGCCCGTCCGTCATCCGCCGCGGCCCCGACTCCCGCGTCCGCGCGTACACCTCATCGCGCCACACCCCCGGGATCATCGACTCCGGCTCAATCGGCCGATGCGCCGCGATCCCCACCAGATGCGTCCACGACCGCGGCACCACATCCACCACCGCGTACCCCCCGCCCCCGAGCGCCAGCCACTTCCCGCCCTCCGCGTACGCGTGCGCGAGGTCGTGGCAGGCCGCCTGCACCGCCCGCTGCGCGTCCAGCGACACCGCGAGGTGCGCCAGCGGATCCTCGAAGTGCGTGTCCGCCCCGTGCTGCGTCACCAGCACCTGGGGCCGGAAGTCGGCCAGCAGCTCCGGCACCACCGCGTGGAAGGCCCGCAGCCACCCCTCGTCCCCGGTCCCGGCCGGCAGCGCCACATTGACCGCACTGCCCTCCCCCGGCCCCTCCGCCCCGGTCTCCTCGGGCCACCCGGTACCGGGGAACAACAGCCGGGGGTGCTCGTGCAGCGAGATCGTCAGTACCCGTGGATCGTCCCAGAAGGCCGCCTGCACCCCGTCCCCGTGGTGCACGTCCACATCCACGTACGCGACCCGCTCCGCGCCCATCTCCAGCAGCCGCGCGATCGCCAGCGACGCGTCGTTGTACACACAGAACCCGGCAGCGCTCCCCGGCATCGCGTGGTGCAGCCCGCCCGCGAAGTTCACCGCGTGCGCCGCGTCCCCCCGCCACAGCGCCTCGGCGGCGCCCACCGACTGCCCGGCGATCAGCGCGGACGCCTCGTGCATCCCCGGGAACGCCGGATCGTCCTCGGTCCCCAGCCCGTACGCCTGGTCCGCGGCGCGCGGATTCAACGACGCAGCCCGTACCGCGGCCACGTAGTCCTCCCGGTGCACCAGCTGGAGCGTGGAGTCCCCGGCGGCCGGGGCCGCCACCACGTCCACCGCCCCGTCGAGCCCGTAGGCCCGCACCAGTCCCATGGTCAGCGCGAGCCTGACCGGATCCATCGGGTGACGATCCCCGAAGTCGTACGCCGTGACGGCGTCATCCCACATCAACAGTGCGCGGCCGCTCATGCCCGCCACGGTATCGGTCGCCCTCCGGCGCGAACGACCGGGCATACACAAGCGTCACCAGCACCATGGCCATCGGCACCAGCATGGCCCCCCGGTAGCTCCAGGCGTCCCCGAGCGCCCCCACCAACGGTGAACCGACCAGGAAACCCACGTAGTTGAAGATGTTCAGCCGGGCCACCGCGACATCGCTGGCCCCCGGGAACATCCGCCCCGCCGCCGCGAAGGTCTGCGGCACGATCACGCACAGCCCGAACCCCAGCAGCGTGAACCCGAGCATCCCGACCCACGCCCCCGGCGCTGCCGCCACCACCGCGAACCCCGCCGCCGCGACCACCGCCCCGGCCCGCACCACCGCGACCGCCCCGAACCGCCGCACCCCGAAGTCCCCGACGGCCCGCCCGATCAGCGTCGTCACCATGTAGACGTTGTACGGAACGGTCGCCAGCGCCTCGCTCGACCCCAGCACGTCCTGAAGGTACTTGGCACTCCAGTTGGAGACCGTGGAGTCCCCGATGTACGCGAAGGACATCACCAGGCACAGCGGCAGCAGCAGCTTGAACGAGAACCCGGCCGCCTTCCGCCCCGCACTCTCCGCCGCCTCCTGGCCGCCCTTGGCGTCGACGTACCAGCGGCTCCCGACGAGGACCGCCGGCAGCAGCAGGCACACCGCGGGCAGATACGTGACCAGCAGCGAGAGTTCCCAGTGCGCCCCCGCCCAGGCGAGCGAGGCGCCGGCGATCCCGCCGAGGCTGTACGCCGCGTGGAAGCCGAGCATGATGCTCCGCCCGTACGCCCGCTGGAGGCTGACCCCCAGCATGTTCATGGACGCGTCCAGGAGCCCCACGGACAGCCCGAACGCGCCGAGCGCGAGGGCGACCTGCCACATCTCGCGGCCGAGCCCGACCCCGATCAGCGCGAGCAGGACGACCGGCTGGGACCAGCGCAGCACGACCGCCGCACCGACCCGCTTGGCCAGCGCCTCGGCGACGACACTGCCGACCCCGGCGAGGATGGGCACCGCGGCCAGGAAGATCGGCAGTACCGAGTCGGATATCCCGTACTGGCTCTGGAGGGCCGGAATCCGGGTCACGAGGACGGCGAAGGCCACCCCCTGCGCGAAGAAGCTCAACGCCAATGAGGCCCTGCCGTACCGCAGGCGCGCGTCTGTCATGAGCGCTGAGCGTACGACTCCCGGCTACTCATGGGTAGATGGATCACACACCCAAAATGACCCGTTCCTTGGGCGCCCTCAGACCAACAGCCCCGGAAGTTCGGCCATGTCCGAAAAGTACCCGGTGGCTCCGGTCAGCCGCTCGGCCGGCGTCATCGCGGTGAACCCGAGGACGTCCATCCCGGCGGCGTTCGCGGCCTGGACGCCGAGCGGGCTGTCCTCGACGACGACGCACCGCTCGGGCGCCACTCCCATGTGCTGTGCCGCGTAGAGGAACAGGTCGGGCGCCGGCTTGCCCTTTCCCACGTCCTGGGAGCTGAAGAGCCACTCGTCCTCGAACCACTCGTCGAGCCCGGTCCGCCGGTGCGCGACCCTGATCCGCTCGTGCGTCCCGGAGGAGGCCACACAGTACGGAACCCCGTCGGCGACGAGCTTCCCCAGTACGTCCTCGACCCCGCGCACCGGCTGGAGCTCCCGCTCGAACGCGGCGAAGATCCGCGCGTGCAAGGTCTCCTCGAACTCGGCCGGCAGCTCCTGCCCGCTCCGCTCCCGCACGAGATCGTGCACCCGGTGCACGGCGGCCCCCATGTAGTCCCGCAGGGACTCCTCGTACGTGGTGGGGTGCCCGAGTTCTGTCAGGTACCCGGACAGGATGGTGTTGGAGAGGGGCTCGCTGTCCACGAGCACTCCGTCGTTGTCGAAGATCACCAGGTCGTAGCGCATGATCCGACCATAAACGCAAAAAAGCCGCGGTCCCCGAGTCGAAACGACTCGGGGACCGCGGCTTTATTAAAATTTGTTCGGCGGCGTCCTACTCTCCCACAGGGTCCCCCCTGCAGTACCATCGGCGCGGAAAGGCTTAGCTTCCGGGTTCGGAATGTAACCGGGCGT